>NZ_MQUR01000175.1 GCF_001953875.1 Streptomyces amritsarensis
GCCGACCGGTGGAGCATGGTGGGCGTGGGCCAGCAGACGTCGGCGCCAGGCCAGGGGAGGCCGGGCGGGCGGGCGCCTCGGGGATGTGATCCGCTGCCGTCAGGCCGACGAACCGGAGCTAAAGGCCACGCTGACCATGATGCGGCAGAGCGACCAACGGCTGGTGATCACCACCTACGCAACAGGCGGCTGCGGCTGCCGCTGCTCATGCAGGCGGCCTCCAGAGCCGACCGAGGCACGAGGCATCGGCCGGCCGGGGCCACGGGTGGGCCGGTTCCTCAGTGCTGACTACGCGAGCCAGAGCGAGCTACGCCGATGACGTGCGGGCGGTATCTCCACGGTGTGTGCGGCATCAAGTGCCAGTCCTCCAGCGTTGGCACGCACCAGTCTCAGGAGCGTCCCCACCTGGGCGCGCAGCCGTTGCCGCGCCCGGCTTTCCTCCTCCGCAGACCACCGGGCGACGGAGCGGTCCTGCCGGTATCGGGGGAACGAGTAAACGTCCACCATGCGGCGCACCACGTGAGGTTGAGGCCTTCTGGACTCTCGTATCGCCTCGCTGAAGGTGTGTGCGCTGTACCTGAGGTCGTAGAGAACCACGGAGCGCCAAGGATCTCCTGATGTGCACTCGTGCGCACTCTGGCTGCGTGAAGGGGGAGATGGTGAGCGGTGCGTGTCACGGGAGGCACTCCGTTCGCAGCAACCGCCAGGTATTTCCTGGCGGGCTACCTGTAGCCCGCGGGCCCTCTCGAACGTTCGTTGTCCATGCACGCAACCTTATCCCTGAGTCCCCGTGTCAGGGTGCGTCTTCGCCCGGCCATCGCAGCGCGCCCGGCACGAGGCATGCAGCCGGGGCGGTCCGTGATGCCCGGGCCGGCTGTGTCCTGCCGCGCGGTGAAACGATCCGGCAGGATGTCCCTACGTGCGGTTCCCGGGAGTAAGGATCCAGGGCGGGCGACTCGCTGTCGATCATCCCCAACGACGTTGCCGAAATCGTGGAGGCCTGCGCCCAGGGCGATGTCGACGACGCCCACGAGGGCAGCCACCCTCCTCCTGGCCTACCTCGACAAACTCCTGGACGGGAGCGCGTTAGGGGCGAGGAGCTCCACAGCTCCCCGGTGGTGCAAGAAATCGTTGCGGGCGCTGTCGACAGAAGCGTTGTCCGGCTCTGGATATAGCCGGTCCACGGCGCGCGTGAACTTACGGGCTGTGCGGAGCAGTCGGTAATCGCGCCGGCCTGCTGGTCCCGCAGGGCAGCGGCATGGGCGCCAGCTGCCGCGCGGTCGGCCTGTTCGCGGACTGCTTGGAGAGCGGCGGTGGCGGCCATCTCGGCGGCCTCCTTGGCGGCCTTGGCTTGCGCGTGGCCGCTGCCGGCCGAGATTCGGGTGCAAGCAATGCGCCCAGGAGACCGGTCACCGCGGCGAGGATGGCAAGCAAGGTCTCCGAGTGATCCTTCAGAAGCCTCCGGCCGGTGCGGCCAGAACTGGGACTTCGCCAACAAGCAGGCTCGCAAAGGCCCTCCGCCAAGGGCTGTCCTTCGGGTCGCGGTCTTGTCGTGTCTGGTGGCCAGGCCGCGCCACGGGTTGAGCTTGTCCATGCAGCGTTCGACGGTGTTCCGCTGCTTGTGCCAGAACGCCTCCGCCGCGCCGGTGAACAGGGATTGGTTGTCGTAGATAGAGAACAAGCTCACCGGCCGTTGAGTAGCTGGGTGGTGGCGAGTTCGCGGTAGAGGGCGTCCGCTTCGAGGAGTTCGGCGTGGGTCCCCACCGCGCGTACCCGACCGGCGTCCATCACGACGATGCGGTCGGCCGTGGAGACCGTGGACAGGCGGTGGGCGACGACGAGGACGGTGATGCGGCCGGCGACGTCGGTGATCGTGTCGCGCAGGGCCGCCTCGTTGGCAGCGTCGAGCTGTGAGGTGGCTTCGTCCAGCAGCAGCAGTCTTGGGCGGCGCAACAGCGCCCGGGCGATCGCGACGCGTTGGCGCTCGCCGCCCGAGAGCCTGCTGCCGCGGTGGCCGACGTCGGTGTCCAGGCCGCGGGGCAGGCGGTCCGTCACCGCGTCGAGGCGGACGAGGCGCAGGGCGTGACGGAGTTCCTCTTCCGTGGCGTTGACGGAGCCCAGTGTGAGGTTCTCGCGCAGGGTGCCGGCGAGGACGGGCGTGTCCTGTTCCACGTATCCGATGGCCGCGCGGAGTTCTGCCAGGGGCCACTGCCGTACGTCCTTGTCGTCCAGCAGCACGTGGCCGGCGTCCGGGTCGTAGAAGCGTTCGATGAGGGAGAAGACCGTGGTCTTGCCGGTCCCGGACGGCCCGACGAACGCGGTCAGACCACCCCCGGGGACGGTGAAGGAGACACGGTGGTGGACCTGGGGCAGCCCGGGACGGTAGGCGAAGCGGACGTCGCGGAAGGCCACGCGGGCGGGCAGCGGATCCGCCCGCGGCCGCCCCGTACCGCCCGCCGTGCCGTGGAGCGTGTCCCCGGCATCTGGTGTCTCGCCTTCTGGGCTCTGGTCCTCCAGGAGCTCGATCTCCAGGTCCTCGACCTCTCGGATCCGGGCGGCGGCCGCCGAGCCGATCTGGAACTGGGCGACGCCTTCCACCAGCTGGCCGATCCGGGGTGCGAGCGCGAACAGGTAGAGGAGGAAGGCGACCAGGGTGGAGACGCCGATGGCGCCGGAGGTGACCCGCGCGCCCCCCACCCCCAGCACGACCAGGAAGCAGACCTGCACGACGACCGCCGACAGGGTCGCGGACAGCGAGTCCCAGGCGGCCGCGCGGACGCCGGTCCGCCGGGCCCGCTCGACTGCCCGGTACAGCGCTCGCGTCTCCTGCCGTTCGGCGCCTGAGGCCTTGATCGTACGGAAGGCGCCCAGGGCCCGCTCCAGCGCGGCGCCCATTCGGCCGACGGCCTCCTGCGTCTGCCGGGTCGCCCGGCCGATTCGCGGTGCGACGACGGCGACGACGATGCCGGTGAACGCGATCACGCCGAGCGTGACGCCGAGCAGCACGGCGTCGAGCAGCCCCATCATGACCACCGTCGCGAGGGTGATGAGCGTGCCGGTGACCGCGGCCGACACCGCCTGGGGAACGCTCTGCCGCAGCAGTGCCGTGTCGGAGGTGACGCGGGAGATCAGGTCCCCCGGTTCGGTGCGCTCCACCACCGGTACGCGCAGCACCAGCAGGCGGTCGATCAGCCGGCGCCGGGCGGTGCAGACGACGGACTCCGCCGACCGGTCCAGCACGTAGTGCCCAAGGCCGGCAATGCACCCTCCCGCCACCACCAACACGCTCAGGGTGATCACCGGGCCGTACGCCAGGCCTCCCCGGCCCATGTCGTCCATCACCCGTTTGGCCGCCAGGGGCTGGGCCAGGCCCATCACGCTGCCGAGCAGACACAGCAGGACACCCGCGGCCAGGCGGCCGCGCTGCGGCCGCAGGTGCCCGAACAATGAGCGCGGCGCGCTGGTCACGAACTCACTCCACCGCGAAGAAGCGCTGGAAATACCCGGCCGGCGTGCCCTCGCCGACGGGTTCGCCCTCGGCTTCCACCCAGGCGTGCGCGGCGAACGGCAAGCGGGTGCGCACCCCCACGCACCAGGTGGGCCACTGGCCACGGCAGCGGCACAGCAGCACCGTGGCCAGGGACCGCGGCAGGCAGCCCTTGCGCCCGCCCGCGGCCAGGCTCACGGCGAGTACCGTCTCCCGGGCCGTTTCCGCCTCGGCCAGCGTGGCGGGCCGGGCTCCGCGACGGAGCAGAGCCAGCACGGCCCGGATCCGCCGGGGCGGCAGGGTGGCCAGCAGGTGGGCACAGCCGATCACGACACGCGCCCCGAGGCGGCGGCCGAGGGGGACCGACCGGGGGCGGTAGGGAACAGCTTCCGGGGTCGACATCTGCGCATCCCTTCTCCGGGCGGCCGACGGCCGGGACCGGCTACGGCGTGATGAGCCCCGCGGAGCGGAGGTCCTCCACGATCTTCGCGACGTCTTGGGAGGCCGCCTCGGCGTCCACGCCGTCATACCGTTCGACGAGGGCAGCCGCCGCCTGCCCGGCATCGTGGCCGTTCAGCAGCTCACGGAGCACGAGCGCCGCCGTGGGGTTGAGGGTCCAGTACTCGGCGCTCTTCTGGTCGAGCAGGGCCATGCCGTACTCGGTATCGGTCAGCAGGACTCCTGGCTTCAACGTGCACATAGGCTCACCTCTCGTCAGGGCCGTGTCCGGGGCGGTGCCGTCTCCCGGGAGCGCAGCCACACCTCGCAAGCCACGGTCGGGTGCAGCAGGTAGCTCCCCGTCTCGGCCGACAGGGGCCCCAGACACCACGCGCGCAGGGCCTCCACATCAACGAGACCCATCCGGGCCAGGCGCGACTCCTCGCACAACGCCAGCAGGGCCGCGCGGTGGCGGCGCAGCCCCTCCTCCTCCTCGAAGGTGGCGTTGGCCTTGGTGCCGCGGGCCCGGCTCGCCTCGGGGACGACGCCGCGCATGGCCTCCACGATCAGCGGCTTGTACCGCCACGGCGTGATCCGCTCCTGCGGCCGGACGGCGAGGGCCGCCTCGATCACCCGGTCGTCGTAGTAGGGGGCTGCCACGGTGACGCCCAGCGGGGCTGCCATCTGGCCGATGTGCCGGGTCCACTGTGAGATGCCGTCCATCCCGGCGATCTCCTGGTGCTCGCCGTGCCCGCGGCCACGGGGCTCGGCTTCCGGCAGGTGGGCGCGGAGCAGCTCGCGCACCGCCTCCACGGCCTCGGGCGTGGCCCAGCCCGGCATGCGCGGCGGCGCCGACCAGTCGAGCAGCGGTCCGCCCGGCGGGGCCGGGGGTGCGTCCAGGTCCCGGACGACCCGAGCGAGCCAGGCGCGGTAGGAGCGGCGGTCCATGAGCTGGCGCAGCACGTGCCACCGGGACCACTGGTACTTCGCGGTGTATCCGCGCAGGTCCCGCAGCGCGGTGAGGGGGTGCCTGGCCATCAGCGCGTGCAGACGGGCGGGCGTTCCGGCGAGGAGTTCGTCGCCCCCCAGGCCGGTCAGGTGCAGGCTCGATCCACGGGCGGCCGCGAGGGCGATGATGTGCATGCGGCGGTTGCGGTCGACGGTGAGGATGCTGGGGGTGTCCAGGAGGTCGTCGAGGGTGTCGATCCCGTCGAACGTCATGGCCAGTTCGGAGGCGGGGACGACGTGGTGCTCGACCGTTCCCAGCGCCTCGGTGGTCCGGCGGGCCCAGTACGCGTCGTCGCCGAGCTCGTCGTGGATGGCGGCGGTGTACGCGGCGACCTTCGCGTCCCCGCCGGCGGCTGCGCAGCACACGGCGGTGGAGTCGAGCCCGCCCAGGTCGGCCGTGACCAGCGCGCGCCCGCGCGTACGCGTGGCGACGGCTGTGGTCAGCGCCTCCCGGAAGCGCACGGCGCCTTCGGCCAGGGGCAGGTGCGGATCCGGCGGCGACCACCAGCGGGCCTTCCCGGCCCGCCCGTCGGAGTCGAGGGTGAGGTGGTGGCCGCCGGGAACAGCGTGTACGCCCCTCCACATCGGTGAGCCCGACAGCGGGTGTGGCACGCCCGGGGTGAGCAGTTCGAGGGCGAGCCTGCGGTCGTCGAGTTCGGCGCCGGCCAATTCGGCCAGCACGTCGGCCCGGTCGGAGGCCAGGCTGACGCCGCCAGCCGCGGGGAGGGCGGCATCGGTGAAGAACACCCGCCTCATGCCGACGACGCCGCCCCGGATCCGGACCCGCCCGCTTCGGCTGGCCACGAGGTGGAGGCTGCCGGCCCAGCGGGCGCTGACGCGGTCGAGCGCCGACAGCGATGACTCCTCGGCGGCCTCGGCCGCGCGCCGGGCGGCTTCGGCGGTAACGGAGTGTTCGCCGAGCACGGCGACGCGGGTCCCCCGGCAGTCGCCCACCACGATGCTGGGGGGTGCCCAGCGCCCCACCAGCCAGGGGCGCCCGGACCGGTGCGGCAGTGCCTGGGCGCCGTGGGCGAGCGCGGCGGCGGCGACCGCGGCGGCCGCGTCGGTGTCGGGCAGGACGACAAACCAGCTGGGCAGGGCCCGGAGTGACAGGGGGTCTTCCACGGCTGCGGCCTCCGGTCGGTGAGTGCGGGAAGAGGGGCGGCCGGCGAGCCGGGTAGCGGCCGGCAGCCGCTATCCGGCTCCCGGGCCGCGCCGCCGGTTCAGCGGCGCGGCCGGGTCCTCGGTCAGAGAATCTGCTTGCCGCCGA
>NZ_MQUR01000167.1 GCF_001953875.1 Streptomyces amritsarensis
CCGCCTGGCCGCGACAAGGCCGCACGCGCCGAGCCGAGGAGACATTCCGGCGGGGCACCGCACCACACAGAACCACCCCCGCCCCGCCGAAACACCCCACCGGACACCACCCCGCGCCAGGAACTCCGGCGCCGCAGGGGCACTGGCACCCGCAGCCACCACCCGGCCAGGAACCCCCGCCCCGCCGAAACACCGACCCCGCAGACCCCCGGCCAGGAACCACCGCCCCGCCGAAGCACCGGCAACCGGCCGCCCTGGGGCGGGAAGCACCTCCCCGCCTGAGCCACCGCACCCGTCGGCCGCCCCCGGCCAGGGGCTGGGGGCCCAGGCACCCCGGCGGGAGCCGGGCGGGGCGTCAGAGTTCCTTGCGGAGCGACGGGCCGCCCGGGGGGCGTTTGGGGTTCTTGATCTTGACCTCCACGCCGCCCCAGAAGGCGAAGCCCGTCACCACCACCCGCGGAGCGCCCGGCCGTGTCGGGCCCGGGCTGTCGCGCTGGTCGAAGGCGCCCATGAAGCCGAAGCCCCGTACGTCCACGTCCACCCCCGGCGGCACCGTGATCTCGATGCCGCCCATGATCGCGACGCAGTTGATCACCACCTCCCGCTGCGCGAAGTCCGCCTCGCGCAGGTCCAGCTCGCCACCGCCCCAGAACGCCACCGCGTCGAAGCGGGCCGGGACCGTCCACCGTCCCTTGCGCTGGAAGCCCGACATCACGGCGACAGCCAGAGCCGACGAGCCGGACCCGCCGATCCGGCCCTGCCAGGCGGTGCCCGCCGGCGCCGGCGTGGCGGCCGCCGGGCCGGGGGCCGCCGGCAGGTCCGCCGTCAGCGGTTCCAGTTCCGCGTACGTACGGGACTTGTACGCCGCCTCCAGCCGCTCCTCGAACTCCTCCATGTCGAGCCGGCCCTCGGCGACGGCGTCCCGAAGACGCTCCACCACCCGGTCCCGGTCGGCATCCGACGCCCTCAACTCCGGCAACGGCTTCTCCGGCCGCTCGTCACTCATGCGCCCAGACTATGCACGGGCGTGCGGGAGTTGTATGGTCCGGCCCCTGAGACCGTCCCCGACCGAACCCTGAGAGCACCCCCGAGGGCCGGCCCGGGACGTCAGCCCCGCCCCGCGTACATCCGCGCGATCACGTCCTCGATGTCCGGCTCCCGCACCGACAGGTCCACCAGCGGGTACTGCGCAGCCACCGCCGACACCAGCGGCGCCGCCGACGCACCCGCCGGGAACGCCAGCCACTGCCGGGGGCCCTCCACCTTCACCACCCGCGCCCCCGGCACACTGATCGGCGCCAGCTCCCGTTCCAGGTCCACCACCAGCGTCCGCTCGCTCTCCCCCGCCGACCCGGCCGCGTGCAGCCCGCCGAGCGCCCCGTCGTACATCAGCCGCCCGTGGTCGATCACCATCACCCGCTCGCAGAGCTGCTCGATGTCCTGGAGGTCGTGCGTGGTCAGCAGCACCGTCGTGCCGCGCTCCTCGTTCAACTGCCGCAGGAATCCCCGCACCTTCGCCTTGCTCACCACGTCGAGCCCGATCGTCGGCTCGTCCAGGTACAGCACGTCCGGATCGTGCAGCAGGGCCGCCGCGATGTCCCCGCGCATCCGCTGCCCGAGCGACAGCTGGCGTACGGGCACGTCGAGCAGTTCGCCCAGGTCGAGGCGGTCCACGCACCGCTCCAGGTTCTCCTCGAACCGCGCCCTCGGCACCCGGTACATCCGCCGCATCAGCCCGTACGAGTCCTTCAGCGGCAGGTCCCACCACAGCGTGGTGCGCTGCCCGAAGACCACCCCGATCCGCTGCGCGAGACGCACCCGCTCCCGGGCCGGGTCGATGCCCGCGACCCGCAGCCGGCCGCCGCTCGGGGTGAGGATCCCGGTCAGCATCTTGATGGTGGTGGACTTCCCGGCCCCGTTGGGCCCGATGTAGCCGACCACCTCACCCCGCGCGACCGTGAAGCTGATCCCGTCCACCGCCCTGACCTGGCGTTTCTCGCGGCGCATCAGGCCCACCCGGCGCCGTACGTCGAAGACCTTCTCGACCCCGTCCAGCGAGATCAGTGCATCGTCCACCACGGCTCAGCTCCCCGTGCTCCGGTACGAACGGACTCCCGCGCGCCAGGCCAGCGACGCGGGGACGAACACCGCGAGGGCCACCAGCGGGCTCAGGAACGCGGCCCACCCCGGCAGTCCCAGCGGATCGGGCCGCCCCAGCACGTACAGCGCGGGCAGCCAGTTGACGAAGGCCAGCGGGACGATGAAGGTCACCGCGCGCAGCAGCTCCGTCGCGAAGATCGTCGGCGGGTACTGCAGCATGGTGCAGCCGCCGTAGGTGAAGGAGTTCTGCACCTCCGCCGCGTCCCCGGCGATGAACTGGAAGGCCGCCCCGGCCACCATCACCGCCGCGAAGATCGCCGCACCGGCCAGCACCATCACGGGCACCAGCAGCACCTTCCCGGCCGTCCAGTCCACCTCCAGCGACCACAGCGCCCACCCCAGCAGCCCCAGCCCCTGCGCGATCCGGCCCATCCGACGCAGCGCGAAGCGGTCGGCCGCGACCTGCGCGAGCAGCGGCACCGGCCGCACCAGCATGGTGTCGAGCGAACCGTCGCGGATCCGGGCGCCGATCCGGTCGGTGTTCCCCAGCAGCAGGCCCGCCAGCCCCAGCGAGGCCGAGCAGGACCCGTACAGCAGGGCCACCTCCGGCAGGGTGAAACCGCCGAGGGCGTCCACGTGCGAGAACATGATGTAGATCGCGGCGAAGTCCAGCAGCGTGATCGCCGCGTTGCCCAGCGTCTCCAGGGCGAAGGACGTCCGGTAGGTCATCGTCGACCGGATCCACATGGCGACGATCAGGCCGTAGCCCCGCAGCCCCTCCCGGACCCCGCCGCGCGCCGGGGGCACCTCCAGGTCCGTGAACTCCCGCTGCCGTAGCGGTCCGGCCGCCCCCGCCGCCTCAGCCACGTCAGCCACGTCAGCCACCCTGGACCACCACCTTCCGCGTCCCCGCCGACTGCAACAGCCGTCCGATGCCCAGCAGTACGAGGACCCAACCGGCCTGGAAGGCCAGCGCGCCGGCCGCGGTCCCGGCCCCCGAGTGCTCGCCCAGCAGCACGTCCAGCGGCACCTGGAGCATCGCCGCCCACGGCAGTACGCGCACGAACTCGCCGAAGGCTCCCGGGAAGACGGTCAGCGGCAGCAGCATCCCCGAGAAGAAGATCGAGACGACGGTCGCCATCAGGTTGATCCCGGCCCCGTCCAGCAGCCAGAAGGCCAGCAGCCCCAGCAGGTAGCGCAGCGCGAAGCTCACCACCAGCCCGAGCCCGACGGAGACCAGGAACAGCAGCCAGCGCCACGGGTCCCAGGGCAGCGCCAGCCGGAAGGCGAGCGCCCCCGCCGCGAGCGGGACCAGCCCGCGCCCCAGCAGTTGGAAGGCGGCGCGGCCCAGGTCGGCCGCGAGCCACCACATCTGGAGGTCCGCGGGCCGGTACAGGTCGACGGCGATGTCGCCCGTGCGGACCCGCTCCTGGAGCTCCTCCTGGAACCCGCCGCCGATCAACGCCCCTGCGGCCAGCAGCGACTGGCTCACCCAGACGAAGGTGAGGGCCTGGGACTGGTCGTAACCGCCGAGGCCCGGGCGCTGGTCCCACAGGGCGATGTACGTGAACGCGACGATGAACCCGAAGACGGTGTTGGTGAACACCCCGGCCGCGGTCGCCGTCCCGTAGGTGGCGTAGCGCCGGAATCCGCCGGCCGCGACCGCCGCGTAGAGGCCCACTCGGCGGCCCGCGCTCTGCCCCACGCTCTGGCGCACTCTCTGGCGCACCGTATCCCCTCCGTTTTCCACGTCGTTCCTACGTCGGCCAGGTCGGCCAGGTCGGCCAAAGCGCGCGAGCTTAGTGCGGAGGGGCGAGCCACGCGACCGATTTACCCCCGTCCAGGGCGGCGGTGACCGGCCATCGGGTAGACACCATGAGGTACAGAAGTGGATATTTCGAACAGCGTCGAGGAGTCCTGGAGATGAGCGACCAGTCACCACCCGCGGGCTGGACCCCTCGAGACCCGGACACCCCGCCCGGCGGACCGGGCGGCGGACCGCCCGGCGGGCCCGGCGGCGGACCGGGCGCCGAGGACCGCCGCGGGCGGACCGGACGGCGCCGGCTCCTCCCCACCTGGCGCACGGCCCTCGGCGCCGTACTGCTCCTCGCCCTCCTGGTCGGCGGCGGCCTCGTGGCCGGCTACCTGCTGGTCGACATCCCGCCGGCCAACGCGGCCGCGACCGCACAGTCCAACGTCTACCTGTACTCCGACGGCTCCCAGCTCGCCCGCGACGGCGAGGTCAACCGCGTCAACGTGCCCCTCTCGCAGATCCCGCTGACCGTCCAGGAGGCCGTACTGGCCGCGGAGGACCGGGACTTCTACTCCGAACGGGCGGTGGACCCCAAGGCGATGGTCCGCGCCGCGTGGAACACGGCCACCGGCAAGGGCACCCAGTCCGGTTCGACGATCACCCAGCAGTACGTCAAGAACTACTACCTGGGCCAGGAACAGACGATCAAACGCAAGGCCAAGGAGTTCTTCATCGCGATCAAACTCGGTCGCGAAAAGTCCAAGGCGTACATCCTTGAGGGATACCTGAACACCAGCTACTTCGGGCGCAACGCCTACGGCATCCAGGCCGCGTCCCAGGCGTACTACGGCAAGGACGTCGGCAGCCTCACCACCGCCGAGGGCGCCTACCTGGCCACCCTGCTCAACTCCCCCAGCGCCTTCGACGTCGTCTCCCACCCGCAGAGCCGCGCCCGCGCCCTCGCCCGCTGGCACTACGTCCTCGACGGCATGGTCAAGAAGGGCTGGCTGCCCGCCGCCGAGCGCGCGGCCACGCAGTTCCCCGAGCCCGGCAAGGTCCGGGCCGCGGCAGGCCTGTCCGGCCAGCGCGGCTACCTCGTCGAAGCGGTCAAGGGGTTCATCCTCGACCGCGAGATCCTCGACGACAAGACCCTCGCCGAGGGCGGCTACCGCATCCGGACCACCATCGACCGGCGCCGCCAGGCCGACTTCGTCGAGGCCGTCGACGACCAGATGCTGAGCAGGCTCGACCCCCAGGCGCGCACGGCGGACCGGGTGGTCCGGGCCGGCGGGGTCTCCATCGACCCGGCCACCGGCAAGGTCGTCGCCATGTACGGCGGCGTCGACTACACCAGGCAGTACGTGAACAACGCGACCCGCCACGACTACCAGGTCGCCTCCACCTTCAAGCCGTTCGTCTTCGCGGCCGCCGTCGAGAACGGCTCCCGCACCCAGGACGGTCGCAGGATCACCCCGAACACCGTCTACAACGGCGACAACAAGCGCCCCGTCGTCGGCGGCCGGATCCGCTTCGCCCCGGAGAACGAGGGCCAGGTCTCCTACGGCAACATCACCGTCACCACCGCCACCGACCTCTCCGTGAACGCCGTGTACGCGCAGATGGCCGTCGACGTCGGCACCGCCAAGGTCAAGAAGACCGCCATCGACCTCGGCATCCCGCAGGACACCCCGAACTTCGTGGTCGGCCCGGCCATGGCGCTCGGCACCCTCCAGGCCAGCGTCCTCGACATGACCCAGGCGTACGCGACCCTCGCCGACCACGGCCGCCGCACCCCCTACACCTTCCTGGAGGAGATCGCGAAGGGCGACGACACGATCCCCCTGCCCGAACGCACCCCCGTCCAGGCCATCAGCCGCGAAGCCGCCGACACCACCACGTCCATGCTGGTCAGCGTCGTGGACAACGGCACCGGCACGGCGGCCCTCGCCGCCGGACACCCGGCCGCGGGCAAGACCGGCACCGGCGAACTCGACCGCTCGGCCTGGTTCGCCGCCTACACCCCGAACCTGGTCACCGTCGTCGCGATGATGGGCCAGGACCCGGACACCGGCACCCTGGAATCGCTGTACGGGGCCCTCGGCGAGCCCCGCATCGGCGGTGGCGGCTACCCCGCCCGGATCTGGGCCTCGTACACGAAGACCGCCCTGGAGGGCACCGACCCCGTCGACTTCGACCTCGAACTCCAGCCGGGCGCCGCACAGCTCCCGACGCCGCCCTCCTGGCAGTCGCAGCCGCCGCAGGAGACACCCGGCGACGACACCCCCTCCCCTCCCCGGCGGCCGACCCCGCCGTCCGGCGGCCAGGACAACGGCGGGCAGGGCGACGGTGGCCGCACCCAGGGCGGCCGGGACAACGCGGGCCAGGACGGCGGCGGCCGCAACAGCGGCGGGCAGACGCAAGGCGGCCAGGACACCGCGGGCCGCACCCAGGGCGGCCAGGACGACGGCGGCACCGGTCAGGGCGACGAGGGCGGCACCACCGCCGGCACCCAGGGCGGTACGGGCACGGGCGGGGGCGGCTGGGACGGCGGCGGAACGTTCGGCGGCCCCCGCCCGCCGTCCGCGTTCCTGGAATGAGCGGGATCAGTGACCGGAGGTCGCCTTCAGCCCCACCACGGCGACCAGCAGCAGACAGATGAAGAAGATCCGGGCGGCGGTGACGGGCTCACCCAGCACCGCCATGCCGAGCACGGCCGCACCGGCGGCGCCGATGCCCACCCACACCCCGTACGCCGTGCCGATGGGCAGGGTCTTCGCGGCGTAGGACAGCAGCACCATGCTGGCCACGATCCCGGCACCCGTGAACACACTGGGCCACAGCCGGGTGAAGCCGTCGGTGAACTTCATGCCGATCGACCAGCCGACTTCGAGCAGACCGGCGAGGAGAAGAAGAACCCAGGCCATGACGGCACCTCCGAGACATCGAGCGATACGGGGTGCGTCGTCTTGTCGTACCCGGTACGGCGCGTCTCGTCGGGTTCTCCCCCACCGTAGCAAAAGGCAGCGAAAAGGGCCGGTGACCTCGGCCACCGGCCCTTCTGCCATGCGTTCGCCCCAGAGGCTCGCAGGCCCCGGAGGCTCAGAGGTAGAGCCCGGTGGAGTCGTCCGACCCCTCCAGCCGCTCCGCGGCCACGGCGTGCAGGTCCCGCTCGCGCATCAGCACGTACGTCGCCCCGCGCACCTCGACCTCGGCGCGGTCCTCGGGGTCGTACAGCACGCGGTCCCCGGGCTCGACGGTCCGTACGTTCTGCCCGACCGCGACGACCTCGGCCCAGGCCAGCCGCTTGCCCACGGCGGCGGTCGCCGGAATCAGGATGCCGCCGCCGGAGCGCCGCTCGCCCTCGGGCAGGTCGGACTTCACGAGCACGCGGTCGTGCAGCATGCGGATGGGCAGCTTGTCGTGGGTGGTGTTCTCGCTCACGCCACGAACCTACCTGCCCGCACCCGTCCCGTGCCGTGCAGGGTCATCCGCGCCTGCGGCGCGCCGAGACGACGAGCAGGCCGACGACGCCGACCGCGAGCAGCGCGACGGGCACGACGCGCTCCAGGCGCGGGGACCCGTCCTCGTGGCGCAGGCCGTCCCGCACGTCCGTCACGACGCGGTTCACCGTGGCGAAGGCCCGCCCCGCGGTCTGGTCGACGGTCGAGGCGACCCGGGCCCGCGCGTCCCCGATGATCGTCTGCGGGTGCATGCGCACGCCGATCTCGTCGAGCGTCTCGGCGAGCTGCTCGCGGCGGCGGACGATGTCCGCCTCGATCTGTGCGGGGGTCCTGGCTTCCGACACCGCGCTGCCTCCGTCGTCGTGGTCGTGATCGTGTGGGGCGTAGTCCGCCGTGAACAGTCTGTCAGCTTAGTCTCGTGACGTACCGATCCCCTCCCGAGGAGACTGTCAGATGAGCGAGCGACTCCAGCCGGGCGACACCGCCCCCGCCTTCACCCTGCCCGACGCGGACGGCAACGAGGTCTCGCTCGCCGACCACAAGGGCCGCAAGGTCATCGTGTACTTCTACCCCGCCGCCCTGACGCCGGGCTGCACGAAGCAGGCCTGTGACTTCACGGACAATCTGGACGTCCTGGCCACGGCCGGCTACGACGTCATCGGCGTCTCCCCGGACAAGCCGGAGAAGCTGGCGAAGTTCCGCGAGAAGGAGCACCTGAAGGTCACCCTGGTCGGCGACCCGGAGAAGGAGACGCTGGCGGCGTACGGGGCGTTCGGCGAGAAGAAGCTGTACGGCAAGACGGTGACGGGCGTCATCCGCTCCACGGTGGTCGTGGACGAGGAGGGCAAGGTCGAGCACGCCTTCTACAACGTGAAGGCGACGGGCCACGTAGCCAAGATCATCAAGGACCTGGGCATCTGACCCCCGTCCTCCCGGAGCGGGCCGCCCCCACCCAGGGGCGGCCCGCTCCGCTTAT
>NZ_MQUR01000198.1:0-893 GCF_001953875.1 Streptomyces amritsarensis
CCGCGGGTGGCGACGAGTTTGCAGGCGTCGTCGAGGGAGAGGACGCCGGCGACGTGCGCGGCGGCCAGCTCGCCCACCGAATGGCCGAGCAGGTGGTCGGGGGTCAGCCCGTAGTGCTCCACCAGCCGGAACAGCGCCACCTCGACGGCGAACAGCGCGGGCTGGGTGTACTGCGTCCGGTCCAGGAGCGCGGCCTGCTCGCTCCCCTCCTCGGCGAGGATCAGCTCCTTGAGCGACCGGCCCAGGTGGACGTCCATCCGCGCGCAGACCTCGTCGAAGGCGCGGGCGTAGACGGGATGGGTGGCGTACAGCTCCCGGCCCATGCCGGCACGCTGACTGCCCTGCCCGGTGAAGAGGAAGGCCAGTCCGTGGGTCCCGGCCGCCCCGTCCGGGTCCCCGGTCACCAGTTGCGGCGCGGATTCACCGCGGGCCAGCGCGTCCAGGCCGGCCAGCAGCGCGGCCGGGTCGTCGGCGAGGACGACGGCACGGTCCGGGAGCGCGGCCCGTGTGGTGGCCAGCGCGTGTCCGATGTCCAGGTGCGGGAGGCCGAAGGCGCCGTCCGCGCCGGCGTCGGCGGCCGAACGCCGCAACAGCGCGGCCTGGGCGCGCAGGCCGTCCGTACCGCGGGCGGAGAGCACCCACGGCAGCGGGGAGGGAACCGCCGTTTCGCGGGCCGGTTCGGGTGCGGTGGCGGGGGCCTGCTCGAGGATGACGTGGGCGTTGGTGCCGCTGATGCCGAAGGAGGAGACCGCGGACCGGCGGGGCCGGTCCGTCTGCGGCCACGGGGTCGCCTCGGTCAGCAGTGAGACCGCGCCGCTCGACCAGTCCACGTGCGGGGTCGGGGCGTCGACGTGCAGGGTGCGGGGGAGGGTGCCGTGGTGCATGGCCATGAC
>NZ_MQUR01000198.1:927-2110 GCF_001953875.1 Streptomyces amritsarensis
ACCAGCGAGGAGGAGCAGGCCGTGTCGACGGTGATGGCCGGGCCTTCCAGCCCGAAGGTGTAGGACAGCCGCCCGGAGGCGACACTGCCGGCGCTGCCCGTGCTCAGATATCCCTCGTACTCGACCGGTACCGCCGACAGCCGGGAGGCGTAGTCGTCGTACATGGAGCCGACGAACACCCCGGTCCGGCTGCCGCGCAGGGTGGCCGGGTCGATGCCGGCGTGCTCGAAGCTCTCCCAGGCGGTCTCCAGGAGCAGGCGCTGCTGCGGGTCGATCGCGTACGCCTCGCGCGGACTGATCCCGAAGAACTCGGCGTCGAAGCGGTCGGCGTCGTAGAGGAAGCCGCCGTGCCGGGTGTAGCTCTTGCCTGCCTGGGCGGGGTCCGGGTCGTAGAGGTCGTCGACGTCCCAGTCGCGGTTGGTGGGGAAGGGGCCGATGGCGTCGGTGCCGTCGGCGACGAGCCGCCACAGGTCGTCGGGGGAGCGGGTGTCGCCGGGGTAGCGGCAGGCCATGCCGACGATCACGACCGGGTCGTCCTGGCCGCCGCCGGAGCCGTCCCCGGATCCGTTCGCGGCCTGCTGCACCGACCGGGCCGCGGCCTCCCCGGCGATCTTGCCGAGCTCGGCGACGACGAAGTCCGTGAGCGCGGCCGGCGTGGGGTGGTCGAAGACGGCCGTCGCGGGCACGGCGACGCCACTGTCCGAGGCCAGCCTGCGCCGCAGCTCCATGCCGGTCAGGGAGTCCATGCCCAACTGCGCGAACGGCCCGCTGTCGTTGACCGCGGACGGTCCCGCGAGGCCGAGGACGGCGGCGACGGTGGCCCGGACGAGTTCCAGCGCGGCCCGACGGCGTTCGGCCGGGGCGAGCGCGGCGGTGCGCTCGGCCCAGGAGGAACCGGTGGCCGCGGCGGCCCTGCGGCGCGGCGCGCGCACCAGCGTGCGCAGCAGGGCCGGCGCCGGCGCCTCCGGGGCGCGCAGCGTCTGGAGGTCCAACTCGATCGGCACCAGCGCTGGTTGACCGGAGCCGAGAGCCGCGTCGAACAGCTCCATGCCGCGTTCGGGGGTCAGCGGAAGGATGCCCTTGTCGGCCCACCGCTTCATGTCGGATTCCGAGAACTGGGCGGCCATGCTGCCGGTGCTCGTGTCCCAGAGTCCCCAGGCGAGGCTGGTGGCGGGGAGGTTGT
>NZ_MQUR01000195.1 GCF_001953875.1 Streptomyces amritsarensis
CGGTCGGCATCGACTACGCCCTCTTCATCGTCTCCCGCTACCGCGCGGAGCTCGCCGAGGGCCGCGACCGCGACGAGGCAGCGGGCCGGGCCACCGGAACCGCCGGATCCGCCGTCGTCTTCGCCGGTCTGACCGTGGTCATCGCCCTCGTGGGCCTGGCCGTCGTCAACATCCCGATGCTGACGAAGATGGGCGTCGCCGCCGCGGGCACCGTGGTCATCGCCGTGCTCGTCGCACTGACCCTGGTCCCGGCCATCCTCGGCTTCGCGGGCAAGAAGGTCCTGCCGGCCGGCGAGAAGAGCAAGCTGTTCGGCAAGGGCAGGCCCGCTTCCGAGAAGAAGGCCAACGGCGGCACCCGCTGGGCCCGCTTCGTCCTGCGCCGCCCCGTCATGGTGCTGCTGGCCGGTGTGATCGGCCTCGGCGTCATCGCCGTCCCGGCGGGCAAGCTGGAGATGGGCCTGCCGGACGACGGCGCCCAGCCGGTCTCCACCACCCAGCGCCAGGCGTACGACCTGCTGTCCGAGGGCTTCGGCCCGGGCTTCAACGGTCCGCTGATGGTGGTCGTCGACGGGGACAAGGCCCTCGCGGACTCCACCGTCGACCGGATCAAGGGCCTGGAGGGCGTCGCCGCGGTCATGCCGCCGACCCCCAACGAGGCCGGGGACGCCTCGGTGATCACCGTGATCCCGAAGGACCGCCCGTCCTCCACGCACACCGAGGAACTGGTCCGCGAGATCCGCGACGGCAGCGGCGACGACGTCCTCGTCACCGGCGCCACCGCGATGAACATCGACTTCTCGCAGAAGATGAACGACGCGCTGCTGCCCTACCTGGCGCTCGTCGTCGGCCTCGCCTTCCTGCTGCTGATGCTCGTCTTCCGTTCGATCCTGGTCCCGCTCAAGGCGGCCCTCGGCTTCCTGCTGTCGGTCGTCGCGGCCCTCGGCGCGGTCGTCGCGGTCTTCCAGTGGGGCTGGCTCGGCTCGGTCTTCGGCGTGGAGCAGACCGGTCCGATCATGTCGATGATGCCGATCTTCATGGTCGGCGTGGTCTTCGGCCTGGCCATGGACTACGAGGTCTTCCTCGTCACCCGCATGCGGGAGGCGTACGTCCACGGCGAGCGTCCGGGGCAGGCGGTCGTGACCGGCTTCCAGTACAGCGCCCGGGTCGTCGTGGCCGCCGCGGTCATCATGATCGCCGTCTTCGCCGGCTTCATGGGGGCCAGCGACCAGATGGTCAAGATGATCGGCTTCGGCCTGGCCGTCGCCGTCTTCTTCGACGCCTTCGTGGTCCGCATGGCCATCGTCCCGGCGGTGCTCGCCCTGCTCGGGCACAAGGCCTGGTGGCTGCCCACGTGGCTGGACCGGGTGCTGCCGAACGTGGACGTGGAGGGCGAGAGCCTGCGCAGGCACCTCGCCACCGAGTCCGCGGAGGGCGAGGGTCCGGACAAGGACCGCGAGCTGGTCAACGCCTGACCGACGCGCTGCGAGCAGCCCGGCCCCGTACCCCCGTCACCGGGGGTACGGGGCCGGGCCCGTTGCGCCTAACGGGTGGCGGTGGCGGCGTATGTGCGCCGGAGGAAGCGGCGCAGCGCGGCGATGTCGAACTGGACCACCGCGACGCCCTCGGGGGAGTGGAACTCGACGACCGCCTGGACGCGGCCGCAGGGCCAGATGCGTACGTCCCCGGTCCCCGTCGGCGCCTGGAGGCCAGCCTCCAGCAGGGCCCGGGGGAAGACCCACTCGTTGTCGGTGCCCTCGGGGGAGAGGTCGGCGGGGAAGACGATCCGTACGGCCAGCGGCTCGGCGGGGGTGAAGCGCAGAGCGACGGGGATCGCCCGGTAGAGGGGGTCGTCCGTGATCACACGGGCGCGGACCCGCTCTTCGACGGGGGCCGCGGTCGCGGTCGCTGGGAGATTCTCGGCGGTGGCTGACATCGACCAGACTCCTCGAATCGGAACATATCCGTCCGTTTGCCATCCAGCCTCGCACATTCCCACGAAAACGCGCGCGGCTATTTGTGATGCACCCGCTCTTGCCAATGGTTTGCAACTGGGCACTATTCTTGAACGGTTAAAGGCCGTGAAAGAAAGCGGAGTCCACTCCATGCATGTGCCCGACGGATTCATCAACGCACCCGTCTCGGTGGCCGCCGGAGTGGCGGCGGCCGCGGCGGTCGCCGTCAGCCTCCGCGGC
>NZ_MQUR01000183.1 GCF_001953875.1 Streptomyces amritsarensis
CAGGACCGCTTCTGGTTCATGTGGGACGACCTCGTCCGCGGCGCGATCGGTGCGATCGTGCTCGTCGACACGCGCCGTCTCGCCGACTGCTTCCCCGCGGTCGACTACTTCGAGAACAGCGGCCTGCCCTTCGTCGTCGCGCTCAACGGCTTCGAGGGACACCAGCCCTACACGCCGGAGGAGGTCCGCGAGGCCCTGCAGATCGGCCCCGGCGCCCCCATCATCACCACGGACGCCCGCCACCGCGCGGACGCCAAGAGCGCGCTGATCACGCTCGTCGAGCACGCCCTCATGGCGCGGCTCAAGTAGCGGCGCAGGCAGCAGGGCGGCTTCAACTGCCGCACGGGAGGGGCGGGCTGTGTCGTATGACACGGCCCGCCCCTGTCGTTCATAACGTTTCGACAGAGAATTGAAGGCGGTTGGCAACGGGATGCGTTCAGCCGGTGCCGCTGTGCTCACAACCACCCCGGCTTTTGCCGCAGGACGCTCTTTATGTCCGGTTTATGTGAGGCATAAGTCTCCAAGACTCACGGATTTCAACTGTTTGGAACAGGGCCGTCAACCGTGCTGGAATTCAACGAACTAGCTAGTAGCACCGCCGAGAGGTTGTTGGTCGAGTGAGGCGAAGCAACGCAAGCCCCGCGGATGAACCCGCGCGCGGCAACTTCACCCCGCCGCCGCGAGCGGCCACGTCGCCCGCCGACGTGCCCGTGGAACCGCCTGTGAAGAGCGGGAGCACCAGCAGGTTCTCTCCCCGCAACTGGCGCGTGCCGACCCGTCTGAACGCCATCCTGCTCGTGCCGGCCCTCGTGGGCCTGGTCATGGGCGGGTTCCAGGTGAAGGGCTCCATCGACACGTGGAACGAGGCCAAGGACGCCGAGCGGATAGCCCGGGTCGTCCAGGCCGCCTCGGAGTACAGCCAGGCACTGCTCAACGAGCGTGACCTGACCGCCGAGCCGCTCCTGAACGGCCTGACCAAGGACGACAAGGTCACCAAGGCCTACGCGGCGACCACCGCGGCCAAGGAGAAGTTCGACAAGGCCGTCCAGGACCTGCCCGAGAACGAGGGCCTGGAGCGGCGTCTGGAGCTCTTCCGCGCGGAGGAGCCCAAGCTGACGGACGTCCGCCAGACGGCGTACCAGGCCGGGATCGAGAGCCCCAAGAAGAACCCGCCCGCTTCGTTCGGCCCCATCCCGACCGAAGAGGGCTACGTCACCGTCCAGCACTACCTGATGCAGTTCGCCAACGAGCTCGGTCTCGGCACCGGCAACGTGACCTCGTACGGCCGCATGGTCTACGCGATCCAGCTGGCCAAGGCGGCGAACTCGCTCCAGCGCTCCGTCGGCACGCACCTGCTCGTACGCCCGAGCAACGACGAGAACACCCGCAAGGCCCAGCTCGTCGCCTTCTCCTCCTACGCCTACCTCGAGGAAATCGCCATCGGCGAGTACGTCGCGGCGGGTACCGAGGAGGACGTGAACCGTCTGAAGACGGTCATGGCGAAGAAGTCCGAGGAGGGCGCCGCCAAGCTCGCCGAGGCCAAGGCCGCCGCCGAGCAGGCCGGCACCCCCTTCAAGACCCCGCCCGTCTCGCCGATCAACAAGTCGATCCTGACCGGCATGACCGAGGCGATCGCCAGCGGCGAGCCCAAGAAGAAGGTCATCGACGGCGGCACCACGCCGGCGGCGTGGCAGTTCGCCGCCACGTCCAAGTTCGACGGCTACGACGAGGTCGAGAAGGAACTCCTCGAGAAGGCCGTCAACGACGCCGTGGCGGTCTCCGACGACGCCCGCGCCGACGCCATCACCAACGGCGCCATCGTGGTCGTGGCCCTGCTCGCCGCCTTCATCCTGGCCGGCATGATGGCCCGCCAGATGGGCCGTGCGATGGGCCGCCTGCGCACCGCCGCCTTCGACATCGCCGAGCAGCGCCTGCCGTCGCTCGTCGACCAGCTCTCGCGCACCGACCCGGGCAAGGTCGACACCCGTGTCCCGCCGATCCCGATCGACTCCCAGGACGAGATCGGCGAGGTCGCCCGCGCCTTCGACCAGGTCCACCGGGAAGCGGTCCGGCTCGCCGCCGAGCAGGCGCTCCTGCGAGGCAACGTCAACGCGATCTTCACGAACCTCTCCATGCGCAACCAGTCGCTGATCGAGGGCCAGCTGACCCTCATCACCGACCTGGAGAACAACGAGGCCGACCCGGACCAGCTGGAGAACCTCTTCCGCCTGGACCACCTGGCCACCCGTATGCGCCGCAACGGCGAGAACCTCCTCATCCTCGCGGGTGAGGAGCCGGGCCGCCGCTGGGACCAGCCGGTGCCCCTCGTGGACGTGCTGCGCGCCGCCTCCTCCGAGGTGGAGCAGTACGAGCGCATCGAGCTCTCCGGTGTCTCCGAGGCCGAGATCCACGGCCAGGCCGTGACCGACCTCGTGCACCTGCTCGCCGAGCTGCTGGAGAACGCCACCACGTTCTCCTCCCCGCAGACCAAGGTCCGCGTCAACGCCACCCGCCTGCCCGACGGCCGCGTGATGGTCGAGATCCACGACAAGGGAATCGGCCTCACCGCCGAGGACTTCGCGGACATCAACCACAAGCTCGCCAACCCGCCGACCGTGGACGCCGCGATCTCGCAGCGCATGGGTCTGTTCGTGGTCGGCCGGCTGGCGGACCGCCACAACATCCGCGTCCAGCTGCGCCCCTCGGGCGAGGCGGCGGGCACCACCTCGCTGATCATGCTTCCCGACGCCATCACGCACGGTGGCGGTGGCGAGGGCATCCCGGACGACGACTTCACGGTCTCGCAGATCATTCCGGAGCAGAAGGCCCAGCAGGCCGCCCCGATGCGCACGGCCGCGGAGCTCGGCTTCGACGACTCGCGCTACGAGCAGGCCGGCGAGGGGCGCGGCCTCGACCCGGTCGGGCGTTCGCTCGGCCGCGAGGAGCGCCGTGCCGCCCTGGAGGCCCAGGTCGGCTTCCCGCAGGACGAGCAGGGCTACGCCGACCAGGGCGGCCAGGACTATCCGGAACCTCAGCCTGAGCACGGCTACCAGCCGTACCAGGGCTACGAGCAGCAGTCCGAGCAGGGTTACGAACCCGCGTACGACGGACAGGGCACGCAGCAGGGGTACGAGGCGTACCCGCAGCAGGACTACGCCTATACGGAAGACGGCTACCCGGACCAGCAGTCGAGCACTCAGAGCTACGACGGAGGCTACGAAGCCCAGTCGGGGCAGGCCGAGTGGCCCGAACAGAACACGTATCCGGCTGCCTACCAGCAGGATTACGGGACTGAATCGGAATCCCAGGCCGTCCCCGAACCGGCCGCGGAGCGCGTAGGCTTCGACCGTCCGGGCGCCGCTGCCGACACCGGTCACGAAATGACCGGAGCGGGCCTGCCGCGACGCGGCAGCCAGCAGCAGTGGCAGTCGGCACAGCAGGAAGCGGAGTCCTCCGGGTCCCTCTTCGAGCAGCGGCCGCAGCGTCAGCGGCAGGCCGCGGCGGCGGAGCAGGACCAGGACGGTGGCACGGGTTGGCGCTCGGGCAACGACGAGCGCTGGCAGCAGGCCGCCAAACTCCGTGAGCCGAAGGCGGGCGGGGTCACCCCGTCCGGTCTCCCTCGGCGCGTGCCCAAGGCCAACCTGGTCGAGGGCGCAGCGGAGACGACCCCGCAGGGCGGCCCCCAGGTCTCCCGCGCTCCGGAGGACGTCCGCGGCAGGTTGAGCAACCTGCGGCGGGGTGTCCAGCAGGGACGCAGCGCGGGTACTGAGCAGTCAAGTAACAGCTATGACCAGGAGCGTTAGTGTGAGCCCGATGAGCCAGGCGGCACAGAACCTGAACTGGTTGATCACCAATTTCGTGGACAACACCCCCGGGGTGTCGCACACGGTGGTGGTCTCCGCCGACGGCCTTCTTCTGGCGATGTCCGACGGATTTCCGCGCGACCGCGCCGATCAGCTGGCGGCCGTGGCCTCCGGACTGACCTCGCTGACCGCCGGTGCCTCCCGCATCTTCGAGGGTGGCGCCGTGAACCAGACCGTGGTCGAGATGGACCGGGGATTCCTGTTCCTCATGTCCGTCTCCGACGGATCGTCCCTCGCGGTGCTGGCGCACCCGGAGTGCGACATCGGCCTCGTGGGCTACGAGATGGCTCTTCTGGTGGATCGTGCGGGCAGTGTCCTGACCCCGGACCTGCGCGCCGAACTGCAGGGAAGCCTTCTCAACTAGCAAACAGGCAGTGCGTTTCGCGCCATCGCACCGTAGGGTGCGGTGGCGCGGTTCCACAGGGAGTACTGCGTTCTTGGAGTCGGAGGAGGAGACGTGACAACACCCGGAGGACATCCTTATGGCGGCGCGCAGCAGCCGCAGGGTGGGCACGACCAGAACCGCTTCAACTTCCCCTCCGCACCAAGCCGGCCCGTGCCGGAGCAGAACCACTACCAGCAGTACGGACAGCCCCAGCAGCCCCAGATGCCCCCGCAGGCGCCTCCGCGCGCCCCTCGGCAGCAGGCCCCCAAGGCCCACAACCCGCTGGTGCGCCCGTACGCGATGACCGGCGGCCGTACTCGGCCGCGCTACCAGCTCGCCATCGAGGCGCTGGTCAGTACCACGGCGGATCCCGCGCGTCTGCAAGGGCAGTTGCCCGAGCACCAGCGCATCTGCCGCCTGTGCCAGGAGATCAAATCCGTCGCGGAGATCTCGGCACTTCTCTCCATTCCTCTTGGTGTCGCCCGCATCCTCGTAGCCGACCTGGCGGAGGCGGGCCTTGTCGCCATTCACCAGCCCGGCGGCGACGAGTCTGCCGGTGGCCAGCCAGACGTGACACTGCTCGAAAGGGTGCTCAGTGGACTTCGCAAGCTCTAACGGCGGAGCGGCTCCCCGCTCCACCACCTCCGCGAAGATCGTGGTG
>NZ_MQUR01000207.1 GCF_001953875.1 Streptomyces amritsarensis
TGCCGACCAGCAGAACCAGAACCTAACGAAGCACTACTAGGCCGTCTCTTTC
Organism: Streptomyces amritsarensis; assembly: GCF_001953875.1. Classification (GTDB taxonomy): domain Bacteria; phylum Actinomycetota; class Actinomycetes; order Streptomycetales; family Streptomycetaceae; genus Streptomyces; species Streptomyces amritsarensis. The sequence goes on from NZ_MQUR01000207.1 coordinate 53, forward strand.
GGATCTTGCAGGGCTCCGGAGACGGGGCCCTGGAGATTCGCTGCAGAGCCCGTCCTCGTAGGTTGGGCCCTGGAGGCGAGCGCCGCGCAGTGCGGGCGGCGGGACGAAGGGTAGGGACATGCGCGGGACGGAAGCGGTGGCGGCACTTGCCGAGCTCATGCCGGTTACTGTCGGGGGCGACGAGCAGGTCGACTGGGACGAGGTCGAGGCAGCCTGGGGGACCCGGTTCCCCTCGGACTACGTCCGCTTCATGGAGGTGTACGGGTCGGGGGCGATCAGCGACGGAATCAGCATCCTGCTGCCGTCGCTGCGGGCCGAGGGATACCCCTACAGGGACGGCCCGGGCTTGCGGGACGAGACGGAGAACGCCCGCGAGACCTGGGAGATGTGCCGGGACGGCGCCGACTTCGACGTGGACCCCGAGTCCATCGTGGCCTGGGCCGTGACCTCGGGCGCGGACATCTACTGCTGGGTGACCACGGACGACGACCCGGATCGATGGCCGGTCCTGATCTGCGGACGACACACCAACCCTGAGATGCAGTTGCACCCTCTCGGCATGGCCGAGTTCCTTCATCGGCTCCTGAGCGATGCGGTGTTTCGAAAGGGGAAGATCAGTATCTCCCTGCAGGACGAGGTGTCCTTCGTCAACTGGCGGAGCGAACGATAGGCCGCATATTCGGATCACCTTGCTGACCAGATGAACATGGCGGCCAGGTGGAGTCCGGCGAGGTAGATGGTGGCGTTCTTGTCGTAGCGAGTGGCCAGGCCACGCCACTGCTTGAGCTTGTTGATGCACCGCTCAACGGTGTTCCGCTGCTTGCAAGCCTCACGGTCGAAGGCTGGCGGGCGGCCGCCGAACCGGCCGAGGCGCTTGCGGTTCACGGCCTGGTCGGCGGGCTACGGGATCACCGCCCGGATCCTGCGCCGCCGCAGATGACGGCGGATCGCCCGGGACGAGTAGGCCGACGAACGCCAGCGGTCCGCAGCGGCCGTCCGTGGCGAGGTGGATCTCCGTGGTCAGCCCGCCGCGGGAGCGCCCGAGGGCGTGGGCGTCCGGCTCGCCGGCCGGGGCCCCTTTTGACGGGCCCGGGCGGCGTGCTGATGAGCGCGGACGATCGTGGAGTCGACCGCGACCACCCAGTCCAGGGCGCCCTCGGCATCGGCCTGGGCGAGCAGGGCCGTGAACACGCGCTCCCAAGTGCCGTCGGCGGCCCACATCCGCAGCCGGTTGTGGGCGCCCTTCCACGACCCGAAGTGCTCGGGCAGGTCCATCCACGGTGTTCCGGTGCGGTACTTGAACGCGTCCGCGTCGATCACCTGCCGGTGATCACGCCACCGCCCACCCTGCCGAGGCGTCCGGTCCGGCAGCAACGGCTCGATGCGGGCCCATTGGGCGTCAGTCAGCGACACGTATCAACCAACGATCCGATGATCTGAAGGAAGCGGCCTAGTAGTGCTTCGTTAGGTTCTGGTTCTGCTGGTCGGCA
>NZ_MQUR01000193.1 GCF_001953875.1 Streptomyces amritsarensis
GGGGACGTGGCGGGGTGTCCCCGCAGGACGAGCGCGCAACCACCCCGCCTGGCCGAGACACCCCGCACGCGCCGAGCCGAGGAGACACCCCGGCGGCGGCCCCCCGACCCAGACCGAACCCAGCCCCGCCACACCCCGCCAAGCGCACCGCCGAACCGCCCCCGCAACACCCCGCACCGGGATCCAGCCGCACACCGCCGAGCACCACCCACTGGCCCGGCGCCGAGCCGAGGGGTACCGCCGAGCCGCCCGCACGACACCCCCTGCCGGGAGCGAGCCGTACACCCGCCGAGCCGCCCGCCGGGCACCCCGTAGGGGGGAGGCGTTAGCGTCGCCGCATGGTGGAGATCGGGGAGATTCCGGACGGGCTGGTCGAGGCGCAGGTCGGGTACCACGGGGATGCCGGGCGGGAGTTCATCGCCGCGTTGCCCGCGCGGGCGGCGGAGTTCCTGGAGCGGTGGCGGCTGCGGCGTACCGGGCCGGTGATGCACGGGGTGACGGCCCTGGTGCTGCCGGTGGAGCGGGCCGACGGCAGCGGTGCCGTGCTGAAGCTGGTGTCGCTGGACGAGGAGTGCGCGGGGGAGCCGGTCGCGTTGCGTGCCTGGGACGGCGACGGCTGCGTACGGCTGCTGGACCACGATGCCGACACCGGGACGCTGCTGCTGGAGCGGCTGGACGCGGGGCGCGACCTGGCGGACCTCGCGCGGCGGGACGCCCGTCAGGCGGTGCGGGTGATCGGGGAGTTGCTGGCACGGCTGACGGCGGTGCCCGCGCCGCCGGGGCTGCGCGGGCTCGGGGACATGGCCGCGGGGATGCTGGAGGAGGTGCCGCGGGCGCTGGAGCAGCTGGTGGACGGAAACGACCGGCGGCTGCTGCGGGACTGCGCGGCGGCGGTCGCGGAGGTGGCGGGCGAGCCCGGGGACCGGCTGCTGCACTGGGACCTGCACTACGAGAACGTGCTCGCGGGCGGTCGCGAGCCCTGGCTGGCGATCGACCCGAAGCCGCTGGCCGGCGATCCCGGCTTCGACCTGTTGCCGGCGATCGTCAACAACTTCCGTGCGGAGGACGTGCGGTGGCGGTTCGACCTGCTGACGGAGACGGTCGGGCTGGACCGGGAGCGGGCGCGGGCCTGGACGCTGGGCCGGGTGCTGCAGAACTGCCTGTGGGACGTGGAGGACGGCGAAGAGCGGCTGGACGATGAGCAGTCGGCGGTCGCCGGGCTGCTGCTGGGGCGGTGGTCCGCCTAGGCTGCGGGCATGATCCGTAGTGCTGAAGTCGCCGATGTCCCCGTCATCCACGCGATGATCCGTGAGCTCGCGGAGTACGAGAAGGTGCCGCACGAGGCGCGGGCCACCGAGGAGCAGTTGCGGGAGGCGCTGTTCGGGGAGCGCCCTGCGGTGTTCGCGCACATCGCGGAGACGGACGACGGGGAGGCGGTGGGCTTCTCGGTGTGGTTCCTGTCCTTCTCCACGTGGCGCGGGGCGCACGGCATCTACTTGGAGGACCTGTACGTGCGGCCGGGCGTGCGCGGTGGCGGCCACGGCAAGGCGCTGCTGGCGGAGCTGGCCCGTACGTGCGTCGAGCGGGGCTACGAGCGGCTGGAGTGGTCGGTGCTGAAGTGGAACGAGCCGACCATCGCCTTCTACGAGGCCTTGGGCGCGCGGCCGCAGGAGGAGTGGTCGGTGTACCGGTTGACGGACGGGGCGCTGGCGGAACTCGGCGGGGCGTAAGGCGGGGCGCCGGGCCGGGGCGGCGGGGCGCGGTGGGCTTCGGCGGGGCGGGTGTCAGTGCTGTCGGCCACGATGGGGCCATGGTGCGAAACGGGCGGCAGCAGTCGGTGAAGGCGGCGCGGAGGCCGGAGCTGCGGCTGCCGGACCTGGCGCCCTGGGAAGGGCGGGAACTGGAGCCGGACGGGGACTACGACGGGCTGGAGTTCGCGGACCTGGACCTGGCGGGGCAGGAGGGGGTCGGGGCCCGGTTCATGGACTGCGCGGTGCGGCGCTGCGCGCTGGACGAGGCGGGGCTGGCGAAGGCGCGGATCCTGGATTCGGTGCTGGAAGGGGTCCGGGGGGTGGGGACCGACCTGTCGGGGGCCTCGCTGCGGGACGTGGAGCTGGTGGACGCGCGCCTGGGCGGGGTGCAGCTGCACGGGGCCGGGCTGGAGCGGGTGGTGGTCCGCGGCGGCAAGATCGACTACCTGAACCTGCGGAAGGCACGGCTGCGGGACGTGGTCTTCGAGGGGTGCGTGCTGGTGGAGCCGGACTTCGGGGGCGCGGTGCTGGAGCGGGTGGAGTTCCGGGAGTGCGCGCTGCGCGGGGTGGACTTCAGCGGGGTCCGGATGGCGGACGTGGACCTGCGGGAGGCGGCCGTACTGGAGATCGCGCGGGGGGTGGACGCGCTGGCCGGGGCGGTGATCAGCCCGGCGCAGCTGTTCGACCTGGCTCCGGCGCTTGCTTCCCAGCTGGGGGTGCGGGTGGTGCCGTAGCCGTAGCCGTAGCCGGGCTCGCGGGCCGGGTAGCGCGCCGTGGCGGGGG
>NZ_MQUR01000203.1 GCF_001953875.1 Streptomyces amritsarensis
CCCCGCCGCCGTCCGAGCCGCAAGCCCCCGGCCCCCACACCCCCGACCACCTCCCCACCACACCCCTTCCCGCCCCGGCCGGCCCCGCCCCGCACGCGTTCGAGCCGCAAGCCCCCGGGGCCGACACCCCCCACGGCCGGAACCACGACGCCTACCGCTACGGCTTCGGCTACGCCCCCGCATCGGCATCGGCACCGGCGGGCACAGCCGGCACCCCCGACCCCGCCCCGCACGGGATCACGTACGGCGGCCCTGACGACCGCCTGCGCGCCGCGGCAACCCGCATCGGCGAGGCGGAGGGAGCCGCCCTGGTCGTGACCTCCTCCCCCACCCTGTGGGCCGAGACCAAGGACGCCCGCGCCAAACTCGGCCCGGTCCTCCTCTACGACCCCTCCCACCTGTGCGACACGCCGGCCCGCATGCACTGGAACCCGGCCGAGGGCTGCGCCGACCGCGACACCGCCGCCGCCCGCGCCGTAGCCCTGCTGGCTCCCGTACGCCCGCAGGCCCGGATGGACGAAGCGGTGGCCGACACCGCCGAAACGCTCCTGCGCAGCTGGCTCCAGGCCGCCGCCCTCGACGACCGCCCGTTCAAGCAGCTGCACCGCTGGGCCCAGGGCAACAGCGCCCAGGACCCGGTACGCATCCTGCGCACGCACCCCGGCGCCGCCGCGGGAGCGGCCGGTGAACTGGAGAGCGCCCTCACCGCGCACCCGGAACGCCGCGAACTGGCCCAGAACCTGACGGCCCGTGCCCTGTCCTGCCTGACTTCGATCCACATCCGCGAGGCCTGCAGCTCGAACCGAACGGATTCGCTCACCTTGGCTTCGTTCCTGGCCGAAGGGGGAACCCTGTATGTGGTGGGTGAAGCTCTGGAGGACCCTCGCACCCACCCGGGTGCGATGCCGTTGCTGACCGCACTCGCCTCTCACGTGGTCGAGCACGGCCGCCGCATGGCCGCACGGTCATCCCACGGTCGGCTCGACCCACCACTGTCCCTGGTGCTGGACGATGTGGCGGCCGTGGCCCCCATCCCCCAGCTCCCGGAGCTGCTGACCGGGGACCCGCTTCCCCTCCTCGCCCTGTGCCGCAGCCGCGAACAGGCCCGTTCCCGCTGGCCCGGAGCCGGCCTCTAAGCCGTGTCGGGCCGCCGCAGCGCGTGCTCCAGCTCCTTGGCGGCCGGGTTCCCGGGCACCGGCACGACGGTGCCGGTCGCTTCGAACCCGTACCTCCGGTAGAAGGCGCCGGCCCGCGCGTTGTCCTCGTGCACGAAGAGCCGTACACGCTCCAGGACCGGCTCCCGCAGCGCCCAGGCCCACTCCAGCGCCGCCGCGAACAGGGCCTCGGTCAGCCCGGTCCCGCGCTGTTCGGGCCGTACGAACACCCCGGCCAGGTGGCCCTGCGTCCGCTCGACGGCCTGGTCGAAGAAGTCGATGGTCCCGGCCTCCTCGACGAGCACGGACACCGTGCCGACCCAGCGCCCGTCGTGGGCCTCGGCGACGGACTGCCGTGCGGCCCGCCCGTGCGAGGCTCCCGCGGCCCGCCCCTGCCAGAACTCGTCGGGGTGCCCCTCGGCCTGCTCCACCGTCTCGAGGAACGCGACGGGAGCCGCCGGGTCCTTGAGGCCGGCGATCCGCAGCTCCTTGACCTTCGCCCACTCGTCGACGCGCACCGGACGTATCACGTGCTGGACTTCGTTCATGAGCGGAGATCCTAGCCATCCGTCCGCCAGACTTCATTCGTGATTCCGCGCATCCGCACCCCTGAACGCAGAAAAGCCCCGCACCAGAAGGTGCGGGGCTTTCC
>NZ_MQUR01000208.1 GCF_001953875.1 Streptomyces amritsarensis
CTTGGTGCGGAGGAAGAGGACGGTGGTGAGGATCCCGACGACCACGATCGCGGTGTTCACGATGACCGCCGTGGTGATACCCGCATGGATGTCGGTGTTCGCGGCAGCGACCGCCGACATGATCGGCGTACCCATCGTGATACCGATCTGCTGCGTCATCGTCGCCAGACCCGTCGCCATACCCTGCTCATGATCCGGCAGCCCCGTCGTCGCGGTCACCATGAACCCGACGATCACCAACATGTTCCCCACACCACCGGCGAACGTCGCGACCAACAGCAGCCACATCGACGCCGACGTCTCACCCAGCAACACCAAACTCACCGTCGCCACCGCCTGCAACACACCACCCACGATCAGCGTCGACCGCGTCCCCACCGCACCGATCACCCGAGGCGCGACCGAACCACCGATCACCGTGCCGACACCGAGCACACCGAACGACAGACCGGCAGTCAGCGGCGAGAAATCCAACACCTCCTGCAGATACAGCGTCATCAAGAACACCAGACTGGTCTCCGTCAAAAACGCGATCAGACCCGCGATGTTCCCCCACGCCACCGTCTTCTTCTTCAACACCGAAACCGGCACCAGCGGAGCCGAACTCCTCGACTCGATCGCATAGAAGACGACCAGCAGCACCACACCCGCCGCCAGCCAACCCAACGCCGACGCAGCACCCCAACCGTGCTCACCCGCCTGCGTCAACCCGTAGACCAAAGCCAGCAGACCCAACGTCACCGCCGTCGCACCCGGAACATCCAGCTTCGGACGCGCCGACGGACGCGACTCCTTGATCACAGCAGGCGCGATCAGCAACACCGCCAAAGCCACCGGCACATTGATGAAGAACGCCCACCGCCACGACAGCAGATCCGTCAACACACCACCCAAAATCGCCCCCGTGGTGAACCCCGCCGACATCAGCGCACCATTCAGACCCAGCGCCTTCTCACGCAGCGGCCCCTCCGGAAACGCGGTCGTCAGCAGCGACAGACCCGCCGGCGTCACCGCCGCCGTCGCCAAACCCTGGAACACACGGGCCGCGATCAGCATCTCCGGCGACGTCGCCAAACCACCCACCAGCGACGACAGACCCAGAACCGCCAAACCCACCAGGAACAGACGCCGCCGACCGAACAGGTCGGCAACCCGCCCGAACAGCAACGTGAAACCAGCAGCACACAACGCGAACGACGTCGCGATCCACTGCAGATTCGACAACGAGAACCCGAGCCCGTCCCCGATCACCGGCAACGCCACATTCAGGATCGAGAAATCCACCGCCAGCATGAACTGCGCCACCAGCAGCACCACCAGCACAAGCTTCAAACGCCCGTCCAACCGGGCCGGCACCTCCCCCGCACCCGAATCGACCCGCGCACCCTCGACAACCGACATCGCCAGACT
>NZ_MQUR01000057.1 GCF_001953875.1 Streptomyces amritsarensis
ATCCCCACGGAAATCCGCGGGGATCGGCGGGAACCGGGCGGGGACCGCATCCGACCACCTGCGCGGAACCGGCGGGGCGTCGACCCCGTGAGCGCATCCTCGGATCAGGGAATGTCGATGACCGAAGAACAGCAGTCCGCAGTCCAGGCCTCCGCGTCCACGGGGAGGTGGGGCCCTCCCCGGGCGCTGACCGGCTTCGTGGTGCTGCTCCTGGCGGTGTTCGCCCTCGCGTACGGGATCGGGTCCGCGGCCGGTCCGGTGGCGCCCGGCATGCGCAGCACCGTCGGCGACCCCGGCCCCGCCGAGCCGGGGGGCATGGGCGGCATGAACGGCGGCCCGGGTGGCGGCATGGGCGGCATGAACGGCGGAGGGCGATGACGGCGGAGGGCGGCACGGTCGCGGGGGTGACCACCGACCTCGTCGTCCGCGGCATGACCTGCGCGGCGTGCGTGAACCGGGTGGAGAAGCGGCTGTCCCGCATCGACGGGGTGACGGCCTCGGTGAACCTGGCCACCGGTCGGGCCCGCGTCCACCACCCGGTGGACGTCACGGCCGCAGAGCTCCTCGCGGCGGTCGAAAAGGCCGGCTACGGGGCGGAGTCGGTGTCGGCGCCCCCACGGCCGGCACCGGGTACCGCGGCCGGTCCCCTCGCGCCGAGCCGTACGACCGGCCCTGCGGATCCGGACGACCCGGACGACCCCGCCGGCCGGACGCGGGAGGAGGCCCGCAAGGACCGCGAACGCCTGCTGATAACCGCCCTGCTCTGCCTGCCCGTCCTCGCCTTGTCGATGGCCCCCGCCCTGCAGTTCCGCAACTGGCAGTGGCTGTGCCTGGTCCTGGCCGCGCCCGTGGTCGTCTGGAGCGCCTGGCCGTTCCACCTGAGGGCGGCCCGCGGGCTGCGGCACTCGGCGGCCACCATGGACACCCTCGTCTCGCTGGGCGTCATCGCCTCCTTCGCCTGGTCCCTGTACGCGCTGTTCCTCGGCGGCGCGGGCGATCCCGGTATGCGGATGCCGTTCAGCCTGCTCCCCTCGGCCGGAACGGAGGTCGCCCACATCTACCTGGAGGCCGCGGTCGCCGTCCCCCTGTTCGTGCTGACCGGCCGTCATCTGGAGGCGCGGGCCCGGCGCGGTACGGGGGCGGCGCTGCGCTCCCTCGCCGGGCTGGCCGCCAAGGACGTCACGGTCCGCGAGGACGGCAAGGAGCGCCTGCTGCCCATAGCGGAGCTCGTACCGGGCCAGGGGTTCGTCGTCCGGCCCGGCGAACGGGTCGCCACCGACGGCGTCGTGGTGTCGGGCAGTTCGGCCCTGGACCTGTCGCTGATCACCGGGGAGAGCGATCCCGTCGAGGTGGGCCCCGGCCGGGCGGTGGTGGGCGGCGCCGTCAACATGGGCGGACTGCTCCTCGTACAGGCCACCGCGGTGGGCGCCGACACCCGGCTGGCGCGGATCACGGACCTGGTCACCGAGGCCCAGGCGGGCAAGGCGCGGGCGCAGCGCCTGGCGGACAGGGTGGCGGGCGTCTTCGTCCCGGCCGTGCTCTCCCTGGCGGTGACCGTGCTCGGCTTCTGGCTCGGCGCCGGAGCCGATCCGCAGGCGGCCGTCACCGCGGCCGTCGCGATCCTCGTCGTGGCCTGCCCGTGCGCCCTGGGGCTGGCCACCCCGACCGCCCTCATGGCCGCCACCGGCCGGGGCGCCCGGCTCGGCATCCTGGTCAAGGGGCCGCAGTCGCTGGAGGCCCTGCGGCACGTCGACGTGATCGTCCTGGACAAGACCGGCACCCTCACCACGGGCCACATGTCGGTCGTACGGGTCACGGAGACCGCCGGCGGGATCGGCCGGGACGCGGCGGTCCGGCTGGCCGGGGCGGTGGAGCAGGGCTCCGAGCATCCGCTGGGCCGGGCGATCGCCTCGTACGCCCGGCGTTCCGCGGCCCGGGGCCCGCTGCCGGGGGTCGCCGGCTTCCTGGCCGTCCCCGGCAGCGGTGTCACGGGGATCGTGGAGGGCCGCAGGGTGGAGGTACGCACTCCGGGTGAGGGCCTGCCCGCGTCGCTGGCGCAGGCGTTGGCCGAGGCGGAGGCCGCCGCGCTCACCCCGGTCCTGGTGCGGGTGGACGGCTTCGACGAGGCCCTGATCGCGGTGGGCGACGTCCTGCGGCCGGGCAGCTACCGGGCGGTCGACCGGCTGCGGCGTCTCGGCGTGGAGCCGGTCCTGGCCACCGGCGACGGGGAGACCACGGCACGGGCCGTGGCCCGCGAGCTCGGCATCGCGGAGGTGCACGTCCGCTGCACACCCGAGGGCAAGGCCGCGCTGGTACGGAAGCTGCGGAGCGGGGGCCGCCGGGTGGCCGTGATCGGGGACGGGGTCAACGACGCCGCGGCCCTGGCGGAGGCGGATCTCGGGATCGCGATGGGCAGCGGTACGGACGTGGCCATCGGGGCCGCCGACGTGACCCTTGTCCGGGGTGACATCGAGGCGGTCGCCGACGCGGTCCGCCTCGCCCGCCGCACGCTGGCGACGATCCGGCTCAACCTGGTCTGGGCGTTCGGCTACAACGCGGTGACCGTGCCGCTGGCGGCCGTGGGGCTGCTGGGTCCGATGCTCGCCGCGGCCGCGATGTCCGCCAGCTCGGTCCTCGTGGTGGCCAACAGCCTGCGCCTGCGCACCTGGCAGCCGGCGCCGAGGCGCCCGGGCACCCCCGTCGGAAAGGCGTCCCTTCGATGAACGAGTCCTTGCGGAGGGTGAACCGGTCGGTGGGCCCGCGGGTGCGGCGGACGGCGGGCCGCGCCGCGGCCCGGGCGGTGAGGGCGGCGGCCGAAGTCCGCGGCCCGGACCGGCGGAGCCTGCGCGACGGGCTGCTCGCCACGCTGGTTCCCGTGATGGCCTGCATGGCCATGCTGGTGGCGCTGACCGCGTGGACCAGGGCGGGGGCCGCGGGCAGCCCGGCGCGGATCGACGTCGGCGTGGGTCAGGTCCTCCTCCCGTACGCCGGCAGGGAGCGCACCTCGGCCTTCTTCCGGATCGCCAACACCGGTGGCTCCGACGACCAGCTGGTCGCGGTGACCTCGCCGGCCGCCGACGAGATCATGCTGAACCGGCACGAGCCCGTCGGCGGGGGCGGCGACGCGGTGCGCGCGGTGTCCTCGGCGAACGTCCCGGCCGGGACTGTCGTGCACATGACGCCAAGCACCCTGGACCTGATGGTCAGGGTGAAGTCCCGCCGCCAGGTGGGCGACGTCATCCCGTTCGTCCTGCACTTCCGCCGCAGCGGCCCGGTGGACGCCGTCGCCTTCGTGGTGCGCCGCGGCGGCTGAGCCGTGCGGGGCCCCGGCCCCGGCCCCCGGCCAGGACAGAGCGGCGGGCCGGGCTTAGCGTGGCAGGTGCGAAGTCGGCCACCAGCCGGCGAACGGCAGTCGTCACGGCAGGAGGGTCGGCCATGAGCACGGTGCACGGGGACGCGGAAGCCTACGAGGTGGTCTTCGCCGCCGCGGACGGGGTCGGGGAGGACGTCGTCCGGATGACCCGCACCAGCGCCGCGGGCCCCGGTGGGCACCCCGTCTACGAGGACGCCACCGGCATCGTCCGGGCGGAGATCAGCAGCGGCGGCGAGGTGCGGGTGCTGGCGACGGGCGGAGGCCAGCAGCCGGCCCGCGTACTGCGGGCCCGGCCGGTGACCTGACCTACGTCCGCGACCACCGCAGGAGCGGCCACCGCGGCCACCGCGCTGCGCCGTCCGGCCGGGCCGAGTGTACGGCGCCCTCGCGGCGGCCTCGCCTCCAGCCCTCGGCCCGGGGGCCGCCCGGCGGCGGGGGTCAGGCCCTCAACACGGGACGCGGACATGGATCGTCTTGCCTCCCGTCGCATGGTGGCGGATCCCCACGTCGGTCCCCAGCCGGTTGACCAGGTGCCATCCCCAGCCGCCCTCGCCGCGCCGGTCGGGCCGCCTGGGCTGCGGCTCCGCATCGCTGGTGTCCGTGACCTCGATGTCGATCCCGTCCGCCGCGAGGCGGACCTCCAGCAGGCATCCGCCGCTCGTATGGCGGACGGCGTTGGTGACGAGCTCACTGATCAGCAGGAGCGCCGTGTCCAGCGCGAGAGGTGGGATGAGCTCGTGGTGGTCGGCCGCCGTTTCCTCGAGGTGGATCCGGGCCGCGCGCCGGGCCTGTGCCGCTGCGCTGCGTCCGTGCAGGTCGAGGTGGAGTCTCAGTTGGAGAGGCATGTACCCGCTCTCCCGGAACATAGAGAAACGTCGCATTCCGGCATATTTCCGGAGTTGCGCTTCCGGTGTGCGCCTTCCCTCCCGTTGCGCCCTTCACTCACCCGAGACGCCCCGTACACCTCCGCACACCGACGGCGACCAGCCCGGCCGCCGCCATCCGGAGCCTTCGCGCCCACCTCGGCGGAGGCGAACGGGGTCAGTCCGGCCAGGTGCCGGTGAGGCGCCTGACCGCCACGGCTCCGCCCCGGTCGATCGCCGCCTTGACCACGGCGAACACGGCGCCCTGGAGGACCGCGGCGATGAGGATCTCCCGCCACGTCCGGTCCTCGTCGGTGGCGTCCGGTGCGTCGTCCTCATGGCCGAGCCGCTTCCACAGCTGCTTGAACGCGACGCCGGCGAGCACGCCTCCGAGGGTGCCGAGCGCCATTCCCACGGGCTTGTACGCGACGGTCGAAGCCTTCATCGGTGCCTCCTCCACGGTTCGGGTCCGCTTCCTCCTCCCTGCGCCTGCCCGGTCGGGCGGGCGGCTAACGTCCACGCCCGGGCCCCGGCTCAGGCCCCGGCGTCCGCCAGCTGCCGCTCCGCCGTGTCCAGCAGCATCTCCAGCGCGACCGGGTAGGCACTGTGCGGCATCCGGGCGGCCAGCAGCCGGGCGGTGGCCGCGATGTTCGGGTGGTCGTCCGCCGGCAGGCGGGCGTAGGTCGACTCCCAGCGCTCCTCGTCGGACGCGCGCGCCTTGTCCGTCAGGGCGAGGGGTCCCGCGTCGAGGGCCGCGAAGGCCAGGCTCTGGTCGATGTAGGCGTGGTAGATCCGCACCGCGTCCTCGTCGCCGAACCCGGCACCGCGCAGGATGCCCAGGATCGCCTCGTCCGCCGCGATCTCCCGCGGGCGGCCGGTGACCCGGCTGGCGGTCAGCAGGGCTGCCTGCGGGTGGGCGAGGTAGGCGCCGTGGATGCGCAGCCCGAGGGCACGCAGGTCGTCGCGCCACCGTCCGGTGGGGGCCCAGCCGGCGAGCGCCCGGCCGATCAGCTCCTCGCCGATGGCGAGGGTGAGGCCGTCCATGCCCTCGAAGTACCGGTAGAGGGTGCTGGGGTCCGCGCCGAGGGCGGCGCCGAGCCGTCGGGCGGACAGGCCGGCGCTGCCGTGCTCGCGCACCATCCGCAGCGCCGTCTCGACGATCAGCTTCTCGGAGAGGACCGTCCCCCGGCGGGTGGGCCGCCTCCTCCTGCGCGCCTCCTCGGGGACCACGTTCTTCGCCATCGCCGCCCGCCTCCCTGACGTCCCGTCCTGTCTTATGCCAACACCATTGACCTTAACTCGGGGCGCCAGGTTCCATCAGCCCCCTGAGGCGGACGCCTCACCGAGAGAGGACCAGGCCATGCGTGTTCTGCTTGTGGGTGCCGGCGGTGTCGGGAGCGCGATCACCAAGATCGCCGCCCGCCGTGACTTCTTCGACCACTTCCTCGTCGCCGACTACGACCTGGGCCGCGCGCAGGCCGCAGTCGCCGCCCTGGGCGCCGACGAGCAGCGCTTCAGCGCCTGCCGCGTCGACGCCTCCGACGAGGCGGCGGTGACCGGGCTGCTCACCGAGCACGGGTGCGACGTACTGATGAACGCCACCGACCCGCGCTTCGTGATGCCGCTGTTCAACGCGGCGCTGGCGGCGGGCAGCCACTACGTCGACATGGCCATGTCCCTCTCCCGCCCGCACCCGGACAATCCGCACGGCGAGTGCGGGGTGAAGCTCGGCGACGAGCAGTTCGAACGGGCCGCCGACTGGGAGAGGTCGGGCCGCCTGGCGCTCGTCGGCATGGGCGTCGAACCCGGGCTGTCGGACGTCTTCGCCCGCTACGCGGCCGACGAGCTCTTCGACGACATCGACGAGATCGGTATCCGCGACGGGGCCGACCTGGCCGTCGAGGGCTACGACTTCGCCCCGTCCTTCAACATCTGGACGACGATCGAGGAGTGCCTGAACCCTCCCGTCGTGTACGAGAGCGAGCGCGGCTGGTTCACCACCGAGCCGTTCAGCGAGCCGGAGGTCTTCGACTTCCCCGAGGGCATCGGGCCGGTCGAGTGCGTCAACGTCGAGCACGAGGAGGTCCTCCTCGTGCCGCGCTGGGTGGGCGCCCGCCGCGTGACGTTCAAGTACGGTCTCGGCGACGACTTCATCGGCAAGCTCAAGGCGCTGCACGCGCTGGGCCTGGACTCCACGGTCCGGGTGCCGGTCCGCGGCGCTGACGGCGCCGAGGTGCGGGTCTCGCCGCGCGACGTGGTCGCCGCCTGTCTGCCCGACCCGGCGACGCTCGGGGACCGGATGACGGGGAAGACCTGCGCCGGCACCTGGGTCAAGGGCGCCAAGGACGGCCGGCCCCGCGAGGTGTACCTCTACCACGTCGTCGACAACCAGTGGTCGATGCGCGAGTACGGCTCCCAGGCCGTCGTCTGGCAGACCGCCGTCAACCCGGTGGTGGCCCTCGAACTGCTCGCGACCGGCGTGTGGTCCGGCTCCGGTGTCCTGGGCCCCGAGGCGCTGCCGCCGGTCCCGTTCCTCGACCTGCTGACGGCGTACGGCTCGCCCTGGGGCGTCCGCGAACAGGGCCCCGCCCACGCCCCGGCCGGCTGACCGGGCCGGCCGCCGGCCGCCTTCCGCTCCGCGCGAGGACGCGCTGGTCGCGAAGGCCGCGAAGGCCGCCGCGGTACTGGCGTCGGCCCTCTCCTGAGGGCTTCCCCGTCCGCGGCCGGCCCCGCGCGGGTCATTCCAGCACGGTGGCGGCCACCGAGAGGTCCGCGACCAGGCCCGCGAAGGCGGCCTCGCGGTCGTCGGCCCGCAGCACCGCCGAGGGGTGGACCGTCGCCAGCAGCTGCCCGGCCGCCGCCGTCCCCGGCTCCTCGCCGTCGAGGGCCGGCATCGGCAGCAGGACGCCCCGCTGCTCGCCGACCCGGAACGAGGGCCCCAGCAGGGCCTTGCCCGCCGTCGCGCCGAGCACCACCAGCACCTCGGGCGCGACCAGGCGCAGTTCCCGCGCCAGCCAGGGCCGGCAGGCGGTCATCTCGCGCAGGCTGGGCGCCTGGTGGATGCGCCGTTTGCCGCGCGGAGCAGGGGTGAACTTGAAGTGCTTGACCACGTTGGTGAGGTACGCCTCCTCGCCGTCGAGCCCGGCCTCGTCCAGCGCCCGGCGCAGCAACTGCCCGGCCGGACCCACGAAGGGCTCCCCCTGCACGTCCTCCCGGTCACCGGGCTGCTCCCCGACCAGCATCAGGCGGGCGCGGGCCGGGCCCCGGCCGAAGACGGTCTGGGTGGCGTCACGGAACAAGGGGCACCCGCGGCATGCGGACGCCGCCCGGCGCAGGGCAGGCAGTCCGCCGCGTGCGGGCAGGTAGGGGGTGGCGTCGTAGTGCTGCCCGGCGTCGTCACCGGGTGCGTCCGGGACGGCCTTCGCCATCGCTTCCATCGGCCACCACCGCCCCGGTGCGCTGTTCCTGGTCCGTCCCGCAGTCGGGACCGCGGGACGGCAGTCGGCTTGTGCCCGGGGATCTCCGCCTCAAACCGGGGCGGCGAGGTGTGCCGGACGTCGGGCAGGGCAGGCGGATGGCATGACCGTGTACGTCGGCACCTCCGGGTGGCAGTACCGGGACTGGTCGGGTGTCCTCTACCCGCCGGACCGGCCGCAGCGCCTGTGGCTGGAGGAGTACACGGCTCATTTCGGCACCGTGGAGATCAACAACGCCTTCTACCGGCTGCCGTCACCCGAGACGTTCGCCCAGTGGCGCGCCCGCACACCGCCCGGTTTCGTCATGGCCGTCAAGGCGAGCCGCTTCCTGACGCACGTCAAACGCCTGCGCGAGCCCGCCGAGCCGGTGCACCGGCTCCTGGCGCACGCGGCGGCCCTCGGCGACCGGCTCGGACCGGTCCTGCTCCAGCTGCCGCCCACCCTGCGGGCCGACCCGGCCGCACTCGACGCGTGTCTCGCCTGCTTCCCGGCCGGTACGCGCGTCGCGGTCGAGCCCCGGCACGCGTCCTGGTGGACGCAGGACGTGCGCGCGGTCCTGACCGACCGCGGCGCGGCCCTGTGCTGGGCCGACCGCGGATCGCGGCCCGTGACCCCGCTGTGGCGCACCGCGGACTGGGGGTACGTGCGGTTCCACGAGGGCCGTGCCCGCCCGGCGCCCCGATACGGCAGGACGGCCCTGCGCACCTGGGCGGCCCGGATCGCGGACACCTGGCCGGCGGGCGCGGACGTCTTCGCGTACTTCAACAACGACCCGGGTGGAGCGGCCGTGGCGGACGCGCGGGCGTTCCGACGGCTGGCGCCGTCCGCGGCGCGGGCGCCGGCCCGCGTCTGATGCCAACCAGGGCCCGGCGCAAGGATCTTGACGGTACCGTGCTCCCCCAGCGGGCTGACGCGGTGCCGACGGAATGCCACGATGGTCCGTGCTTCAACAGTGTGCCTTTTCGGGGCGCTCCGAGAGCGGCGCCGAGCATCCCGGAGGGCAGCCCTACCCCACGAAAGGGCGGACACCCCATGCGCGTTTTACCGTTCGTATGGCCCTTGAGCGGCGACCGCGGCTCGTCCGCGGAGGAACAGGTGCGGCGCTACTACAGCCGCAAGACACGGGAGATCCTCCACAAGTACGGGCCGGGTCCGCGCGTCCACTTCCACGTGGGGCTGTACCCGGACGGCCCACCGGAGACCACCGTCCCCCAAAGGGCTCTGAAGCAGGGCCTGTTCGACTCGCAGGAGCGAATAGTCGACCACGCGGCCCGCACGTGGGGCGTGTACGAGACGCCTCCCCGGCGCCTGCTCGACATCGGCTGCGGCCTGGGCGGCACCTCGCTCTACTGGGCGCAGGAGCACGGGGCGTCGGTCACCAGCCTCACCATCGCGCCGGAGCACCTTCCCATCGTGGGGCGCTTCGCCCGCCGCGCCGGCGTCGCGGAGCGCGTGATGCCCGTACTGGCCGATGTGCACCACCTCGACGAGACCCGCGCCTACGACGCCGTGTACGCCAACGAGAGCAGCGGCTACACCGATCGGACCCGGCTGTTCGAGGTCGTCGCCAAGGCCCTGGAGCCGGGGGGCTGGTTCGGGATCCAGGAGCATTTCGCGGGCGCCACGCCGTGGCGGGAGTTCATGGACGGCTACTACAGAACACGGCTCGGCCGGCTCGGGGAGTACCTGGCCGCGGCCGAGGCGGCCGGCTTCGAGCTGGTGCAGGACGAGGACGTGACGGACTCGGTGGCGGAGTTCTGGGTGCAGTCCATGGCGTGGAACACCGCCGAGCTCGACCGGCTGCGGGCGGACTCCGCTGCCGTACCGGGGGCCTGGAGCGGCCACCGGCTCGAACAGTCGACGATCGCACACAGCAGGTTCTTCCGGCTCTGGCGCGACCACGCGGTGGAGACGCGGCTGCTGCGCTTCCGGATCGGCGGCGGCCGATGACAGCACCGCTCCGGCCCTCGCGCCTCGGTACGGGCCTGCCGCCCTTCTACTGCCCACTGCCGCGCGACCTCGTCCACCCCGAGGCCGAGGAGGTGGAGTCCCGGGCCGTCGCATGGCTGGACGCCTTCGGCCTGTACCCCGATCCCGTCGAGCGTGCCTGGGGGCTCGCCACCCACAGTGCCGACTTCTCCTGCCGCATCATCCCCGACGGGGACGTGGAGGCCGTCCTGCTGTTCACCCAGTGGAACTACTGGGCGAACGCCGTGGACGACTGGCAGGACTCGGGCTCCGACGAGGTGGGGACCGCTGCCGTCGTCGAGCACGGGGTGCGGCTGCTGCGCACCATCGAGGACCCGGGGGCGTCCGTGCTGCCCGACGGGCCCATGACCCGTGCACTACGGGATCTGGTGGACCGCACCCATGCCATGCTCACCCCCTACGAGCTGCGCAGATTCGTCGAGGGAACACGGGACTGGCTGCTCGGGGCCGCCTGGCGGGCCGCCCGGGCGGAGGCGGGGTCCATGCCGGGGCTGAACGACTTCGTCGCCATGGGGCCGCTGGCGAACGGCACACGGTTCTCACTGACCTGGGCGGACGTCGCCCGCGGTAGCAGGCTGTCGGCGGACGTCCTCAGCTCCCCCGCCCTGACGGCCCTGACGGACGCGGCCGGTTTCGTCGTCAGCGCGGACAACGACCTGTTCTCCTACGACAAGGACGACCACCTGGAGCCGCGCGAGGTGAACCTCGTCAACGTCCTCGCCCATCAGGAGGGCTGCTCCCCGGCCGAGGCGGTCCCGCTCGCCGTGGCGCTGCGCGACCGGGTGATGGTCCTGTTCACCCGGCTGCGGGCGCGGCTCGAGGACGGCGGGGACGGCGCGGACGGGCAACTGCGCAGCCACCTGGCGGCGTTGGGGCACTACGTGGCCGGCTCGATCGCCTGGCAGACCCGGGCACCCCGGTACGCCAGTCCGCGCAACCGGTACGAACTGCCCGTCCCGGACGCCCGGTTCCCGGTCCGGTACGCCGAGCAGCCCAGCACCACCGCGACCGGGCCGCCGGATCTGCCGGCTCTGGCGTCCTGGTGGCGGCACCTGCACGGCTGAGCACGACACCGAGGTCCCCGGCCCGTACGGCCGGGGACCTCGGTGCGAGCGGTCCGCTCAGCGGCGGCCCAGCAGCCGGCGCCACCAGCTGACGCCACGGCGCCTGCGACCGACCGCGGCCGGTGGCGGCGCCGTCGGCTGCGGCGGGATCACCGGGTGCACGGGGTGCCCGGCCGGCTGCTCCACCGGGAGCTGCGGGGCCGGGGACGGGGCCGGCGCCGAGCGCGGGGCGAACCGTACCGGCAGTGACAGCAGGTGGCGGGACATCAGCGTGCCGCGCCACCGGAGTTCGCTCGCGTCGACCGCCAGCTGGAGGTCGGGCAGCCGGTCCAGCAGGACCTCGATGCCGGTGTCCGCGATGGCGCGCCCGATGTCCTGGCCGGGGCATTCGTGCGGGCCGCTGCTGAACGCCAGGTGCGAGCGGTTGCCGTGGACGGACACGGAGGGGTCGGGCCGGATCTGCGGGTCGGCGTTGCCCGCGGCCAGGCCGAGCAGGATCATGTCCCCGGCCTTCACCTGCTGGCCGCCGAGCACGGTGTCCCCGGTGGCCCAGCGCCCGATGATCGTGTTGATCGGCGGGTCGTCCCACAGGACCTGCTCCAGCGCGTCCGGCAGGGTCATGTGGCCTCCGGAGAGGCTGGCCCGGAAGCGCGGGTCCGTCAGGACGGTGCGCAGCGTGTTGGCGATCAGGTTCGCGGTGGTCTCGTAGGCCGCGATCAGCACGACCCGCAGGTGCATGAGCACTTCGGTGTCGGTCAGGTCCGCGGGGTGCTCGATCAGCCAGGAGGCGAGGTCGCGGGCGGGGTTGGCCTTGCGCTCGACGACCAGGTTCTCCAGCGTGGTCGTGACGTAGCGGTCGCTCTGCAGGGCCGTCTCCGTCCCCTGGAGCATGTCGCGCGCCGCGTTGACCAGCAGCGGCCCGTGCTCGTCGGGGGCGCCGATGAGCTGGGTCATGACCAGCATGGGGAGTTGGTCGGAGAAGGCGGGCACCAGGTCGGCGTACCCCTCGGCCGCGATCTGGTCGACGAGCTGGTTGGCGAAGCGCGTCACATAGCGGCGGATGCCGCGCTTGTCGAAGCGTTCGAGGGACTCCACCACGGCCGAGCGCAGCCGCTCGTGGACGGGGCCGTCGGTGAAGTTGCACACCGGCACCCAGGACACCATGGGGCCGAGCGGGGTGTCGGCCGGCACCCGGCCCTCTCTCATGTCGCGCCAGCCGCGGGGGTCGCGGGCGAAGCGCGAGGACGTGCGGGCGACGTCCAGGTTCTCCCGGTGGCCGAGGACGAGCCACGCCGGGAGGTCCCCGCTCACGAGCACCGGGGCGACCGGGCCGTGCTCGGCCCGCAGCTTCTCGTACAGGGCGAGGGGGTCCGCCTGGGCTTCCGCTCCGTGCAGGCGGTACAGGCCGCCCGCGGTCGCCGCGGCGTGGGCGGGGCACCCGGGCGGTGGGGTGGGGGTGGTGGTCACATTGCCTCCTGGGTGGCTGCCTGGGAGTGCAGGTAGCGCATGAGGGTCAGCAGGACGTCGCGGGAGGAGTCCCGCCTTCTGGCGTCGCAGACGAGGATCGGGACGGCGGGGGGCAGGTCGAGTGCCTCGCGCAGTTCCTCCAGGGGATGGTCGGGTGCGCCGGGGAAAGAGTTGACGGCCACGACGAAGGGGACGCCGCGTTCCTCCAAGCGTCCGATGACGTCGAAGCTGATCTCCAGCCGACGGGTGTCGAGGAGCACGACGGCCCCGAGCGCGCCCTCGAAGAGCCCGCGCCACAGGAACCAGAAGCGCTCCTGGCCGGGTGTCCCGAACAGGTACAGCACGAGTTCGTCGTTGATGCTGATGCGGCCGAAGTCCATGGCCACGGTGGTGGTGATCTTGCGGGCGACGCCCCAGGTGTCGTCGACGCCGACGCCGGCCCGGGTCATCGTCTCCTCGGTCGTCAGCGGTTTGATCTCGCTGACGGCACCGACCATCGTCGTCTTGCCCACGCCGAATCCGCCGACGACCACGACCTTGACGGCCGCCGCGGCCGTCTGCGGCAGGATGTCCGCCTCGCGCGGCCCGGCGGGCGGGTCAGAGCTTCTGAAGTCCATCGATCACTGCCTCGATCAGAGCAAGGTCGGGTAGCTGCGCGGCGGGAACGGGCGGGCGGACGTGCACGCGTCGGGCGGCCATCAGGTCTCCGACCAGCACGGTGACGACGCTCACGGGCAGGCCTGCGTACGCGGCGATCTCGGCCACCGACAGCGGTGACTGGCACATCCGCAGGATGGAGGCCTGCTCGGGCTGCATCTCGGGCCGGGGAGGCCCTTTGGCCACCACTAAGGTCACGAGGTCCAGCTGGACGGAGGTGGAGGGCCCACTGCGTCCGCCGGTGATGACGTAGAGCCGTTCCGGACTGCCGTCCTCCCAGCTTGAGGGCGGCTCTTTCACGCGGGCTGCCCGTCATGTCGGGGCGGGCTGCTGAGGTGGTCCCCCATTCGGGTCACCAGGTTGCGCATCTGCGCGCCCATGAGGCCCGCGTCGACTCCCTCGTCGGCGAGGACCGCGAGGTAGGAGCCGTCTCCGGCGGCCATGAGGTAGAAGAAGCCGCCGTCCATCTCGATCACGACGAGCCGCATTCTGCCCTGGGAACTGGGGAGTTCGGCGGCCACCGCTCCGGCGAGGCTCTGCAGGCCGGCGCACGCGGCCGCCAGCCGGTCGGCCGTGTCCGTCTCGGCCCCGTACTGGGCCACGCAGAGCCCGTCCGCGGACAGCACGATCACGTGCCGCGTCTGCGGCACGCCGGCGGCCAGGTCCTTGAGCATCCAGTCCATACTGCTTCGCTGAGTCATCACTGCTTAAGCCCCTTTGGTCGCTGAATCCGACGCGTCCTGGGCGCCCGGCGCGTCCTGGCCCGGTTCACCCGCAAGCCCGCTGTGGAACGCCTCCAGCCACATTCCGGGGCCGTTGTCGTCCGCCGGCTGCGGCCTCGCGGCCGACCGGACTTCGGAGGTGGCGACACGGTCCTTGCGACGCCGTTGCGGCAGGCCGGTCGCGGTACGTTCGGTGGTCGGCCCGCCGTCGGCGGGCATCATCGGGCCGGGCACCGGCCCGGGCGAAGGCGCCGGGCGGGGCACGGACACGCCGGCCGACGCCGCGTCGACCGGGTGCTCGCGCGGGGTGGCGGACACCGCCCTGGGCCCCGAGGAGGAGCCGATCCCGTGGGCGAGACCGGTCGCCGCGGACGCGGTGGTGATCAGGTGCTGCGGCACGATGACCACGGCGCGGACACCGCCGTACGCCGAGGAGCGCAGGGACACCTGGAACCCGTACGCCTGTGCCAGCCGTCCGACGACCGCGAGGCCCAGCCTCGGCGTCTCGCCCAGGTCGTTGAGGTCGATGCCGGACTGTGCCTGCGCGAGCATCTTCTCGGCGCGTGCGCGGGCCTCCTCGCTCATGCTGAGTCCGCCGTCCTCGATCTCCACGGCGATGCCCGACTGCACCTCGACGGCGGTGAGGTGGACCCGGGTGTGCGGCGGGGAGTAGCGGGTGGCGTTGTCCAGCAGCTCGGCGAGGGTGTGGATCAGCGGCTCGACGACGGGGCCGACGACGGCGACCTCGGAGACGGAGTGCAGTTCGACCCGCTGGTAGTCGATGATCCTCGACATCGCGCCGCGCATGACGCTGTAGAGGGTGACGGCCCTGCTCCACTGGCGTCCGGGGCGGGCACCGCCGAGGACGGAGATGGAGTCGGCGAGCCTGCCGATGAGGGCGGTGCCGTGGTCCAGTCGCAGAAGGTCTCCGAACACGTCCGGGTTGCGGCCGTGCCGGTCCTCCATCTCGCGCATCTCGTGCGCCTGCTGGTGGACGATCGCCTGCACGCGGCGGGCGACGTTGACGAAGGCCCGCTGGGCGGAGTCGCGCAGGCTCTCCTCGTTGTCGACGGCGTCGATGACGTGGGCCAGTACGGCCTGCAGGGCTGCCCTGAAGCGGGGCGTGAGGGCGGTGTCGTCGCCCCAGCGGTTGCCGTGTCCGGCGCGGCCGCCCAGGGAGGTGAGCACCTCCTCGGCCACCTCGCCCCGGCGCAGTCGCTCGATGGCCTCGGGGAGCACCGCCGCGGACAGCCGGGTCGCCTCGGTCTCCTGCCGGGCCAGGGTGTGCCGGAGCGCGGCGATCTCGGCGCCCCGGGCGGCGAGCGCGCGGCCGCGCCGCAGGGCCTCGACGAACACGGCGGCGGTGCACAGGCCGGCCGCGGCGATCAGGATGGTGCCGACCGGCTCGGAGGAGGAAACAAGCGCCCCGACCAGGCAGACGGCGGCCAGGGACCCGATCGCGGGCAGCGCCCGGCTTGCCCCCGCCTCCGGGTGGGCCTTTTCGGGTGGAATGTCTCTTTGCTCCATCGGCGTCCTCGAATTATCGGAAAAGGGTGACCTTCTGACCGGTGGGCGGGAGCATAACTAGGCCCAACTGCCCGCACGGGCGCTTTCGTTGGAGTTCATCGGACCGGAGGAACCGTTATGCGCCATCGATGGCGGCGAATTCCGGCCCCGCCGGTAAACGGCCCGCGGGGAGCGGCGGCGTAAGGGGAGGTCGACGGCCCGCCGACGCCTTGACGGCGCGGACCTTTACCCCTGGAGGCCTTCCGGCGACGGCCGCGGCGCACGGTCGCGAGGTGGCGCCGGGGACCCGAATGCGCTACGGGGCGGCAGCGCCGGAGGTGTCACCGTTTCGAGCGGTCAGGCGCCCGGCGGCGCCGCGTCACCCCGGGGGCCGCGGCGGGGCCGGCGGGCAGGACGTCGAGGGCGGGGTCGGTCGCCGCGGACAGCGAAAAAGTCCTCCGGGAGGGAGCCGACCGGTTCGGCGCCGGAGTCGCCGGCGCGCCCGGCCGCGCTCATCGGGCAGCAGCGCGGTCGGCCTCGGCGACCGGCTCTCGGCGACGGCGTCCGCGCCTGCTTCGCGCCGCCCGGCCCTGACGGTGGCGGGACGGGCCCTGAAGGCGTGGGAGGCCCGACTCGTCCGGGCGGGGCCGCTGCCGCACACTGGGATCCGGACACCCCGACGGCGGGGTGCCCGGATCCCGGCGGGTGCGGGGAGGCGCGACATGGTCATCAGTCACCACATCGCCGACGGGACGCTGCACGTGCGGATCCTGCACGAGCTGCGCGTCACCGATCGGGCCGCGGCCGCCCTGCAGATCGAATCCCTCGTGCACCTGCACCGTCCGGCGCAGGTCTGCGTCGAACTGCCGAGCGGCTCCCCCTCCCCCATGACCTTCAGCGCGCTGGCCCGGGCCCGGCGGATGTGCCAGAGCCTCGGCATACCGCTGACCGCGACGGGGCCCGGCGAACAGGCGCCCCTGCCCCTCTTCGGCCAGGAGGCCGGGGCGGCCGGGCCCCGGTCGATGGAGCACGGGGCGCGCCACGACCACTGACGTGGCGGCGGCGGCCCGACCGGCCGCGGACCGGGGTCAGTTGTAGGGTTCCAGCGTCATGAAGGCCTCCTTGGGGTTCCCCTCGTGCACCAGCGACTCGTGGGCGCCCACGTCGTCGAAGGCGAAGCCGTACGCCTTACCGTCGGCCATCTGCGCGTGGATGATGCGGGAGTAGTGGTTGGTGACCGCGTCGCGGTAGAAGCCGGCGCCGTTCGCGTCGGGCTGGTTGGGGTTGGTCAGGAGCGTGGTGCGGTTGAAGCCCGCGCACAGGGTGCGGGAGATCGGGCCGCGCACGGTGTCGTTGGGGGCGTCCAGGAGCTTGTAGCAGCCGAAGACGCTGTCGGAGTCGGGCTTGCGGAAGCTGGTGACCACCGCTCCCGAGCCGTCGGTGAAGTTCATGACGTCGCCCGAGACCCGGCCGTGGTACTTGGTGTTCGGTTCGTGCGCGAACGGCGTCACGGTGAGGTGGAGGAGCTGTACCTGCTCCAGACGCGGTTGATGTAGTCGTCCATCGCGCTCGCCGGGATGCCGCCCGCCTCGATGCCGTGGCCGGGCGACAGCGCCCGTAGGGGCGTGCCGTCGGGACGGCTCTGGATCAGCCCGCCCCAGCCGGCCGAACGCAGGCCCGCGAAGACGGCGCCGTACCCGCCGGCCTTGAGCCGGCCGGTGTTCTTGACCGTGCCGTCGGCCGCCTTGGCGCCCACCGCGTACGGGGCGGAGAACATGTCGACCTGGGTGCTGTTGATCCACAGGCCGGCGTCGTTGAGGGTGTACTCGGACCAGTTGAACAGGATGTCGTGGTTGGGGTCGGAGGGGTTCTGCACGGCCGGCTGCACCAGGCCGCCGGTGGTGAGCCGGAAGACGAGCTTGCGTCCGACGGAGAAGTAGACGCGTCCGGAGAACTTGGGCATCCGGATCGTCTTGGTCTGGCCGTTCGCCGGTCCGGCGATCGACGCGTCGGGCGCGGGGGTGGGCGGGTTTCCCCCGACGGGCCAGGGGTGGAAGGCGCCGTCGGCGTCGGCCCAGCCCTGCCGGCCCGTCGCGAGCTGGGTGCCCAGGTTGTAGATGTAGACGGGCTCGTTGCGGCCCGATGTGTTCTTGATGGTGAGCGGGATGGTGGCCGGTACGGCCTCGGCCGACGGCGGCGGGCCGAAGAACAGCACGCCGGCGCCTACGGACAGGGCCGCGACACCGAACGCCAGCACTCGCGACAAGCGAAACACTCTCTTCCTCCTTGCGTGGGGGCCTGCCGAGGGAGCGGTGGGGCAAGGCAGGGACGAATTATTGAAGCGTGAGAGCGCTCTCAGCGTCCGATTGTGTTCAACTTCTGTCAATACTCTTGACATGACCGCCGGTCAGAACGCGTAGCGGATCCGCAGCCACGGCGCGTGGGCGGCGACGAGCTCACGCATCGCCGCGACGGCCCCGGCTTTCACGTCGCCGCGGTAGCGGACGTTCCAACTGCCGTTCTGCGAACGCTTCGGCTCCTGGAGGCGGGGCTGCCACAGGACGTCCTCCGCACGGGGGTGCCAGCCCAGATTGAGCTCGTGCAGGTCCTTGTTGTGCGTCAGCATGATGACCTCGGCGGCCGCCTGGTCCTTCACCCGGGCCGGCAGCACGTCGTCCATGTTCCGCAGCAGCTGGGCCCAGTCCCCTTCCCAGCCGGGGCGCAGGACGACGGGCGAGAGGTTGAAGTGGACCTCGTAGCCGGCGTCCAGGAAGTCCGCGGCGGCGGCGAGGCGGTCCTCCACCGGGCTGGTGCGGATGTCCAGCAGCCTGGAGTCGCTCTGCGGCATGAGGGAGAACCGCACGCGGGTACGTCCGCGGGGCTCCAGGAGGAGCAGGTCGGGGTTGACGAACTTGGTGGCGAAGGACGCCTTGGCGGCGGGCCACCGCGCGAAGGCGTGCACCAGGTCGGCCACGTTGTCGCTGATCAGGGCGTCGACGGAGCAGTCGCTGTTCTCGCCGATGTCGTAGACCCAGGCGGCCGGGTCGCACTGGTTGGGCTCGGGCTTGGGGCCCAGGCGCGCGATGTGCCGGGAGAGGTGGGCGATGGTGCGCTCGATGTTGGTGAAGACGGTGACCGGGTTGGCGTAGCCCTTGCGGCGCGGGACGTAGCAGTAGGCGCAGGCCATCGCGCAGCCGTTGGCCGGGCCGGGGGCGATCCAGTCGGCGGAGCGGCCGTTGGGCCGGGTGGTGAGCGTCTTCTTCTCCCCCAGGACCAGCGTCTCGGTCTTGATCCGGACCCAGCGGTCGACGTTGCCCTCGTTCCCGTGGAGGTCGGGGATCCGCCAGTGCGAGTCGACGGGGACGATCTCGGCGTCGGGGTACCGGGCGAGGACCTGTCTGCCGCGCGGGGAGGCCGCGGCGGCGGGCTCGGCGAAGATCGCCCGTACGGACAGCAGCCGGCGCGCTGCGGGACTGTCACGGAACAGCGGGCCGGCGGTCCCCTGCGGGTGGGACGCCGGCCCCGGGTCGATGTCCTCCAGGGCGAACAGGGCGTCCGCCCCGTCGTCCGGTCCGCCCGGGGGCGGCTGGGCTCGCATGTGGTTCTCCTGCGGGATCGCGGACCGTCCACTGTAGGGCAGTCGGCGGGGGCCGGGCCGCCGGCCGGGCGCACGAGGGTGCTCGGGGCGGTCCGGGAGGCGTGGAACGCGCGCGTGCCCGAGGCTGGGACAGCACGGCACGCCCCGCGCCGCGGGTCGGCCGGCCCGAGCGGAAGGGAGCCTCATGGACGCCGAGACTTCGGGCAGGGGCGGCAAGGACGGGGACGGCCTGGGCCGGGGTGACGAGGTCACCTGGAAGAGCCACGGCCGGCGGGTGACGGGGAAGGTGAAGAAGAAGATCACGGAGCGCACGCGGGCAGCGGGTCGCACCGTGGACGCTTCGGACGAGCAGCCGCAGTACGAGGTGGAGAGCGAAGCGTCCGGCCGGTCGGCGGTGCACAAGCCGGACGCCCTCCGCAAGAAGGGCCGCTCCGGCTGACCGACGGCCGCGGTCGGCAGCGCGCAGGACCAGCAGCTCGACCGACCGGATCCGGTAGCCGCCGGGCGAGCCGCGTGCCACGGTGCCGGTGCTCCGGCGGCGACGCCTACCGGGTGCCGGTGTCGCGGTCGGATGCGGGCCAGAGGTACGGCAGGTCGTCCGCGACCTCGGGGAAGCGGGGGCGGTAGAAGTCCGGGTCCTTGCGCACCAGGGCGGACTGGTGGCTGCGGTGGAAGTCCGGGACGCCCAGCCACGGCGGCAGGTCCCCGTCGGCGGCCAGCTGCTCCTGCGTCCTCGGCTCACCGCCCGGCAGCCAGGCCCGGAAGTCGCGGACCAGGGTGACGGCGCACGTGTCGCCGCGGCCCTCGGCGGTCCACTTCCGGCAGACGTCCAGGCCGTACCGCACGAGCGCCTCCTCGTAGCCGGCCCACATGCGTACCGCCGGGTGCCTGCGCCACCCGTAGCCCGGCACGATCAGCCCGCGCAGTACCTGGAGCGCCTCGACCCGCTGCTTGCCGAGCCGCCGGACGTCGAGCACCGCGGCCGAGTCCCCGAACGACGGGAACGGAAGGAACGTCTGCACGGGGCCTCCTCCTCGTCTCGACGACCCGGCCGGGCCCGTGCCGGGGCCCTGGCACGGGCCATGGCCGTGGCCGGCGTCCGCGCCCGCGTCCGGCGTCCGCGCCGCGTGTCAGCTCTCGCGCACCACCCGGACGCTCGTGACGTCCGTGTCGACCGCGTCCGGTACGACCATGCCCGCCTCGACCCCGGAGCGCAGGTAGTGCAGGACGTCCGCGGTGAGGCGTTCGCCCGGCAGCGCCGCCGGGATGCCCGGAGGGTAGGGGGTGAGCATCTCTGCTGCGATCCGCCCGTCGGCCTCGTTCCAGGGCACCTGCTCGGTCGGCCCGAAGAAGGCGTCACGGGGCAGGGCCGCCTGTTCCAGCCGCATCCGGGGCGGCTGCGGGACCCTGACGGGCTGTCCCGTCCGCAGTTGCGCGGCGTGGCCGGCGAGGTCGGTCAGGGCGGTGAGCAGGCTGTCGGCGGTCTCCTGGTCGTCGGCGTGGGTGAGCTGGGCGCTGATCCGGCGGTGGTCGGCGAGGTGGAGGTTGATGCGGTGGTGCCGTCGCAGCCAGTCGGCGGCACGGTAGCCGGTGACCTCCCACGCGCTGATGTCGACGACGACCTGGAGGGGGTCCATGTCGGCCGCCCGGCCCGGTCCGCAGAAGTCCTCGCGGCCGTGCACGCGCATGCCGCCGATGCCGGAGATCCGGTCTCGGACCCGGTCGGCGAGGGCGAGAGTGTCGTCGTAGAGGGCTTTGCCGTGTTCGGCCATCTGGCGCCGCCAGCCGTCCAGGGCCGCGTAGACCAGGACGGACGGGCTGGTCGTGCCCAGCAGGTCTTCGCGGCTCTTGAGGACCTCCGGGCTCACGAGGCCGCCCTGGAGGTGGAAGACCGAACTCTGTTCCAGGCCGGAGCCCATCTTGTGGACCGAGGTCACGCACACGTCGGCGCCCGCGTCCATCGCCCAGGTGGGAAGGGCGGGATGGAACGGCAGGTGGGCGCCCCACGCCTCGTCGACGAGCAGGGGCCGGCCCCGGCGGTGGCAGACCTCGGCGAGTGCGGCGAGGTCCGAGCACGTGCCGTAGGGAGTCGGTGTGGTCACCAGCGCCCCGCGCGCGTCGGGGTGCGCGGCGAACGCGGCCTCGAAGGCCTCGGCGGACGGCGGGTGGGCGAGGTGGCGCTCGGCGTCCCACTCGGGATCCACCCAGACGGGCCGGATGCCGCAGAGGATGAGGCCCGAGACGACGGACTTGTGGGCGTCCCGCCCCACCAGCAGCTCCTGGTGGGGCCCGGCGACGGAGAGCATCGCCGACTTCACCGAGAGGGAGCTGCCGCAGGTGGAGAAGAAGGCGTGTTCGGCGCCGACGGCATCGGCCATCAGCGCCTCGGCCTCCTCCACCACGCCCTGCGAGGAGGTGCGGTCGTCGAGGCCGCTGGTGGCGAGGACGTCGGAGCGGAACACGTCGTCGCCGAGCACGGCCCGGACTCTCGGGTCGGCCCCGCGGCCCTGTTTGTGCCCCGGGGGCGTGAAGGGGGTCTGCCCGTCACGGTGGTAGGCGGCCAATGCGTCGAGTACGGGTGCCTTCGCCTGATCCATGGCGTGCGCCTGCCCCTCGGGGACGGGCGGAAACCGCGCGCCATCGCCGCGGACCCCGCCACGGCGGTCGGCGCGGGGCGTCCGCGGCGGGCCGGGCCGGGACGCCCGCGGCGCTCTCCGCCCTGTCCGGCGCGGCGCCGGCCACGCTGCCGCCGGCGTGCCTTCGGGGCAGGTCAGCGCGGGATGCGCAGGGCGCGTGGCGGCGCGCGAGCCTACGATGGGGGCATCGAATGTGCGGGTACGGCCCGGAGAACCGACAGGAGAGTGGCCGGGGTACCGACAGGAGAGTGAGGGCTTGAATCGTTTCGCCCGGCTCGCCACACGTCTGCTGGCGGCGCCGCTGGGGCTCGTCTGGCTGGAACCGGCGGGTGAGAACGCGGGGGCGGTTCCCGAGTGCTGGCCGGTCGGGAACCGCCCCGATCCGGCCGTCATGGCCTGCTGCCGCCGGGTCGCGGCGGACGGACGGACCCGGTTCCTGTCGCATGTGGAAGACGTCGGCGGGGCCTTCGCGTTCGCCGGCGTCCCCCTCGTCGGGGGGTCGGGCGAGCTCCTGGGCGTCCTCGCGGTCACCGACCTCGACCTGCGGGAGTGGACCGAGGACGACGCTCGGGATCTGTCGGACCTCGCCGCCGCGTGCAGTGCGCAGATGCGGATGCGGACGCGCTCCGAGACCGTGCGCCAGGCCCGTGCGGCGGCGGAGGGCGAGGCCTCCCGGGTGCACGAGTTGCTCAACCGTTCCGAGCTGCTCCTGCGCGCGTCCGAAGACCTCGCCGACACCCGGAGCCTGGACGACGTGCGCCAGCGGGTCGGGGACCTGGTCAGCGGGGACCTCAAGCCCTCGTGCATCGACCTGGTCCTGCTGCGGCGGGGGATGCTCCACCGGGTCCTGAGCCCCGTGGGCGGTGCGCCGCTGCGGGGCACGGTCACCGAGTCCTTCCCCGTCGGTTCGGACTGGCCGGTCGCCCGGGCGGTACGGCAGAACCGGGTGATCGTGGTCGACGGCCCGCCGGAGGCCGACGAGGCCCGCGCCGCGTCCGTCCCCCTGGCCACCCCGGCGTTCGAGACCCTGGGCCTGGAGACCGCCGCCTGCCTTCCCCTGCGCGGGACGCACGGGGTGCTCGGGGCCCTGGTGCTGGCCTGGGACGCCCCGTACGCCATCGGCACGGACGAGCGGGCGGTG
This sequence comes from Streptomyces amritsarensis, assembly GCF_001953875.1. Classification (GTDB taxonomy): domain Bacteria; phylum Actinomycetota; class Actinomycetes; order Streptomycetales; family Streptomycetaceae; genus Streptomyces; species Streptomyces amritsarensis. Next base: position 22,493 of record NZ_MQUR01000057.1, read on the forward strand.
CTGACCACGCTCGCCGGCTACACCGCCCAGGCCGTCGAACGCGCTCTCCACCTCGACGAACGCATCACCGTCGCCCGCCAGTTGCAGCGGGCCATGCTCACCGAGCTGCCCGCCGTGCCCGGCCTGGAGCTGTCCGCCCTGTACCGTCCGGCCGCCCGGGAGGACATGGTCGGCGGTGACTGGTACGACGCCTATCCGCTGCCGTTGGCACCGGGCGTGGCGGCCACGGGCGCGCTGGCCCTCACCGTCGGCGACATCACCGGGCACGACATGCGGGCGGCCGCGCTGATGGGCCAGGTGCGCAGCATGCTGCGCCAGGCCGATCACGACCATCCGGGCGAGGGCCCGGGGCAGGCGCTCAGCGCGCTGGAAAGGGCCTGCCGCCGGCTGAACCTGCCGGCCAGCGGCACCGCCGTCCACGCCCACCTGGCGCCGGCGGCCGACGGCCGCTGGCGGCTGCGGTGGAGCAACGCGGGCCACCCGGCGCCGCTCGTGGTCACCGCTGACGGCGCCGTGGAGACCCTCGGGCGGCACGACGTGCTGCTGCACCACGCCCTGACGCCGGGGCCCCGCACCTGCGACAGCCGTTCGCTGCCCCCGGGCAGCACCCTGCTGCTGTACACCGACGGGCTGGTCGAGGAGCGGGGGGAAGACATCGAGAACAACGTCGAACGGCTCTCCCGCCTCCTCGCCGCGGCTCCTGCGGACCTGCCGCTGAAGGCGCTGCTGCGGTCCCTCCTGGACGGCGTCGGTCCGCGGGACGCGCGGGACGACGCCGTCCTGTTCGCGGTCCGCGTCGCCGCTCCCTGACCGGCCCGCCCGCGTGCGGGGGGCCGGCGGGGGCCGGGGCGGGGCCGGTGGCAGGCGGGGCCGGGGGTCAGGCGGGGGCCGGGAGGGTCAGTTCGAAGCGGCAGCCCCCGGGCACGTTGCGGACGTCGGCGTGCCCGGCATGGGCTTCGACGATGCCCCGGACGATCGCCAGGCCCAGGCCCGCGCCCGAGGGGGGCGTACGGGCCCGGCTGCCCCGCCAACCGGTGTCGAAGACGCGGGGCAGGTCCTCCTCCGGGATGCCGCCGCACGCGTCGGTGACGGACAACACCACCGCGTCCGCGCGGCGTTCCGCCGCGATCGCGACGGTCCCTTCGGCCGGGGTGTGGCGGATGGCGTTGACCAGCAGGTTCGACAGGACCCGGGTCATCTCCTTGCCGTCGACCTCCACCGGCAGCCGGTCCACGGCGCCGCCTGCCAGGCGTACGCCGTGCTGCCGGGCGAGGGCGTCGGCGCCCGCCAGCGCGTCCCCGACCAGATCGCGGAGGGACATCCGGGCGGGGCTGAGCGAGAGGGCGCCGGCATGGATGCGGGACAGCTCGAACAGGTCGGTGACCATGGAGTTGAGGCGTTCCACCTCGGTGCGCATCTGCCGGTGGTAGCGGGCCGGATCGGCCACCACGCCGTCCTCCAGCGCCTCCGACATGGCACGCAACCCGGCCAGCGGGGTGCGCAGGTCGTGCGAGATCCACGCGACCAGCTCACGCCTGGAGGTCTCCAGGGCCCGTTCGCGTTCCCGCGAGGCCGCGAGGCGTTCACCGGTGAGGACCAGCTCACGGCTGAGCGCCGCCAGCTCGGCGGGAGCGGGGACGGCGGGTGGCGTGAAGGTGCCCTTCTCGCCGAACTCGCTTGCTGCGCGGACGAGTTCGCGGCACCGCAGGACGACGTGCCGGCCCAGCAGGAGCGCGGCGCCCAGCGAGACGGCCGCGGCCATGGCGACGACGGTGGTCACGACGGTGAGGTCGTGGGAGGACAGGAACATCGCCCGGGCCACGGCGAGTGTTCCGGAGAGCATCGCGGCCACGGCGACGGCCACGACGACCGCGAGGGACACCGCGACGCTCCGCCTGCGCAGCACGCGCAGCGCGGCGGCGCCGAGCGCCCCGGCCGCGCCGGCGCCGAGCAGTGCGTACAGGGCGATCAGCAGGAGGTCAGACACGGCCGCCCTCCGTGCGGGCGGGGGCGGCCGGGGCCGCGGTACGGGTCGGCGCGTCGAGTTCGGCGTCGAAGCGGTATCCGGCGCCCCACACGGTCCGGATGAGCTGCGGGTCGGCCGGATCCTTCTCGATCTTGGAGCGGAGTCTGCGGATGTGGACGGTCACGGTGGAGAGGTCGCCGAAGTCCCACCCCCAGACGTCACGCATCAGCCGCTCGCGGTCACAGACCTGGCCGACATGCCGCAGGAAGTAGGCCAGGAGGTCGAACTCGCGCAGTGTCAGGGCGAGTTCGTCGCCGTCCCGGGTGACCCGGCGGGCGACGGGGTCCACCGTGAGGCCGGCTGCCGAGAGCAGGGGCTCGCCCGTCGGGACGACCGCGGACGCCCGGCGCAGCACCGACCGCACCCGCAGGACCAGTTCACGCGGGCTGAAGGGTTTGGTCACGTAGTCGTCCGCGCCGATCTCCAGGCCCAGGATCCGGTCCTCCTCGTCCCCCCGCGCGGTGAGCATCACCACCGGCAGGCGGCCGGGTCCGGTGTCGTGCGCGCGCAGTCGGCGACACACCTCCAGGCCGTCGATGCCCGGCAGCATCAGATCGAGGACGACCAGGTCGGGCCGGTACCGGGCGGCGGCCTCCAGGGCGGACGGACCGTCCGCGGCGTGGTGGACGGCGAACCCGGCGCGCTCCAGGTAGCCGGCCACGACCTCCGAGACGGTGGGATCGTCGTCCACGACCAGGATGCGGCCCGCCGCGCCCGCGGTGCCCCCGCTCAGGCCCGCGCCCGTGGGGCCCGTGCCGCCTGTTTCGCCTGTGCCGTATGCGTCGCCCGTGTCGCCCGTGTCGCCTGTGGACCACTCATTGCTCGATGCCATGGCTCCAGGGTGTCACCGCACGGCGCGGAGCCCGCCACCGCCTGCCGGGAGCCGACGCGCTGTCCGCCCCTCCCGGTGTGCGGGCCGGCGGCGGCACGGGCCGTCGGGAGGGCGGGCAACGCGGCCATGCCGAGGAGGGCGACGAGGGCGGCGTACGCATGAGCTGCCGTCCGCAGCCGTGGAACTGCGTCAGGACGCCGGCTCCGACGGCCGGCAGGCTCATCGCCACATACGAGAGGACGTGGTACGCGGCCAGGGTCGCGCTGCGGTCCGACGCCGGGACCGGGGCGAGCACCAGGCGCATCGAGCCCTGGGCCACCGCCCCGAAGGCGACACCGGCGAGCAGGGCCGCGGCGAGACGGCGGGGAGGCTGAGAAGGTGCATGCCCGGCGGGCGGGCGGGGAGACGGCGACGCGGGGGCGCAGGCGCGCGCAACGCGCCCGCACGCTCGTGCGGCAGGCGTGGCGGGAGATGTCCTCGGCGGTCGACGTGATCGCCGCGCCCACCGTGCCCATGACCGCCGTGGCAGCCGGGCAGACCACCGTCACCTGGGGCGACGGCACCGTGGAAAGCGTCTCCGACGCCTACGTACGGCTGTCCGCCCCGGCCGACGTCACGGGTGTCCCCGCCCTGACCGTCCCCGTCGGCCTGGACCCCCGCGGCGAGGTCGACGGTGGCCATGCCGTACACCGCGAAGGCGGCGGCAGGGACCACGATCAGCGCGAGCCCTACGGCCGAGAACCACGGGGCGGGGAGCGCACGCGTGCGGTCCCGGCCCGCGGGAGGAGGACCGCCCGTCCTCGGCCTCGGCCTCCGCGGTGCCGGGGGCGGCCGTGGCGTCCGGCCGCCGCAGCAGCTTCCGTGTGCCGTGGGCGGCAGCGGCGGGGGCGGAGCGTCTACCGTGGTGTCATGAGGCTGTTGCTGACCTCCGACACGCACGTGCCCGCGCGGGCCAAGCGGCTGCCCGAGGCGCTGTTGGCGGCCCTCGCCGAGGCCGATGCGGTGATCCACGCCGGGGACTGGACCGACGAGGCCACCCTCGACCTGCTGGAGTCGAGGTCGCGGCGGCTGATCGCCGTGTACGGGAACAACGACGGACCCGCCCTGCGGCGCCGGCTGCCCGAGACCGCCCGTGCCGAACTCGGCGGGCTGCGGTTCGCGGTCGTCCACGAGACCGGCCCGGCCGCCGGGCGCGAGCGGCGGTGCGCCGCGCTCTTCCCCGACACGGACGTCCTGGTCTTCGGCCACAGCCACATCCCCTGGGACTCCACGGCCCCGGGAGGGCTGCGCCTGCTCAACCCCGGCTCCCCGACCGACCGCCGGCGCCAGCCCCACCACACCTACCTGACCCTCACCGCCGAGGACGGCGCCCTCGGCGACATCGTCCTGCACCGGCTGGCCGCGGGCGTGTCGTAGCGATGTGTGCGGTGTGCCGGGTCATGATGGCGCGGTGCGACTTGATCATGTGTCCTATGCGGTGGCCCGCGACAGCTTCGTCTCGACCGTCCAGTGGATCGGATCGGCCCTCGGCGCCGGGTTCGTCGACGGTGGCGTCCACCCGCGCTTCGGCACCCGCAATTTCATTCTCCCGCTGAGCGGCGGCACCTATGTCGAGGTCGTCACCACACTCGATCACCCCGCCGCCGACCGCGCGCCCTTCGGCCAGGCGGTCGCGCGCCGCGCCGCCGAGGGCGGCGGATGGCTCGGCTGGGTGGTCTCCGTCGACGACATCGCCCCGGTCGAGGCCCGCCTCGGCCGCACCTCGGCCGAGGGCCACCGCGTCCGCCCCGACGGGTTCGACCTGAGGTGGAAGCAGATCGGCCTGCTGGAACTGCTGGAGGACCCCCAACTGCCCTATTTCCTTCAATGGTTGGTGCCCGACGAGGAGCGCCCGAGCGCGGACCCGCGCACCTCCACCGCCATCCAGGGGATCTCCATCGCCGGCGACGCCGCCTCCATCGCCGAATTCCTCGGCGAACCGGCCGACCACCCCCTCGACCAGATCGACGTCACCTGGGTCGAGGACGAGGAACCGGGTCTCGTCGCGGTCGAGTTCGCCACCGCGCACGGCCCGGTCACGATCTGACCAGGGCCCGACCTGCCCTTCAGCCGGCCCCGCCTCCCCCCTGGCGGCCGCCGGGCCCGCCCCGGTGCAGGGAGTCCAGGACGGACAGGTCGGCCGTCGTGAGACGCAGGGCGCCGGCGGCCACGTTGGCGGCGAGGTGCTCCGGGTTCCCGGTGCCGGGGATCGCCAGGACGTGCGGGCCCCGCTGCAACGTCCAGGCCAGCCGGACCTGGGCCGCGCTCGCCCCGTGCTCCCGGGCGACGTCCAGCACCTCGGCGCTGTCGTGCCCGACGGCGCCCGCCTGCCGCCCGGTGCCCGCGATCGAGTAGAACGGCACGAACGCGATGCCCTGTTCGCCGCAGGTGCGCAGGAACTCGTCCTGCTCGGGCTGTACGCCGATGCCGTACATGTTCTGCACGCACACCACCGGCGCGATCGCCAGGGCTTCGGCCAGGTGGTGGGGCCGGACGTTGGAGAGCCCCAGGTGGCGGACGAGGCCGGCCTGCCGGAGCTCGGCCAGCGCTGCGAAGCGTTCGGCGATCGAGTCGGTGCCGACGATTCGGAGGTTCACCACGTCGAGGTGGTCGCGGCCGAGCTGGCGGAGGTTCTCCTCCACCTGGCCGCGCAGTTGCTCGGGCCGGGCGTGGGGCAGCCATTCGCCCGAGGGGTCGCGGCCGGGCCCGACCTTGGTGGCGATCACCAGGTCCTCGGGGTACGGAGCCAGGGCGCGGTTGATCAGCTCGTTGGCGGAGCGCAGCGGGGAGAAGTAGAACGCCGCGGTGTCGATGTGGTTCACCCCGAGGTCCACCGCGCGGCGCAGCACCTCGACCGCCTGGCCGCGGTCGCGCGGGACGGCGCCGCCGACGAGGGCCTCGCCGCTCTGGGGCAGGCGCATCGCGCCGAAGCCGATCCGGTTGACGGTGCGGTCGCCGAGCGTCCAGGTGCCTGCTGCTGTGATCGTCTGTGAAGTCATGCAGGGGATGTTCCGCGGCGGGTAGGCTGCCGGGCCATTGGTTAAGGCATGGGTGAATCCTCGGGGTGGCGGTGCGGGCGGAACTGGCGTTCTCGGTGGGCGATCTGGCGCGGACGAGGTTCGCCGTCTCGCCGATGTGGGAGGTCGGCCCCAGCATGAGACTCCTGCGGTCGGGGCACGAGCACCCCGTGCACCGGGCCTGGACGGCGCAGGTGCGGCCCCGGCTGGCGGCCGCAGGGCTCGACCGGGGCCTGCTCGCCGAACTGGTGCCGCCCGCCGGGTACGTGCCCGACTTCCTCAATCCCGCGCCCGCCGGCCCGTCCCCCGCCTTCGCGGAGGAGCTCGCCGCGATCCGGACCGCGCCCGCCGGCCGGGTGCGCGGGGAGATCGACCGGCTGCGGGACGGGCAGGGGCGTCTGGGCCCGGGGCTCGCCGGCCTGTACGACGACGTGCCACGCCTTCTGGAGCGGGTGGTCCAGGAGATCGAGGCCTACTGGGAGGTGGCCCTGGCTCCCTACTGGGTGCGGATCCGGGCGGTGCTCGACGCCGACGTCTTCCACCGGGCCCGGCAGGTCGCCGAGCACGGCGCGGGCCGCCTCCTGGGCGACCTGCACTCGTCGCTGAGCTGGGACGACAGCGCCCTGCGGCTGGCCGACCGGCGCGCGCCGCTGTCGCGGCAGGCGGCCGGGGCCGGCCTGCTGCTGATCCCCTCGGTCTTCACCGGGCCGGTCCCGTTCACCCGGGTGGCACCGCCGGATCCGCCTCAACTGGCCTACCCGGCCCGCGGTATCGGCGCCCTGTGGGAGACCCGTCCGGTGGTCCGCGGCGGCGCCCTGGCCGCCGTACTCGGCCGCTCGCGGGCGCTGCTGCTGGCCGAGCTGCACTCGCCCGCGACCACGACCGACCTCGCCCACCGCACGGGCCTGTCGGCGGCCGGGGTGTCCCAGTGCCTCACCGCACTGCGGGATGCGGGGCTGGTGAGCGCCCACCGGGCCGGACGCTGCGTGCTGTACGCCCGCACCTCCGTGGCCGAGGCGCTGCTGACCGCCACCACCGAGCACTCGCCCGCCACGCCCTGAGGGCCGTCCCGTACCCATGGCCTGCAGGCCGCTCGGGGACACCTGGCCGTCGGGTTGCCCTGGCTTCCCGCCGGTCGCCGTGGCCGGCTTGCGCGGAAACCACCGACCCGTGCTTGACCGATGAACCCGCGGCGACGTAACTTCGTCCGCACCCGCTCGTGAGCTGCTGGAAGGAGGCGAAACCGGATGTCGACCGTCTCCGCGCTGATTCGCCTCGCCCACCAGATCGCCTGGGCTCCGGGTCGTGTAGCACACGGCTGCTGAGCAGCCCCCTTGTCGGCGTGCCCGATTGCGGCCCCGGCACCTTCTCATCTATGTCACCCCTTACGGCACGCCGTCGCGTGCCGATGCGTCGCGCTGCGGTACTGCGGTGTCCCGGGCTGCGACCACCGGAAGAGAAAGCTCCTGAAATGGCGACTTGGACAGTCCTATCGGTTGCGCGCCGAAACGAGGCCGAGCGATGGTAGCGGCGCGGATCACGGTCAACGGGAAAGAAACACGGATCTCACCGGCCGCACCCCACACCACGGTGCTCGAATTCCTGCGAGAGCGGGGCCTGACCGGCACCAAGGAGGGCTGCGCCGAGGGTGAATGCGGCGCCTGCTCCGTCCTGGTGGCCCGTCCCGGGGTGGACCGGCCCACCGACTGGGTGGCGGTCAACGCCTGTCTGGTGCCGGTCGCGGCGCTCGACGGCCAGGAGGTCGTCACCGCCGAGGGCCTCGCCACCACCGGTGAATCCGGCACGCCGGCCGTGCTGCACCCCGTACAGGAGGAGATGGCCGTCCGCGGCGGCTCCCAATGCGGCTACTGCACACCGGGGTTCGTCTGCAGCATGGCCTCCGAGTACTACCGGCCCGACCGCTGCGCGCACGCCGGACCGGCCGACGGGACGGGCTCCGAGCACGGCCCGAACGGTTTCGATCTGCACGCGCTGAGCGGCAACCTGTGCCGCTGCACCGGCTACCGCCCGATCCGCGACGCCGCGTTCGCCGTCGGCATGCCCACCGAGGACGATCCCCTGGCGCAGCGCCGCGATCAGTCCCCGCCCGAACCGGCCGCCACCGCCTACACGCAGGACGACAGCACGTTCCTGCGTCCGGCCACCCTGACCGACGCGGTGCGGCTGCTGCGCGAACGGCCCGACGCGGTGGTCGTCGCCGGAAGCACCGACTGGGGTGTCGAGGTCAACATCCGCTCCCGCCGGGCGAACTGCGTGGTGGCCGTCGACCGGCTGCCCGAACTGCGCACGCTGCACGTCGGGGCCGACCACATCGAGATCGGCGGTGCGCAGACCCTCACGGAGATCGAACGCCGCCTCGACGGCGCCGTCCCGCTGCTGGCGCAGCTGTTCCCGCAGTTCGCCTCCCGTCTGATCCGCAACAGCGCCACCCTCGGCGGCAACCTGGGCACCGGCTCCCCCATCGGCGACAGCCCGCCCGTCCTGCTCGCGCTGGAGGCGTCGTTGGTCCTCGCCGACGCCGACGGCGAGCGCGAGGTCCCCCTCTGCGACTACTTCACCGGGTACCGGCAGAGCGTGCGCCGCCCGGGCGAGCTGATCCGCGCGGTGCGCGTGCCGCTGCCGCTGTCACCGGTCACGGCCTTCCACAAGATCGCCAAACGGCGCTTCGACGACATCTCCAGCGTGGCGGTCGCCTTCGCGCTCGACATCGAGGACGGCACCGTCCGCAAGGCGCGCATCGGCCTGGGCGGCGTGGCTGCCACCCCGATCCGCGCCTTCGCCGCCGAGGCCGCACTGGAGGGCGAGCCCTGGACGGAGCGCACCGTCGAGGCCGCGGCCGGCGTGCTGCGGGCCGAGGGCACGCCGATGGACGACCACCGGGCCAGCGCCGGGTACCGCTCGGCGATGCTGGGCCAGAGCCTGCTGAAGCTGTACGCGCGAACCACCGAGGCGGTGCCGTCATGAGCCATCTGTCCGAACGCCCCGAGAAGCCCGTCGTCGGTCTTCCGCTGCCGCACGAGAGCGCCGGCCTGCACGTCACCGGCGCCGCTCTCTACACCGACGACCTCGTCCACCGCACCAAGGACGTCCTGCACGCCTACCCGGTCCAGGTGATGAAGGCCCACGGTACGATCACCGCGCTGCGCACCGGGCCCGCGCTCGCCGTGCCCGGTGTGGTCCGCGTCCTGACCGGCGCCGATGTGCCCGGCGTCAACGACGCCGGCATGAAGCACGACGAACCGCTGTTCCCCGACACGGTGATGTTCCACGGCCACGCCGTCGCCTGGGTGCTCGGCGAGACCCTGGAGGCGGCCCGGCTCGGCGCGGCGGCCGTGGAGGTGGACCTCGACGAGCAGCCCTCGGTGATCACGTTGCGGGAGGCGATGGCCGCCGGGAGCTTCCACGGCGCCCGGCCCGTGATGGTGAGCGGCGACGTCGACGCCGGATTCGCCGACTCCGCGCACGTGTTCACCGGCGAGTTCCAGTTCTCCGACCAGGAGCACTTCTACCTCGAGACGCACGCGGCGCTGGCCCACGTCGACGAGAACGGGCAGATGTTCCTCCAGAGCAGCACCCAGCACCCCTCGGAGACGCAGGAGATCGTCGCGCACGTGCTCGGGCTGCACAGCCACGAGGTGACCGTGCAGTGTCTGCGCATGGGCGGCGGCTTCGGCGGCAAGGAGATGCAGCCCCACGGCTTCGCGGCCGTCGCCGCGCTCGGCGCCAGGCTGACCGGCCGGCCGGTCCGGGTACGGCTCAACCGCACCCAGGACCTGACCATGTCCGGCAAGCGCCACGGCTTCCACGCCACGTGGAAGATCGGCTTCGACGCCGAGGGCCGCATCCAGGCCCTCGACGCGACACTGACCGCGGACGGCGGCTGGAGCCTGGACCTGTCCGAACCCGTCGTGGCCCGCGCGCTGTGCCACATCGACAACACCTACTGGATCCCCAACGCGCGGGTCACCGGCCGCATCGCCAGGACCAACAAGGTCTCCAACACCGCCTTCCGCGGCTTCGGCGGACCGCAGGGCATGCTGGTGATCGAGGACATCATGGGCCGGTGCGCTCCCCTGCTCGGCCTCGATCCCATGGAGCTGCGCGAACGCAACTTCTACCGGGAGGGCCACTCCACGCCGTACGGGCAGCGGGTCCTGCACCCCGAACGGATCTCCACCGTCTGGCGCCAGGTCCAGGGCGACGCCCGCATCGCCGACCGCACGGCCGAGATCGCGGCCTTCAACGCCGCGCACCCGCACACCAAGCGGGCGCTCGCGGTCACCGGGATCAAGTTCGGGATCTCCTTCAACCTCACCGCCTTCAACCAGGCCGGTGCGCTGGTGCTGGTGTACAAGGACGGCTCGGTCCTGATCAACCACGGCGGCACCGAGATGGGGCAGGGCCTGCACACCAAGATGCTGCAGGTGGCCGCGACCACGCTCGGTATCCCGCTGCACAAGGTGCGCCTGGCCCCGACCCGCACGGACAAGGTGCCCAACACCTCCGCCACCGCGGCCAGCGCCGGCGCGGACCTCAACGGCGCCGCGGTGAAGAACGCCTGCGAGCAGATCCGCGAGCGGCTGCTCCAGGTCGCCGGTACCCGCCTGGGTGCGAACGCCTCGGACGTGCGCATCGTCGACGGCGTCGCCCGCGTCGTCGGCAGCGACACGGAGCTGGCCTGGGACGACCTGGTGCGCACCGCGTACTTCCAGCGCGTCCAGCTGTCGGCGGCCGGCTTCTACCGCACCGAGGGCCTCCACTGGGACGCGAAGGTGTTCCAGGGGTCGCCGTTCAAGTACTTCTCCTACGGCGCCGCCGCGGCCGAGGTGGAGGTGGACGGGTTCACGGGCGCGTACCGGATCCGGCGGGTGGACATCGTCCACGATGTCGGCGACAGCCTCTCCCCCATGATCGACATCGGTCAGGTCGAGGGCGGCTTCGTGCAGGGCGCGGGCTGGCTGACGCTGGAGGACCTGAGGTGGGACGCCGGCGACGGTCCGCACCGCGGCCGGCTGCTGACCCAGGCGGCGAGCACCTACAAGCTGCCGAGCTTCTCGGAGATGCCCGAGGAGTTCAACGTCAGGCTCCTGGAGAACGCCACGGAGGAGGGCGCGGTCTACGGGTCCAAGGCGGTGGGCGAGCCTCCGCTGATGCTGGCGTTCTCGGTTCGGGAGGCGCTGCGGCAGGCCGCGGCGGCCTTCGGGCCCGACGGGGTCAGCGTCGAACTGGCCTCCCCGGCGACGCCCGAGGCCGTGTACTGGGCGGTCGAAGCGGCCCGCGGCGGCGGTGCGCCGTACGGCGGACAGGCAACCGACTGCAGCGGGGTTCCCGCCGCGGCAAGTGCACTGAGCAATGCCTGACATGGGCTGGGTGGCCGCGGTCGCCCGGTTGCGGGCGCGCCGGGAGCCCGGCGTGCTCGTGACCGTCGCGGCGGTACGCGGCCACGCGCCCCGCCGGGCCGGTGCCAAGCTCGTCGTGGGACGCACCGAGACCTGGGGGTCGATCGGCGGCGGCAACATCGAGGCCGTCGCCGTCGACCGGGCGCGCGAGCTGACCGGCGCGGCCGATGCGGAGCCGGAGCTGATGGAATTCGCCCTCAACGACAAGGTCACCGGCCGGCACGGGGTGCAGTGCTGCGGCGGCTCCGTCACGGTGCTGCTCGAACCGCTGCCGGTGGTCGAGGCGGTGGCGGTCTTCGGCGTCGGGCACGTCGGACTGGAACTGGCACGCATCCTGGCCCGCCACCACCTCGACCTGCACCTGGTCGACTCCCGCCCGGACATGCTCACCGAGGAGCGGCTCGGCGTGCTCGCGGACGCGGTGGCGCAGATCCGGGTGCACCACACGCCGCTGCTGCCGGAGGAGGTCCTCGCGGAGCTGCCGCCCGGCGCCCACGTCCTGATCATGACCCATGATCACGCCGAGGACGCCGCGCTGTGCGACGCCGCCCTGCGCACCGCCGGTCTCGGCTCGATCGGCCTGATCGGCTCGTCGGCGAAATGGGCGCGGTTCCGGCAGCGCCTGGCCGCCGAGGGCGGTCATGCCCCGGCCGCCGTCGACCGGATCAAGACCCCGATCGGGATCCCGGGGATCAGCGGCAAGGAACCCGCCACGATCGCGGTGAGCGTGGCGGCGGACCTGCTCCGCACCTTCGAACAGGACCGCCGCCGGTCCGCCCCGGACCCGGCGGCGCCGGCACCGGAGCCGGTGTCCGCCGACGCGTACGGGCCGGCGGGCGAGGCGGGCGCGGAGGCGGTGGTCGCGGGGGCGGTGGTCGGCAACCGGTGACCCGGGTGGTGCGCACCGGACCGGACCGCAGCGCTCCGGCCGGCCCTCCGTACGCGGCTCCGGGACGAGGTCCGGATCTTTGTGGGTTCTGCCAGTACGGACGCCCGCCCGGCCCCGTAGAGACTTCCGAACACGGGCCGCGGCATACACCCCTGGGTCGGGAGTCGTGGCCGAAGCATGCCGAAACGGGGAGGACACCGCCATGAGCGCGCAGCAACAGTACGACGAAATCGGCGAGGCCTACGAGGGGTTCAAGGCCCTGCCTCTGGAACAGTACGTGGTGGTACCCAGCTTCCTGGCGCTGGTCGGGGACGTGCGCGGCAGGTCGGTCATCGACCTGGCGTGCGGAACCGGCTTCTACAGCCGGGAGTTCAGGCGGCGCGGCGCCGCGGAGGTGCTCGGCATCGACATCTCCGGGGAAATGATCGCAGTGGCACGGCAGTTGGAGGAATCCGAGCCGCTGGGGGTGCGCTACGAGGTGGGCGACGTGGCTGAGCTGCGGCCCCTCGCGCAGCGCTTCGACATCGCCCTCGCCGTCCAACTGCTCAACTACGCGGAGGACATCGCCACCACCGAGGCCATGTGCCGCGCGCTGCACCGGGGCGTGCAGCCCGGCGGCGAGCTCTTCCTGCTCAACCAGTCGCCCGACTTCCGCTTCGACGGGCCCACCCCGGAGCGGTACGGCTTCCGCAGCGAGCTCACCGGTGTGGAGGTCGAGACCGGGCCCCAGGTCCGCACGACGGCACTGCTCGACCCGCCGGTCTCGTTCATCGCCAACCGGCCGCGCCGGGACGTGTACGAGGAGTGCCTGCAGGCGGCCGGATTCAGGGAGTTGACCTGGGTGCCGATGACGGTGTCGGAGGCCGGCGAGCGCGCGTTCGGTGCGGAGTTCTGGGCGGACTTCCACGCCAACCCGCCGCTCGAGATGCTGCGCTGCCGCGCCTGACGGCCCCGGCCGCCGCCTCGCCGCGCGGCGGTCTCATTCCACGAGGCTCCCGGTGCACGGCCGGGCGGACGCCTGGTCGCCCGCTCGCGACAGCCGGCCGTGCAGGGCGGGACCGCCGACGGCCACCATGACGGACAGGATCGCGGCGGTGACCAGGGCCGGTTCGGCGAACCACAGGCCTGCGACCTGGTCGACGAGCAGTGCGACAGCCACGAGGAGCACCTTCGCGGCCACGAGGCCGAGGAAGAGGCTCCGGTCGAGCGGAGCCCTCCCGGTGCGGGCGAGCCGGCTGCCGACGAGGCGGCCGGCCACGCTGACACAGAGCACCACCAGGAGGACCCGCACGGCGTGCTCCCCCGCCGGGGTGTCCCCACCGAAGGCCCACACGGCGCCCACGGCCACGCCGGCGGCGGCGTAGGCCGCGCGCCTGCGCGCGGACCCGGCGGTGGCGCGCCGCTCACGGACAGGGCTCTGCCCGGCACTCGCTCGGGCGCTGTAGACGGACATGCCTCACCCTTCGCTACAAGCAGTGACTAAATACCCGAATAACGGACAAAACAACTTGCACTCCGAGTGTTATATGTTTGGGCGCCGCCGTCAAGCCCTCCCCACGCGGGACGACCGCACCAGGCAGGGCGCCTCCCGGCGCCGGCCGTCAGCGACGCGTACGGACGGGGCCGGCCGCCGTCAGGGCCGCGTTACGGAGCGGCCCCGGGCGGGGCGGGCGGGGGCGGCGGGCGATAGCTTCGTTGCCGCGCCCCGGACCGCCTCCCCGCATCCGGGGCCTCACCTGCCACTCGCGGTTCCCCCAAGGGAGGGCCCATGTGCCTGTTCCGGTACGACGACGACCCCGAACCCGAAGAACGGGTCCCGGCCGGACCCCTCTTCGTGCCCGTCCGGCCCGGTACGGCGGAGGCGGTGCTGCGGATGTACCGCACTCCTCTGGGCGACCGCACCGCCGTCGGTTTCACCCGCCCCGACCTGCTGGCGGCGACGCTCGGCGCGGGTCACCCGTGGATCCGGCTGTCCGAGTCCGCCCTGCGCGCGCTGGCCGCACCGCTCGGCGGGTACCGGCTGACGATCGACCCGACCTTCACCGCCCCCGCCGTGACCCCGGTGCCGGCCCGTAGGGGCGATGTGGAGACCCCCGCCCGCTGAGGGGAGCCCCGGGCGGGCCCGTCCGCTGGGGACCAGCGGGGCGACATCCGCGGCGGCAACCTGGTTGGCCCCCGCGGTCGTCGCGGTCCACGCGGGCACCGCCCGGGTGCTGGTCAGGCCCGAGGACTTGAACGACTTTCGCAGCCGGGACTTCGGCGGCTGACGCCGGACGCGGTTCAGCGGGCTGCGAGCCGCTCCGGCAGTGCGGTGCTCCGCGCCGGCAACGCCCGCTCCTCGTGGGTGAGTTCGGGCTCGATGGCCCGCGCGTGCCAGCGGGCTCCGCGGCCTCCCTCCGCTTCGGCCGCGGCCGCGCCCGCGCCCGTCAGCTCGACCAGGGTCGTGGGTCCGGCGTCGCCGGAGTTCTGCCTCGGCGGCCGGCTGCGGCCGGATCAGGACCGGCCCCGCTCTCCCGCACCGACCGTACGGCGCAGAAGGGCGCCGCACCGCCCGTCACGGCCGGTAGACGATCTCGATGCCCATCGCGGCGATGATGCCCCACACGCCGATGCCGAGCAGCCACATGGCTTCGAGGGCGGCGCCGGTGGCGACGACGGTCAGCCCGGCCGCCCCGAGGGCGCGTACGGTCCGGCGGATGCCGCGGTCGGGAAGCCAGTCTCCGGTCACCTGACGAGAATCCCGCCGAACCCGCGCCGTGGCGAGGGGCCGCGGGGATTCCTGTCGGCGTCTTGATGCCGGGGCGTCAGCCGGTGCCGGTCCCCGGCCGGGGGCGATGCCTTCCCAGTGCCCCGGGCGGTATCCATACAGCCGCCGGCCCGGCCGGGCGCCGGGGGCGGTCGGCGTATGGGCGCCGTCAAGGGTGCGCGCACCGCCGTATGGGGCCCGTCAACACGTACCTGCGTCCGGCGAAGAAGGGGGTTGTCTGGTCGTCGGCCGCACGGCCGATCCCTCTTCCTTCTCTTCTTCCAGGAGCTCACGGTGGCCGATCCGGCCTTCGTCGTCACCACGGTCGCGGTCTTCGCGCCGACGGCTCTCACCGCCCGGGGGGTGACCGCGCTGTGAACGTCGAGAACGTCGTCGGCCTCGCCGTGGCCGCCTCCCTGCTCGGCTACCTCATCCTCGCCCTCGTGTACCCGGAGAAGTTCTGAGCACTGCCTGGCGGCCGTCGGCGGCACGCCCGCCGCCGAGGACACCCCCGGCGGCGGACTGACGACGGCCTCACCCTCCCCGTCGCGGGCTGCACCGCGCCGGTCACGGCGTACCTCCCGACCGGCGCGGTCACCTGACCCGCGACCCCTGCGCCGCCGCACGCGGTCAGGTCCTGTCGGCGGCCTCCTCGGCCTTGTCGGCCAGGTCCTCCAGGACTGCCTTCGGGTCGCCTCCCGGCTCGACGGCGCGGCCTATGGTGCGCTTGATGGTGTCGCTGACCGTCACCCAGGACGGGTCGTTCACCGGGTAGAGCCGGGCCGTCCGCAGTGCGTTCAGGAAGTCCTCGTCGGTCTGGCTGAGCCCGCCGCCGGCCGGGGTCCGCGCGGCGGAGGCGGTGGCCGGCAGGAGGTGGTAGCGGCCCGCGAAGTCCGACAGGTTCTTGTCCTGGTAGACGAACTCCAGGAACCTGCCGATCTCCGCGCCCCTGCCGTTCTGCCTGAAGGCCACCATCCAGTCGGCCACGCCCACCGTCGGCGGAGTCTCTCCGCTGCCGAGGGAGTCCGAGACCGGCATGGCGACGGTGCCCACGCCGATCCCCTTCGCGGCGGCCTCGTGGGCGAGGGACGGGTATCCGTTGAGCATGCCGACCTCGCCCCGCAGGAAGGCGGCGAACGCGTCGGCGCGGTTCAACTCGGACGGGGCGGTGGGCCCGACGAGGCCGGGCGCGACCAGGTTGTCCCTGACCCACTGCCAGGTCCGGACGTTCTTCTCGGAGTCCAGGCTGTAGCTGCCCCGCCCGTCGGCGTAGCCGCCGCCGTTGCTGAGTTCCCAGATCAGCGCCTCCGCGTGCGCCTCCTCGGGCCCCAGCGGCAGCGCGTACGGGTACTTCACGCCCTTGTCCTTCAGCGCCTTGGCGGCGGCCTTCAGGTCGGACCAGGTCTTGGGGGCCTCCCTGATACCGGCCTTGGTGAACAGCGCCTCGTTGTAGAAGAGCAGGCGGCTGCTCGCCACGAAGGGCAGGCCGTAGAGGCGGTTGTCGAAAGTCCCCGCATCGGCGAGCGGCTGGAGGAAGTTCGCCTCGGCGCCGACCGAGAGCAGCTCCTCCGCCGAGTACAGCTTCCCCTGCGCGGCGAAGTCCGAGTAGGAGCCCATGAGCGCCACGTCGGGCGCCTTGCCGGCCTTGACCATCCGGGAGACCTCGCGGTCGATGTCGGCCCACGGCAGCAGTTGGACCTCGACCTCGATGCCGGGGTTGGCGTCGGTGAACGCGCCGGTCACCTTGTCCCAGTAGGCCTTGGAACTGGTGGCCGGGGTGTCGCCGTACTCGGCGGCCACCAGGCGGAGGGTGCCGCCGGCACCCGCGCCGCCGTCCGGAGCGCCGCACCCGGAGAGTTGCGGCAGGAGGCCGAGTACGGCCGCGGCGGCGGCCGGCCCGAAGATCTTTCGTCGCACGTGCGTGTTCCCCTGATGTCACTTGGCTGTTGCCGCGCACGGCGCACCCTGCCGGGGGTGCCCAGCGGCCCGGTGGCCGGAATCATCCCCCGGGATTGGAGTGATTGATTCCGCCCCGGGGACAGGTGTGGCCGATGATCCAGTCACCGGCGCGCCCACTTGTGGCTTCCGACGATGCCGCGGGCGGTCCGACGCGCGTAGAACGGCGGGAGTCGTCCTCCCGCGACGGCTCCGCCACGCGGCCGTGGGGGACCGGGCCCGCCCGGCGGGAGCGCGAAACGCTCCGTCTGCCCGCCTGCCGCCCTGCCCACCTCTTCAGGCCACGCCGTTCAGGTGGCACCTGCCCAGGCCGGGCCGCCTCTCCTGGCTTGCTCCGGGACCGCGTGGCGGCCGGCGTGCGATCCGTCGGCGGTGACGCGGGTGTTCCCCGTCGTGGGGTGGACGGCCCCACGGCCGTCCGGACGGCGCAACGCCCCTGGCCACCGTCGTGGACATCGGCCAGCATGGGAACAGCGGACCGGCGGACCGGCGGACGAGATGGGCACGCATGCGCGCCACCGAGAGCAACCAGGACTATCCCTTCGCTGTCACGAACACGGCCGCGGCACTGCTGGACGCCGCGGGGACGGTCGTCGCCTGGACTGCGGCGGCCGAGGCCCTCCTGGAGCGGCGGTCCGCAGACGTGTGCGGCCGGCCGGCACAGGACCTCCTCGCGGACCCGGGCGACTGGGACGCGGTGCTGGCCCAGGTCGGCCGGCCCGCGGATCCGGAGGGGCGGGAGGGGCGCGCCACGTTGCGGCACGGCTCGCGCGGCGAGCTGGAGATCGGCTTCCGCGTGATCCCGCTGGCCGGCGGCACGCGCGGGGACACGGCCCGGTTCCTCGTACTCGGCGCGGCCCTGGACCTGGTCGCCCGATGGCGGCAGGACCACGCCTTCACGCACGAACTGTTCCTGCAGGGCCGGGTGGGCCTGGCCGTCTTCGACAGGGACCTGCGGCTGCTGCGGACGAACTCGCACCTGCTGCCGTACACGGGGGTGCCCCTCGACCTGCACGGTCGGCGGCTCGCCGACTTCCTGTGGGCCGAGGACGCGCAGAGCATCGACGACCGGCTGCGGGAGGTCGTCCACAGCGGGATCCCCCTCGCCGGTTTCAACACGACCGTACGCACCCTCCACGATCCGAGAGGCGGCCGGATCGTCACCGTCCAGGCGTTCCGGCTCCAGGAACCCGACGGACATCCGATGGGCGTGGCGGCCGTGTTCACCGACGTCACCGACCACGAGCGGGCACGCGCACGCCTGGACCTGCTGTACCGCGCGACGGGAGCGCTGGGCGGTTCGCTGTCCGTCCTGCGGACCGTCGAGGACCTGGTGGAGGTCCTGACGCCCGCGCTCGGCGACTGCGCCGCCGTGGACCTCGCGGAGACGGTGCTGACCGGCGGGGAACCACCCGCCGACGGACAGCTCACACTGCCCCTGGTCCGGATGGCCGTAGCGGGAACGGAATCGGAGGCCTTGCGTACGGGGACGGCCCGGTTCGCGGCGCGGCTCGCCGCGCCGGGTGCGCGGGGGTGCCGGGGCGAGCTGGTCACCGGCCTCGGCGACCTGCCCGTGGGCTCCGGGCGGGCCGAGGCCCCGGAGTGGGCGACGACCGTACCGGGCGCGCATTCGGCGATGACGGCTCCGCTGTGCGCGCGGGGCATCAGGTTCGGCCGGCTCACGCTCTGGCGCACGGGCGACGCGGCTCCGCCGGAGGCGGACGACCTCGCCCTCCTGGAGGAGATCGCCGCCCGCGCGGCCGTCGCCGTCGACAACGCCCGGCGGTACACGAAGGAGCGCCGCACCGCCGTGGGGCTGCAGCGCAGCCTCCTGCCACCGGCCACCTCGGAGAAGCCCGCGCTGGAGGCCGCCGGTCTCTACCTGCCCGCCGACGCGGACAGCGGAGTGGGCGGCGACTGGTTCGACGTCATCCCCCTGTCGTCGGCCCGCGTCGCCCTGGTGGTCGGAGACGTCGCCGGCCACGGGCTGCACGCCACCGCCATGATGGGACGCCTGCGCAGCGCCGTGCGCGCGATGGCGGACCTGGAACTGGAACCCGAGGAACTCCTGGCCCACGTGGACGACATGGTGCTGCAGTTCGCCTCCGAGGCCGAGAACGGCGACCCGGACGACGGCGACGCGTGGATTGCGCTGCCCTCCGGACCGGCCGGTGCCACCTGCCTGTACGCCGTCTACGACCCGGTCACCCGGACCTGCGCCATGGCGAGCGCCGGCCACCCGCCGCCCGCCGTCGTCAGCCCGGACGGAACCGTGGAGTACGTCGAGCTGAGCCCCGGACCGCCGCTGGGGGTCGGCGGCTGGCCCTTCGAACCGGTCGAGCGCGAGCTGCCGCCGGGGAGCGTCCTCGCGCTCTACACCGACGGCCTGATCGAACGCGGGGAGGGGGACATCGACCACGGCATGCGCGACCTGGCGGACCGCCTGCTGCGCTCGGACGTGCTCGGCCGGCCGCTGCGCGAGGCCCGGCACGACATCGTCGAAGGCCTGCCGCCGGGCCGGCTGAGGGACGACGTCACCCTGCTGCTGGCCCGTACCCGGGTGGTGGAGGCCGACTCCATCACGACGTGGCTGCTCGACCCCGACCCGGCGGTCGTCGCCGACGCCCGCCACCTCGTCCTGGCCCAGCTGACCGCCTGGGACCTCGACGAGCTGTCCTTCAGTACGGAACTCATCGTCAGCGAGCTGGTCACCAACGCCATCCGCCACGCCGGCGGCCCGGTCCGGCTTCGGCTGATCCGGGCGGACACCCTGACGTGCGAGGTCTCGGACTCCAGCAACACGCAGCCGCGGATGCGGCGCGCGCGGAGCTCCGAGGAGGGCGGTCGCGGCCTGTACATCGTCGCCCAGCTCTCGCACCGCTGGGGCAGCCGCTACACCATGGGAGGCAAGACCGTCTGGTCCGAACAGGCCCTGCCCCCCGCATGACGGGCGCAGGCGCCGGCGGGGAGACGACGGTACGGAGATGACGGTACGGAGACGATCCTGCGGACCGGCGGTCCGGAACCACTGGAGGTGGTGGCAGTGAGCAGCACACCTCGGGTCGACCCTTCGAACGCCGACCAGGCGGACGCCTGGGACGGCCGGGAAGGCGCGTACTGGGCGGAGCACGCCGACCGGTTCGACCGCGCCGTCCGCCCCTACCTCCCGCACTTCCTCGCCGCGGCCGACGTGTCCGCCGCCGACCGGGTGCTCGACGTCGGCTGCGGCACCGGCGAGACGACCCGCGCGGCCGCACGTCGGGCGAGTGGAGGCAGGGCCCTGGGCGTGGACCTGTCGGCGGCGATGCTGCGCGAGGCACAGCGGCGGGCGGCGGCCGAGGGAGTGGACAACGCCGAGTTCGTGCAGGCGGACGCCCAGGTCTACGCCTTCCCCGCGGCATCGTTCGATGTGGCCGTCAGCCGCACCGGGACGATGTTCTTCGCCGACCCGGTCGCCGCGTTCCGCAACATCGGCGCTGCGCTGCGGCCCGGCGGACGCCTCGTACAGCTGGTCTGGCAGGAGGCGGCGGGCAACGAGTGGTTCCTCGCCTTCAGCGGGGCCCTGGCCGCCGGACGGCGGATGACCGGGCCGCCGCCGGACGCTCCCGGGCCGTTCTCACTGGCCGATCCGGACCGGGTACGGGCCGTTCTCGGCGCCGCCGGATTCACGGACGTCCGGCTGGAGCCGCACAGCGAGGCGATGTGGTTCGGTGAGGACGCGGCCGACGCGGAGCGGTTCACCCTGGGCCTGCTCGGCTGGATGCTCGACGGCCTCGACGCCGAAGACCGACGCCGTGCCGTCGACGACCTGAGGGCCACCCTCGCCGCCCACGAGGGCGACGAAGGCGTCCGCTACGCCTCGGCGACCTGGATCATCCGGGCGACGCGCCCCTGACGCCCCCTGACGCCCGCCCCCTGGCACCCCCGCCCGCGTCCCGCGGCCCCCGCGCGCCCCCGCGCCCCGGGAGGGTTAAGGCGGGATCAACTCAACCTTAAGGATGCGTGCGGCCCGCTCGTCCGCGCGGCGGTCCCGACTTCCGGCGCGAGCGCCGCACACGCCGGCCGTCCCGACGGACACGCCTCCCACCTGCGCCTTCGTACGCGGTCAGGGCTGCACGGCCCACTGCGGCCTGTCGTGCAGAGCACTCCGAAGCCCGGTCACCGCCGGATTTGTAACACGGCGACAAGAACCGAACCCGCCCGGGATGCCGGGCGTATGCAGGACGCGGGGAGGCAGTGACCATCGGATCGAGGAGTGTCCATGTCCCGGAAACGGACTATGAGTCTTACCAAGAAGCTCGTGCTCTCTGTCACCACGGGAGCCCTGGTGACCGGAGGGGTGATCGTCATGGTGGCGACCGGCAACGCCTCCGTGCCCGACGTCGTGTGCCCGGGATCGACGGTGACGCTGTCGGGTGAGGCCGGTCCCCCGGCGGCGACCAGCGGGACCTTCCCCGCCGGCACCAAGCTCAAGGTGACCAACCTCGACAACGGCCAGGCCACGACGGTCACCGTCAACGGCCCCTCCGGCAGCTGCGTCCTGCTCAACAACGCCGCCTTCGAGCAGGTCCGCGAACCCGGCAAGAACCTCATCCGACGCGCCCGCGTCGAACGCGTGAGCTGACCTCGACAGCAGGCCCGTTCGGGGCCGCAGGCGCCATGGCGGGGGTCGGTGCGAGCCGCCCCCGCCATGGCGCCGACCCGTGCGGCACGGCCCCGCGAGGCCGGGTCGGCGGCGCCGTACCGCCCCGGCGCCCGGAACCTCCCGTGCGCCTCCTGCGCCCACCGGGTTCCGGTGGGCGGGCCCGGCGTGTCGGCGGCTGCCGTTAGGCTTCACGGATGGCCCTTCCGGACACTTCCCCCCAGACCTCCGACGCTCTGCAGGTACTGCACCGCGTGTTCGGATACAGCTCCTTCCGCGGCGAGCAGCAGGAGATCATCGAGCAGGTGATCAGCGGCGGCGACGCCCTCGTGCTGATGCCGACCGGCGGCGGCAAATCGCTCTGCTACCAGATCCCGGCGCTGGTCAGAGAGGGCACGGGGGTCGTGATCTCGCCGCTGATCGCCCTGATGCAGGACCAGGTCAACGCGCTGAACGCGCTCGGGGTGCGGGCCGGATTCCTCAATTCCACGCAGGACCCGTACGAGCGGCAGGCCGTCGAGCAGGCCTTCCTCGCCGACGAGCTGGACCTGCTGTACCTGGCCCCGGAGCGGCTGCGCACCGAGAGCGCCCAGCGGCTGCTCGACCGGGGCAGGGTGTCGGTTTTCGCCATCGACGAGGCGCACTGCGTCGCCCAGTGGGGCCACGACTTCCGGCCCGACTACCTCGCGCTGTCCATGCTGCACGAGCGCTGGCCGAAGGTGCCGCGGATCGCGCTGACCGCGACGGCCACCGAGGCCACCCACGCCGAGATCGTGGCGCGGCTCGGCCTGGAGGACGCCCGGCACTTCGTCGCCAGCTTCGACCGGCCGAACATCCAGTACCGCATCGTCGGGAAGAACAACCCGCTGGCGCAGCTGCTGGAACTGATCCGGACCGAGCACGCCGGGGACGCCGGAGTCGTCTACTGCCTCTCCCGGGCTTCGGTGGAGAAGACCGCGGCCTCCCTGGTGCAGCACGGCATCGACGCCGTGCCGTACCACGCCGGCATGGACGCCCGGGCGCGCGCGGCGAACCAGGCGCGCTTCCTGCGGGAGGAGGGCGTCGTGGTCGTGGCGACGATCGCCTTCGGCATGGGCATCGACAAGCCGGACGTGCGTTTCGTCGCGCACCTCGACCTCCCCAAGTCGGTCGAGGGCTACTACCAGGAGACGGGCCGCGCCGGCCGCGACGGCGAGCCGGCCACGGCGTGGCTGGCGTACGGCTTGCAGGACGTGGTCCAGCAGCGCAAGCTCATCGACGGTTCCGAGGGCGACGAGGCGCACCGCCGCTCGCTGGGCATGCACCTGGACGCCATGCTGGCGCTGTGCGAAACGGTCGAGTGCCGCCGGGTGGGACTGCTGGCGTACTTCGGGCAGACGGGCACGCCCTGCGGCAACTGCGACACCTGTCTGGCGCCGGCCGAGTCCTGGGACGGGACGGTCGCCGCACAGAAGCTGCTGTCCACCGTGTGGCGGCTGGCGAAGGAGCGCCGGCAGAAGTTCGGCGCCGGCCAGATCATCGACATCCTGCAGGGCAAGAAGACGGCCAAGGTCATCCAGTTCGACCACGACGCGCTCTCGGTGTTCGGTGTCGGGGCGGACCTGGGCACCGCGGAGTGGCGGGGCGTCGTGCGCCAGCTGCTGGCGCAGCGGCTGCTGGCCGTGGAGGGCGACTACGGGACGCTGGTGCTGACGGAGGAGAGCGGCGAGGTCCTGGGGGGACGCCGCAGCGTTGCGATGCGGAAGGAGAAGGCGCCGGCCGCCGCGGCCCGCAAGGAGTCCGGGTCGCGCTCGGGGAAGGCCGCCCGCGTGCCGGTCGACCTGCCGGCCGCGGCCGAGCCGGTCTTCCTGGCCCTGCGCGCCTGGCGGGCCGAGACGGCGAAGGAGCAGGGCGTGCCGGCGTACGTCGTCTTCCACGACGCGACACTGCGGGAGATCGCGACGCGGCTGCCCGCCACGGTGGAGGAGCTGGGCACGGTCGGCGGCGTCGGCGAGGCCAAGCTCGCCAAGTACGCCGAGGGCGTCCTGAAGACCCTGGCCAGCTGTGGCGCCGGTGTTCCCGGCCCCGCTTCGGCGCACCCGTCCGAGTCCGTCGCCCCTGCTCCCGCCGGTCCGGCCCGCCCGGCGTCCGCACCGGCGGCGCGGTCCGCCGCACCGGAGGACGAGGAGCCGCCCTTCGATCCGGACGAGATGGATCCGCCGCCGCCGTGGGACGAGGACTGGCAGTAGCCGTAGGCCGATCGCAGCGGCCATGCGCCAGGGGCCGGGTCGTGCACCGACGACCCGCACCCCCGTGCCGGGCGGCCGCGCGCCGGCCTTCGGCGGCTACTGCGGGGCCACCCGGCAGGCGCTGACCGCGGTCCCGTTCGTGACACCGCTCGCGGTCAGGCCGGTCACGCACTGTTCGTGGTCGCCGGTGAGTCCGACGTAGCAGGCCATGCGGACGGAGTCCGGGGCTTCCCCGCCCTGGAGTTCGCGCTCGACCTGGTTGATGCAGGCCGTCACGTCTGCGTGTGCGGCGGGGGCGGCGAGGGCCGCGCCGCCGAGCGCGAGGGCCAGTCCGGTGAGGACTCCGGCGATACGGGTCGGGGTGGCGGTTGACGTGCGCAAGGGGATGCACCTGCTCTCGGTGTGCGGTCACCCGACCGGACGGCGAAGAGCGCGAGGGCCACCTGGCTGTGCTTGCCGGTTCCGGTCGCCTTGACCACCGTACGACCGCTGCCGCCCGGCCACGAGCCGGCGGCCGGTGGAGGCGGAGGGCATGCATGTGCGGCGTGTATTTTCGGGATGTAGGAACGGGTGATCACCATCCCGGTGTCGCGAGGTGCCAGCAGGGGGCGTCATGAGGTACGACCTGTCCGACCGCCTGGTGATCGGGATCGCCTCCAGCGCCCTGTTCGACCTGGCCGACTGCGACGCGGTCTTCCGGGAACAGGGCGAGGACGCCTACCGCGCCCACCAGGAGGCCCATGTGGACGACGTCCTGGACAAGGGCGTCGCCTTCCCCTTCGTGCGGCGCCTGCTGTCGCTTAACGACCTCGCCGACCCCTCGGACCCGCTGGTCGAGGTCATCATCCTGTCGCGCAACGACCCCGACAGCGGCCTGCGCGTCATGCGCTCGATCGCCGCGCACGGCCTGCCCATCAGCCGGGCCGTGTTCCGCCAGGGCCGGTCGGCGCACCGGTTCATGCGCGCCCTGAACATGTCGTTGTTCCTGTCGGCGGACGGGGCGGACGTGCGTGCGGCGGTGGCCGACGGGCTGCCCGCGGGGCACGTCCTGCAGACGGCGCGGATCGACGACGAGGACGACCGCGAACTCCGCATGGCCTTCGACTTCGACGGCGTGCTGGCGAGCGACTCCTCCGAGCGGATCTTCCAGGACGCCGGCATCGACGGGTTCCGCGCGCACGAGGTCCTCAACGCGACCACCCCTCACGACCCCGGCCCCTTGAGCGAGTTCCTCGCGGGCATCAACCGCATCCAGCGCCGCGAGGAGGACAAGCGCCGTGCGGACCCGGCGTACCAGCTGCGGCTGCGGGTGTCCCTGGTCACCGCCCGGGACGCCCCCGCGCACGAACGCGCGGTGCGGAGCCTCAAGCGGTGGGGGCTGCGGGTCAACGACGCGTTCTTCCTCGGCGGCATCGACAAGGCCGCCGTGATGAGCACCCTCGATCCGCACATCTTCTTCGACGACCAGGTCGCCCACCTGAACGGCACGGCGCCGGCCACCCCGAGCGTTCACGTGCCGTTCGGCATCGTCAACACGCCCCCTCCGGAGGACTCTTCCCGCGCCTGAGGGAGGGGCGCGGCCGTGCTCGGTCGGGTGAGGGCCGACGGCGGTGATGGGCGGGCTGCTGCTGCGGGTTGCGGTGCCGTCGACACAGGAGGCGACGGAGCCGGCGCGATCAGGTGATCCGGACCGCCGGCCGGGCGAGCGGTGTGAGGGAGGCGTACTCCAGGGGCGCGGACGGGTCGATCGACACGTCCAGGGGCGCCGGCTCGGCACCGGCGCGGACCAGGAGGTCCCCCACCGCGGCGATCATGGCGCCGTTGTCGGTGCACAGCGTCATCGCCGGGACGCGCAGTTCGATCCCGGCGGAGGCGCACCGCCGCTCCGCCAGGGCGCGGACGCGGGAGTTCGCGGCCACTCCCCCGACCACGACCAGCGTCTTCACGTCGTGGGCGCGGCAGGCCGCGAGGGCCTTGCGGGTGAGTACGTCGGCCACGGCCTCCTGGAGGGCGGCCGCGGCGTCGGCGACGGGGACCTCCGCGCCGCGCCGGCGGTGGTGTTCGACCCAGCGGGCGGCGGCCGTCTTGAGGCCGGAGAAGGAGAACGCGTACGGGTCGTCGCCCGGCCCGGTCAGCGGGCGCGGGAACGCCACGGCCTTCGGGTCGCCGCCCCGGGCCGCCCTGTCGATGGCGGGGCCTCCCGGGTACGGCAGGCCCAGGAGCCGGGCGACCTTGTCGAAGCACTCCCCTGCCGCGTCGTCGAGGGTGTCGCCGAGGTGGAGGATCGGGTCGCGCACGAGGTCCCGTACGAGCAGCAGCGAGGTGTGGCCGCCGGAGACGATCAGCACCACGCACGGCTCGGGCAGCGGGCCGTGCTCCAGGGTGTCGGCGGCGACGTGCCCGGCCAGGTGGTGGACGCCGTACAGGGGCACCCCGGCCGCGTAGGCCACGGACTTCGCCCCGGCCAGCCCCACCTGGAGGGCACCGGACAGCCCCGGTCCGGTGGTGACGGCGACGGCGTCGATCCGGCCGATCCGCAGACCGGCCCGGTCGAGGGCCTGGCGGACGACCGGGTTGAAGGAGTGCAGGTGGGCGCGGGCGGCGATCTCCGGCACCACCCCGCCGAAGCGGGCGTGCTCGTCCATGCTCGTCGCGACGACGTGGGCGAGCAGTCTGCCGTCCTGCACGATGCCCGCCCCGGTCTCGTCGCACGACGACTCGATCCCCAGTACCACCGGTCCACCCACGGCGCCCACTCCTTTTGCACGTCTGCAACACCTGCAATATATGTGCAACAAGGTGGGGCGGGGGCGGGCGGCGGGCGCCGTCAGAGGATGAGCGAGCGGCCCGTGGGGGCCAGGCGCAGTGTGCGGGGGGCCGATGCCTGTTCCCGCTCGATGCCCGGCAGGACCTCGTCCCTCGCGACGGGATGCGCCCGCAGGGCGCTCAAGTGCCGGCGGTGTGCGCCTTCATCGGGATGGGAGGTGAGAACCACGACGGCGTTCTCCCCGGCGCGGACCGGCAGTCGGGGGAAGGTGTTGGGCGCCGTCTCGGTGGCGTAGGCGGCGACCGGCTCGGCTCCCGTGCTGCGCAGCAGCGGCAGGAGGCCGTCCCTGACCAGGGCGATCCCGGCGGCCCGGCCGGGCGGGAAGGACCACACCGTGGCGGACACGAACCGCTCGGGGGCCGGCGCGCCGGGTCGGGGCCTCGTGGACGGGGCGGGGCGGAAGCCGGTGCCGTGCGCCAGGGGGCGCAGGAGGAGGACGTCGTCGGAGTCGCTCATGGTGGCGTTGGCCCGGTCGCGGTGGCGTGCCCAGACCGGCCCGCCGTAGAAGGCCGCGAGCGCGTCGTGCCGGGCCGCCATGTCGGGGAACCCGCGCAGCCAGACGAAGCGGTCCGGGTCGTCGAGGTCGCGGAATTGGCCGAGGACCGCCATCCCTTCCTCCTCCTGCGGTTCGACCAGCTCCCCGTCGAAGAGTTCGATGAGGTCGTCGCGTCGGCCGGGCCGCAGCGTGTACTGGCGGAGCTCGATCACGGCGAGCGGGCGGTCCGCGTCGATGGGTGGCACGACAGACTCCTGTTCTGTTCGGTTGGCTCTTGTTCCGTCGGTTCTTGTTCCGTTGCGCCCGACCGACGGTAGGCCTCAGGCGTGCCAGGAGCTGTCAGGGTTTCCGGGCAGAATGGGCCCATGTCTGCCGGTCGCCTGCTGTCGGTCCTGCTGTTGCTGCAATCCCGTGGCCGCATGTCCGCCCGGGCGATCGCCGAGGAGCTGGGTGTGTCGGTGCGGACGGCCTACCGCGACGTGGAACGGCTGCAGGGCGCCGGGGTGCCGGTCTGCGCGGAGCCGGGGCGCGGGGGCGGCTACCGGCTGCTCGACGGCTATCGCACGCGGCTGACGGGGATGAGCGAGGGCGAGGCGCGGGCGCTGCTGTTCGCCGGGCTGCCGGGCGCCGCCGCCGACCTGGGGCTGGCGGCGGAGGTGTCGGCGGCACGGCTGAAGCTCCTGGCCGCACTGCCGGCGGGGCCGCGGGCGGCGGCGGCGCGGACGGCGGCGGTGTTCCACGTGGACGCCCCGGGCTGGTACCGGGAGCCTGAGCAGACCCCGTACCTGCCGCTGTTCGTCGAGGCGACGCTCACGCAGCGGGTCGTGGAGACGCGCTACCGGCGCTGGCGCGCGCCCCAGGAGGTGTCCCGCCGTCTGCGGCCCTACGGGCTGGTCCTCAAGTCCGGTGTCTGGTACGTCGTGGCCGCCGCGGAGAACGCGACGGCGACCCCGACCGCTGCGACCTACCGGGTCGCCCAGGTGCTCGACGCGTCGCTGAGCGGCGAACGGTTCGAGCGGCCGCGGGACTTCGAGCTGGGCGAGTACTGGGCCTCCTCCCTGGCGGACTTCGAGGCGCGCCGGTACACGGGCACGGCCACCGTCCGCCTGTCCCCGCGAGGACGCCGACGCCTGCCCGACAACGTCGCACCGCAGGTGGTGCGGGCGGTCGACGCCACCGCGACCGCCGTCGGCGCGGACGGATGGGTGGAGGCGGTCGTACCGACGGAGAGCATCGCGCACGCATGCGGTGAACTGCTGCGGCTCGGCACGGACGTGGAGGTCGTCGCGCCGGCCGAACTGCGCCGGGCCATGGCCGACACGGTGGGTGCGCTCGCCCGGGCGTACGGGGTCACCGGGGTCACCGGGGTCACCGGCCACACCTGACCCCGTCCGCGGCCGGCTGCCCGGCCGGCTCCGGCGCAGTCTGCGCGGCCCGCGCCCTCCGCGGTGTCCGGGCGGCGCCGCGCGGGGCGCCCGGTGTGCACGGGTGGGCTCGAACACGGGTCAAGGGCAGGGGCGCCTTCATCCGGAAGGGGATTCGGCGACGAGCGGGCGCGGGTGCGGGTGCGGCCGGCGCGATCCGGTCCGCT
>NZ_MQUR01000017.1 GCF_001953875.1 Streptomyces amritsarensis
CCTGTCGCGTTCCACCGGCTCGGGTCCGGCTGCGCGGTCGGGGCCCGGAACCCGGGCCCCCGGCATCACCCTGTGCGGGCTCACCAGTAGACGACGACCTTGTCGCCGACCTGCACGTCGTCGAACAGCTTCGACAGCTTGCCCTTGTCGCGCACGTTCACGCAGCCGTGCGAGGCGCCGTTGTAGCCGCGGGCGGCGAAGTCGGCCGAGTAGTGGACCGCCTGGCCGCCGCTGAAGAACATCGCGTACGGCATCGGCGTGTGGTAGATCGTCGACGTCCAGTCCTTGGCCTTCCAGCCCACGTTGAAGACGCCCTCGCGGGTCGGGGTGTTCTCCGAGCCGAAGCGGACGTCCATCGTCGAGACGACCTTGCCGTCGATCATCCAGGCGAGGGTGCGGCTCTCCTTGCTGATGCACATGACGCGGCCGGTCATGCAGCGCGGGTCGGGAGCCGCGACCTCGTTGGTGGTCGGCGGGCGCAGCTCGTCGGCCGTGGGCTTCTTGCTGGAGCTCTGGATCTTCTTCCAGGTCTTCTCGTCGACCCCGCCGGTCGCGTCCAGGCCGTTCTTCGACTGGAAGGACTTCACCGCCGCCGTCGTCTTCGAGCCGTAGAAACCGGTCGGCGCGACCGTCATCAGCTTGAGCTGCTTCAGGCGGGCCTGGAGCTCGCGCACCTGCTCGCTCTCGTCGCCGTTGGCCATGATCTGCTTCACCGAGGGCGAAGGCGAGGCCGACGCGGAGGCGGAGGCGGACGCCGAGGCCGACGGCGAGGGCTCGCCGGGCTTGTTGTCGGTGGACGGGGAGGCTTCGGGGGTGGCGCCCGCCGTGGGCGAGGACGGTGCCGCGGAGGAGGAGCCAGCGGACTCCGTCTTCTGCGGACCGCAGGCGGTCGCGGCGAGCGCGACGGCGGTGGCCACCCCGATCGTGCGGATTATGACTCTCTGGCGCTGCATTGCAGTCCCCCGGTTTCTACGTCGTGTATCTAGGTGATGCCTGGCGCGCGTGGAGAGTTGCACAGGGTTCCGGGATGTTGCGCCATTGTGACCAGCAACCGTCCGGGGCCTTGGGAAGCGACGCGCGGGCAAGGTTGTATCAGCCCCGGGCACGGTTGCTCTACGGAGGACTTCGTCACATGGCCAGCACGGAGAGCGGAATCCCGGTCGAACCGGTCTACGGACCGGGCGATCTGACGGAATGGGACCCCGAGGTCCAATTGGGTGCACCTGGTGACTTCCCCTACACCCGGGGGATTTATCCGACCATGTACACCGGCCGGCCCTGGACCATGCGGCAGTACGCCGGCTTCGGCACGGCCACCGAGTCCAACGCCCGCTACCGGCAGCTCATCGCGGGCGGCGGCACCGGGCTGTCCGTCGCCTTCGACCTGCCCACCCAGATGGGCCACGACTCCGACGCGCCCCTCTCCCACGGCGAGGTCGGCAAGGTCGGGGTGGCCGTCGACTCGCTCGACGACATGCGGACCCTGTTCGACGGCATCCCCCTCGACCGCGTCTCCACCTCGATGACGATCAACGCGCCCGCCGCGCTGCTCCT
This sequence comes from Streptomyces amritsarensis, assembly GCF_001953875.1. Lineage (GTDB taxonomy): Bacteria > Actinomycetota > Actinomycetes > Streptomycetales > Streptomycetaceae > Streptomyces > Streptomyces amritsarensis. Next base: position 1,555 of record NZ_MQUR01000017.1, read on the forward strand.
GCTGCTCTACCAGCTGGTCGCGGAGGAACAGGGCATCGCGGGCACGCAGCTGACGGGGACGATCCAGAACGACGTCCTGAAGGAGTACATCGCCCGGGGGACGTACATCTTCCCGCCCGAGCCGTCGCTGCGGCTGACCGCCGACACCTTCCGCTACTGCCGGGCCGAGATCCCCCGGTGGAACACCATCTCCATCTCCGGCTACCACATGGCCGAAGCCGGCGCCTCGCCCGCGCAGGAGGTGGCCTTCACCCTCGCCGACGGCATCGCCTACGTCCGTACCGCCCTCGCGGCCGGGATGGCCGTCGACGAGTTCGCGCCGCGGCTCTCCTTCTTCTTCGTCGCCCGCACCACCCTGCTGGAGGAGGTCGCGAAGTTCCGCGCGGCCCGGCGGATCTGGGCCCGCGTCATGCGGGAGGAGTTCGGGGCGCGGGACCCCAAGTCGATGATGCTGCGCTTCCACACCCAGACCGCCGGCGTCCAGCTCACCGCGCAGCAGCCCGAGCTGAACCTCGTACGCGTCGCCGTGCAGGCCCTGGCCGCGGTGCTGGGCGGCACCCAGTCGCTGCACACCAACTCCTTCGACGAGGCGATCGCCCTGCCCACGGAGAAGTCGGCCCGCCTCGCCCTGCGCACCCAGCAGGTCCTCGCGCACGAAACGGACGTCACCCACACCGTGGACCCCTTCGCCGGTTCGTACGCGATGGAGCGGATGACCGACGAGCTGGAGGCGGCCGCCCTCGACCTGATGCGCCGGGTCGAGGAGCAGGGCGGGGCGGTGGCCGCCATCGGGGCCGGCTTCCAGAAGGCGGAGATCGAGCGGAACGCCTACCGCATCGCACGGGAGACCGACAGCGGCGAACGGGTGGTGGTCGGGGTCAACCGCTTCGCGCTGGAGCGCGAGGAGCCGTACGAGCCGCTGCGCGTGGACCCCGCGATCGAGGAGCGGCAGTGCGCGGCGCTGGCGCGGCTGCGCGCGGAGCGCGACGGGGCGGCGGTGGCGGCGGCGCTCGGGGCGCTGCGGGAGGCGGCGGCGGGCACGGCGAACGTGCTGTACCCGATGAAGGAGGCGCTGCGCGCGCGGGCCACGGTGGGCGAGGTGTGCGGGGCGCTGCGGGAGGTGTGGGGGACGTACGAGCCCGCCGGTTCCACATGGTGAAACCGACTGGACTGTCAGGTGTGTCCTCATGGGACACTCCTGCACATGCTGGGTGTCATCGATCTGCCGACGTACCTCGCCGGCCTCGTCCTGATCATTCTCCTGCCGGGACCGAACTCGCTCTACGTGCTGTCCGTCGCCGCCCGCCGCGGTGTGCGCACGGGGTACAAGGCCGCCGCCGGGGTGTTCACCGGCGACGCCGTCCTGATGGCGCTGACCGCCGTGGGCGCCGGGGCGCTGCTCCAGGCGAGCCCGCCCGCCTTCACCGTGGTGAAGTTCCTCGGCGCCGGATACCTGGCCTGGCTGGCCGTCGGGATGATGCGGGGCGCCTGGGCGCTGTGGCGCACGCGCCGGGAGCGGGACGAGGCGGGCGCCGAGGCCCCCGCCGACCCGGCCGGGAACGAGCGGCCCTACCGGCGGGCTCTGCTGATCAGCCTCCTCAACCCGAAGGCCATCCTCTTCCTGATGTCCTTCTTCGTGCAGTTCGTGGACCCGTCCTACGCCTACCCGGCGCTGTCCTTCCTGCTCCTGGGCGGCCTGCTGCAGACCGGCAGCTTCCTCTACCTGACGCTGCTGATATTCGGCGGCACCCGCCTCTCGGAGGCCTTCCGCCGCCGCAAGCGGCTGTCGGCCGGGGCGACCTCGGCGGCGGGCGTGCTGTTCCTGGGCTTCGCGGCCAAGCTCGCCGTCGGCTGACGACCGCCGGGCGGGAGCCGCCCGCCGTCAGCCGAGGACGCGGCGCAGCGTCCGGGCCACGCGCCGCACGGTCCGGCTGCGCGGCAGGAACGACAGCTGGGCGGGGATGCCGCCGGGCAGCCCGAGCGCGGTCAGCCGGCGCCGCGTGAAGTACCGCCAGGTGTCCGGGGTCAGGTGCGCGGCCAGGTACGCCTCGGCCGCGGCCCGCCGCGCGGACAGGATCTGCGGCTGCATCGTGTACCCGACCGCGGTCAGCAGCCCGGCCCGCTGCGCTCCGGCCAGCCCCACCGACGCGGGCGTCCACGCCCGGACCCCCTCGGGGTCCGCCAGGTCCGGCAGCAGCGAGTCCACCAGCGCCAGCGGCACCCGGTTGCTGTTCTGGTACGGGGCCAGGCGGGCCAGCACGGCCCCGGTGCCGGTGCGCGCGACGGGCAGCCCGTACAGCGTGGCGGCGGTCAGCAGCCCCGTGGAGAAGCAGCCGGCCACCAGCGCGGGGCGCAGCCGCTGGTAGAGGGTCTCGGCCAGGACCGGGCTGCCCGCCACGGTGAGCCGGGCGCCGAGCCGTTCGGCCTCCGCCGCGGCCCGGCGGGCGTACTCGGCCGGGGCGCTGGGATGGGGCTTGAAGACCAGCTCCCGGTGGCCGAGCGCGAAGGCGCCCCGGACCATCGAGGCGTGCAGCTCCTCCTCCTCGTCCGGGCCCATCAGGTCGAGCGCCGACAGGTACTGGCCCAGCAGCAGGGCCGGGGAGTCCCCGACGCCCTCCAGGTCCGGGCCGTCCGCGGGGAGCTCGGCGAGCACCTTCAGGAAGGACTCCGCGGGCACCAGCTCCGGCCGGGCCCCGAACTCCGACAGCAGCAGCGGCTGCAGGCCGGGCACCAGGTCCAGGTGGAGCACCCGGCGCACCCGCATCCCGAGCTGCGGGTCGAGGCGGAAGCGGGTGGGGCCGTAGCTCATCAGCCCGTCGGCGTAGACGTCGACCGCGGCCCCCGGGAAGAGCCGGCACAGCGACTGGGCCGGCGGGACCTGGAGGGACTCCACGATGAGCTCGACCCGGTCCTCGCCGAGCCCCCACAGCGCGCGCAGGTGCCGCTCCCAGATCGGGACGTCCTCGGCGCGCGGGGCCCAGGTGCTCGGGTGCTGCGGCTCGATCACCGCGTTCCAGTCGAGCACCTCGTCGAAGCGGGTGCGCAGCGCGGCGAAACCCGGCATGCCGGCCACCCCCGGGGTCACCTCGGCGGTGACGGCGTGGTTGCTGGTCAGCAGGATGCGGCGGTCCGCGGGCGGGAAGGAGCCCGCGTCGACGCCCGCCGCGAGGGTGGCGGCACCGTAGAGGGTGGAGGCCAGGAAGATCTGCGTGAGCATCAGACGGTCGCCCCCGACCGGGTGCGGCGGCCGCCGCGCAGCCGGCGCAGCAGCGCGGAGCGCTCGGCGTCCATCGAGTCCAGGACCTGGTCCAGGACGTCCTGGGGCATGCGGCCGAGCGCCGCCGTGCTCATGAGGCGGAGTTTCCGGGCCACGGCCGGTTCGTACCTTTCGATGGATCCGAAATGGTGCGCGATAATTGCGCAGTACGTTCGTACGGCTTTTGGGAGGAGGAGCTCGGATTCCCGGTCCGCGGCGACGCCGGCGAGAACCTCGTCGAATGCCCGGATGAAATCGAGCTGCCGTTCGTCCTTGATCTGCGTCAACGACGTGGAAACACCGCGCCGGTAGAAGATTCCGGGCAGTGACACCGCGGCGAAGGATTCGGCCTCGCGGTGCAGCCGCCAGATCCACGGCCGGTCCTCGGCGGTGCGCAGCCCGTCGGTGAAGTGCAGCAGGCCGCGGTCCAGCAGCCGCCGGTGGTACATCCCGGCCCAGGCGTACGGGTAGTCCACCGAGGTCGCCCGGTCGGCGGGCAGGATCGCGCCCCGCGGATCGGCGACGACGGACTGCGGGCCGAAGGGGACCCGCTGCACGCTCCGCGTCCGGCCCGTGCACCGCACATGGTCGGTGCGGATGAAGTCGCAGTCCAGCGCCTCCATGGCGGCCAGCATCCGGGCCAGGTGGCCGGGCGCCAGCCAGTCGTCGCCGTCCAGGAAGGCGAGGTACTCGCCGCGGGCCGCGTCCAGCCCGGTGTTCCGTGCGGTCGCCAGGCCGCCGTTGCTTCCGTGTCTGAGGTGCACCGCCCCGGGCAGCGCGCCCGCGGCCCGTTCCAGGAGGTCGGGCGTCCTGTCCGTCGAGCAGTCGTCGACGAGCAGGAACTCGAAATCCTCCCGGGCGTTCAGTTCGAGACTCCTCAGGGCGTCCGGTGCGTACGTCTGCACGTTGTAGAACGGCACGACAACAGAGAGCTTGGGCACCCGCGAGACATTAGGGCGCCGCCCGACATTCACTGTGGCCCGGATGCGGATTTCATGTGAACGGCGCGGGGCGGACGGGTTAACCCGTGCGCTTTCGCATTCAGTAGACGTTTTGTTAACCCGCTGTTGTGCGCTCGTTGGGCCGATCACCGAAATCGCCGCATAGCTTCTGCGGCGTGCCAGAACGCAAACGCGTCGCCGTACTCGCCGATTCCGACACGAGATGGAAATGGGGCGTCACCACCGCCCGCCGCCTCGTCCCCGACCACCGGCTCGCCGGATACCTGCTGCGCGGCCGTGCCACGCCCACCGCGCGGCAGCTCGGCGAGGTGGGGGTGCGGACCGACCGGCCGGCCGAGGTGACCTGCGCCGAGTTCCTCGCCGAGATCGAACGCGAGCGCTACGACGTGGTCGTCCTCGCACTCGTCGGCGGAGCCGTCCAGGCCGTCCTGCACGGGGCCCGAGCCCTGTGGCCGGCCCCCGCCAGGCGGCCCGTACTCGTCACCGGATACGTCGGAGTCGTCTACGAGAAGCTCGCCGACGGGCTGCTGCTGCGGCACGGCGCCGATGTCGTCCTCGCCAACTCCCGGTACGACGCCGAGCGCTTCCGCGCCGTGTACGAAGGGGTCGGCGCGGACGCCGGCGCCGTCACCCAGACCGCGCTGCCCTTCCTCGGCGGAGCGCCGTACGAACCGGCCGGGAGCCGCGCCCACACCGTGGTCTTCGCCGTGCAGCCCTCCGTGCCCGACAGCCGCGCCGACCGCGCCTACCTGCTGGAACGGGCCGCCGGCCACGCCCGCAAGCACCCCGACCGGGAGGTGTTGATCAAGCTGCGCAGCAAGCCCGGGGAGCACACCACGCACCTGGAGGAACAGCCCTACCAGCGGCTCGCGCAGAAGATCCCCGGCGGACTGCCCGCCAACTGCCGCCTGGTGTACGGAAACATGGGCGAGGTGCTGGACGGCGCCGACCTGCTGGTCACCGTCTCCTCCACGGCCGCCCTGGAATCCCTGCACCGCGCCATCCCCACGGCGGTCCTCACCGACCTCGGCATCCGCGAGGCCCTCGGCAACCACCACTTCCTCGGCTCCGGCTGCCTGGCCTCCTGGGACCAGCTCGACGCGGGGCTCCTCCCGGAGGGCGACCCGGTCTGGCTGGCCGCCCAGGGCGTGCGCCCCGCCGGCGCCCCGGGGCCGGCGGACACGGGCCCGGCGGACGCGGGCAAGGCGGACACGGGCCCGGCGCATACGGGCCCGGCCGGCGGTCCCGCGCAGACCGGACCCCGCAGCGCCGAGGGCCAGGACGCCTACGCCGTCGCCCGGGCCAGGGTCGCCGGGCTGCTCGCCGCGGCCCGGCTGCCCTCGCCCGCGCCCTACTACACGCTCACCACCGCCCCCGGCTACCTGCCGGGCATCCTCGCCCGGCACCGCCTCGCACCCGACGGGACCCCGCTGCCCGGCGCCGCACGGCAGGAGGCGGGGGAGTCCCGGCTGCGCCGCCGGCTCCGCGCGCACCTGCGGGAGGCCGCCCGCGGGGCGTACCGGCACGGGGTGCAGCGCGTCGCCCCGGTGATCCGCAGGCTGGGGGAGCTGTGAGGGTCCTCGCCGTCATCCCCGCCCGCGGCGGCTCCAAAGGGGTCCCCGGAAAGAACCTCGCCGAGGTCGCCGGCACCCCGCTCGTCGCCCGCGCGGTGCTGGCCTGCCGGGCCGCGCCGACCGTCACCGACGTGGTGGTCTCCACCGACTCCGAGGCAGTGGCCCGGGCCGCCCGCGCCGCCGGCGCCGACGTGATCGCCCGCCCCGCCGCGATCTCCGGGGACACCGCGAGCAGCGAGGCCGCCCTCCTGCACGCCCTCTCCGCCTTCGAGGAACTGCACTCGCTCACCGTGGACGTGGTCCTCCTCGTCCAGTGCACCAGCCCCTTCCTCGCGACCTCCGACGTCGAGTCGGTCGCCGTGGCCGTCGCCTCCGGGGCGGCCGACTCGGCCCTGACCGTCGCCCCCTTCCACGGCTTCCTCTGGCGGGACGGCCCCGACGGCTCCGGGAGCGGGGTCAACCACGACCCCGCGTACCGGCCCCGCCGCCAGGACCGGCCGCAGGACCTGCTGGAGACCGGCGCCGCCTACGCCATGGACGCCGCCGGCTTCCGCACCGCCCGCCACCGCTTCTTCGGCCGCACCCTGCCCGTCCCCACCGACCCCGCCCGGGTCCTGGAGATCGACGACCCGCACGACCTGGCCCGAGCCCGACTGCTCGCCCCGCTGCTCGACCCGCGCCCCGGCGGCGCACACGCGGACCCGCAGGCCGACACGGAGCCGGCCCGGCAGCCCGAACCGCACCCCGGACCGCAGCCCACACCCCGAACGCCCCGAACTCCCCCGCACCGAAGGACGCCCCCTGCCATGACCTCCCTGCCCGACCCCCGCCTGCGTACCTTCGGCGCCCGCACCGCGGGCCCCGGCCGCCCCGTCTACGTCGTCGGCGAGATCGGCATCAACCACAACGGCGACCTCGGCAACGCCTTCGCCCTCATCGACGCCGCCGCCGAAGCCGGCTGCGACGCCGTGAAGTTCCAAAAGCGCACCCCGGAGATCTGCACCCCGCGCGACCAGTGGGACATCGAACGCGACACCCCCTGGGGCCGCATGACCTACATCGACTACCGCCACCGGGTGGAGTTCGGCGAGGACGAGTACCGCGCCATCGACGAGCACTGCGCCAAGCGCGGCATCGACTGGTTCGCCTCCCCGTGGGACACCGAGGCCGTCGCCTTCCTGGAGAAGTTCGACGTCCCCGCCCACAAGGTGGCCTCCGCCTCCCTCACGGACGACGAACTCCTGCGCACCCTGCGCGCCACCGGCCGCACCGTCGTCCTGTCCACCGGCATGTCCACCCCGCAGCAGATCCGCCACGCGGTCGAGGTGCTCGGCAGCGCCAACATCCTCCTCTGCCACGCCACGTCGACCTACCCGGCCAAGGCCGAGGAGCTCAACCTGCGGGTCATCGACACCCTGCGCGAGGAGTACCCCAACGTCCCGATCGGCTACTCCGGCCACGAGACGGGCCTGCAGACCACCCTCGCCGCCGTCGCCCTCGGCGCCACCTTCGTCGAGCGCCACATCACCCTCGACCGCGCGATGTGGGGCTCCGACCAGGCCGCCTCCGTCGAGCCCGGCGGCCTGGCCCGCCTGGTCCGCGACATCCGCACCATCGAGACCGCCCTCGGCGACGGAATCAAGCGGGTCTACGAATCCGAGCTGGGGCCCATGAAGAAGCTCCGCCGCGTCCGCGGCGAACTGGCTGCCGTCTAGTGCTGTGACCTGCAAGGTTCACAGCACCGGGCGGCCCCGGCGCACGACAGGTCCCGCCCCCCGAGAAGGAGTACGTGTGAGCACCTCCGCCTCCACCCTGGCGTTCGTCGAGAGCCCGGTCCAACTCCTCAACGTGCTGGAGTGGGCCCACGCGCGCGCCGCCGCGGCCGGCAGACCGCTGGACGGCGTCCCCAGCCAGCGCGGGCGCCGCGCCGCCGGACCCGGGGCGGAGCCCGGACCGAGCCCGGCGGACACGCCCGCACCGGTGCCGGTGCGGATCGTCGTCCTGCCGCCCACCGACCCCATGTCCCGCGGCCAGCTCCGCCGGATGGCGGAGCTGGCCCGGGACGAGGGGTGCGAGGTGCAGTGGCAGGAGGCGCGCGGCAGCCGGCTCGCGCCGCTGAAGGCGCTCGCCGCGCTGGCGCGCGACGTCCGCGCGGCGCGCACCGTCGTCGTCGGCGACCCCTTCTCGCGCTACGTCCAGCTCCTGCTCACCCTGGTGCGCGCCGAGGAACTCGTCGTGGTCGACGACGGCACCGCCACCATGGAGTTCGTCGCGCAGACCGCCCGCGGCGAACGCCTCGTCCGCTGGCACCGCGTCGGCGGCGGAACACTGCCCGGGCGCGTCCGCGAGCTGGCGTACGCGCCCGTGTCGTCGGCCGCCCGGCGCCGCTTCGCCCCCGACCGGGGCGCCGGCGCGGGGAAGGCCCGCCGCGTCGAGGTGTTCACCTCGATGCCGGTCGTCCCGCACGGCGGGATGACGCTGCGGACCAACGAGTTCGCCTGGACCCGCGCCCGCTTCGGCCCGCCCCGCCTGACCAAGGGCACCGACCTGGTCGGCACCTCGCTGGTGGAGACCGGCATCGTCGACCCCGACCGCTACCTCGACGCGGTCCGCTCCCTCACCCTGGAGCACGGCGCCACCCGCTACTTCGCGCACCGCCGCGAGTCCCCGGAGAAGCTGCGCGCGCTGAGCCGGGAGACCGGGCTGGAGATCGTACGGCCGGACCTGCCGCTGGAGCTGACCGCCCGTCGGGGTCCCGTCGGCCGGACGATCCTCAGCTTTCCGTCCACGGTCGTCCACACCCTGCCGTACGCCCTGACCGGTACCGGGGTCACCGTCGCCGTATGCGATGTGGACCCGGCCTGGCTCACCGGGTCCGCGTCCCCGCGTGCCAGGAGCTTCCTCGCGGGGGTCACCGACACCGCTCGTGATGTGCACAGACTGCCTGCCCAGGTGGCGCCCACGGCCGGATGAGCGCGCGAGTCTACCCCCGGGCTCACCCGGTCATGCGTCCAGAGGCTGGGTTTCTTTCCCCTAACGGCATGAACTTTTCGTGATCCCCGGTCAGTTGGGCCATCCGTGCGCCTACCCTTCAACGGGTGAACCAGTTGATGTCCCGCGAGTCCCAGACCCTCCAGCCCGTCGCGTCCGACCGGCCCGAGCTGCCCGGCAAACTTCCGGACCACCTGCGCACCGAACTGATCGCCTTCCGCCGGGACTTGCACATGCACCCGGAGCTCGGACACCAGGAATTCCGCACCACAGCGGCGATCAAGGCCAGGCTTGAGAAAGCCGGCCTGCGACCACGGGTCCTGAAGTCCGGCACGGGCCTGATCTGTGACGTAGGCACCTGGGACGGGGGCCGGCCGATGCTGGCCCTGCGCGCGGACATCGACGCCCTGCCCATTCCCGACGCCAAGACGCACGTCTCGTACCGCTCGACCTTCCCGGACCGCGCCCACGCCTGCGGCCACGACGTGCACACGGCCGTCGTCCTCGGAGCCGGCCTCGTCCTCGCCGAGCTCGACCGGCAGGGACTCCTGCCCCGTCCCGTGCGGCTGCTCTTCCAGCCGGCCGAGGAGGTACTCCCCGGCGGGGCCACCGACGCCATCGAGTCCGGGGTGCTGGACGGCGTGGGCCGGATCGTCGCCGTGCACTGCGACCCCCGGGTCGACGCCGGCCGGATCGGACTGCGGCCCGGCCCCATCACCTCCGCCTGCGACCGGCTGGAGGTCAGCCTCACCGGATCCGGCGGGCACACGGCACGGCCGCACCTGACCACCGACCTGGTGACCGCCGCCGCCCGGGTGGCCGTCGACGCCCCCGCCCTGCTCGCCCGCCGGATGGACGCCCGCTCGGGCATGTCGGTCACCTGGGGCCGGATCGAGGCCGGGCACGCCTGCAACGTGATCCCGATGCACGCCGAGCTGTCCGGCACCGTGCGGTGCCTGGACCTGGCCGCCTGGCACGAGGCGCCGGACATGATCCACGCGGCGATCGACGAGATCGCGACCATGCACGGGGCCAAGTTCGAGATCAACCACGTGCGCGGGGTGCCGCCGGTGGTCAACGACCCGGTGATCACCGAGCTGCTGCGCGAGGCGATGGCGGCCCGCTGCGGCGCCGAGTCGGTCGAGGACACCGAGCAGAGCCTGGGCGGGGAGGACTTCTCCTGGTACCTGGAGCACGTCCCGGGCGCCATGGCCCGCCTCGGGGTGCGCGCTCCCGGCGACACCGCCAAGCGGGATCTGCACCGCGGGGACTTCGACGTGGACGAGGACGCGATCGCCGTCGGCGTCGAGTTCTTCACCGCCGCGGCCTTGATCGACGGCCGCCGTACGCCGCCTTCCAGGTAGCGATCCGGCCACGCTCCTTACCGCACCGGCGAGCCTCCCGTCGGACGTGTCCGGCCCTTGGTACACAAGGGCCGGACGCGTTGGCAGTTACCGATCGGTCACTGTCCGGTTCGCGACGATCCGATAACGACTCATGAACGGGCCTTTAACTGACATCTACGCGCGTTACGATCGCCGCGAAACCAGCGCCGGTCGTGGCGCTTCGGTCAGGTTTTGAAGGAGCCTCCCCTTGCGCCGGATCACCAGGATCGCCACCGTGGGCATCGCGTCCGCGGCGCTGGCCCTCTCGGCCACCGCCTGTGGCGGTAAGAAGTCCTCTGACGCTGCCGCCTCCCCCTCGGAGTCGGGCGGCCAGAAGTCCGCAGCCATCGCGTACGACATCGGTGGCCGCGGCGACCAGTCGTTCAACGATGCCGCATACGCCGGTCTGAAGAAGGCCGAGACGGAGCTGAAGATCAAGGGCGCCGAGGCGGAGCCCACCGACGGCGAGGGCGAGGCCGACAAGGTCCAGCGCCTCACCGAGCTGGCCCGCAAGGGCAACAACCCGGTCATCGGCGTCGGCTTCGCCTACGCCCCGGCCATCAAGAAGGTCGCGCCGAAGTTCCCGAACACCACGTTCGGCATCATCGACGACACCTCGGTGACCGGCCCGAACGTCGCCAACATGGTCTTCAACGAGGAGCAGGGCTCCTACCTGGCCGGCGTCGCCGCCGCCAAGGCGTCCAAGACCGGCACGGTCGGCTTCATCGGCGGTGTCGAGGTCCCGCTGATCAAGAAGTTCGAGGCGGGCTTCACCCAGGGCGTCAAGGACACCAACCCCAACGCCAAGGTGCTCTCCACGTACCTGACCCAGCCGCCGAACTTCGACGGCTTCGCCAAGCCCGACCTGGGCAAGGCCGCCGCGCAGGGCCAGCTCGACGCCGGTGGCGCCGACGTGATCTACGCCGCCGCCGGTCTGGCCGGTTCCGGTGCCATCGAGGCCGCGTCCGCCAAGGGCAAGTGGGCCATCGGTGTCGACTCCGACCAGTACAACCAGGCCGGTCTGGCGAAGTACAAGGACTCCATCCTGACCTCGGTCACCAAGGACGTCTCGGACTCCGTCTTCAACCTGATCAAGTCGGTCGAGGACGGCAAGCCCACCACCGGTGAGATCCGCTACGGCCTGGACAAGGACGGCGTCGGCCTGGCCGACTCCAACCCGAAGTACAAGGAGATGACCGACCTCGTCGCCGCGGTGGAGAAGGCCAAGGCCGACATCATCGCCAAGAAGATCACCGTCAAGACCGCTCCGTAAGGTCGTCTTGGACGTGTAGTCCTGGCCTCCGGGGTCCGGGAAGCGGTCGACATCGCTCCCGGGCCCCGAGCCTCATTCTGTGATCACTAGTCTGTGACCAAGCAGCTTCGTGGCTGCGAGTTTTCACTTCCGACAGTGCTACGCGCGTAGAAGCATCGTGGACGCGATACTTTCACTCCCCGCCCTGTCCCCCCTGCCTTCCGCTCCTTTCGCGCCAAGGAGAGTGCGTCATCAACGCGTCCAGCCCGCCCCTCGCCGTAGAACTGCACGGCATCACAAAGCGCTTCCCCGGCGTCGTCGCCAACAAGGACATCGCGATCACCGTCCGCAAGGGCACGGTCCATGCCCTCATCGGTGAGAACGGCGCCGGCAAGTCGACTCTGATGAAGATCCTCTACGGCATGCAGAAGCCGGACGAGGGCACCATCGCCATCGACGGGGAGCAGGTCGCCTTCAACAGCCCGGGCGAAGCCATCGCCCGCGGCATCGGCATGGTGCACCAGCACTTCATGCTCGCCGACAACCTCACCGTCCTGGAGAACGTGGTTCTCGGCGGCGAGAAGCTCTACGGCATCGGCGCCAAGGCCCGTAAGAAGATCATGGAGATCTCGGACGCGTACGGCCTCGGCGTGCGTCCCGACGCCCTCGTCGAGGACCTCGGCGTCGCCGACCGCCAGCGCGTGGAGATCCTCAAGGTCCTCTACCGCGGTGCGAAGATCCTCATCCTCGACGAGCCGACCGCAGTGCTCGTGCCGCAGGAGGTGGACGCACTCTTCGACAACCTGCGCGAGCTCAAGTCCGAGGGCCTGACCGTCATCTTCATCTCGCACAAGCTGGGCGAGGTCCTGAAGGTCGCCGACGACATCACCGTCATCCGGCGCGGCACCACGGTCGGCACCGCCGACCCGAAGACCGCCACCCCCAAGCAGCTCGCCGAGCTGATGGTCGGTGCGGAGCTGCCCTCGCCGGAGACCCGCGAGTCGACCGTGACCACGACGCCGATGCTCCAGGTGACGGGCCTGACCATCGCCGCGGACGAGGCCGTCGTCGCCGAGCCGGAGGTCCTGGTCCCCGCGGGCGCCCCGGACTCCGCGACCCGGGAGAAGGCCGAGGCCGGCCGTCTGCTGCTGGACGACATCAACCTCACCATCCACAAGGGCGAGATCCTCGGCATCGCCGGTGTCGAGGGCAACGGCCAGACGGAGCTGATCGAGGCCCTCATGGGCATGATGGCCCCCGACGCGGGCGTCATCACCCTCGACGGCGCGGACATCACCAAGCTCCCGGTGCGCAAGCGCCGCGAGGGCGGCATCGGCTACATCCCCGAGGACCGCCACCGCCACGGCCTGCTGCTGGAGTCCCCGCTCTGGGAGAACCGCATCCTCGGCCACGTCACCGAGGCGCCCAACTCCAAGAAGGGCATCCTCGACCCGAAGGCGGCCCGCAAGGACACCGAGCGGATCGTGCGCGAGTACGACGTGCGCACCCCCGGCATCGACGTCACCGCGGCCTCGCTCTCCGGCGGCAACCAGCAGAAGCTGATCGTCGGCCGCGAGATGAGCCACAACCCGAAGTTCCTCATCGCCGCCCACCCCACCCGCGGTGTGGACGTCGGCGCGCAGGCGCAGATCTGGGACGCGATCCGCGAGGCCCGCCGCGAGGGACTGGCCGTGCTGCTGATCTCCGCCGACCTGGACGAGCTCATCGGCCTGTCCGACACCCTGCGCGTGATCTACCGCGGTCGTCTGGTGGCGGACGCCGACCCCGCGACCGTGACCCCCGAGGAGCTCGGCACCGCCATGACGGGCGCCGCTTCGGGACACCTGGAAGCAACCGACAACCACTCCGCCGCTGCCGACGGTGACACGACGGAGGACGAGGCCCGATGAAGACATTCGACAAGGACCGGCTGATGCTCGCCATCGCCGGGCCCCTGCTCGCGCTGGTCAGCGCCTTCGTACTGACCATGATCGTGCTGGCCGCGACGGGTATCAACCCGATCGAGCCGCTGCGCATCATGGTCGAGAACGGCGGCTACGAGGACATCCAGGTCCTCATCGTGAACCAGGCCGGCACGTACTACCTGGCAGCCCTGGCCGTCGCCATCGGCTTCCGGATGAACCTCTTCAACATCGGCGTCGACGGCCAGTACCGCCTCGCCGCGATGATCTCCGCCGTGGTCGGTGGCGCCATCGCGCTGCCCGGGCCGCTGCACATCCTGCTGATCGTCCTCGTCGCGATGCTGACCGGTGCCTTCTGGGCCGGTATCGCCGGTGTCCTGAAGGCCAAGCGCGGCGTGAGCGAGGTCGTCTCGACGATCATGCTGAACGCCATCGCGACCAGCCTGATCGCCTGGCTGATCCTGCCGAAGAACCTGGGTGTCCAGGTCGAGGGCTCCAACGACCTCACCACCGGTGAGATCGCGGAGTCCGGCTGGTTCCCGGCCCTCTCCCTGGGCGACTCGGGCGAGATCTACGGCTTCACCTTCATCGCCTTCGCGCTCGGCATCGTCTACTGGTTCGTGCTCAACCGCACCCGCTTCGGCTTCGACCTGCGCGCCAGCGGCGCGAGCGAGACCGCCGCCGCGGCCTCCGGTGTCGACTCCAAGAAGATGATCATCACCGCGATGCTCATCTCCGGTGCCGTCGCCGGCCTGTCCGGCATGCCGGTCCTGCTCGGCGAGAGCCACACCTACACCCTGGTCTTCCCCGTGGGTGTCGGCTTCACCGGCATCACCATCGCCCTGCTCGGCCGCAACAGCCCCGTCGGCATCTTCTTCGCCGCCCTCCTGATGGCCTTCATCGACAAGGCGTCCGCCGGCCTCGACACGGCCGGCTACGCCAAGGAGATCGGCACGATCATGAAGGGCCTGATCGTGATCGCGGTCGTCGTCTCCTACGAGCTGATCCGCCGCTACGGCATCCGCCGCCAGCAGCAGAAGGTCGGCGAGGAGCTGGCCGCGGGCCACGCCATGAAGACCGAGAAGGAGGTCGCGGCGTGAGCGCCAGCACCGTTTCCACGAAGAAGGCGGCACCCGCCCCGGGCGGCCGCAAGAAGCTCACCCTGCCCTGGATCCTGCTGATCGTCGCGGGCGGCCTCGCGCTCGTCTCGCTGGTCCGTGTGATCTCCGGGGCCGACGACCTGACGTCCATCGGCCAGGTCTCCGGCGCCCTCTCCCTCGCCGTGCCGATCGGCCTGGCCGGTCTCGGCGGTCTGTGGGCCGAGCGCGCGGGCGTCGTCAACATCGGCCTCGAAGGCATGATGATCCTCGGCACCTGGTTCGGTGCCTGGGCCGGCTACCAGTGGGGCCCCTGGACCGGTGTGCTCGTCGGCATCGCCGGCGGCGCCGTCGGCGGCCTCCTGCACGCGATCATCACGGTCACCTTCAACGTCAACCACATCGTCTCCGGTGTGGCCATCAACATCCTGGCGCTGGGCTTCACCCAATACCTGTCGAACTTCACGTTCGCCGAGGCGCCGGGCGGCTCCTCCAAGCAGTCCCCGCAGGTCGAGCCGATCACCAAGATCACCATTCCGGGGCTCTCGGACTGGATGGCCGACCTCCAGGGCAAGCACTGGTTCTTCGTCTCGGACCTCGCGGGCGTCATCGGCGGCCTGATCACCGAGATCTCGCTGCTGACCATCGTGGCCCTGCTGCTGATCCCCGCCACCTGGTGGGCGCTGTGGCGGACCTCCTTCGGTCTGCGCCTGCGCTCCTGCGGTGAGAACCCGATCGCCGCCGAGTCCCTCGGCGTCAACGTCTACAAGTACAAGTACATCGCCGTGATCGTCTCCGGCGCCCTCGCGGGCCTGGGCGGCGTGTACCTGTCCGAGGTCGCCAGCCCCATCTACCAGGAGGGCCAGACCGGCGGCCGCGGCTACATCGGCCTCGCCGCGATGATCTTCGGTAACTGGATGCCGGGCGGCATGGCGCTGGGTGCGGGCCTGTTCGGCTTCATCGACAGCCTCAAGCTGCGCGGTGGCGCCGAGAACGTCCACGCGATGCTGCTGCTGATCGCGATCCTGCTGGTCATCGTCTGCGTCTGGCAGCTCTACAAGAAGAAGTACATCCAGGCCGGCATCTCGGCGGCCTTCGCCGCGCTGCTGTTCGTCTGGTACGCGGTGACCGACGCCGTGCCGAGCCAGTTCGTCGACGCGGCCCCGTACCTGACCACCCTGCTCGTGCTCGCCCTGTCGGCGCAGCGCCTGCGGATGCCCAAGGCGGACGGCATGCCGTACCGCAAGGGCCAGGGCAAGTGACCGCGGAGCACGCGGTGGACTGGGAAGCACTGCGGACGCACGCCCGGGAGGCGATGACCCGGGCGTACGCCCCCTACTCGGGCTTCCCGGTCGGGGTCGCCGCCCTCGTGGACGACGGCCGCATCGTGACCGGCTGCAACGTCGAGAACGCGAGCTACGGGCTGGGCCTGTGCGCCGAGTGCGGCCTGGTCTCCTCCCTCCAGGCGACGGGCGGCGGCCGCCTCACGCACTTCACGTGCGTGGACGGCAAGGGCGAGATCCTCGTCCCGTGCGGACGCTGCCGACAGCTGCTGTACGAGTTCGGCGGCGACGAGCTGCTGGTGGAGACCCCCGACGGGGTCCTGCCGCTCGCGGCGATGCTGCCGCAGGCCTTCGGGCCCGGTCACCTGAGATAGCCGTGCCGACGGCCCTTCGCCCCTGCCGGGCGGAGGGCCGTCGCACTTGGCGTTTCCCGAACCCCTCTCTCCCCCTCTCTATGCGCGTAGAAGGAAGCACTTCATGGACGTCATCTCCGTCATCCGGACCAAGCGGGACCGCGGTGAGCTGAGCCCCGAGCAGATCGACTGGGTCATCGACGCCTACACCCGCGGCGTCGTGGCCGACGAGCAGATGTCCGCCCTGGCCATGGCCATCCTGCTCAACGGCATGAACCGGACCGAGATCGCCCGCTGGACCGCGGCGATGATCGCCTCCGGCGAGCGCATGAACTTCGACGCCCTGTCCCGCCCGACGGCCGACAAGCACTCCACGGGCGGCGTCGGCGACAAGATCACCCTGCCGCTGGCCCCGCTCGTCGCCGCGTGCGGTGCGGCCGTGCCGCAGCTGTCGGGCCGGGGCCTGGGCCACACCGGCGGCACCCTCGACAAGCTGGAGTCCATCCCCGGCTGGCGCGCGCTGCTCTCCAACGAGGAGATGATGCACGTCCTCGACACCACCGGCGCCGTCATCTGCGCGGCCGGCGACGGGCTGGCCCCGGCCGACAAGAAGCTCTACGCGCTGCGCGACGTCACCGGCACGGTCGAGGCGATCCCGCTGATCGCCTCCTCGATCATGTCGAAGAAGATCGCAGAGGGCACGGGCTCGCTCGTCCTGGACGTCAAGGTCGGCACCGGCGCCTTCATGAAGAACATCGAGGACGCGCGCGAGCTCGCCCGCACCATGGTCGGCCTCGGCACCGACTCGGGCGTCAAGACCGTCGCGCTCCTCACCGACATGTCCACCCCGCTCGGCCTGACCGCCGGCAACGCCCTCGAAGTCCGCGAGTCGGTCGAGGTCCTCGCGGGCGGCGGCCCCGCCGACGTCGTCGAGCTGACCATCGCGCTGGCCAAGGAGATGCTGGACGCGGCGGGCATCAAGGACGCCGACCCGGCGAAGGCCCTGGCCGACGGCTCCGCGATGGACCACTGGCGCCGGATGATCGCGGCCCAGGGCGGCGACCCGGACGCGGCCCTCCCGGTCGCCCGCGAGCAGCACGTCGTCACCGCCCCGGAGTCGGGCGTCCTGACCCGCCTGGACGCGTACGGCGTCGGTGTCGGCGCCTGGCGCCTCGGCGCGGGCCGCGCCCGCAAGGAGGACCCGGTGCAGGCGGGCGCCGGCATCGAGCTGCACGCGAAGCCGGGCGACACCGTCACGGCCGGCCAGCCGCTGATGACGCTGCACACGGACACCCCGGAGAAGTTCGAGTACGCCCTGGGCGCGCTGGAGGGCACCTACGACATCGCCCCGGCGGGCACGGCCTTCTCCGCCACGCCGATCGTCCTGGACCGCATCGCCTGACCTGCGGCTTCCCTTTCGGGTGAACGGGACCGGTGGACCCCCGCCGGTCCCGTTCGGCATGCTGGGATCGGTGACGAACCGATTGAGGAGCACACCATGAGCGCACTCGCGGTCGAGCACCCGCCCTTGAGCGGCGGTGACGACTGGGATTCGGCGGTCGGCCTCTGGAAGGGGACGGGCGCGCCGAAGGGCTGCAAGGTGGAGATCATCGAGGGGATCGTCACCGTGGCACCACCGCCCGTCAACGACCACAACCTGATCGCGGAGCTGGTGCAGCAACGGCTGTACTCAGTGATCCCGGACGGCTGGGGTGTCTTCCAGACCCTCAACGTCGCAATTCCGAGCCGCAGCGGCCTGTACATCCCGGATCTCGCGGTCGTCCCCAGGAAGGCAGTGCCTCGCGGGGAGAACTTCACTCCCGCGGATGCCGCCGAGCTCGTCGTGGAGATCACTTCCCGGTCGAACGCCGTCCACGACCGCGTCGCCAAGCTCAACGGCTACGCCGCAGCCGGCATCCCGCTCTACCTGCTCATCGACCCGCACGCGACCGGCAGTCCCACGATCCACCTCTACGGCGAGTCAAGCGACGGCAAGTACCGCGTCCTGTGGGCGGGCAAGTTCGGCGAAACCGTCCCCCTCCCGGCGCCGTTCGACCTGGCCCTCGATACCTTCGGCTTCCCCCGCCCCTGACCTCACCACCGCGGCGGGGCGCGCGCCGATGAGTTCCGGCGGGTCCGGGAGTCATCCCCTCGTGGAGATCACCCGACTCGTGCTGCCCGGACCCGCCCCGACCGTGCGTGATGCCGCAGCGCTGTGTGCGCGCCTGGCCCGCCTGTACGCGGACGGGGCCCGCGCGGTGGAGTGCGACGCGCGGGCCGTCACCGCGCCGGGCCTGGGCGCCGTGGAGGTGCTGGCCCGGTTGCGGCTGACCGCGCGGGGCCGGCCGCTGCGGGTGACCGGGGCCGCGCCCGCCCTACGCGCCCTGCTGGACCTCGTAGGACTCGTCGAGCTGCTCGGGGAGGCCGAACAGCGGGAACCAGCGGGCCGTGTCGAGGAAGGCGTTGAGGCCGACGATCCGGCCGTCTGAGACCTCCAGCACCTGCAGCGCCCACGGGGTGTGCCCGGGCCGGCCGTCCTCGCGCGGCCGGTACTGCCCGAAGGCCGGCATGCCGTTCGCGGTCGTCGGGATCAGGCGGGAGCCCTTGCAGCCGATGCCCTGGCCCAGGTGCCACGCCGCGATGTCGGCCTTGCCCTGCAACCACAGGTCGAACGGCGGCATGGACAGGACGGCGTCCTCGTGCAGCAGTGTCGTGAGGCGCGCGATGTCGTAGGACTCGAAGGCGGCGAGGTACTGCTCCAGCAGCTTCACCTGCTCCGCGTCCAGCGGGTCGGCGGACTCGCTCTCGCGCACCCGCTGCCCGGCCAGCGTGGCCCGGGCCCGCTGGAGTGCGCTGTTCACCGACGCCACCGTGGTGTCCAGCAACTGCGCGACCTCGTCCGCCTTCCAGGCCAGCACCTCGCGCAGGATGAGCACCGCGCGCTGCTTGGCCGGCAGGTGCTGTAGGGCGGCGACGAAGGCCAGCCGCACGGACTCCTTCGCGAGCGCCATCTCGGCCGGATCCGCGGTCTGCGGCAGCACCCGGCCGTCCGGCACGGGCTCCAGCCAGGTCACCTCGGGCCGCTGGTTGAGCACGGCGGAGGACTGGTGCTGCGGGGCGGTCAGGTCCATCGGACGCGCCCGCTTGTTCCCGGCGTTCAGCAGGTCCAGGCAGACGTTGGTGGCGATCCGGTAGAGCCACGACCGCAGCGAGGAGCGGCCCTCGAACTTCTCATGGCTGCGCCAGGCGCGGATGTAGGTGTCCTGCACCGCGTCCTCGGCGTCGAAGGCGGAACCGAGCATCCGGTAGCAGTAGCCCGTGAGCTCGACCCGGTACCGGTCCATCGCCGCATCGAGGTCGCTGCTGGTGGTGGCGAGGTCGCTCATGTCGGTCCGTCCCCCTGACGTTCGTGGCTTCTTCGGAACCTACCCGAGGGGTCCGACAACGGCAGCCGGAAGCGGGCAACCGCCCCGATATGTCGATGTCGAGTATCTTGACGTCAAGATTAATCTCCGGCAGGCTTCCCCTGTATCTCGATGTCGAGATACGTGGCTCGGCGGGCGGGGAGGCCTGGGATGCGGCGCGGCAGGGAGATGGGGAAGACGCGGACGGGGGAGCGGGAACCCGGCCTGTTGACGCAGCTACGGCGGCCCCCCGGCGGCCGCGACGCGCGGATCATGCTCCTCGCCCAGGCACTGGACCGCGCCGGCACCGGCGTCTGGTCCGCGGCCTGCGTCCTCTACTTCACCTTCGTCGTCGGTCTCGACGCCGGACAGCTCGGCCTCCTGCTGGGGGCGTCCGGGGTGGCGGGCATCGCCGGCTCGCCCCTGGCGGGCCATCTCGCCGACCGCTTCCCGGTGCGCTCCCTGCTGATCGGCACCCACCTGCTGCGCCTGGGCGCCCTCTGCCTGCTGCTCGTCGTCACCGACTTCGCACTGCTGCTGGCCGTGGTGGCCGTCACCCACCTCGGGGACCGCGCGGCCAAGACCCTGGAGATGCTCTTCGCCACCCGGGTCGCGGGCGATCGGCGCGCCACCTACCAGGCGCTGTCGCGCAGTTCGGCGAACGCCGGCTACGCGCTCGGCGCCGGCCTCGCCGCCATCGGCCTCGCCGTCGGCACCCGCGGTGCCTACCAGGTGCTCATCCTGGCCGACGCGCTGTCGTTCCTCGCGGCCGCCGCCCTGGTGTGGCGCACCCGGGAACCGCGCGGCCGCGGTCGCGTGACCGCATCCGCATCGGCATCCGCATCCGCATCCGACGAGGCTCCGAAAGCCCCCGGTACGGCCCCGGCCGGACCGAGTCCCTGGCGGGACCGCGGCTACCTCCGGTTCGTCCTGCTGGACATCCCGATGAACCTCGACGACTCGATCCTGGCCATCGGCATCCCGCTGTGGCTGGTGAACCACACCACCGCACCGCACGAACTGGTCCCGGCCTTCCTGGTCATCAACACCGTGCTCGTCGTCGTCCTCCAACTGCGCGTCTCGGCGAAGGTCCGTGGACCGCGCCAGGCCGCCGGAGCGGTCGCCCTGTACGGGCTGACCACGCTCCTGTGCTGCGCCCTCCTGGCCGCCGCGACCGGAGGTGGGGCCTGGGCCGCCTCGGCCGCCCTGCTCGCCGCGGCGGTGCTGGTCACCGCGGCCGAGCTGATGCGCTCGGTCAGCTCCTGGGAGCTCGCCGTCTGCCTCGCGCCGCGGGAGGCGCGCGCCTCGTACCTCGGCGTGGCCGGCATGGCGCAGTCCGTGCAGAAGTCCGCCGGTCCGCTGCTGCTGACGGGCGTGGTGATGGCCGCGGGCCCGGCCGGCTGGCTGGCCCTCGGCGCGGGGGTGGCGGGCCTGTCGCTCGTCCAGCGCCGCTGCAGCCTGCGGCGGCTGGACCGGCTGGCGGCGGCGGAATCCGCCGCCCCCGCGACCGCGGCCGCCTGAGGCCCTACGTCCCCGGCTTGCGGCCGTACACGTAGACGTCCTCGCCCTTCCCGAGCAGGTTCCAGTACGCCTTGGCGTCGGCGGACCGCATGTTCACGCAGCCCCCCGAACCGGGCGGGTTCCACATGCTCTTGGCGGTCGAGTGGAAGGCGATGCCGCCGTCGAAGAACTGGGCGTACGGCATGGACACGTTGTAGACCGTCGACCAGTGGTCGATGCTGCGGTGGTAGATCCTCTTCAGGCCGGTCCGGGTCTCGGTGCCGTCCTTGCCCGTGCGTACCGGCACGGGGCCGTACTTCAGGGCGGCGCCGTCCTGGATCCAGCTGAGCTGCCGCGTCAGGTCCACGCAGGCGATCCGCCCCCGGTTCACCGGGCAGGCACCCGCCCGGTTCGGGGTACTGCCCGCCGCCCGCTGGGCCAGCATCGTGCTCATCGCCCGCCAGGTCAGCGGCCCGGCGTAGCCCTGGGCCGGGCTGATCGCGTGGCTCCTCTGGAACGCCCGGACGGCCGCGCAGTCGGCAGCCGACTGCCTGCCGTCCACGGGCCGTCCCAGGAACTTCTCCACCTGGCGCTGGTACGGCCCGGTGGACAGGTTGCACGAGGCGGCCTCTGCCGTACCGCCCCACGCGACCACCGCCAACGGCAGTGCCAGCGCCGCCGCCCCGCCCCACACGGCCGCGCGCCCTCCCGCCCGCCGCGCCTTCCGCGCCGTCCCTGTCGTCCCCGTCCCCATCCGGTCCTCCCCTGCTCACCGCACTTCGTCCTCCGTGTTCAATGCCCGGAAAACGAGCAGGGGTTGCCTGCGATGGAAGCGAAGTCCCGTCAGCGCGCGCCCGCCGCGCAAGCCGGCATGCGCCGCTGCGCGCGGGCCGCGTGCGTCCCGTACAGGGTGATCGAGACGACCCCGAGCACCGCGAGCAGCGCGATGCCGACCGTGGCCGCCCAGCCGGCCTCGTGGTAGGCGAGGGCGCCGAGGGTGCCGCCCACGCTGGAACCGAGGTAGTACGCCGACTGGTAGAGCGCGGAGGCCTGCGCACGGCCCGTCTTCGCGGTCCGGCTCACCGCGGCCGAGGCCACCGCGTGCCCGGCGAAGAAGCCCGCCGTGATCAGGACCAGGCCGAGCACCACCGCCACCAGGGTGTCCGACAGCGACAGCAGCAGCCCCAGCGCCGTGGTGGTGACGGCCAGGTACAGCGCGCCGCGCCGCCCCGTACGGGCCACCAGCTTGCCGGCGGCGGCCGAGGAGACCGTACCGACCAGGTAGATCAGGAAGACCGACCCGACCACGCCCTGGCCGAGCGAGAACGGCTCGTCCACCAGGCGGTAGCCGATGACCGTGTAGACCGCGCCGAAGACCGTCATGAACAGCGCGCCGATCCCGTACAGCCGCAGCAGCAGCGGATCGCGCAGATGACCGGCGACGGTACGGCCCACCGCGCGCGGGTTCAGCGACGCCGGGCGGAAGAACCGCGCCCGGGGCAGCAGCACCAGGAAGACCACCGCGCAGGCCAGCGCCATCACGGCGACGGCGGCCAGACCCGCCCGCCAGCCTCCCAGCTGCGCCGCCCAGCCGGTGACGAGGCGGCCGCTCATGCCGCCGATGGAGTTGCCCGCCACGAACAGGCCGATCGCGGCCACCAGCGCCCGGGGCCCGACCTCCTCCGCCAGGTACGCCATCGCGGACGCCGGGATGCCGGCGATCGCCGCACCCTGGACGGCCCGCAGCACCACCAGCCACTCCAGGTTCGGGGCGAAGGGGACGAGGAGCGCGACGCCGACGGCGACCGCCATCGACCAGGTCATCATCCGGGTGCGGCCGAACCGCTCGGAGAGCGCGCTGAGCGGCAGGACGAACAGGGCGAGGGCGCCGGTGGCCGCGGACACCGTCCAGCTGGCCTGACCCGCCGTCACCCCGAGGTCCTCGGAGATCGCGGGCAGCAGCGCCTGGGTGGAGTAGAGGAGGGCGAAGGTCGCCAGTCCGGCGGCGAAGAGCGCGAGGCTCATCCGGCGGTAGCCGGGGCGGCCGGGGGTGTGGGGTTCCGGTACGGGGGACGACGCGGTGGAGGCACCCGCGATGGCGGGTGCCCCGGTATGAACGGGAGGCATGCTTCGAAGGTAGGCCGCCGTTTTTCATGCGTCCAATGCACAGAATCGCAATAATCGATCCACTGCTGCATCAGCAAAGGTCAGGAGCGTGCATGTCGACGAACCGTTACGTAGAAGACATGGCGGTGACAACCTCGCTGGCGCCCAGGCTGGCGTATTTCGTCGCGGTCGCCCGACACGAGCACGTCACCCGCGCCGCCCAGGAGCTGGGCGTGCCGCAGTCCACCCTGTCCCGGGCCATGGTCCGCCTCGAACAGGACCTGGGCGTCAGCCTGTTCGCCCGCAAGGGCCGCACCGTCGCCCTCACCACGGCGGGCCGCACCTTCCTCGCCTCCGCCGAACAGGCCCTCGACGGCATCGCCCACGCCGCCGAGTCCGTCCAGCAGGACGCCGACGCGGCCTACGGAAAGGTCGCCTTCGGCTTCCTGCACACCCTCGGACCCGAGACCGTGCCCGGCCTCATCCGCGCCTTCCGCGCCGACCACCCGCGCGTGCGCTTCTCCCTGGTCCAGAACTACGGCGAGGCCATGCTGGAGAAGCTGCGCGCCGGCGAACTCGACCTCTGCCTCACCTCACCGCTCCCGGACGCCCCCGACCTCGTCGCCCGCCGCCTCGACGAACAGCGGCTGCGCCTGGTCGTCCCCGACGACCACCGCCTCGCGGGCCGCAAGCGCATCCGCCTCGCCGAGGCCGCGGAGGAAACCTTCGTCACCCTCGAAGCCGGCTACGGCCTGCGCCGCATCACCGACGACCTGTGCGCGGAAGCCGGGTTCAGCCCCCGCGTCGCCTTCGAGGGCGAGGAGGCCGAGACCCTGCGCGGCCTGGTCGCCGCCGGCCTCGGCGTGGCCCTGCTGCCGCCGCCGGCCGTGGCCCGCCCCGGGGTGGTCGAGCTGAACGTCACCGCTCCGCGCGCCGTCCGCGAGATCGGCGTCGCCTGGCTCGACGGCCACCCCGACACCCCGCCGGTCGCCGAGTTCAAGCGCTTCCTCCTCTCCCGCCGCGGCCGCCTCATCCCGGAACTGGAACATCCCGCGGCGCAGGAGGGCCGGCAGGGCGAAAACTGATGGCCCTCGGCGGCCGCGGCGAGCAGAATCGGCAGGGTTGCCGAAGCCCGGGGGGATTGCTGTTTGGACGTGTTCGTGTGCGCCGGGTGCGGTACGGAGCTGACGGCCCCCGTCTCCCGGGTGGCCCTCCCCGTCCACGCCCACTACGGAGCGTGGGAGGAACTGCATCCTCCGCTGATGGACCCGGGGACGTACGCCCTCGACCCCCGGCCCACCGGACCGCCCTGGCGGCTGTGGGACGACGTGGGTGAGGACCTGGCGGCCGAACAGGGCGTGTACCTGCCGCGGTACTCCGTCTCCTTCGGGTCGCGGGACCGGGCCGTCATCGCGCCCGGCGACTCCCGGGCCATGACCCTGATCCTCGAGAAGTGCGAGGGCTACTGCCAGGGCATCGACGGCCGTGACGGGCCCAACCTGGCGTGCGAGGGCTGCGGACGCGCCGTGGCGACGCGCATGGACGACTGCGGGCTGTGGCAGGCGGTGTGGCTGGAGCCCGACGAGGTCCGGCGCATCCCCTCCGGCGCACCCGCCGTCCCCGTCCCCGGCTGGGACGAGCTGGACCTGGCGTCGTACGCCGTGCCGCCCGTCGAGCTCGACGGCTCCTGGAGCCGCCGCTGGGAGGCCGCCGTCCCGGTGGCCCTCGCACACCTGGTGGTGGCCTGCGAAGGCCGCCCGGTGGCGCTGCCCGGCCCCCTCGCCGACCTGGTCGGCGAGGCCGTCGCCGGCTACCTGCCCCCCGGACCCCCGGTCCGCACCGCGCGTCTCGCCGGGCCGGGCAGGCCGGTGCCCCGGTCCGGGGACGACATCCTCGTCGTCCCGCGCCATCCGGTGACGGGGGAGCCGTGGCCGCCCCCGCACGGCACCGCGCCCGTGGTACCCCTGGACATCGGCGTCTGGGCCCACCTCGTCCTCCCGGGCGAGACCTCGCCGCTGCCGGCGTCCGGCACCCTGCCCGAAGGGGTCCTGCGCGACGACTACATCCAGCCGCTGCGCACGTGGCGCGGCTTCTTCCCCCACTCCCGGGCCTTCGGCGACAGCCTGGCCCGCCTCCCCGGCATCCGCCGCCCCGAACTGCGCGCCTACTACGACCGGTACAGCGGACCAGGACCGCACTAGTCCGGCGGGGCGGGGGCCGGCGCGGGGTGCGGCGACAGCAAATAGCCGGCCTGGAAGCGGGACTTGGCGCCCACCGCCCGCATGATCTCGGCGATGTGGCGCTGGCACGTCCGCTCCGACATGCCGAGGCGGCGCGCGATCACCTTGTCCTCCAGCCCCTCCGACAGCAGCCGCACGATCGTCTGCCGCAGCTCGTCCGAGATCGACCGGGCCGCCTCGGGACCGACCGACGTCGGGAAGGGCTCCGCCCCCAGCCACGACCGCTCGAAGGCCGAGATCATGAAGTGCACGACACTGGGCTCCCGCACCACCAGCGCCGCCCCGCTGCGCTCCGGCACCGCCATCAGCCCCGTACGCCCGTCGAACACGAGCATCCGCATCAGCCCGTCGCCCAGCGTCCGCACCTGCGCGCCCAGCGCCGTCACCCGCTCCACGTACGCGGCCGTGGGCCGCGAGTACCGGGCCGTGTGCTGGTAGATCGTCCGCATCCGGACCCCGCGGGCCAGCAGCGACTCGTCCCGCCCGATCGACTCCTCCAGGGACTCCGGCGGACGGCCGCCCCCCGGCTGTGAAGTCAGCAGCTCCTGCTCGCACGCCGCGGCCAGCTCCGCGATCAGCCCCCGTACGGCGCCGAGGTCCGTGACCAGCTCCAGGTGCCCCGCCCCGCTCGTGTCCCGGTGCGCGGTCCCCGCCTCGTACGCGGGCACGAGCGCCTCCAGCCGCCCCCGCAGCCGGTCCATCTCGTCGTGGGTCTCCCGTACGAGCAGGGCCAGCGGCGCCAGGGCCCGGGCCGCCGCCGCCCGCGGCGCCACCGCGCTCCACCGCTGCGGCCCGCCGCCCGGCGCCCGCTGGAGCAGGTGCGCGGCGGCCAGCTCCGTGATCGCGGCGGCCGCGCGCACGCCGAGGGCCCGCGTGGCCTCCTCCGCGTCGAAGGCGTGCCGTTCGACGGCGTACGCGTACAGGCGTCGGGCGGCGGGGGTCAGCTCCCCGGACGCACCGGCCGCCCTGGCCGCCGCGCCGGACGCTCCGGTTCCCTCGGCTCGCATGTGCGTATTCGTCCCGGTCTGGACTTGTTTGTAAACCCCTCGTGTTCCCGCAAGGCGGCAAGACGACGCCTGAGAAGACCCATTCGGCATATGTCGAGGAGGCACAGTGGTCACACGGCGTGAAGGGGGAAACGCAGTCGCGCCGGTCCATCCGTGCCATCCGACCGAGAGGGGGCGGAACGGCGGGCACGGACGGACCGGCGCGGAACACCGGCCCTGACCGGGGCCGTCAGCCGGAGGGCTTGGCGTAGTCGGCGAAACCGGTCCAGTCCAGCGTCACGCAGGGCTCGTCACCCACCACCCAGGCGTTGTGCCCGGGGTGCACCCGCATGTAGTCGCCGGGGCCGAACTCGGCGCTCTCCCCGTTGTCCATCACGACCTTCATGCGGCCGCTCACCACGTACCCGGTGTGGTCGGCCCGGCAACTGTCCGTCCCGGCCAGCGGCTGGACGTGCTCCGACCACTTCCAGCCCGGCAGGAAGACGGCGCGCCCGACGGCCCCGTCCCCCGTGTCCACCAGGTCCAGCCGGCCCATGCCGCCGACGAACGGCCTGGTCTCGTCGGGTGCGTCGAAGTTCCTGCAGTCGATTGCGGCCATCGCCGATCGCCTCCGGGAGAGGAGCGGGCACCCCGAGTCCACTTCTCACGGTACGCCGGGCGCGGCCCGCTCGCGGTGCGCGTCCCGACCGGGCCCTCACCCCCGCAGCGACCTCCCGAAGCCGGAGGCCAGCGGCATCCGCAGGCCCAGCGGCGGCGGCGCGGCCAGGGCGTCGGTGACGGGACGGGAGTACCGGCCCGAGAAGACCGCGCCGAGGACGAAGTCCACGCCCAGCGCCACCACTTCCGCCTGGTGCTCGCGCAGCCCGTGCCCGTCGGAGTGCACCTCGAACCGGCACGTCGCGCGGTTCGCCTTCTTCGCCCGCTCCGCCAGTCTGAAGGAGGCCTCCGGGTCGCTGCGGGCGTCGTTGGTGCCGTGCACGATCAACACCTGCCGGCCCGACAGCTGTTTCACCGGTTCCGGGGAGTCGGCGGGCGCCCCCTCCCCCAGGCAGGGGGCCAGGGCCAGAACCGAGTTGACGGCCCCGTGCCCCGCCGCCCGCAGCGCGGCCAGGGCGCCGGCGTCGTAGCCGGCCAGGCACACCGGAACGTCCCCGTACCGCCGCACCGCCTCGTCCGCCGCCCACCGCGCCTGCTCCTCCCGGGCGGACTCCCCGCCGTGGATCACGGTGTGCGCGACCAGGCCGTCCCCACCGCCCGCCCGGGCCAGCGCCCGCGCGAGCGGACGCAGGGGACCGGGGGAGAGTCTGGACGCCCCGGGAAGCAGGAGCACCACCCCGTTGACCGGGCTTTCCGTCGGACCCGAGCCGGTTCTCGCGCCGGCCGCCCGCCCCAGGCGGGCCCCGCGCGCCGGCGGCGCATGCTGTGCCATGGCGGAACAGTCTCAGACCTCCGGGTGTACGCCATCCGTCCGCGCGGTCTCTGTTACATATCGACGCCCGTCGGGGACACGACGCTCTACGCGCGTAGGAGTAGAGTGCGCAGATGACGAGCGAGACCCCCAACCTGCCGACCCCGGACCAGATCCGTCGTTCCCCGAAGGTGCTCCTGCACGATCACCTCGACGGTGGACTGCGTCCCGGGACCATCATCGAGCTGGCCCGCGAGGTCGGCTACGAGAACCTCCCCGAGACCGACGCCGACAAGCTCGGCATCTGGTTCCGCGAGGCCGCCGACTCCGGCTCCCTGCCGCGATACCTGGAGACCTTCGCGCACACCTGCGCGGTCATGCAGACGAAGGCGGCCCTCTACCGCGTCGCCGCCGAGTGCGCCGAGGACCTGGCCGAGGACGGCGTCGTGTACGCCGAGATCCGCTACGCCCCCGAGCAGCACCTGGAAGCCGGCCTCACCCTCGAAGAGGTCGTCGAGGCCGTCAACGACGGCTTCCGCGAGGGCGAGCGCCGTGCCAAGGCCAACGGCCACCGCATCCGCGTCGGCGCCCTGCTGACCGCGATGCGCCACGCGGCCCGCGCGCTGGAGATCGCCGAGCTGGCCAACCGCTACCGCGACAACGGCGTGGTCGGCTTCGACATCGCCGGCGCCGAGGCGGGCTTCCCTCCCACCCGCCACCTCGACGCCTTCGAGTACCTCAAGCGCGAGAACAACCACTTCACGATCCACGCGGGCGAGGCCTTCGGCCTGCCGTCGATCTGGCAGGCCCTGCAGTGGTGCGGCGCCGACCGCCTCGGCCACGGTGTGAAGATCATCGACGACATCGAGGTCGCCGAGGACGGCTCGGTCAAGCTCGGCCGCCTGGCCAGCTACGTCCGGGACAAGCGCATCCCCCTGGAGATGTGCCCGACCTCGAACCTGCAGACGGCCGCGGCTGCCTCGTACGCCGAGCACCCGATCGGCCTGCTGCGCAAGCTGCACTTCAGGCTCACGGTCAACACCGACAACCGCCTGATGAGCGGCACCAGCATGAGCCGCGAGTTCGAGCACCTCGTGGACACCTTCGGCTACACCCTCGACGACATGCAGTGGTTCACCGTCAATGCGATGAAGTCCGCGTTCATTCCTTTCGATGAACGACTGGCCATGATCAATGAGGTCATCAAGCCGGGCTATGCGGAGCTGAAGTCGGAGTGGCTGTTCCGTCAGACCGCCTCCACCAGCGGTTCTGTCTCGGCCTAGGCCATGGCATGACGTACTGAAAGCGCCCGGGAGAGGCAATTTCCGGGCGCTTTCTCGTATTAACGGATGTTTGCGGGCGGGGGTTTGAAGTGACTAGTTTGCGGAGCCGCTCAATTCCCCGTCGCAAGGAATATCTTCCATGAAGCAGTCAGCTGCCAAGTTCCTCGGTGCCGCCGCCGTCGGTGCCGCCCTCGCCGCCGTCGCCGCCGGTACCGCCTCCGCCGCCGTTCCCGCCATCGGCATCACCGACGCGCTCGGCACCGCCACCGGCGCGCTCGAGGGCGTCACCAGCCAGCAGCAGATGAAGGGCGAAGAGGGGCAGCCGAGCGACCCCACCGCCGCGGTCACCGGCCTGCTGGGTCCGGTCACCGGCGCCCTCAACGGCTGACGCCCACGCGAGACGGACGAACGCACGCGCGGCGGTCGCACTCCCCTTCGACGAGGTGTGTGTGCCGCCGTGCGGTGTGCCACGATCACCACCAACTGCCCGCCGACGCACGGGGTATGAGGTTCTCGGTCATGCGCATGAAGGCACGAGCGACGCTGGTCGCGCTGGTCCCCGCCCTGCTCTTCGCCGCGGTCGGGTGCAGCAGTACGGACGCCCCCGCGACCGGCAGGTCCCCCGACCCCAAGGGGTCCGAGGTCGGCGCCGGCGGCGCGCCCGGCGCCTCCGCGGCGTCCCCGGACCCGACCGGATCGGCCCCGCCGAAGACCGGCGGCACCAAGCTGGAGCGGTCCGCGCTCGCCCAGGGCGACCTGGCCGGCTATCAGATCTCCGCCCAGGGCAAGAACCCGAACGCCCCGGACGGCCAGCCGCAGGCCGACAAGAAGGCCTGCCAGCCGCTGGCCGACATCATGGGCGACAAGCCCGACCCCGCCGCGCGCGAGACCGTCAACCGGGGCATCGGATCGCAGAAGCAGATGGGGCTCGCGGTCTCCGCCTCCGTCAGCTCCTACTCCGAGAGCGACGCGAAGGCGCTGGTCGCCCGGCTCAAGGCCGCCGTCGCCGCCTGCGGCACGGGCTTCTCCGCCACGGTCGACAAGCAGACCGGCAGCTACCGCGACGTCCGCACCGCCGACTACCGCACGAGCGGCGACGAGAGCGTCAGCTGGACCACGACCGCGACCGGCCAGGGCGTCTCGGCGCAGGTCCACCTGGTCGTCGTACGCGAGGGCGACACCGTCGTACGCCTGATGGCCCTCAACGTGGCGGGCGGCGGGCAGAAGGTCCTGGTGCCGCAGGAAGTGACCGACAAGCAGGTGGAGAAGGTCCGGAAGGCCGGCTGAGCGTCCGGCCCCCTACCAGGCGGTCGAGGCGGACTTCTCGTTCGGCAGCAGCACCCACAGTGCGATGTAGATCAGGAACTGCGGGCCGGGCAGCAGACACGAGACGGCGAAGATGGCGCGCATCGTGTTCGCGGACATTCCGAAACGCCGTGCGAGTCCGGCGCAGACTCCGCCGATCCAACGGCCGTCACGGGGGCGGACCAGGGCGCTCATGGGGTTCTCCTTCGTCGGGATCGCCTTCTTGCGATGCCTCAATACTCCCGCTGGACCGCCGACAGAACGTCGGTCCAGGGACCGAGCCCGACCCTGGAAATCTTCGGGGTGTCCCCCTGATAAACGGCATGTGAGCGGCGCAGCCGCGCCCGCAGCGCCGGTACGACGGCCGCATGCGCCAGCAGCACGCCGAGGGTGTTGAGCAGCACCGAGTCCACGTCGACGACCCGGCCCGGGACCCCGCTCTGGAGCATCTCGATGCTGAGCGAGACCAGCGCGCCCGCCGCGGCGGTCCGCACCAGGGACGACCACTCGGCCAGCCGCGACAGCCAGAGCCGACCGCTGACGAGCGGCACCAGCACCCCGAGCGGGGCCAGCAGCGCTACTCCCTCCCCGATCCGCCGGGCGGCCTCCAGCGGCCCGAGGGCGAGGTCCGCCCTGATCCCCTCCAGCGGGGTCAGATTGCCGGCGGCGGCCCAGGGAACGTCGAGGGGCCGCAGGGTCAGCCAGCCGACGACCAGGAGATGGGCGGCGAGAAGGACCCCGGCCAGGAGTCGGAGACGGAGGGGGATCGCGGGGGCGCCGGCGGGAGCGCCGTCGGCCTCAATACGCTGCACACCTGCGAGGACGCATCACCTGACAGCCCCGGTTCCGCCTCGGACGTGTGGCGGTCGGCACGCTCCGTGTCTGCCGGCTGTGCGTCGGTCTTCTGCCGCCGGCCCCGGTCAGCGGGTGGCGACCAGGACGATCAGCAGCAGCGCGCCGACCACGGCGGGCGCGATGATCTCGTACGACCAGTGCACCCGCACGCTGCCCTGGGCGCCGGGCCGCTCGGCCCCGCGCTCGGCCAGCCTCTGGAGCTCGTCGACGATCCGGTCCGCACTGGCCCGCATCGGCTCGGCCGGGACCTTCGCCTTCTCGCCCGGGGAGCGGCCCTCCCGGTCGCGGAGCCCTTCGTAGCGCAGGCGCTGCCGGTTGGCCTTCTTCCGCTCGCGCAGCGAGACGGGCACCGACCACAGCTGGTACTTCGACCCCTCGGCCAGCACCTCCGCCGAGTAGCCGGAGCGCACGGCGTCCACGGCGGCCCAGGGCAGCTCGATGATCCGGAAGGGGTTCCGTACGCGCATCCGGTCGTCGTTGGCGAAGACGGCCGGGCGGATCGTGAACGCCACGATCAGCGGCACCGCGCACAGCGCTGCCGCCAGCGCGATCCACGGGGTGTTCCCCGAGCCGCGCACCACGGCGTCCCCGCAGAGCCATGCCGTCAGCGCGAGCAGCAGCACCCCCGAGACGACGCCCATGGAGGAGCGGTAGACCCGGTCGTCGTAGACCGGTTCATCGGTCGGCTGCTGGCTGCTCATGGGGTCGATTCTGCCCCACCGCGCCGGCCGGCTGTATCGGCGCACGGGATCGGCGTACGGGATGAGGTGGTCGGGCCGGCCACGGTGCCGGTGGCCCGCCGGACGGAGGGAGCGGGATCAGCGCTGCGTGCGGCCGCGGCGGCGGGCGAGGAAGGCGGCGCCCAGGCCCGCGACGACGGCGGCGAGGCCGGCGCCCGCGGAGGCGGCCACCGGGGCGCCGGCGTCCTCGGCGGCCTCCTCCCCGGCTCCGGCGGCGACCCCGCCCTGGGGTGCGACGGCGGTCCGGCCGGCGGTCCGGGCCTTCGGGGCGGCCGGGGCGGCCGGGCCGGTGGAGGGCGAGGGCGCCGACTGCGCGGCCGGCGTTGCCTCCCGCTCGGGGGCGGGGGCCGCCTCCTCCTCGAAGGGGTAGGTGCGCGCGCAGCCCGCGGGCAGCTCCGGGAAGAGCGCCGTCCCGAGGGGGCTCTCCCCGCCGGGGGTCGCGTACGTGAAGGAGGGCCGGGCCCCGCTCGCGTTCACGATGCGGGCAGCGGTCCGGTCGTCCTTCGCCGGGGCGGGGGCGGTGCGGGTCAGCTTCTCGCGGGGCTCCTTGGTGATCCCGTCCACCAACTGCACCTGCGGCCCGTCGGGGGTCGTCGTCAGGTCGGCGACCAGCGTCCCGTGCAGGCCGAGCCGCTTCGTGGCGGAGACGCACCGGGCACCGTGGGTGCGGGCCGCCTCGGACAGCGGCAGCGGGAAGGACTCGGTGGCGCCGGCCTTCGTGACGGTGAGGACGGGGGCGGCCGAGTCCACCCCGGTGATCTCCAGGTCCAGGCCGTTCACGGTGTCGGCGGTGTTCGCCCGGTCCAGCACGGTCAGCACCCGGAACATGTAGTGGTCGCCGGGCTTCCAGTCCGGTCCGACGGCGCGGATCCAGGCCTCCGGGCCCTCCGCCTCGTGGCGCAGCACCGCGACGAGGCCCCCGCCGATGGAGGCCGGGGTGCCCGAGAACCGGTCCGCGGGGCTCTGCGAGGTGACCGCGGCAGCCTGCCGGACGGTCGTCGCGGCGTGCGCGGCGCCCGCGGCGGGGGCGAGGAGCGCGCCGGCGAGGGCGGCGGTGGCGAGGGAGGCACGCAGGGCGGTACGCATAACGACTCCTTGAAGCGTTGTCCGGGGTGGAGGAGAGCCGCATGCCGCGTCTTTCTCTGTCGGGTTTCGTCCGGTGAGCTCTGGCGGGCTGCTGGAAGGAAATCTATTGATCTTGTGCGCGTGGACGATCGCCTGCGTGTCATGGCCGGGTAACAGGAGGCGGAGGTGTCGATTCCGTAGCGGATCGCCCGGAATCGAGGGAGGGGGGTGACAGGTCGCTACGCGCGTAGATATGCTCATCTGGTGACCATGCCCACCACCCTCACCGCATTCGCTGACGTGACGACGTCCGACAGTGCGCTGCGCCGCTTCCTGCACGGGCTGCCCGGCGTCGACGCTGTCGGTCTGGAGGCCCGCGCGGCCTCCCTCGGCACCCGCTCGATCAAGACGACGGCCAAGGCGTACGCCATCGACCTGGCCATCTCGATGATCGACCTGACGACGCTGGAAGGCGCGGACACCCCGGGCAAGGTCCGGGCGCTCTCCGCCAAGGCCGTCCACCCCGATCCGACCGACCGCACCACCCCGATGACGGCCGCCGTCTGCGTCTACCCCGACATGGTGGCCACCGCCAAGGCCGCGCTGAACGGCGCCGACGTCAAGGTCGCCTCCGTCGCCACCGCCTTCCCGGCGGGCCGCGCCGCGCTGCCCGTCAAGCTCGCGGACACCCGTGACGCCGTCGCCGCCGGCGCCGACGAGATCGACATGGTCATCGACCGTGGCGCCTTCCTCGCCGGCCGCTACCTCGAGACGTACGAGCTGATCAAGGCCGTCAAGGAGGCCTGCGCCCGCCCCGACGGCAGCGCCGCCCGCCTGAAGGTCATCTTCGAGACCGGCGAGCTGTCGACCTACGACAACATCCGCCGCGCCTCCTGGATCGGCATGCTCGCGGGCGCCGACTTCATCAAGACGTCGACGGGCAAGGTGGGCGTCAACGCCACCCCCGCGAACACCCTGCTCATGCTCGAAGCCGTCCGCGACTTCAAGGCGCAGACTGGAATCCAGATCGGCGTGAAGCCGGCCGGCGGCATCCGCACCACCAAGGACGCCATCAAGTTCCTGGTCCTGGTCAACGAGACCGTGGGCGAGGACTGGCTGAGCAACACCTGGTTCCGCTTCGGCGCCTCCAGCCTGCTCAACGACCTGCTGATGCAGCGCCAGAAGCTGAGCACCGGCCGTTACTCCGGTCCCGACTACGTGACGGTGGACTGATCACCATGGCATCCCTCTTCGAGTACGCACCGGCTCCCGAGTCCCGCTCGGTCGTCGACATCGCCCCCTCCTACGGGCTCTTCATCGACGGCGAGTTCACCGACGCCGCCGACGGCAAGGTCTTCAAGACCGTCTCGCCCAGCAGCGAGGAGGTCCTCTCCGAGGTCGCCCAGGCCGGCGCCGCCGACGTGGACCGTGCCGTGAAGGCCGCCCGCAAGGCCTTCGAGAAGTGGTCCGCGCTGCCCGGCTCCGAGCGCGCCAAGTACCTCTTCCGCATCGCCCGGATCATCCAGGAGCGCAGCCGCGAGCTCGCCGTCCTGGAAACCCTGGACAACGGCAAGCCGATCAAGGAGACCCGCGACGCGGACCTCCCGCTGGTCGCCGCGCACTTCTTCTACTACGCGGGCTGGGCCGACAAGCTCGACCACGCGGGCTACGGCGCGAACCCGCGCCCGCTCGGCGTCGCCGGCCAGGTCATCCCGTGGAACTTCCCGCTGCTGATGCTCGCGTGGAAGATCGCCCCGGCGCTCGCCACCGGCAACACCGTCGTCCTGAAGCCCGCCGAGACCACCCCGCTCTCCGCGCTCTTCTTCGCGGACATCTGCCGCCAGGCCGGCCTGCCCAAGGGCGTCGTCAACATCCTCACCGGCTACGGCGACGCGGGCGCTGCCCTCGTCGAGCACCCGGACGTCAACAAGGTCGCCTTCACCGGCTCGACCGCCGTCGGCAAGGCCATCGCCCGCTCGATCGCCGGCACCGACAAGAAGGTCACCCTGGAACTGGGCGGCAAGGGCGCCAACATCGTCTTCGACGACGCCCCCATCGACCAGGCCGTCGAGGGCATCGTCAACGGCATCTTCTTCAACCAGGGCCAGGTCTGCTGCGCGGGCTCCCGCCTCCTGGTCCAGGAGTCCATCCACGACGAGCTGCTGGACTCCCTCAAGCGCCGCCTCTCCACCCTGCGCCTGGGCGACCCGCTCGACAAGAACACCGACATCGGCGCGATCAACTCCGCCGAGCAGCTCGCCCGGATCACCGCGCTCGCGGACACCGGCGAGGCCGAGGGCGCCGAGCGCTGGTCCCCGGCGTGCGAGCTGCCGTCCGCCGGCTACTGGTTCGCCCCGACGCTCTTCAGCAACGTCACCCAGGCGCACACCGTCGCCCGCGACGAGATCTTCGGCCCGGTGCTGTCCGTGCTGACCTTCCGCACGCCCGACGAGGCCGTCGCCAAGGCCAACAACAGCCAGTACGGCCTCTCCGCCGGCATCTGGACCGAGAAGGGCTCGCGCATCCTCGCGGTCGCCAACCAGCTCCGCGCCGGTGTGGTGTGGGCCAACACGTTCAACAAGTTCGACCCGACCTCGCCCTTCGGCGGCTACAAGGAATCGGGCTTCGGCCGCGAAGGCGGCCGCCACGGTCTGGAGGCCTACCTCGATGTCTGAGTCCTCTGTACGTCTGAACGTCTTCAAGACCTACAAGCTGTACGTCGGGGGCAAGTTCCCCCGCTCCGAGAGCGGCCGGGTGTACGAGGTGTCCGACTCCAAGGGCAAGTGGCTGGCCAACGCACCCCTGTCCTCCCGCAAGGACGCGCGTGACGCGGTCGTCGCCGCACGCAAGGCCTTCGGCGGCTGGGCGGCCGCCACCGCCTACAACCGCGGCCAGATCCTCTACCGCATCGCCGAGATGCTGGAGGGCCGCCGCGAACAGTTCGTCCGCGAGGTCGGCGACGCCGAGGGCCTGTCCAAGTCGAAGGCCGCCGCCGTCGTCGACGCGGCCATCGACCGCTGGGTCTGGTACGCCGGCTGGACCGACAAGATCGGCCAGATCGCGGGCGGAGCCAACCCGGTCGCGGGCCCGTTCTTCAACCTCTCCACCCCCGAGCCGACCGGTGTCGTCACCGTCGTCGCCCCGCAGGACTCGTCCTTCCTGGGCCTGGTATCCGTGATCGCCCCGGTGATCGCCACCGGCAACACGGTAGTCGTCATCGCCTCGGAGAAGGCGCCGCTCCCGGCCCTCTCCCTGGGCGAGGTCCTCGCCACCTCCGACCTGCCCGGCGGCGTCGTCAACATCCTGTCCGGCAAGGCCGCCGAAATGGGCCCGCACCTGGCCTCCCACCAGGACGTCAACGCCATCGACCTGGCCGGCGCCGACCCCGCCCTGGCCAAGGAGCTGGAGATCGCGGCCGCCGACAACCTCAAGCGCGTCCTGCGTCCACAGCCTGTGGACGACTGGAGCGCCGACCCGGGCACCTCCCGCATGACGGCGTTCCTGGAGACCAAGACCGTCTGGCACCCCACCGGGTCGCTGGGCGCGGGCGGCTCGTCCTACTAGAACCGCCCCAGCAAGACCGGCCCCGGCAGCGTCCCCCGCGCTGCCGGGGCCTCTCCCTGTCCCGGGCTCGGTTCGCCTCCGGCGGCGCTCCTGCCGGCTCCAGGCAGGCGTACGTCCTCGAAACCGCTCCCCCCTGTTCCGGGCTCGGTTCGCCTCCGGCGGCGCTCCTGCCGGCTCCAGGCAGGCGTACGTCCTCGAAACCGCTCGTTCCTCGCGGTTTCTCCGGGCGCTCGCCCGCCTTCGCCGGCGCGCCGCCTTCGGCTCACTCGCCGGGGAGCCGGGGAGCCGGGGAGCCGGGGGCAGGGGTTGGTCAGCGGGGGGCCAGGGGGCCCAGGAGGGACGAGACCGCCGCCGCGGGGAGTTCACCCACCGACGGGCCCTGGGTGAGGATTCCCGTGACCGCCGTCGTGCCCACCGCGGGGAAGTCCGCGACCTTGGTGGCGACCCCGTTGTCCAGCGGATCCACCCCCGTGTGGGCCAGCGGGTTCACCTTGAGGTTCGCGATCGGATCCGTCACCCCGGCCACGGCCGCCGGAACGTCCAGCTCACCGGCCTGCGCCCCGCCCGCGGCCATCGCCAGCGCGGCGCCGGCCATCGAGAGGGTCAGGCCCGCGCTGCGGAGCCGGTTCGGTGCCGAAGGGGCTGCGTGACGTGCCATGGGGATCCCGCCTGTGGTCGTAGTCGCGTGCGCACGCAGCGTAGTGGAGGTGTGTTCCTGGACACCAACCGGTCACCGGGAGGATCCCCTACCCGGGGGAATGGTTCAGACTGGTGTCCCGTGAGCTCTTCCTCTCCTTCGCCGACCCGAGTCGTCCTGCTGACCGGTCCGTCGGGCTCCGGAAAATCCTCGCTGGCCGCCCGCTCCGGGCTGCCCGTGCTGCGCCTCGACGACTTCTACAAGGAAGCCGACGACCCCTCCCTTCCGCTGGTGGAGGGCAGCTCCGACATCGACTGGGACTCCCCGCTCTCGTGGGACGCCGACACCGCCGTCGCCGCGATCGCCGAGCTGTGCGCGTCAGGACGGACGGACGTGCCGGTCTACGACATCGCCACCAGCTCCCGCACCGGCTGGGACACCCTCGACATAGCCCGCACCACGCTGTTCATCGCGGAGGGGATCTTCGCCGCGGACGTGGCCGCCCGCTGCCAGGACCTCGGCCTCCTCGCGGACGCCATCTGCCTGCGCGGCCGCCCCTCGACGACGTTCCGCCGCCGACTCGCCCGCGACCTGCGCGAGGGCCGCAAATCCGTACTGTTCCTGCTCCGGCGCGGCTGGCGCCTGATGCGCGCCGAGCGGGGCATCGTGGCCCGCCACGTGGAACTGGGCGCCCACGCCTGCGGCCCCGACGAGGCCCTCGGCCGTCTCGCGGCCGCCGCAGCCGGCCGCCACCGCTCCACGACCCCCGCCGCCGCGTAGTCGCCGGCGTCTGCCCGCCCGGAAAAGGGTGCGCGGGACCGGTCGGACCCCCGGCCGACCGATCCCGCGCTTTCTCCCCCGTTGGCCGCCGTCTCACCCCCGCAAGACGGTCCCCCGTGGCCGGGGTGGTTCATGTGGTGAGCTGTCGGCCGCCCTCAGGCGACCAGCTCCTCGAAGGACTCCGCCTCGTCGCGGCCGAAGCTCAGCGCCTCGTCCTCCCGCAGGCGCCGCAGCGAGCGCCAGATGCTCGACTTCACCGTGCCGACGCTGATGCCCAGGATCTCCGCGATCTCCGGGTCCGTACGGCCCTCGTAATAGCGCAGCACGAGCATGGTGCGCTGCGGCTCCGGGATGCGGGTCAGCGCCTGCCACAGCACCGCGCGCAGCTCCGTACCGCGCATCGCGTCCGTGTCGGAGGCCGTCTCCGGCAGCTCCTCCGTCGGGTACTCGTTCAGCTTGCGCCGACGCCACGCGCTGATGTGCAGGTTCGTCATCGTGCGACGCAGGTAGCCGCCGACGGCGGCCTTGTCGCTGATCCGGTCCCAGGCGCGGTACGTGGAGAACAGCGCGCTCTGCAGCAGGTCCTCGGCCTCGTAACGGTCACCGGTCAGGTGGAAGGCCGTCGCGTACAGCGCGGCGCGCCGCTCCTGGACGTACGCGGTGAACTCCGCCTCGGACGTCGAGGACGGGGTCTGCTGCTGAGCGGGAACCGCCTGGTACTGGTGTGCGTCAATGGCTACGACGTGGGCCGGCCGGGGCCGGGCGACCGCCACCGAACGGACACCCGCCCGGCGGTTCACATCGTGCAGCCGCGTGACAACCGCGCTGGTGCTGGTGCTGTGCAGCGTGTTCATCTCGCGCCCCCCGTCGTGGAGTGTCTCTGCTTCGGATCGCTGTGCGTTGACAAGAAGACTGCCCGGCCGACTTAACCGGGGTGTCCGTCGACTGTCACAGCACTGTCACAGCGGCCTTCGAAAAGGATCCCGGCCGACTCCCGCCGGATCTGGTCCCCCTGACGGTCGAACTCCCGACTGCCCATGAGACAGAATGAGCCCGTGCCTTTCCTGTTGCTGATCGAGGACGACGACGCCATCCGCACGGCCCTCGAACTCTCCCTGTCACGCCAGGGCCACCGTGTGGCCACCGCGGCGACGGGCGAGGACGGCCTGAAACTGCTGCGCGAGCAGCGGCCGGATCTGATCGTGCTGGACGTGATGCTGCCCGGGATCGACGGCTTCGAGGTGTGCCGGCGGATCCGCCGCACCGACCAGCTGCCGATCATCCTGCTCACCGCGCGCAGCGACGACATCGACGTCGTCGTCGGCCTGGAGTCCGGGGCCGACGACTACGTGGTCAAGCCCGTCCAGGGGCGCGTCCTCGACGCCCGCATCCGGGCCGTACTGCGCCGCGGCGAACGCGAGTCGAGCGACTCGGCGAGCTTCGGCTCCCTCGTCATCGACCGGGCCGCCATGACCGTGACGAAGAACGGCGAGGACCTCCAGCTCACGCCGACCGAGCTGCGACTCCTCCTCGAACTGAGCCGCCGGCCCGGACAGGCGCTCTCCCGCCAGCAGCTGCTGCGCCTGGTCTGGGAGCACGACTACCTCGGCGACTCGCGGCTCGTCGACGCCTGCGTCCAGCGGCTGCGCGCCAAGGTCGAGGACGTGCCCTCCTCGCCCACCCTGATCCGCACGGTCCGGGGCGTCGGCTACCGCCTGGACTCCCCGCAGTGATCCGGTCGTTGCTCGCGGGCCGGCGCTGGACCAGCCTGCGGCTGCGGCTCCTCGTCGTCTTCGCACTGGTCGCCCTGACGGCCGCCGTGTCCGCGTCCGGGATCGCCTACTGGCTCAACCGCGAGGCCGTGCTCACCCGCGTCCAGGAGGCCGCCCTCGGCGACTTCCGCCAGGAGATGCAGAACCGTGCCGCCGCACTGCCCGTCGACCCGACGCCCGAGGAGCTGCAGCGCACCGCCGAGCTGATGGCGGGCAGCAGCCCCGGCTACAGCGTCCTGCTCGTGCAGGAGGGCAAGGACGACCGCCAGATGTACGGGGCCGCCGGGCCCGACAACTTCCGGCTGACCGACGTGCCGAAGTCCCTGCAGAACGCGGTGAACGACCGGCAGAAGACGACCGCGGCGAACGACGCCGAATACCACGTGTACTGGCAGCGCACCAAGCCGCGCGGCAACCCGTACCTGGTCGGCGGGACGCGGATCGTCGGCGGCGGACCGACCGGATACATGTACAAGTCCCTCGCGCAGGAACGGGACGACCTCAACGCGCTCGCCTGGTCGCTGACCATCGCGACCATCCTCGCGCTGCTGGGCTCCGCGCTGCTCGCACAGGCCGCGGCCCGCACCGTGCTCAAGCCCGTCCAGCGGCTGGGAGACGCGGCGCGGCGGCTCGGCGAGGGCGAACTGGACCACCGCCTCGACGTGTCGGGCACCGACGAACTCGCCGACCTGTCGCGCACCTTCAACAAGACGGCCGAGGCGCTGGAGAAGAAGGTCGCCGACATGAGCGCGCGGGAGGAGTCGAGCAGGCGCTTCGTCGCGGACATGTCCCACGAACTGCGCACGCCGCTGACCGCGTTGACCGCGGTGGCCGAGGTGCTGGAGGAGGAGGTCGACGACCTCGATCCGATGATCGCACCGGCGGTGACCCTGGTCGTCAGCGAGACCCGGCGCCTGAACGACCTCGTGGAGAACCTGATGGAGGTCACCCGCTTCGACGCGGGTACGGCCAAGCTGGTGCTGGACGACGTCAACGTCGCCGACCAGGTCACGGCCTGCATCGACGCCCGGGCCTGGCTCGACGCGGTCGAACTCGACGCCGGCCGGGACATCGTGGTGCGGCTCGACCCGCGCCGCCTCGACGTCATCCTGGCCAACCTGATCGGCAACGCGCTCAAGCACGGCGGCTCGCCGGTGCGGGTGTCGGTGGCCGTGGAGGGGGACTGGCTGGTGATCGCGGTCCGGGACAACGGGCCGGGCATCCCCGAGGAAGTCCTGCCGCACGTCTTCGACCGCTTCTACAAGGCGAGCGCGTCGCGGCCGAAGTCGGACGGCAGCGGGCTCGGACTGTCGATCGCCGTGGAGAACGCGCACATCCACGGCGGCGACATCACCGCGGCCAACGCGGCGGGCGGCGGGGCGCTGTTCACCCTGCGGCTGCCCGTGGACGTGGGAAAGGCGATCACTGGTGACCCGGATGCGTAAGGTCCTGCCGGCGGTGCCGGCCGTACTGGCCCCGCTCGTCGGGATCGCACTGCTCGCGACCGCGGGCTGCGGGATCCGGGCGACGACCGTGCCCGTGGACGTGGGCGCGGCGCCGTCGCGCGTCTCGTGCGACACCCCGGCGCAGCCGGGCGGCCAGAGCGGGGAGCCGGGCTTCCCCGCCACGGTGGAACTGGTCTGCGGGTCGCAGCTGGTCGGCGTGGAGCGGATCGTTCCGATGCCGGAGAAGGGCACCGTACGGGATCCCGCCGTACAGGCCGCGCAGGCGCTGCTGGAGGCGCTGGAGCGGACGCCGAACGCGGAGGAGCGGGACGCCGGCTTCTCGACCGGGGTGCCGGCCGGGCTGACGGCGGGCGCGCCCAAGCCGGGCGACCCGGCGGGCACGGTACGGCTCAGCCGCAAGCCGGAGGACCTGCCGCCGGTGGCGCTGTCGCAGATCGTGTGCACGCTGGCGAGCAGCGAGACGGTGTCGGCCGGCCCCGGACCGGTGGTCCTCGGCGGACCGGACGCCGATCCGCCGCGGGCGTGGGAGTGCACGGACGCGGTCCGCTCCCGGCCGGAGTCGGTGCCGACGCTGGGTGAGATCGTCCGCCCGACCGCGACCGCGACCGCGACCGCGACCGCCACCGCGTCCCCCGCAAGCTGAGATTCGCGTCCGGGCGCGCCGCCGCTGCGGGGAGACGGGCCGCGCAGGCGCCCCGACCACGCCGACGGCCCCCGAGCCGGGGCTCGGGGGCCGAGGGGAAGCGGGCGGCCAGGCCCCCGCCGGACGGGGCGGGAACCTGGCCGGGCGGGGCCGAAGCCCCGGGCCCCCGGGGCGACGGACGGAGCCGGCGCAGCGGCGCGCAGCCGGGCAGGCCCGGCTGGGGGCCGAGGCGCGCGAGCCGCGCCCGAAGATCAGAGGCCCATCGCCGCCGCGAGGTCCTTCTTGATCGCGTCCAGGACTTCCTGGCCGGTCGCGCGGGCCGACGCCAGGTCGGAGGCCTCGGCCACCGGGACGACGACCTCCAGGTAGCACTTCAGCTTGGGCTCCGTGCCCGACGGGCGGCAGATGACCCGGGCCTTGTACGCGCCGTCCAGGTAGTAGCGCAGGCCGTCCGTGGGCGGCAGCGACTGCGTGCCCCTGCTCAGGTCCTCCGCGGAGACGACCCGCAGGCCCGCCAGCGAGGCCGGGGGCTCCGCGCGCAGCGCCGCCATCGCGGAGGCGATCACCGACAGGTCGCGGACGCGGACGGAGAGCTGGTCGGTGGCGTGCAGCCCGTGGGCCATCGCCAGGTCGTCCAGCAGGTCGGTCAGGGTGCGGCCCTGCTCCTTGAGCTCCGAGGCCAGCTCGGCCACCAGCAGGGCGGCGGTCACGCCGTCCTTGTCGCGGACGCCCTCGGGGTCCACGCAGTAGCCGAGCGCCTCCTCGTAGCCGTAGCGCAGGCCCTCGACGCGGGCGATCCACTTGAAGCCCGTCAGGGTCTCCTCGTGGCCGACGCCCGCCGCCTGCGCGATCCGGCCCAGCAGGCTGGAGGAGACGATCGACTCGGCGAAGACGCCGGTCGCGCCCTTGTGGACCAGGTGCGCCGCGAGCAGGGCGCCGACCTCGTCGCCGCGCAGCATCCGCCAGCCGTCCGCGGTGGGGACGGCCACCGCGCAGCGGTCGGCGTCGGGGTCGTTCGCGATGACGATGTCCGGCCGGACCTCGGCGGCCCTGGCGAACGCCAGGTCCATCGCGCCCGGCTCCTCCGGGTTGGGGAACGCCACCGTCGGGAAGGCAGGGTCCGGTTCGGCCTGCTCGGCCACCAGGACCGGCTCCGGGAAGCCGTGCCGGGCGAACGCCGCCAGCACGACGTCCTTGCCGACGCCGTGCATGGCCGTGTAGACGGTCCGCACGCCCCGCGGGCCGCCGGGCGTCAGGACGGCGTCCGTACGGGCCAGGTAGGCCTCCAGGACCTCCTCGCCGAGGTCCTCCCAGCCGGATTCCGGCCGGGGGACCGAGGCGAGCGTGTCGACGCGGGCGATCTCCGCCGCGATCTCCGCGTCGGCCGGGGAGACGATCTGCGAGCCGTCGCCGAGGTAGACCTTGTAGCCGTTGTCCCGGGGCGGGTTGTGGCTCGCGGTCACCTCGACGCCGGCCACGGCGCCCAGGTGCCTTATGGCGTACGCGAGGACGGGCGTGGGCAGCGGGCGGGGCAGGACGGCCGCGCGCAGCCCGGCGCCGGTCATGACGGCCGCGGTGTCGCGGGCGAAGTCCGCCGACTTGTAGCGGGCGTCGTAGCCGACGACGACCAGGCCGCCGGTGTGCCCCTGGGCCTTCAGGTAGGCCGCGAGGCCCGCCGCGGCCCGGATGACCACGCTGCGGTTCATCCGCATCGGGCCCGCGCCGATCTCACCGCGCAGTCCGGCGGTGCCGAACTGGAGGGTGCCGGAGAACCGGTCGGAGAGCTCCGCCGTGTCGCCCGCCTCGATCAGCGCGGCCAGCTCGGCCGCGGTCTCCGGGTCGGGGTCCTCCGCCAGCCAGGCCCGGGCCCGGGTGATCAGGTCGTCCTGTTCCTGCACTACTTCCGCCTTACCTCTCGTACGGTCCGGAGCCTCAGATGCGGGCGAGGACCTGGGTCAGCAGCTTGCCCATGCGCGCGGCCGAGTCGCGGC
Organism: Streptomyces amritsarensis; assembly: GCF_001953875.1. Taxonomy (GTDB): domain Bacteria; phylum Actinomycetota; class Actinomycetes; order Streptomycetales; family Streptomycetaceae; genus Streptomyces; species Streptomyces amritsarensis. Next base: position 45,396 of record NZ_MQUR01000017.1, read on the forward strand.
CGGCCTGGAGGACCTCTTCGTGGTTGAGCGGCTCGCCGGAGATGCCCGCCGCCAGGTTGGTGACCAGGGAGATGCCGAGCACCTCGGCGCCGGCCTCACGGGCGGCGATGGCCTCCAGCACGGTGGACATGCCCACGAGGTCGGCGCCCATCACGCGGATCATGTTGATCTCGGCCGGGGTCTCGTAGTGCGGGCCGGGGAACTGGACGTAGACGCCCTCCTCGAGGGAGGGGTCGATCTCCTTGCACAGCGCGCGCAGCGCGGGCGAGTACAGGTTCGTCAGGTCCACGAAGTTCGCGCCGATGATCGGCGAGGTGGCCGTCATGTTGATGTGGTCGCTGATCAGGACCGGCTGGCCGGGCTGCATGCCCTCGCGCAGACCGCCGCAGCCGTTGGTCAGCACGACGGTCTTGCAGCCGGCGGCGACGGCGGTGCGGACACCGTGGGCGACGGCGGCGACGCCGCGGCCCTCGTAGTAGTGGGTGCGGCCCAGGAAGACCAGCGCGCGCTTGTCGCCGATCTTGTACGAGCGGACCTTGCCGCCGTGCCCTTCGACGGCGGCCGGGGGGAACCCGGGCAGCTCGGTGACGAGGAACTCGGCCTCGGGGGCGCCCAGGGCCTCGGCGGCGGGGGCCCAGCCGGAGCCCATGACGAGGGCGACATCGTGGGTCTCGGCGCCGGTGAGCTCGCGCAGGCGGGCGGCTGCGGCGTCGGCGGCGGCGGTGGGATCGGTAACAGATGCGTTCACGCAGACGAGCGTAGCCGCTCATTGCCTACGCGCGTAGATGGCACAGCTCACCATGCTCGGATCGTTGTCTTGTCGTTTCCGACCAAATGTCCGCTGCCACCTCCGGTGACCTGCGATGACCTGCGGCGATCGGCCGGACAGCCCGTCCGGGAGGCCGCGCCGGGGAATTCAGCAGGGGCGCTTGCGCAGCTCCATCACGTAGTCGTGCGGGGCGCCCGCGGACTCGGCCGCGTCGGCGATCTCGCCCAGGTAGCGCGCCGAGGGCAGGCCGCCCTCGTAGCCGTTGAGCACGTAGCACCAGGCGGCCTCGTCGCCTTCCATGGTGTGCACCCGGATCCGCATGCGCCGGTAGATGTCGAGCCCGACGCCCTCCCAGCGGTCCATCGAGTCCTCGTCGAGCGGGGCGATGTCGTAGAGGGCGACGAACACCTGCTGGCGGGGGGCCTCGGCGATGGTGGCGAGGGAGCCCTCCCAGCCCATCTGCTCGCCGCCGAAGGTCAGCCGCCAGTCGTTGAGCCAGCCCGTGCCGCGCAGCGGCGAATGGGGAGCGCGGCGCGTCATCAGCCGCGGGTCGAGGTTGCCGGCGTACGCGGCGTAGAGCGACATGAGGTCGAGGGTACGGGAGGGGCGGCCGTGGAGGCGTGCCCGGCCGGGCGTACCCCCGGACGGAGTCCCGCGGCGGGACCGGGCGCGAAGCACCTTGAAGCGTGCGGGACAATGGAGCACGGAATGCATCCCCCGGGGAGACCCCCCGGAACACCGGCCGGGGCGGCAGCCGGCCGGGTAGACGTGAGGCGGACTTTTCGTGACCCGGATCGTGATCATCGGCGGCGGACCCGGCGGGTATGAGGCGGCCCTCGTGGGGGCCCAGCTCGGCGCGGAGGTGACCGTCGTGGACTGCGACGGCCTGGGCGGGGCCTCGGTCCTGACCGACTGCGTACCTTCCAAGACTCTGATCGCGACCGCCGAGGTGATGACCACCTTCGACTCCTCCTACGAGGAGCTGGGGATCATCGTCGCGGACGACACCCCGCACATCGAGCAGGCCGCGCGTGTCGTGGGCGTGGACCTCGGCAAGGTGAACCGGCGTGTCAAGCGCCTCGCGCTCGCCCAGTCGCACGACATCACCGCCTCCGTCACCCGCGCCGGCGCCAAGGTCATGCGAGGCCGCGGCAAGCTGGGCGGCCCGCAGGGCATCGACGGCACCCGGGACGTCATCGTCACCGCCGCGGACGGCACCGAGACGATCCTGACGGCGGACGCCGTCCTCATCGCCACCGGCGGCACCCCGCGCGAGATCCCCGACGCCCAGCCCGACGGCGAGCGCATCCTGAACTGGACCCAGGTCTACGACCTCGACGAGCTCCCCGAGGAGCTCATCGTGGTCGGCTCCGGTGTGACCGGCGCCGAGTTCGCCGGCGCGTACCAGGCGCTCGGCTCCCGGGTCACCCTGGTGTCCTCCCGCGACCGCGTGCTGCCGGGCGAGGACCCCGACGCGGCGGCCGTCCTGGAGGACGTCTTCCGCCGCCGCGGCATGAACGTCGTCGGGCGCTCGCGCGCCGAGTCCGCCAAGCGGGTCGGCGACCGGGTCGAGGTCACCCTGTCCGACGGGCGGGTGCTCACCGGTACGCACTGCCTGATGGCGGTCGGCGCGATCCCGAACACCGCGAACATGAACCTGGAGGAGTCCGGGGTCCGGCTCAAGGACTCCGGGCACATCTGGACCGACAAGGTCTCCCGCACCTCCGCGCCGGGCGTGTACGCCGCCGGTGACGTCACCGGCGTCTTCGCGCTCGCGTCCGTCGCCGCCATGCAGGGGCGCATCGCGATGTACCACTTCCTCGGCGACGCGGTGGCCCCGCTGAACCTCAAGACGGTCTCCTCGAACGTCTTCACCGACCCGGAGATCGCCACCGTCGGCTACACGCAGGCGGACGTGGACGCCGGCAAGATCGACGCCCGTGTGGTGAAGCTTCCCCTGCTGCGCAACCCGCGCGCCAAGATGCAGGGCATCCGCGACGGCTTCGTGAAGATGTTCTGCCGCCCGGGCACCGGCATCGTGGTGGGCGGCGTGGTCGTCTCCCCGCGCGCGAGCGAGCTCATCCACCCGATCTCGATCGCCGTCGACAACAATCTGACGGTCGAGCAGATCGCAAACGCGTTCACCGTGTACCCCTCCCTGTCGGGGTCGATCGCGGAGGTGGCCCGCCAGCTGCACACGCGGAAGGCCGGCGGGGAGGCCTGACCGCCCCCAACCGCCCCGCGCCCCAGGGGCGTTGGGGCGGTGCCCGGCCGCGTGGCCGGGTGTTCACCCGCACCTCGGGCTGCGTATACCACTAGTCGCCCCGCCATATGGACAACTTCGGTATTCCGGCGCAAAGAGCTGAAACCAGACGGTCGTTGGGGTTACTGTCAGTTTCGTGTTCGCTGCAGAACGTCGCCAATTGATCCTCGAAATGGTGCGGGCCAACGGAGCGGTTTCGCTCCGGGAGCTCGCCCGTGTCGTCCAGACCTCCGAAGTGACCGTACGGCGGGACGTGCGGGCGCTGGAGGCCGAAGGACTCCTCGACCGCCGACACGGCGGTGCGGTCTTGCCGGGCGGTTTCACGCGGGAGTCCGGCTTTCCGCAAAAGTCCCATCTCGCGACGGCGGAGAAGACCGCCATCGCCGATGTCGCGGCCGGCCTCGTCGAAGAGGGCGAGGCCGTCGTCGTCGGCGCGGGCACCACGACGCAGGAGCTGGCCCGCCGGCTCGCCCGCGTGCCCGGCCTGACCGTCGTCACCAACTCCCTCCTGGTCGCCCAGGCCCTGGCCCACGCCAACCGGGTCGAAGTCGTCATGACCGGCGGCACCCTGCGCGGGTCCAACTACGCCCTCGTCGGCAGCGGAGCCGAGCAGTCCCTCCAGGGGCTGCGGGTCTCCCGGGCCTTCCTGTCGGGCAGCGGTCTGACGGCGGAGCGCGGCCTGTCCACGTCCAACATGCTCAGCGCGAGCGTGGACCGGGCGCTGGTGCAGGCGGCGGCGGAGGTGGTGGTCCTGGCCGACCACACCAAGCTCGGCACGGACACGATGTTCCAGACGGTGCCGACGGACGTGATGACCCGCCTGGTCACGGACGAGCCCCCACCGCACGACGACCGGGCCGCCACCGAACTCCAGGCCCTGGCGGATCAGGGCGTGCAGATCACGGTGGCGGGCGGCCAGGCCGCGGCCTCCGCCGGCCTGGACGGCCTGGGCGGCCGCCGCCCCCGCCGCGACTCCCCCCTCCCGGTCCAACGCCGCGGCGGCCCGACGGCCCAACTCCGCAGCGCGTCCCCCCTACCGGACCCGGGTGACCGCGAACGGGAGCGGGCCCGCGTGGCGGACATGCGGCGGCGGTAGTCACGCCGAGTGGACTCAGCCCGGAGATCAAGCCGCAGTGGTAGTGCGTGCTGATCTTCGGGCTCCGTGACGTCCGAGGCTTGGCGGCGCCTCTGCGCATCATTGCCGAGTCCTGTGAGGGATCAGCCGGTGTCAGGAAGCGCAGACGATGCGGCTACCCCAGGTGCCGTAGGATTCCTGTGTGGAAGAACTGATAAATCCGCGGAGCGGTAGCATTCGACGATTTCTGCAACGATGGTATGGCGTGGTTGCGAGTCAGGTCGACGATGATGTTCCTGAATTCTCAGAAATTCCGGCGGAACTAGTCGACTGGCATCGAGCGATTGCGGAAGTCGGCGGGCGCCTAGTTTCTCAGAATCGTCCGATACCGCTGGCGGAGCTCGATAAGGCCAGTGACGGCATGATGATTTTCTGGGTCGAGAATCAAGGCGCCTACTACTGGGCAACCGATGTGCAGGCGACGGAACGAGTGGTGTCCTGCCGCGGTCACGAGTCAGAACCCTGGCGTCTTACAGGTGAGACTCTCGAGAACTTCCTTCTGCACTGCACTGTGAGCGAGGTGATCGGCGGATCGGATTCTTGCTTCACCGCGATAGTCCCGGATGCAGTCCTCCAAGGGTCTGTCTTGCGGGACTTTTCTGTACTTCCGTTCCCTGCTCTGGAGAACGAGGACCCGTCCACTAGGCTCTTGTGTGATTCTGGCGCGCTCGCATGCGCGGGTCCACCACCGGTTGGCTACGCGCTTCCGGGCGAGCCAGGGGTGATGATCAAGGTCGCCGTAGCGCCGGGTGGCGACGTGCAGAAATATCGATCGGGATTGGAAGGATACATCCTTCCTGCTGGGGTTCGAGATGAAGTCGAATACTCCGAGGATGACCTCCCATTCTGAGATTGGGGTTGAAGCATGCCCGGTGGAGGTTCATGAGTGAACCTCCACCGGGCGAACTGCCAAGTCAGCCTACAAGGCGTTTCCGATAAATTTTTCTGGCCTTCTTCCTGGTGCGAGAACCCACATCTCAGCTCCAAATGGCAGGGCGTCTTCAATGGCTACACTGGAAGTTCCTTTTCCTAAGGGCTGTCCCGTAATCCCCCGCGGGCGCACGACGACAGCTACGGCACCTCGCTGCGTTGTCGGAACGCCCGAATGCGCCCAGTATGAGGACGCCCCTCCGCCTTGCGATGCACCGCATCTGACGCCGTGCGCTGATCCACCGGGGATTACGGGACAGCCCTTAGGTATGCGTCGCAAGGGCCATCCACGTGGTCGATGTAGAGCACGCCTTGCTTGATTTTGTTCACGCGCATGTAGGCTGCGGCCTGCATCTCTACGTGATGGCGATTTGTCTTAGTCAGAGGCGAGATCGTCAATGAATCCGCCGATCTTCTCTCCGCTACTGAACGGAACCTCGTCAACCTGGATGTCCAAAATTCCGACGGTGCGACGATCGTAGTCCTTTTCCAGCGACGTGGTTGCGACCTTGCACTGCGTCGGGGTGGCGTTGTGCGTAAGGACCGGCACGGAGCCCGCGAGCACGTAGTACGTGTGCTTGTTGGAGACCGTCAGGTTGTGGACACGTTTGTGCTGCGTCCAGCGCTTGACCTCCGTGACCTGGCGCAAGGATGGCCGGGACCTCACCCTCACCTGGCCCAAGCCGCTCCCCGTCCCGACGCTGGACGGCAACAGCGCCACCTACCCCGAGGTGCTGAGGGGCGTCGACCTGCGCGTCGCCGCGGACGCGACGGGCTTCTCGCACCAACTCGTGGTCAAGACCCGCGAGGCCGCGTCCGATCCGGCGCTCGCCTCCATCGACTTCGGCCTCAAGGGCAACGGCGTCACGCTGCGCAAGGAACAGAACGGCGAACTGAAGGCCTTCGACCCCGCGGGCCAGCCCCTGTTCTCCTCCGCCAAACCGCAGATGTGGGACTCCGGAGCGGACCAGCCACTGCCCACCGCCCCGGCCAAGTCCTTCGCCGAGTCCGCGCTCAAGCAGTCCGCACCCGCCCAGGCTCCGTCGACGGCGGCGGCCACGCCCACGGCTCCGTCCGTCGACCGGGTACCCGCTGTCGACGGCATCTCCCTGCGCACCAAGGAGGCCGACCTCGGCGTCGAGCTCAAGGGCGACAGGCTCACCCTCACCACGGACCGCAAGCTGCTCACGGCGCCGGACACCAAGTTCCCGGTCGTCATCGACCCGATATGGCGTGACGACTGGAAGTCGGCCTGGGCGCTGGCCTACAAGCACAACGGGATCGCCGGGTCGGCGGGCAAGTCCTACTGGAACGGCGGCAACCTCAGCAGGGACGCCCGCGTCGGGTGCTCCAAGGACCCGGACTACAGCTACGCCCTGGTCTGTGCGAAGACCTTCTTCCAGATCGGCATGGGCCACCTGGCCCGCAAGCAGATCCTCGACTCCACCTTCCGGATCCAGCAGAAGCATTCCGGCTCCTGGAACTGCCAGTCGGGCGAAATCCAGATCTGGGACACCGACACCATCACGGGCAGCACGAGCTGGAACAACCAGCCTGCCTGGAAGCGCATGGTCGACTCCTCCAGCCAGTCCTACGGCGGCCGCAACTGCACGAGCGACGGCTCCTTCCTGGAACTGGACGTGACCTCCGCGGTCAGCGACGCCAACGGCGACGGCCGGTCCGACATGGCGACCGTGTACGACTTCGGCAACCACACCACCGCGCTCTACACCCTGCGCGCCAACGAGGGGGGCGGCTTCATGGAGCCCGTCCTCGCCTTCAACAGCGGCCTGCGCAACTTCAACGCTGCCAGCGCGCAGTGGGTCGCAGGCGACTTCAACACCGACGGCCGCGACGACCTGGTGGCGCTGTACGGCTACGACGACGGCGCCAACGCCCTGTTCACCTTCCTCGGCCAGGCGGACGGGACCTTCAAGTCCCTGCCCCGAAGCGCCTATGTCGCCCCGGGCAACTGGGACGCGTTCAAGGCGAAGCTGGTCGCGGGCGACTTCAACGGCGACGGCCGGGACGACATCCTCGCCCTGTACGGCTCCGGCGACGGAACCGTCGCGGCGTACACGCTGCTCGCCAGGCCGGACGGAGGTTTCGCGGACCCCGTGAAGTCGTGGACCCGCAAGCCGGGCGACTGGAACTACAACGCCAGCAGGCTCACCTCGGGCGACTACAACGGCGACGGTCGCGCCGACGCCGCCATCATGTTCGACTACGGCAACGGCCGCTCGGCCCTGTTCACGCTGACGGGCCGCCCCGACGGCGGGCTCAACGACGACTTCGTGAGCTGGACCCGTGAGAGCGGCTGGTGGGGGAGTTCCCTCGGGAACCTGGTGTCCGGTGACACGGACAAGGACGGCCGTGCCGACGTCTCGGTCATGTACAACACCGCCAAGGGGGCGACCTCGGCCTACACGTTCAAGGCCCGGCCCGACGGCGGCTTCAACGAGCACCTGAGGAGCTGGGAGGCGGCTGCGGGTACCTGGTAGGGGCGGGAGAAGGATCCGCATATGGCGCCGGCCCCCAGGACCCGTTCGGGTCCTGGGGGCCGGTTGCGTTGCACGGGCGGACGTCAGTCCTTGATCTCGCAGATCGTGGCGCCCGAGGTGACCGACGCGCCGACCTCGGCGGTGAGGCCGACGACGGTGCCGGAGCGGTGCGCGTTGAGCGGCTGCTCCATCTTCATCGCTTCCAGTACGACGATCAGCTCGCCCTCGGTGACCTGCTGGCCCTCCTCGACCGCGACCTTGACGATCGTGCCCTGCATCGGGGAGGCGAGCGTGTCGCCGGAGGCGGCCGGACCGGACTTCTTGGCCGCGCGGCGCTTCGGCTTGGCGCCGCCCGCGGCGGCCGTGCGGGCCAGGGTCATGCCGAGGGAGGACGGCAGCGAGACCTCCAGGCGCTTGCCGCCGACCTCGACGACGACCGTCTCGCGGCCCGGCTCGTCCTCGGCCTCGTCGGTGGCGGGAGCCGTGAACGCCGGGATCTCGTTGACGAACTCGGTCTCGATCCAGCGCGTGTAGACGGTGAAGGGGCTGCCGTCGGTGGGGGCGAACGCCGGGTCGGCGACGACCGCGCGGTGGAACGGGATGGCCGTGGCCATGCCCTCGACCTCGAACTCGGCGAGCGCGCGGGCGGCGCGCTGCAGGGCCTGCTCGCGGGTGGCACCGGTGACGATCAGCTTGGCCAGCAGGGAGTCCCAGGCCGGGCCGATGACGGAGCCGGACTCGACGCCCGCGTCGAGGCGGACGCCCGGGCCGGTCGGCGCGACGAACTTCGTCACCGTGCCGGGCGCCGGGAGGAAGCCGCGGCCCGGGTCCTCGCCGTTGATGCGGAACTCGATGGAGTGGCCGCGCAGGACCGGGTCGCCGTAGCCGAGCTCCTCGCCGTCGGCGATGCGGAACATCTCGCGGACCAGGTCGATGCCGGCGACCTCCTCGGTGACCGGGTGCTCGACCTGGAGGCGGGTGTTGACCTCCAGGAAGGAGATCAGGCCGTCGGCGGAGACCAGGAACTCCACGGTGCCGGCGCCGACGTAGCCGGCCTCCTTCAGGATGGCCTTGGACGCGGCGTACAGCTCCGCGTTCTGAGCCTCGGTCAGGAACGGTGCGGGGGCCTCCTCCACCAGCTTCTGGTGGCGGCGCTGGAGGGAGCAGTCACGGGTGGAGACGACGACGACGTTGCCGTGGCTGTCGGCCAGGCACTGGGTCTCGACGTGACGCGGCTTGTCGAGGTAGCGCTCGACGAAGCACTCGCCGCGGCCGAAGGCGGCGACGGCCTCGCGGACGGCGGAGTCGTAGAGCTCCGGCACCTCCTCCAGGGTGCGGGCGACCTTCAGGCCGCGGCCGCCGCCGCCGAAGGCCGCCTTGATGGCGATCGGCAGGCCGTGCTCCTTGGCGAAGGCGACGACCTCGTCGGCCCCGGAGACCGGGTCCGGCGTGCCGGCGACCAGCGGCGCGCCGGCGCGCTGGGCGATGTGGCGGGCGGCCACCTTGTCGCCGAGGTCGCGGATGGCCTGCGGCGGCGGGCCGATCCAGGTCAGGCCGGCGTCGATCACGGCCTGGGCGAAGTCGGCGTTCTCGGACAGGAAGCCGTATCCGGGGTGGATGGCGTCCGCACCCGAGTCGGCGGCGGCCTGGAGGACCTTGGAGATGTCCAGGTAGCTGGCGGCCGGGGTGTCACCGCCCAACGCGAAAGCTTCGTCGGCCGCGCGGACGTGCAGAGCGTCCCGGTCCGGATCGGCGTAGACGGCTACGCTCGCGATCCCGGCGTCCCGGCAGGCCCGAGCAACGCGGACAGCGATTTCGCCACGGTTGGCGATGAGCACCTTGCGCACGATGGCTCCCTCCTTGAAACAAGCTGAGTTTAGGGACAGCCCACACGGCCTTTCGACCCTTCCCCGGTGGTGACCTTGCCCACACAGAGTGTGATGCGAGGCCCGCTCCGCCGGGAAACCCTTGTGGCGCCCCAGGTCAGGGGGATCCCCGACTGCACAGTAACCCCGTCATGTATCCAAGGTCTCTGTCTCCCCGGTCAGCGGCCCCGGGTGATTCTTTGTCGAGTCCCTACGAACGGCCCACATTTTCTTTGCTGGCGAGCGAGGAGTTGTCCCCTTGTTTACTGATTGGTAGCTCCGTCGTCCCGCGGGGCGAACCGGGACAACACCGTACCCACAGCGAGGCGGCCGACCGCGGTCCCCGCGGGCCGCACCGCGCCGGGCGTGTACTCCGGACGGGCGATGCGGGCGCATCTATTGCCCACGGGGCTACCCGTTAGTAGCCTCCAGGGCGTCGAACGGGCGTATGGCGCTTGGGGGGTGGGTGCACATGGTGCGAAGACTCGTGGCCGGACTGGCCGCGATCGTGCTGGTCGCGGAAGCCGCCGTGCTGGTGCTCGTCCACATCGTGCTGGGCCGGACCACGGCCAACCAGTCGATGTCCATCGCCGGCAGCGACCCGGACGTCATGTCCAAGGCCACCTACGCCATGGGGGCGGGCATGGGCGCCTTCCTCGTGCTGTGCGCCGTCCTCGCCGTCCTCGCCGCGCTGCGCGACCGGCCGCCGGGCCGCTTCGGCCGCGTCGTGCTCATCAGCGCCGCCGTCACCCACGCGGTGCTCGGCATGCTCGCCGTCGGCCTGGTCGGCTGGGCGGCCTTCGCGGCGCTGATGCTGATCCTGTGTCTGCTCGTACTGATCCTGACGCTCTACCCCGCCGCCCGGCACGGCGAGGGGGGCGGCCCCGTCGAGGACACCCCGCCTCCGCCGCCGTTCGGGGAGCTCGGGGAGCTCAGGCCCACAAGTCCGTGATGGACACGTCCAGTTCGCCCAGCAGGGAGCGCAGCAGCGGCATCGAGAGCCCGATCACGTTGCCGTGATCCCCGTCGATGCCGTCGATGAACGGCGCCGACAGCCCGTCCAGGGTGAACGCCCCCGCCACGTGCAGCGGCTCGCCGCTCGCCACGTACGCCGCCACCTCCGCGTCCGTCGGCTCGCCGAAGCGGACCGTCGTGGACGCCGTGGCCGAGACCTGCCGCCCGGTCGCCGTGTCGATGACGCAGTGCCCCGTGCGCAGCACGCCCGCACGGCCGCGCATCGCCTTCCAGCGCGCGGTGGCCTCCTCGGCGTCCGCGGGCTTGCCGAGCGCCTCGCCGTCCAGCTCCAGCACCGAGTCGCAGCCGATCACCAGGGCGCCCGACGCCTCGTCCAGGGCCGCCACCACGGCCGCCTTCGCCTCGGCCAGCGCCAGCGCCAGCCCGGCCGGCTCGTCGTGGTCCAGGGTGTCCTCGTCGAAGCCGCTGACGATCACGTGCGGGGCGAGACCGGCCTGCCGCAGCAGGTTCAGCCGGGCGGGGGAGGCGGAGGCGAGGACGAGCTTGCGCACGCTCGCGGGCTGGGGTGTGGCAGTCATGCCCGCCATCGTAGGTGTGCCCGGGGGCGGCTCAGAAGTGGCTCACACCGAGGACGTAGACCACCACGAGCATGGCGAGGGCGAGCACCACGGTGAGCCGCCGGATCATCGCCTGCGCGTCGCGCATGTCCTTGGGCGGCTCGTTCTTCGGGTCGGACCAGAGCATGTTCCGATCCTGGCCCCGGGGACGGGTGCGGCGCCTGAGTACGGGTACTCAGGCGCCGTACCGCATTCACGTCATCCGGCTACCCGGGCCAGTACGTCCGGCCCCAGGCGTGCGGCCCCGGCTGGGGGAGCCGGCGCCGTGCCACCCGGGCCGGCGTCGACCACTCGTCCGCGACCGGCGGGGCGCCCGCCGGCGCCGCCGAGGCCAGCAGCGCCGCGCGCGCCTGGACCACCGCCAGTGCGGCGGCCAGCTCCTCAGGGGTCGGATTGCCCTTGACGACCTTGATCACCACGGTGACCTCCTGGAGGGACTAGAGGGGGATGTTGCCGTGCTTCTTCGGCGGCAGGGACTCCCGCTTGGTGCGCAGCTGCCGCAGCCCCTTCACCACGTGCGCACGGGTCTCGGACGGCATGGCCACCGCGTCGATGTAGCCGCGCTCCGCCGCCGTGTACGGGTTGAGCAGCGCGTCCTCGTACTCGGCGATGAGCCGGGTCCGGGTGGCCTCCACCTCCTCGGGAGCGGTCTCGGCGAGGGTGCGGCGGTGCAGGATGTTCACCGCGCCCTGCGCGCCCATGACGGCGATCTGCGCGGTCGGCCAGGCCAGGTTCAGGTCCGCGCCGAGGTGCTTGGAGCCCATGACGTCGTAGGCGCCGCCGAAGGCCTTGCGGGTGATGACCGTGATCAGCGGCACGGTGGCCTCCGCGTACGCGTAGATCAGCTTGGCGCCGCGCCGGATGATTCCGTTGTACTCCTGGTCGGTGCCCGGGAGGAAGCCCGGCACGTCCACGAACGTCAGCACCGGGATGTTGAAGGCGTCGCAGGTCCGCACGAAGCGGGCCGCCTTCTCGGAGGCGTCGATGTCCAGGCAGCCGGCGAACTGCATCGGCTGGTTGGCGACGACGCCCACCGGGTGGCCCTCGACCCGGCCGAAGCCGGTCAGGATGTTGGGTGCGAAGAGCGACTGCGTCTCCAGGAACTCCGCGTCGTCGAGGACGTGCTCGATCACGGTGTGCATGTCGTACGGCTGGTTGGCGCTGTCCGGGATCAGCACGTCGAGCTCGCGGTCGCTGTCGGAGACCGCGGTGTCGGCCTCCTCCGGGAAGGCGGGCGGCTCGGAGAGGTTGTTCGACGGCAGGTACGACAGGAGCGACTTCACGTACTCGATGGCGTCCTTCTCGTCGCCCGCCATGTGGTGCGCGACGCCGGACGTGCTGTTGTGCGTGCGCGCACCGCCCAGCTCCTCGAAGCCGACGTCCTCGCCGGTGACCGTCTTGATGACGTCCGGGCCGGTGATGAACATGTGCGAGGTCTGGTCGACCATCACCGTGAAGTCGGTGATCGCGGGCGAGTACACGGCGCCGCCGGCGCAGGGCCCGACGACCAGGCTGATCTGGGGGATCACGCCGGAGGCGTGGACGTTGCGGCGGAAGATCTCGCCGTACATGCCGAGCGCGCTGACGCCCTCCTGGATGCGGGCGCCGCCGGAGTCGTTGATGCCGACGAGCGGGCAGCCGGTCTTCAGCGCGAAGTCCATGACCTTCATGATCTTCTGGCCGAAGGTCTCGCCGAGGGCTCCGCCGAAGACCGTGAAGTCCTGCGAGAACACGGCGACGGGGCGGCCGTCGACCGTGCCGTAGCCGGTGACCACGCCGTCGCCGTAGGGGCGGGTCTTCTCCAGCCCGAAGTTGGTGGACCGGTGCCGGGCGAACTCGTCCAGCTCGACGAAGGATCCCTCGTCCAGCAGTAGGGCAACCCGCTCACGCGCCGTCAGCTTGCCCTTGGCGTGCTGCTTCTCCACGGCGCGGGCGGAACCGGCGTGGGTGGCTTCGTCGATGCGGCGCTGCAGATCCGCGATCTTGCCCGCGGTGGTGTGCATGTCGATCGGCTCTGACGGATGTGACATCGGGGTCGCGGCTCCCTGCATGGTGTCAACTGCCTGGTCAATTGATTGACTACTGCTGGCTACTGGTGCGTAGCGTATCGGCGGGCATGGCGCTCGGCAGTGCGGCGTTTGACACACCTGCATTGGGTTGCTTGGCCTCGTCGCCTTCCCTAAGGGGAAGCCTTCCCACCCTCGCGGACGGCTCTCCCGGGCCGTGGGCCATCCGCACACGGTCGAACGTCGCGGACGGCTCCACGGCCCGCGCGTCGCAGGGGTGGAAACGGAACGTGAATGACCGATTCGCCGCAGAATTCCCCACAGTGGGGAAGCTAGGGTCAGTCAGGATCCGACCACGAGCCCGGGTCAGAGGATCACACACGGCGACATAAGGAATCCGACCATGTCATCAGACGCCTCAGCAGGAGCCTCCGCAGGTCGCTGGTCGAGCCTGGACCGGCCGCCGCTCAATGCCGCCGCGCTGCGGCGGGCCCTCGTCACCGGGGACGGGCTGTGGACCTCCCTGGAGGTGGTCGCCTCCACCGGGTCCACCAATACCGACCTCGCCGCGCGGGCTGCGCAGCTGCCCGAGGGGGCCGTGCTCGTCGCGGAGGAGCAGAGCGCCGGCCGCGGCCGTCTCGACCGCAGCTGGGTCGCTCCGGCCCGGTCCGGGCTGTTCTTCTCGGTGCTGTTCAAGCCGGGCGGCGCGGTGCCGCAGGAGCAGTGGGGGTGGCTGACCCTCCTGGCGGGCGTGGCCACCGCGACCGGGCTCTCCCGGGCCGCCGGCGTGGACACCGCACTCAAATGGCCCAACGACCTGCTGGTCACCGTCGAGGGCGAGGAGCGCAAGGCCGGCGGCATCCTCGCCGAGCGCGTCGCGGACGGCATCGTCGTCGGGATCGGGCTCAACGTCACCTTGACCGAGGAGGAGCTCCCGGTGCCGGCCGCCGGGTCGCTGCTGCTGGCCAAGGCCACCGTGACCGACCGCGAGCCGCTGCTGAAGGCCGTACTGCGGTCGCTGGAGGAGTGGTACGGGAACTGGCGCGCCGCCGGTGGCGACCCGGCGGCCAGCGGACTCCAGGAGACCTACGCGGCGGGCTGCGCCACGCTCGGCCGGCACGTGCGCGCGGAGCTGCCGGGCGGGCGCACCCTCACCGGAACGGCCGAAGCCGTCGACACCGATGGCCGCCTGGTGATCCGTACGGCCGAAGGCACCCACGAGGCGGTGGGGGCCGGCGACGTCGTCCACCTGCGGTCCGTGCACTGACGGGGGTGGGGCCGGGCCTGCGGCGAAATGCGCGGAATGCTGCGTTTCGGGTGCATGCGGCCCCAAGCACCGCCGTGTGGAGCCCGGCACCGGTGCCGGCTCGAAGCCGGGGAGGGGGAGTGAGCTACGGCACACCTGCCGTATGGTTTAGGCGATCCCGCTGCTCGTGGTGATCAACCGGTTCGGCAGGGCAGTGCGCACGGAATGGACAGGAGGCGGCCCTTGACCGTCGACGACTCTGCTTCCGGCGCGTCCGCCCCCGGGCCCACCGGTCCGGGCACCCCGATCGGGCGCGACCAGCACACCCCCCACCACGAGGTCGACCACACCGTGCAGCCGACGGCGGATCCCCTCGCGATCCGCCTGGAGCAGCTCATCCTGGGCGCCGAGCGCCGGTACACCCCCTTCCAGGCCGCCCGCAGCGCCGGGGTGTCGATGGAGCTGGCATCCCGCTTCTGGCGGGCCATGGGCTTCGCCGACATCGGCCAGGCGCGGGCGCTGACCGAGGCCGACGTACTGGCCCTGCGCCGGCTCGCGGGCCTGGTGGAGGCCGGGCTGCTGTCCGAGCCGATGGCGGTGCAGGTGGCGCGGTCCACCGGGCAGACCACGGCGCGGCTGGCGGAGTGGCAGATCGACTCGTTCCTGGAGGGGCTCACCGAGCCGCCGGAGCCGGGGATGACCCGTACGGAGGTCACGTACCCCCTGGTCGAGCTGCTCCTGCCGGAGCTGGAGGAGTTCCTCGTCTACGTGTGGCGCCGCCAGCTGGCGGCGGCCACCGGACGGGTGGTGCAGGTCGCGGACGACGAGGAGATGGTCGACCGGCGGCTCGCGGTGGGCTTCGCCGACCTGGTCGGATTCACCCGGCTGACGCGCAGGCTGGAGGAGGAGGAGCTCGGCGAGCTCGTCGAGTCCTTCGAGACGACCGCGGCGGACCTGGTGGCCGCGTACGGCGGCCGGCTGATCAAGACGCTCGGTGACGAGGTGCTGTACTGCGCCGACGACGCGGCGACCGCCGCGGAGATCGCGCTGCGGCTCATCGAGACGATGGAGGCCGACCCGCAGATGCCCGAGCTGCGGGTCGGGATCGCCTTCGGCACGGTGACGACCCGGATGGGCGACGTCTTCGGGACCACGGTGAACCTCGCGAGCCGCCTGACGTCGATAGCCCCCAAGGACGCCGTGCTGGTGGACGGGGCCATGGCCGAGGAGCTCTCCCGGACCGGCGCCGCACCGGTGTCGGAGAAGGAGGCGGAGGCGGAGCCCGACGAGGGCGCGGCCTACCGGTTCGCCCTCCAGCCGATGTGGCAGCGGCCGGTGCGCGGCCTGGGCGTCGTGGAGCCCTGGTCCCTGACGCGCCGCAAGCGCCGCTGACCCCCGCCGTCACCGGCCGCCGCTCGCACCGCCGGGGCGCCGACACCCGCCGGGGCGCCGGCACCCGCACCCCGCGCGTCGCAGGTGCCCCGGCCGGGGCGCCCGCGCCGACGGCGGCGCCCGCGCGCCCGAGGCCGCCCAGGCGGCCACGCCCCTGAGGCGCGCCGGGTCGAGCGGCGGCGTCCGCGCCCCTGTACGCCGGGCGCCGAGCCGCGCTGCGCAGGGTCCCCGCGTCCCCGCGCCCGAGGCCGCCCCGACGGCCGCGTCCCCGTCCTCCGAGCCGCGCCGCGCAGAGGCCTGCGCCGCGCCGGGCTGAGCGGCCGCGTCCGCGCTGGGTATCCGGCCCGCGCCGACCGGCGGCGCCCGCGTCCCCCGGCGCCGAGCCGCGCCGCGCAGGTGCCTGCGCCGGGCCGAGCGGCGGCGTCCGCGCTGGGTATCCGGCCCGCGCCGACGGCGGCGCCCGCGCGCCCGAGGCCGCCCAGGCGGCCACGCCCCTGAGGCGCGCCGCGCGGGTGCCGCGTCGAGCCGAGCTGCGGCGTCCGCGCCCCCGTACGCCGGGCCGCGGCGGGCGCGCCGGGGCGCGCCTCCGCCCACCCCCGCCCGAGGGGCTGGGGCGTCGGCGGGCGGGAGGCGGGGGTCACGGCCGCGCCAAATGTGCCACGGCCCGTACCGATCGGCGGGACACCGCCTACTATCCCGACGTAACGTTCGTTAACCGGGAGGGTCCTATGGCGTCCGAGTTCGAGTCGGAGTTCGTGGCGGTACGCCGCCACGAGGGCGGGGTCGCGGAGCTGGTCCTGGACCGCCCCAAGGCCATGAACGCGGTCTCGACCGACATGGCCCGTGCCATCGGCGCGGCCTGCGCCGCGCTGGCAGCGGACCGTTCCGCGCGGGTGGTCGTGCTCTCCTCCACCGCGGAGCGGGCCTTCTGCGTGGGCGCCGACCTCAAGGAGCGCAACTCGCTCTCCGACGCCGAGCTGGTGCGGCAGCGGCCGACCACGCGCGGGGCCTACGGCGGTGTGCTGGAGCTGCCGATGCCGACGATCGCGGCGGTACACGGTTTCGCGCTGGGCGGCGGTTTCGAGCTGGCGCTGGCCTGCGACGTGATCGTCGCCGACGAGACCGCGGTGGTGGGCCTGCCCGAGGTCTCCGTGGGTGTGATCCCCGGCGGTGGCGGTACGCAGCTGCTGCCACGCCGCGTGGGTGCGGCGCGGGCCGCCGAGCTGATCTTCACGGCACGCCGGGTGGAGGCCGCGGAGGCGCTCTCCCTTGGCCTGGTGGACTCCGTGGTGCCGGCGGGCCGGGACGCGGCCGAGGCGCTGGCGCTGGCGTCGCGGATGGCCGCGAACTCGCCGGTGGGCCTGCGGGCCGCCAAGCGGGCGCTGCGGCTGGGGCACGGCATGGACCTGGCGGCCGGCCTGGAGATCGAGGACGCCGCCTGGCGGACGGTCGCCTTCTCCGGAGACCGGGCGGAGGGCGTGGCGGCCTTCAACGAGAAGCGCAAGCCGAACTGGCCGGGGGAGTAGACCCGGGGGAGCAGACCCCGGCGGGTGTGCCCGTGGTGATCTTGAGGCTGTCGAAACTCGCGCCAATTGTCTCAAAATCCGACAAAACTCCCTAACCTGGGGTGATGGGAGCTGACGGGCGGCTGCGAGCCGTGGTGGGCCTCGCCCAGGCGATGGCCGCGGCGAGCACGCCGCGCGACAGTGTGCGTGCGGCCGCGCGGGGCGCGCGCCTGGCGATGGACGGCTCGTTCGCCGCGATCTCGGCGTGGGAGCGGGAGCGCGGGTGCCTGCGCGTGCTCGTCAACGAGGGTGAGCGGCGTGCGGGCGAGGAGGAGTTCCCCGAGGACGAGTCCTATCCGGTGCACGACTTCCCCGAGATCACCGAGTTCCTGCACGAGCGGTGGGTGGGCGGCGGCGGCCCCCACGCCTGGGTCGAGAGCGCCGTCGGCGACCGGCCGGGGCGGCGCGGCGAGGCGCTGCGCCGCCGGGGCCGCGGTACGTGCGTGGTCGCGCCCGTCGTGCTCAGCGGGCGGGCCTGGGGCGAGCTGTACGTCGCCCGGGACGAGGGGCTGCCCGACTTCGACGACGGCGACGCGGAGTTCGCCACCGTGCTCGCCGCCGTGGTCGCGGCCGGCCTCGCGCAGAACGAGCGCCTGGAGGAGGCGCGGCGGCTCGCCTTCACCGACCCGCTGACCGGGCTCGCCAACCGCCGGGCCGTCGACATGCGCCTCGACGAGGCCCTGGAGGAGCACCGGCGCACCGATGCCGTCGTCAGTCTCGTCGTCTGCGACCTGAACGGGCTGAAGAAGGTCAACGACACCCTCGGGCACGCCATGGGCGACCGGCTGCTGGAGCGGTTCGGGTCCGTGCTGAGCCTGTGCGGGGCCATGCTGCCGGGCGCGCTGGTCGCGCGTCTGGGCGGCGACGAGTTCTGCCTGGTCGGGGTCGGCCCGCCGGCGGACGACGTCGTCCGGGTCAGCGAGGAGTTGTGCGCGCGCGCCGCCGAGCTGGAGCTGGGTGAGGGCGTGGCCTGCGGGGTGGCCTCCACCGGGGACCCGATCGGGCCGGTGAAGTCCTCCCGGCGGCTGTTCCGCCTCGCGGACGCCGCCCAGTACAAGGCCAAGGCGGCGCGTTCGGCCGGGCCGGTCGTGGCGGGCCGGGACACGGCGGTGGTACGGCTGGCGGACGCTGCCGCGCAGGAGGCTCCGGGTGAGCGGCGCCGCTTCCGCGGCCGCCAGTGACCGCGGGGCCGGATGCCGGGCGCCTCGTCGCGTAAGGGGTCCAGCGGCTGCGCGATCGTGACAGTTTCAGCTAGTGACATGGAGCGATTCAATCCGTAGGGTGCTGAATATGGATATGCACACTGTCGTGGTGGGGACGTCCGGTACCACCGCCGAGGACGTCATCGCCGTTGCCCGCGGCAACGCACGGGTCGAGCTGTCCGGCGAGGCGCTCGACGCACTCGCCCGCGCCCGCGAGATCGTCGACGCGCTGGCCGCCAAGCCCGAACCCGTCTACGGGGTGTCCACCGGGTTCGGCGCCCTCGCCTCCCGGCACATCAGTCCCGAGCTGCGCGCCCAGCTCCAGCGCAACATCGTCCGCTCGCACGCCGCCGGCATGGGTCCCCGCGTCGAGCGGGAGGTGGTCCGCGCGCTGATGTTCCTCCGCCTGAAGACCGTCGCCTCCGGCCACACCGGGGTGCGCCCCTCCGTGGCGCAGACCATGGCCGCCGTGCTCAACGCCGGGATCACCCCCGTCGTCCACGAGTACGGCTCCCTCGGCTGCTCCGGCGACCTCGCCCCCCTGTCCCACTGCGCGCTCGCGCTGATGGGCGAGGGCGACGCCGAGGGCCCCGACGGCACCGTCCGCCCCGCCGGCGAGCTGCTCGCCGAGCACGGCATCGAGCCCGTCGAGCTCCGCGAGAAGGAGGGCCTCGCCCTCCTCAACGGCACCGACGGCATGCTCGGCATGCTGGTCATGGCCCTCGCCGACCTCGACCGGCTCTACAAGTCCGCCGACATCACCGCCGCCCTCACCCTGGAGGCGCTGCTCGGCACCGACAAGGTCCTCCAGCCCGAGCTGCACGCCATCCGCCCGCACCCCGGCCAGAGCGCCTCCGCCGCCAACATGGCCGCCGTGCTGAAGGGTTCCGGGCTGACCGGGCACTACCAGGAGGAGTCCGCGCCGCGCGTGCAGGACGCCTACTCCGTGCGCTGCGCCCCGCAGGTCGCCGGCGCCGGCCGCGACACCATGGCGCACGCCGCCCTGGTCGCCTCCCGCGAGCTGGCCGCCGCCGTCGACAACCCGGTCGTGCTGCCCGACGGCCGCGTGGAGTCCAACGGCAACTTCCACGGCGCCCCGGTCGCCTACGTCCTGGACTTCCTCGCCATCGCCGCCGCCGACCTCGGCTCCATCGCCGAGCGGCGCACCGACCGGCTCCTCGACAAGAACCGCAGCCACGGCCTGCCGCCCTTCCTCGCGGACGACGCCGGCGTGGACTCGGGCCTGATGATCGCCCAGTACACGCAGGCCGCCCTGGTCAGCGAGATGAAGCGGCTCGCCGTCCCGGCCTCGGCCGACTCCATCCCCTCCTCCGCCATGCAGGAGGACCACGTCTCGATGGGCTGGTCGGCCGCGCGCAAGCTGCGCACCGCCGTCGACAACCTCACGCGGATCATCGCCATCGAGCTGTACGCGGCCACCCGCGCCATCGAGCTGCGCCACGGCCTGACCGCCGCCCCGGCCAGCCTGGCCGCGATCGCCGCCGCCCGGGCGGCGGGCGTGCAGGGCCCCGGGCCGGACCGCTTCCTCGCGCCCGACCTGGCCGCCGCCGACGAGTTCGTCCGTACGGGCGCGCTGCTCGCCGCGGTGGAGCCCGTGACGGGCCCGCTCGCCTGACGAGCGGCACCCGCTCAGCACGGCGAAGGGCCGCCCCGGGATCCCACCACCATCCCCGGGGCGGCCCTTCGCCGTCGTAGGCGTCTGCCGGGGGCCTACGCGCCGGGGGAGCGGCGCACCGAGAAGGCCACGAAGGCGGCCCCGACGCCGAGGCAGAAGGTGCCGCCCAGGAGGTACGGGGCGGTGTCGACGGAACCGGTGTCGGCGAGCGAGAGGGACGGGGGCCGCGCGCCCGAAGCGGAAGGCGCGGAGCCCGTGACCGTCCCGACGGCGGACGCCCCGTCGGGGTCCTGCGCGGTGTTCGCGCCCACGGGCACGGCGGAAGCGGGCTGCGCCGTCTCCGGCGCGGTCGCGCCCGCGGAGGGCACGAACCACAGGGCGGCGAGGAGGGTGGTCGCTCCGAGAGCGGTGAGCAGCGGACGGCGTGCGGACACGGTGCGATCCCCCTTGTGGCAGCAGCGAATTGGCCGTGTGCGCCGATGCTACGGAAAGGGGCGGGTCGTGGGAAAGTCAGGGCTTCCGCGGGCCTTACCCTCCGTCGTATGAACCCTTCTGAGACATCACGATATGTACGACTTCGGGTGGATCTGGTGCTTGAAGTGCCGGACGCCCAGGCACTCACGGGTGCCGCGCTCGACCACATCAAGGCCGACGAGTTCATGCCGGACGAGGAACGCAGCCATGCGGAAGCCGCCGTCCGGGAAGACGAATCGGAAGCCCTCGCCTACCTCGTCGACCCCACTGACCTGGTCCTCGACATCCCCGGGGTGGAGCTCGCACAGGCCTCCTGGAGCAGCGAGCCCGTCGAATACGACCCCGAGTCGATGGAGTGGGACCTCGACGAGGAAGATGGGGACTTCGACGAAGAACCCGACAACGCCTGACCGTGTGGTTGCCCACATCCCAACGGAATGTGGAACCGGCCAACGTCGTTAACGCGTTGTCAGGACCGGGCAGGGGGGTGCGCCCCCTGCCGGGCCAACCCCGGGACGGCGGTCTCGTGGTTACCGGCAACGATGGAGTGGCGTGTGAGGACGGACAGCAAGCGGCGGAGAAGGTCCCTGGTGGCCATATCTGTCGTGCTCGGCGGCGTACTGGTGCTCTCGGCGTGCAACGACGGGGGTGGCGGGGGCGGGGACCCGAAGAGCAACGGGGAGGCCAGCAAGTCCCAGGCGGACGTGGACGCGGCAGCGGCCAAGGACGCCTCGAAGGCCAAGATCACCATCGCGCCGAAGGACGGCGCGACCAACGTCGGTCTCAACGACGCGGCGAACGTCACCGTCACCGACGGCACGCTCACGCAGGTCGAGCTCAAGACGAGCGAGGGCGCCGCCGTGGCCGGCGACATAGCCGCCGACGGCAAGAGCTGGAAGCCCAAGGGCGCCCTCAAGCGCTCCACCAAGTACGCCCTGTCGGTGACGGCCAAGGACGCCGACGGCAAGGAGGCGCACGAGAACGCCTCCTTCACGACCGTCTCCCCGGAGAACAGCTTCGTGGCCTCGTTCGTGCCGGAGGAGGGCCAGACCGTCGGCGTCGGCATGCCGGTCTCGATCACCTTCAACAAGGCGATCAAGGACAAGAAGGCCGTCCAGGCGGGCATCACCGTCTCCTCCAGCAGCGGCCAGGAGGTCGTCGGCCACTGGTTCAGCGCCCAGCGCCTGGACTTCCGCCCCGAGCAGTACTGGCAGGCGGGCTCCACCGTCACGCTGAAGCTGGCGCTGGAAGGCGTCCAGGGCGCTCCCGGCGTCCAGGGCGTCCAGAGCAAGACCGTCACCTTCAAGATCGGCCGCAGCCAGGTCTCCACGGTCGACGCGAAGACGAAGAAGATGACGGTCACCCGCGACGGCGCGGTCATCAAGACCATCCCGATCTCCGCGGGCGCCCCGGCCACCCCTACCTACAACGGCCAGATGGTGATCTCCGAGAAGTTCAAGGAGACCCGGATGAACGGTGCCACCGTGGGCTTCACTGACGCCGACGGCAAGGGCGAGTACGACATCAAGGACGTTCCGCACGCCATGCGCCTGTCGAACTCCGGGACCTTCCTCCACGGCAACTACTGGGGCGCGGACTCGATCTTCGGCAGCGCCAACACCAGCCACGGCTGCGTGGGCCTGAACGACGTCAAGGGCGCGGGCGACCCCAACCAGCCGGCCGCCTGGTTCTACGACAACTCGCTCATCGGCGACGTCGTCACGGTGGTCAACTCCCCGGACAAGACGATCAAGCCGGACAACGGCCTCAACGGCTGGAACATGAGCTGGGCCGACTGGAAGGCCGGCTCGGCCGCCTGACGCCTGACGCCTGACGCCTGACGCCTGGCACGGCCAGGGCGCGGCGCGCCGCACGAACGCCGAACGGCGGGGAACCCCACGGGTTCCCCGCCGNNAACCCCACGGGTTCCCCGCCGTTCGCCGTTGCCGAGGGGACGGCGAACGAAGTCGAGCCGGACGCGGTGGCCGAAAACCCCGGGGCGGCGCGCCCGGCCGCGCCCTAGGGTCGGGCCCATGATGATCAACTCTCTCGCCCTGCCCCCGTCCGACGCCGAGGTGGACGCCTGGCTGGCGGTCCTGACCGCCGCCGCGGCCGTCGACCTCCCGCAGCTGCCGCCGCCCTCCCGGGTGGAGGTCGCCGGGCGGCTGCGGGTGACCCCGGTGCGCGGCCGGCCCCTGCTGTGGACGGCCGGCGAGCGGGCGGGGGAGGGGGAGGAGGCGGGTGTCGCCGCGCTGCTCCTGTTCACCGAGGAGGGCAACACGCACACCGCGTTCCTGGACGCGCTGACCGTGCGCCCCGGAGCGCGCCGCCGGGGCATCGGCACCGCCCTGTGGGAGCGGGTCCGCGAGGAACTGCTCGCGGACGGCCGGACCTCGGTCGCGGCCATGGTCGACCTCGGCGGTCCCGGCCAGGCCTTCGCGGAGGCGGCGGGCTTCCGCAACGTCCTGCCGATGGCCTGGTACGTACAGGACATACCGGTCGGCGGTGAACCGGCGCACGCCGCGGCGGACCGCTGCGCATCCGCCCCCGCCACACCCGGCTACGAACTCCTGACCTGGTACGGCCTCGTGCCCGACGCATGGGCGCCGGCCGCGGCCGCGGCCCACGCGGCCATGGAGGACGCGCCGACCGGGGACATGGACGAGCGGATCCAGACCTGGACGGCCCCGCGGCTGCACACCCTCCAGCAGCTGATCCTCGACCGGGGCGGCGACATGATCACGGTCGCGGCGGTGACCCCCGGGGGCGAGGTGGCCGCGTACACGGAGGTCGTCCTGCCGGATCCCACGGGCACGACCGCCCTCCAGTACGACACGGTGGTCGTGCCCGCCCACCGCGGCCACGGCCTCGGACGCGCCGTGAAACTCCACATGGCCGCGCGGGCAGCAGCCCGCCACCCGCAGCTGCGCCGCATCGCCACCACGGTGGCGGACGAGAACGGCCCCATGCGGGCGGTCAACGAGGCGCTCGGCTACCGGCGGGAGCGCGGCGTCGGCATCTACCAGACCACGCTGTAGCCGGATCCGGATCCGGATCCGGGACGCGGGCCGCCGCCGCGGGTCACACGGCCTGCCCGGCGGCTCTCCCGGCGGTCTTTCCTCCCGCCTGCTGCCCGGAGGCGGTCGCCTCGCCGGTCCCCTCGGCGGCCTTCTCCGCGGCCTTCTCCGCGGTCCGCTGTGCGTCCCACGATGCCAGCAGGCGCAGCGCGTCCTCGGAAGCCGAGCCCGGCTCCGCATGGAAGGTCACCAGGGCCTGCGTCGGATCGTCGGGGAGCGTCAGCGTCTCGAAGGACAGCCGCATCTCCCCCACCAGCGGGTGCCGCAGCAGCTTCACCCCGTGCGTCTTGTCCGCCACCGTGTGCGCCGCCCACAGCCGCCGGAACTCCTCGTTCTTCACGGACAGCTCCCCGACCAGCGCCGACAGCTGCTCGTCGTCCGGGTGCTGGCCCGCGTACAGCCGCAGGTTGCTGACGACCCAGCACGCCTGGCACTCCCACTCCCCGTACAGCTCCGCGGTCGCCGGATCCAGGAACATCAGCCGGACCAGGTTCCGCTCCGCCGCGGGAAGCGCCCCGAAGTCCCCGAAGACCGCGGCCCCCAACCGGTTCCAGCCGATGACGTCCTGACGGTGCCCGACGAGGTAGGCCGGTACGCCCTCCATCGCGTCCATCAGCGTGCGCAGCGCCGGACGCACCTGCTGCGGCCGCCTGCTCTGGCGGCGCCTGCGCGCCTTCGGCCGAGCCAGGTCCATCAGGTGCGCCCGCTCGGTCCCGTCCAGGCGCAGGGCCCGTGCGATGGCGTCCAGCACCTCCGCCGACACGTTGTGCCCGTCGCGCTGCTCCAGCCGCGTGTAGTACGCGACCGACACCCCGGCCAACTGCGCCAGTTCCTCACGGCGCAGCCCCGGCACGCGCCGCCGGCGCCCGTAGTCCGTCATGCCCACGTCCTCCGGGCGCAGCCGTGCGCGGCGGGAGCGGAGGAACTCGCCCAGGCATGCTCGCTGATCAAGCTGGTCCATGCCGCCCAGTATCACCGGGCGGCACGCCGCGCGGAGGGCGTCAGCCTGACCCCACCAGTAGTACGTTCGCCAGTCGTAGGAAGCACAGGGGTCTGGGTGCCGGCGGGGCGGACCGGCAGGGTGGGGGGCACCGCAGAGACCCACCACGTCGAGGAGCACCCCATGCCCGTCACCGCCACCGCGGCGCACACCCCCGCCACCCCGATCACCCGGGTCGCCGCGTACGCCGCCCCCGCCCCCGGCGTCCCGCTGGAGCGCACCACGATCCCGCGCCGCCCCGTCGGCCCGCACGACGTCCTCGTCGACATCAAGTACGCGGGCATCTGCCACTCCGACATCCACCAGGTGCGCGACGGATGGGGCGAGGGCATCTACCCCATGGTCCCCGGCCACGAGATCGCCGGGATCGTCGCCGAAGTCGGCGCGGACGTGACCCGGTTCAGCGTCGGGGACCGGGTGGGCGTCGGCTGCATGGTCGACTCCTGCAGGGTGTGCGAGCACTGCCGAAACGGCCAGGAGCAGTACTGCGCGCAGGGCATGACCGGCACCTACAACGCCCTCGGCCGGGACGGCGAGCCCACGTACGGCGGATACTCGACCCACCTCGTCGTCGACGAGAACTACACCGTCCGCATCCCCGAGGGCCTCGCCCTGGACGAGGCCGCCCCGCTGCTGTGCGCGGGCATCACCCTCTACTCGCCGCTGAGGCACTGGCAGGCGGGCCCGGGCAAGAAGGTCGCCGTCGTCGGCCTCGGGGGCCTCGGCCACATGGGCGTGAAGATGGCGCACGCACTGGGCGCGGAGGTCACCGTCCTGTCGCAGACCCTCCGCAAGGAGGCCGACGGCCGACGACTGGGCGCGACCCACTTCCACGCCACCGGCGACGCGGCCACCTTCGAGGAGCTGGCCGGCACCTTCGACCTGATCCTGTCCACCGTCTCGGCCCCGCTCGCCCTGGACGCCTACCTGGGCCTGCTGAAGGTCGACGGCGCCCTGGTCAACGTGGGCGCCCCGGAGGAGCCGGTGTCCCTCAACCTCTTCTCCGTCATCGGCGGCCGCAAGACCCTCGCCGGATCGATGATCGGCGGGATCGCCGAGACCCAGGAGATGCTGGACTTCTGCGCGGAGCACGGCCTCGGCGCGGAGATCGAACTGGTCGACGCCGACGGCATCAACGAGGCCTACGCCCGCGTCCTGTCGAGCGACGTCCGCTACCGCTTCGTGATCGACACCTCGACGATCTGACACCGCGGGGCAGAGCCCGAACGCCGCCCGGCGGCCACCCGTCCTGCATCAGTGGCCCGACGGGTACGCGGACAGCCGGCGCCGCCGCGCCGCCCGTCGGGGAGGGGGACGCCGTTCACTCCCCGGGGGCCGCGGCCACGCCGATCGGGCAGGAGACGCCCGTGCCGCCGATGCCGCAGCGTCACGGCCATCGCCAAGTCCCTGGGAATCGGTCGTGCCACGTTGTACCGGCACCTCGGAGAGAGCGCGTGAGACAGACGCACGCGGACGCAGACAGGCCCCGGCATCACGGCGGGGGCCGCTGTCAGGCAGGGGCCTGCCGGGCCGGGCAGGGCAGCTCGGGAGCAGCACGGTTCGGCGAGCACGCCACGAGGGCGACGGAGTGGAAGACAGTGCCTCTCAGGTAGTGGCCGAGGGATACGTCTCCTCCCCACGTCAGCCGCTCGACAGCAGATTTCTCCAGGAGAACCATCCTGGTCGCCTCCCGGTCCGGCTCCGAGGCGAACCGGGCCGCGAACTCTGCGAGCTGGAGGCCCAGCCACTCGCCGGCCTCCTTGGGCTCCTCCCATGTCCCCCTGATCAGGGAGGGCGGTTTCATGAGCCAGTGCACCGTCTGGATCGGGGGGAGGTCGGTAGTCGGGAACGCGGCCACGGCTTCTCGGTACCGGTCGTTCACCTCTTGCTCACTGGTCGCCGCCGGGGCCTGGCCGGGCGGTCTGCGGACGCTCTCCCTGTCGAACGTCTTCTTCTCTCCCACCCATGCGTAACCGTGGTGGTGCACCGCTGCTCCGTTCCGAGAGGTGACGACGGCCCCGCCCGTCGGCGTGTGGGCAGGGCCGTCAGTTCAGGTGGTGCCGTGGATCAGGCGGAGAGGTCGAAGCGGGCGGGGTCGATGCCCGCCGCGTCCAGCTCGGCCGTGGTGAAGCGCAGGGGCTCGGCGTCCGGGCGCTTGCTGTCGCCCATCGCCCACGCGTCCGGCCCGATCTTCGCGAGGGTCAGGCACGCCTCGCCGTCCGGGTGGGTGTTGCCTCCGCACGCCTTGCTGAAGTGGGCTCCGGCGATGTCGAGTTCGTACAGGTCGGTCATCTTGTCCTCCTTGATTCAGATGGAAGGGCACCGCTGTCCCGCTCGGGGAGTGTCCGGGTGCCTCGCAGCGCCTCTGCGATCTGCTCGACGTGAGCAGCGGGGATCGAGCCCAGGTGCACGAGCGGCTCGCCTCGGGGAGTCACCTGTGGGCGTATCGCCGCGCAGGCGCTCTCCGGCAGGCCCAGGGAGGCGAGCACCTCCCGCATGGCATCGGAGGCACTCAGAGCCGCTGTACGTCCGTCTCTCCAGGTCTGCATGTCCACTACGCCGCTGTGCGCTGCTTCGCAAGGGCAGCGCAGACACCGCAACCCGGCGCAGGCGCAGGCGGTGTGCGGGGGAGGGACAGTTGAACCGGTGGGTCCATCGTGGTGCTGGGGCTGCTCACTGGGATTCCCTCCATCGAGTGTCGGCACCGCTGATGCTTCACCCGCTGAGCAGCTCCTTCTAGGACCTTTCCTGTTGGGGCAAGAATCCGTCCCGGACGCCCTCGACCAGGGCTCTCATGGCATCGCCGGAGACCGCCACGGCGGCGAACCGTTCGAAGGTGTCGAGGTAGACCCGGACGTCCTTCGGGTCGCGGGTGGTGACCTCGGAGTGGAACGTCTCCACGATGACGAGCCGGTCGTCGTGGAGGCTGAAGCAGGTCATGGGGAAGTCGGGCATCCGGCGGTCGGACGGGACGACACCCAGCGAGACGTTGGGCAGACGGGACACGGATACGAGCCGGTCGAGCTGGAGCGCCATGACCACGGGCTCGCTGATGCGCCACCGGAGTACGTGTTCGCAGATCAGGAAGCGGAATGACCTGCCCGGTTCGTACAGGACGGATTGCCGTTCGAGACGGGCAGCCACGGTCTTGGTCCTGGTCTCCTCCGGCAAGGACGGAGACAGGGAGAAGACGGCGTAGGCGTACTCGGGCGTCTGGAGGAGTCCGGGAATGAGCTGCCCCTGAAAGAGCCTGAGTGTGGTTGTGCCGGCCTCGATGGCCCGGATGGTCTTCTGGTGCTTCCAAGGGCCCATGCGGCGCAGCAGGCGCCATGCGGTGGCCTCGGCGGCTTCAGCGCGGGCGGCTGCCAGGAACTCTTCCTTGACTTCCTCGCTCACGTTTATGGCAGTGAGGACCAGGTCCACGTCCTGGACGGTTGGTCGTACCTTGCCCGTCTCGATCTTCGAGAGCTTCCCGGCAGACATGGAAGCCCTGCGGGCCACCGAATCACCCGTGAGTCCGGATGCGTCGCGCAGCGCCCGCAGGGCTTTCCCGATCGAGTCGGCGGTCAGTGGTGCCGCTCCCGGTAGTCCGCGAACGCCACAGCTTCGGCCAAGGCGCGGTCTCGGTAGTCCTGATACTCGGCAAGGCAGTGGGCAGGAAGCAGTTCGGCGCCGGTGAACGCACCTTCTGGCGTGTAGTGCATCCGGTATACGTCCTGGTCGTCGAACAACCAGAAGTCGTGATCGGGCAGGCCGGTCACGGCCTGCTCTGACAAGTCGATGATTCCGATGGTCTCGCCGGCCGCGATGTTGCCCGGATAGGCGGCCAGTTCGTACCGCAGGTAGTCAGTCAGCGGAGACCGAAGGATGTGGACGCGTGAGACCTGCTTGCCCTTGTCGGTCATCGACCGTACCCATGGGTTGTCGTCCCAGGTGGGGCCCATGTCCCCGCCTGCCAGGAAGCGTTCGAACTCCTCGCGCTCCTCCTCCACGCTGTAGACGGCGAGGGTCTCCAGCCGAAAGGCGGTCCGTTCGAAGGTCTCGAAGAGCCGGCCGAACTCTTCACCGCTGAGCACGGAAGTACTCCTCCAGCACCGCGGCCGGGACCACGACAGCGGTTTCACCCTCGGGCAGGTCCAGCTGCGCCAGCCGCTCCGGGTCGGTGATGACGTAGCCCTGCACTACGTAGTCCTTGGCGTCCTCAGTACCCCACAGCGTCGGGCACGTTCCGTTCCTGCACTCCGGGTCACCGGAAAGCTTCCGCAGCATCCTTGTCCCCACATGTCGGCGTACGCCTGTTGCGTTCGATGCTCCCGAGCTGGTCGGGGTGGGGTCAAGTACTGATCCTTTCCAGAACGGGAAAGCAGCCCTCTCGGTCGGAATTGAGGATGCGCCGGGATGTACGCGGCGGCTACAACGGCAGCATGACCGTCTTCCTGTGTGCCAAGTGCGGTGGCAGTCTTACGCCAGACCTGACGCTGCTGCCTGCCGTTCCGTCAGCGCCCGACGACGAGGAACGGGACAAGGAGAGCCGGCTGGCGCCGGCCACCATGCCGCAGGGGCACTACGCGATCGAGACCGAACCGTGGGGCGCTCCGTACGTGCCGCATCCGGACCCGGAAGAGGGTGGGCCTGCGCAGCCGCGTGGACCCTGGCGGAGTGACGAAGGGGTGCTCATGATCTCTGCCGGGCCGCTCGGCAACATCGTGATCCACCCCGAGGAAGCGCCCCGACCTCCAGCCGCTGCCGGACTGGGAGAACAGCGGCGGATGCTGCGGACCGTCAGGAGACAGCGGACTCAACCGCGCCTGCCCCTGTGGCGCCCGGGTGGCCACGCTCGCCGCAGACTGCTGGGGCCCGTACGAGCTCCATCTGGACGCGAAGCGGGTCTACGGCTACGACCCGTCCTGATCAGTAGCCCGAGGGGTGTGCGGACAGCCAGGCGGAGTGGCGGGTGCACAGGCGGTCCCGTTCCTCGGGGGTAGGGAGGATGACGTCCGCGCCGCCGTCGTACGGGTGGTGGATGCGGGTGAGACCGGGGGCGTAGCGTTTCGACTCCGGCAGGCTGTGGAAGCGGACCCAGCGATTGCGGTACACCGCCTTCAACTCCCACGGCAGCATGGGCCCGGGAGGCCGGTGGGCCTGCCGGAGCCGGGTCAGCCGCTCGTGCGCCGGGTCCGTGAGCAGCGGGCCGCTCACTCCCCGGGGGCCGCGGCCACGCCGATCGGGCAGGCCACGCCCGTGCCGCCGATGCCGCAGTAGCCGCCCGGATTCTTGTCGAGGTACTGCTGGTGGTAGGCCTCCGCAGGCCAGAACGGGCGCTCCGCGGCAGGGAGCACGGCCGTGGTGATCTGCCCGTAGCCCGAGGAGCCCAGGACCTGCTGGTAGGCCGTGCGGGAGGCCTCCGCCGTCGCCTGCTGGGCGGGGGAGTGCGTGTAGAGCGCCGAACGGTACTGGGTGCCGACGTCATTGCCCTGGCGGAAGCCCTGGGTCGGGTCGTGGGACTCCCAGAACAGCTTGAGCAGGGCCGCGTAGGAGACCTGTGCCGGGTCGAACACCACGCGGACGACCTCGGTGTGGCCGGTCAGGCCCGAGCACACCTCCTCGTACGTCGGATTCTCCGTGAAGCCGCCCTGGTAGCCGGCCAGCGTGGTCCACACCCCGGGGGTCTGCCAGAACTTGCGCTCGGCGCCCCAGAAACAGCCCAGCCCGAAGTCGGCGACCTCCAGGTGGGCCGGATAGGGGCCGGCCAGCGGGTTGCCGAGCACGGTGTGCTTCTCGGGAAGGGCGAACAGCGGCTCCGCGCGGCCCGTCAGGGCCTCCTCGCGGGTGGGGAGCTCGGGCGTACGGCGGTACGAGAACATGGATTCCCTCCTTGTGGGAGGGACAACGCGCGGAAGGCGGGCCGGGATTCCCCGCCCCGCCCCCGGACCGTGCCTCACAGGCCGGGCGTGACCTTGCGTACCGTCCAGTCCCGCGCGTACACGTACGCGGACCTCGGCGCGTAGGACCAGGGCAGGGCCCCGATGTAGCCGTCGATGTGCCGGAAGTGCTCGACCGCCTCCGCCTCCCGGTCCTGCCAGAACAGGAAGTAGGCGAGCAGGTGGCGCAGCCGGACCGTCCGCCAGTCGTCCGGGTCGGCCGCCGCCAGGTCCCCGAGGGCCGCCTCCACCGCCGCGACGACCTCCGGCTCCTTGAAGAACGTCTCCGACCTGAGGTCGGACTCTCTCACCTTCTGCTCGAAGTAAGCCGTCAGCGGCAGCAGCGACAGCAGCTCACCCGGCTTGCCCGAGGCGGCCGACTCGCGCGCGAAGGCCAGCGCCAGCTCGTGCGAGCCGCGCCACTTGGCGCACCAGTACTGCAGGGCGCTGGTGTGCGCCGTCAGCACCTTGGGGTCGCGGCGGGTGATCTGCGCCCACAGCTCGCCGTACTGCTCGTGGGCGTAGCCCAGGCCCTGCGCGACGGGCTGCTCGATCATGTACGGGACCGGGTCCGCGGGACCGGCCAGCCGCTGGGCCTCGTGCGCGTCCGCCTGCGCCTTGACCAGCAGCTCGTGGAAGATCCGGAACTGCTCCCGCGTGGTGTGCTCGGCGGTCAGGCTGCCGCGTACGTTCCACGCCACCGCGACGCTCGTGTCGGCGTTCACCAGGGCCGCGGTCGGGTCGGCCGGCCGGGCCGCGCGCCAGGCCAGCAGCCAGGCGTCGTCCTCGGCCGCCACCTCGGCCAGGGCGCGGACGCGCTGCCAGCGCTCCTCCCAGTCCGTCCCGCACGCCTCGACGTACGCGGCTCCCGCCTCCCAGTCGCCGGCGCGGACCGCGTCGAGCGCGGCCTTGCGCCCGGCCGGCACCGGCCGCGCGTTGTCCGTGTCGAGCTCGGCCTCCGGTACGAAGCCCAGCGCGACGACCGCGGCGGCCTGCTGGGCCTTCTTCTCGGCCTTGGCGGCGGCGGTGCGGCCGTCGGAGGCCACGGTCCGGCCCTCCAAGGCGGCCACCTCCGCCTCCAGCCGCTTCGCCTTGCGGATGTAGTAGACGCCCCGCAGCACCTTGAACGCGCCGAACAGCAGCATGGCGCCGAGGATGTACAGACCGATCACGGGGCAAGCACCAGCTTTCGCAGGGGTTCGGTGTCGGGCAGGTCGGCGACGGCCGCGTCCAGGGCCAGGCGCAGCTCCTCCTCGAAGCCGTCGGCCGGGTAGCTCAGGGCGGCCGAGTCGGACCAGGACAGCTGCCAGCGGGCCGCGCCGCGGCCCGTCAGCTCCACGGTGACCAACTGGTTCAGGGCGCGCCGCACGGCGGGGCGGGCGAACTCGCGGGCCGTGCGGCCCGTGGCGGCCGCGGCCTCCTCCGACTTCGGGAAGCGGTCGGCGATGCGCCAGCGCACCGCCGGGTCGGCGTCGATCGCGTCGAGCAGGGCGGGCAGCCCGGGGCCCGCGCCCTCGGCTGCGAAGGCCTCGCGGATCTCCTCCGCGCCCTGGCCGACGTACTGCGTCATCGACTGGTGGACGAGGTCCTCCCAGTCGACCCGCTTGAGCGCGAGGGCTTCGGGGGTGAGGACGACCTGCTCCAGCGCCGCCAGCGCGGCGCCCGCGTCGGACAGCAGTTCCAGCGCGGGACGGGCGGCCTGCCC
Organism: Streptomyces amritsarensis; assembly: GCF_001953875.1. Taxonomy (GTDB): domain Bacteria; phylum Actinomycetota; class Actinomycetes; order Streptomycetales; family Streptomycetaceae; genus Streptomyces; species Streptomyces amritsarensis. The sequence goes on from NZ_MQUR01000017.1 coordinate 77,675, forward strand.
GCCGCGGCCGTCGTCGGGCAGGGCCTCGATACGGGCGACGCGCTCCGCGAGCGGGGGGTGGGAGTCGTACGGGGAGGCGGGCTCGGTCGACAGGTCCCGGCGCAGGTCGTCCAGGTCCTCCGAGCGGGCGTCGAGCAGCTTGCGCAGGCCGCCGAAGACCTCGCCGGGGCGGGGCAGCAGGCCGGCGCCGACACCGAGGGTGGCGTAGGAGCTCATGTAGAAGTCGTGCGCGGAGTCCAGGGCGTTGATCTCGCGCAGGGCGGAGGCGGCGGAGTCGCGGCCGGCGACGCGCACGGAGGCGAGGTCGGCGGCGAGCTCCTGGCGGCGGCCGGCGGTGCGGGTCGCACGCATGTAGAAGTTGCCGTACGCCATGTAGATCTTGGCCATGGCGCGGTAGGTAGCGCCCTGGCCGGAGGTGTCGACACCCTTGGCGCCCTTGCCCTTGGCGACGCGCTTCTCGTCCCGCTTCTCCTGGCGGGCCCGCTCCTTGGCGACCTTGTTGTCGGCGCGCTCGTGGAAGTGGCCGATCGTACGGATCAGCTGGGCGCGGCCGCGGGCGATCAGCGGGGTGAGGCGCGTGTCGAAGTTGGCGTAGTGGCCCATCTCGTGGGCGAGGACGGCGCGCAGCTGCATCTCGTCCAGGCCCGTCATCAGGGGCAGGCCGAGGTAGAGGCGGCGGGTCCCGGGCCGCAGGCCCAGCATCCGCGCGTCCTCGGCGACGGCCGCGTTCACCTCGTCGATCAGCACGATCTCGTCGGGGGCGCGGGTACCGACCTGCTGGGCGATCTCGCGCACGGTCCGCCACAGGAGCGGCTCCTGCGCCTCCGTGACCGGGATGCCGGCCGGCGGCTCGCCCTTGGGGGTGCGGAGCATGAACAGGCCGCGGACGATCGGAACGGCGAGGACGACCGACACGATGATGATCTTGAAGGCGACCGGGCCGTGCAGCCAGGTGACGACGGCGAAGTCGACGCCCACGAGGGCGGCGAGCAGGAAGACGCCGAGCAGATAGAAGCCTGCGAGCAGGACGAGCGCGCGCACGGCGCGCAGAGAAGCGCCCATATGGACAGATCCCCCCCGGGATGAAGAACGGTGCTGAGCCGCGTGGCGGGGGTCGATGGCCGCCACGCCGCATGATGCGGCTCGAAGATTGTTGACGGCAACCTTATTCACCGCTCGTCGCCGCTGCTCGCGGGGGGTACTCGCGGGTAGGGACCCGCGCGCGGGGCGCCGCTCCGCTGCGGTCCCCGGGGCGGGAGCGCCGCCTCGCCCGCGCGAAGGGCGGGCCCCGCGGGGCCCGGCGCCCCGGGCCCGCCGCGGGCCCGCAGGGCCGGGGGGAAGGGTCGCCGGGCCCCGCAGGGCCGGGGGAGGTCCGCCGGGCGGAGGGCCGAGGGGCAGGTTCGCCAGCCCGCAGGGCCGCGGTGCGCCCGACAACGCGGCGAGGCGCGGTGCCGGGCGGCGCGGGGCGGGCGGGCCTTCGCGGACCCGGCCTCGCGGCAGCCTACTGGGGGAGCGTCGCCGGGGAGCCGCCGTTGGCCTCGTAGCCGGCCACCGCCAGGGCCCGGTACAGCGCGTACTGCGCCGCCGGGTCCTCCGCCGCCGACCACGGCAGCGCGCCGACGTACCCGTCCACGTGGCGGACCTGCTCCATCGCCTCCGCCCACCGCTCCATGTTGACCAGGAACAGCAGCAGCAGGTGCCGTACGTGCGCCAGCATGGGGTCGTCCTGCCGGGCCGTGTGCACCGCGTACAGCGCGCCCTCCACCGCCCGCGTCACGGCCTCCCCCCGGTGGAAACCGCTGCTGAGGATCACGTCCGGCAGGTTCTCGTACAGCGCGAACAGCGGCAGCGCCGCCAGCAGCGAGCCCTGCGGGGCGCGCGCCGCGGCCGCGTGCGCGAAGGCGTCGGCCTTCTCCCGCGACCCGTGCCACTTCGCGCACCAGTAGTGCAGCGCCGCAATGTGCGCACCCATGTGCTCCGGTGCCCGGTCGATGACCTTCGCCCACAGCTCGTCGAACTCCGCCTCCGGGTACGCCAGACCCCGGGCGATCGCCAGCTCCGTGATGTACGGGACCGGGTCCCCGGGTGCCAGCAGCGCGGCCTTGCGGCACGCCTCCCGGGCCTCCTCCAGGATGATCCGGTGGTCTTCGGAGCCGACACCGCCCGACTGCCGCCACGCCTGCTGCACCAGCAGCTCCGCGTGCACCTGCGCACCGCCCGCGTCCTTGTCCGCCTCCAGCCGCCACGCCTTCAGCCACTGCGCGCCCACGCCCGGCTGCGCCGCCAGCTCAAGGGCGGCCGCGCCGCCGAAGGCCTGTACCCGCTGCCAGCGCCGTTCGCCCTCCCGCGGGGTCCCGGCCAGCAGTTGCGACGCCGCCTGCCACTGGCCGGTGCGCCGCACGTTGTCCAGGGCGTCCATCAGGTCCTGGTCGGGCCCGGGGATGCGGATGTCGAGGTCTTCCTGCCGGTCGAATCCGTAGTTCGCCGGGTCGGCTGCGTCAGGGCTGCCCGGCGCGACCAGACGGATGCCGCCGCGCCCGCGCCGGACGAACGGGCCGACGATGAACACGATCATGAGCACCGCGAACAGGAACCACAGAATCTCCATGCCTCCAGCGAACCAGACCGAGGGGGCCGCAGGCGAATAGGGGGGGTGCACACCGGGCCTGGGCATAGCATCTGACCATGAGCGACGACAGCCACGAGCACCAGAGCTTCGAGACCCGCGCGATCCACGCGGGCAACACCGCCGACCCGCAGACCGGCGCGGTCGTGCCCCCGATCTACCAGGTCTCCACCTACAAGCAGGACGGCGTCGGCGGCCTGCGCGGCGGCTACGAGTACAGCCGCAGCGCCAACCCGACCCGCACCGCCCTGGAGGAGAACCTCGCGGCGCTGGAAGGCGGCCGCCGCGGCCTCGCCTTCGCGTCCGGACTGGCCGCCGAGGACTGCCTGCTGCGCACGCTGCTCTCCCCGGGCGACCACGTGGTCATCCCGAACGACGCCTACGGCGGCACCTTCCGCCTCTTCGCGAAGGTCGTCTCCCGCTGGGGCGTGGAGTGGTCGGTGGCCGACACCTCCGACGCCGATTCCGTACGTGCCGCCCTCACCCCGAAGACGAAGGTCATCTGGGTCGAGACCCCCTCCAACCCGCTGCTCGGCATCACCGACATCGCCGTCGTCGCCGACATCGCGCGGACCGCCGGCGCCAAGCTGGTCGTGGACAACACCTTCGCCTCGCCGTACCTCCAGCAGCCCCTGGCGCTGGGTGCGGACGTGGTCGTGCACTCGCTGACCAAGTACATGGGCGGCCACTCCGACGTGGTCGGCGGCGCGCTCGTCACCGCCGACGAGGCGCTGGGCGAGGAACTGGCCTACCACCAGAACGCGATGGGCGCGGTGGCCGGGCCGTTCGACTCGTGGGTCGTGCTGCGGGGCATCAAGACCCTGGCCGTGCGCATGGACCGGCACGCGGAGAACGCCGCCAAGATCGTCGAGGTGCTCAAGCGGCACCCGAAGGTCACCAAGGTCCTCTACCCGGGCCTGCCCGAGCACCCGGGCCACGAGATCGCCGCCAAGCAGATGCGCAACTTCGGCGGCATGGTCTCCTTCCAGGTCGCCGGCGGCGAGGAAGAGGCCGTCGCGGTGTGCGGCCGCACCAAGATCTTCACGCTGGCCGAGTCCCTGGGCGGCGTCGAGTCCCTCATCGAGCACCCGGGCCGCATGACGCACGCCTCGGTGGCCGGCTCGGCCCTCGAGGTCCCGGCGGACCTGATCCGCGTCTCGGTGGGCATCGAGAACGCCGACGACCTGATCGCGGACCTGACCCAGGCCCTGGGCTAGCCCCGCAGAACCCGCCGGGGCCCGGCCCACCCGGCCCCGGCGGACCCGCCGGGGCCTTCTGGCTTGGCTCCGCCGGGCTGATGGGACCTCGGCGGTCCGGGTCGACGCCGCGGAAACCGGCCCCGGCGGGCCCGCCAGGCTCCGGCTCCGGCTCCGCCCGGCGCGGCGCAGTCGCGAGGGCGGGGCTACCAGCCTTCCAGCGGCGGGGAGATACCGGTCGGCGGGCCCGCCCAGGGGCGCGTCAGCGAAGCCCACACGGCGAAGGCCACCGCGGCGGCGAACAGCACCGCCCAGCCGAACCGGCGCAGCGCACGGCGCCGGCGCAGCAGCCGGTCCCCACGGGCCGCCGCGCCCGCCGCCAAGCCCGTCGGCACCACCGGGTAAGGCCCTTCCAGGAGCTGCTTGACCTGGGCTTCCTTCCGGTCCGGGAGCCCGCTCACGCCGCCTCCCGGGACCGCAGCAGGGACACGGCCCGGTTGCACAGCACGCGGACCCGCTCCACCGGCATCCCGAGCTGCGCCGCCGTGACCTCCTCCGCGAGCCCCTCGTAGAGCCGCAGGACGACCACGAGCCGTTCCGGCGGGCTCAGCCGCGCCAGCACCCCGGACCCGCCGTGGTGGCGCCAGCCGGTCCGGGCGAAGGCGGCGCACAGTTCGTGGCGGGTGAAGTCGTAGGGGTCGTCCGCGCGCAGGCGCCGCCAGTTCGCGTACGTACGGGCCAGCGCGTCCGCGAGCAGCCGGCGGGCCGACTCCGGTTCGCCCGTCAGCAGCACCGCGACATGCAGGAGACGCCCCGCCGCACCCGCGACGAAAGCTTCGAACTCCCCATAGGGGCCCGCCTGTTGATCAACCGCCCGCATATTCACATAGTGCGGCCGGTGGGACCGGTCAGGTCAATAGGACGGACGGACTCCGCTCAGGAGGCCGGACCGGCTTCGGCCACGGCCGCCATCAGCTCCGACAGCGACAGGTTGAAGCGCGTCAGCAGCCCGGTGAACGACTCGCGCTCGTCCTCGCTCCAACCCTCCGTCACCCGGGCCATGAGCTCGCGCCGCGAGGAGCGCACCTCCTCCAGGCGCGCCAACCCCCGCGGGGACAGCGCGAGGACCACGGCCCGCCCGTCCTCGGGGTGCGAGGTCCGCTTGACCAGACCGCCGTCGACCAGCGGCGCCACCTGCCGGGTCACCGTAGAGGAGTCGATCCCCATGCCGCCGGCGAGCGCCTTGACGCCCATCGGCCCTTCCAGGTCGAGCCGGTTGAGCAGCAGGTAGGCGGCGCGGTCCATCGAGTTGCGGGCCTGGCCCACGCCGCCCAGACGGGTCTGCTCGGCGCGCCGGGCGAAAACCGCCACCTGGTGCTGGAGCGCGTCGAGGAGACCGGCTCCGGCGGGCGCTTCGGCCTGCACGGACAGATCGGAATTGGCCGGGGTGGAAGGCATGGCCGTGGGCTCTCTTCGCGTGGGTCCGACAAGGATGGGGGACACAGTACGCGGCCCTGCGGCGGCTCGTACGCCTCGTACGAGAACTGGTACAGCCCGCCGGGGCACCCGTCCTGCGGGCGTCCCGGATGGCGAGATTTCGACCCTGCCCCGACAGCCGCCCCGGTCTCCGCCCCGACCCTCCCGCAGCCCCTGCGGCCGCTCCGCGCCCGGCCGCGCCCGGGCTGCGAGACTGGCGGCATGAACTACCGCGTGCCCCAGCCCGTTCCCCAGGTCATCCTCGACGACGTCCGGGGGGCTCAGAAGATGCTCTCCGGCGTCTCCCGGGTCACGCCGATGGAAGGCAGCAGGCACCTGTCCGCACTCACCGGCTCGCCGGTCCACTTCAAGTGCGAGAACCTCCAGCGCACCGGGTCCTTCAAGCTCCGCGGAGCCTACGTGCGCATCGCGGGCCTGCGCCCCGAGCAGCGCGCCGCCGGCGTCGTGGCCGCCAGCGCCGGCAACCACGCCCAGGGCGTGGCCCTGGCCTCCTCGCTCCTCGGGGTCCGCTCCACCGTGTTCATGCCGGTCGGGGCGCCGCTGCCGAAGGTCGCCGCGACCCAGGAGTACGGGGCCGACGTCCGCATGCACGGCCAGGTCGTCGACGAGACCCTCGCCGCGGCCCAGGACTACGCCGACCGCACGGGCGCGGTCTTCATCCACCCCTTCGACCACCGCGACATCATCGCCGGCCAGGGCACGGTGGGCCTGGAGATCCTGGAGCAGTGCCCGGAAGTGCGCACCATCCTCGTCGGCATCGGCGGCGGCGGGCTCGCCGCCGGGGTGGCCGTCGCCGTGAAGGCGCTGCGGCCCGACGTGCGGGTGATCGGGGTGCAGGCGGCGGGCGCGGCCGCGTACCCGCCCTCCCTCAAGGCAGGCCACCCGGTCTCGATCGACCAGCCGAACACGATGGCCGACGGCATCAAGGTGGGCCGCCCCGGCGACGTCCCCTTCAAGATCATCGGCGAGCTCCTCGACGACGTGCGCACCGTGTCCGAGGACGCCCTCTCCAGCGCCCTGCTGCTCTGCCTGGAACGGGCCAAGCTCGTGGTCGAGCCGGCCGGCTGCAGTACGGTGGCGGCCCTGCTGAGCGAGCCCGAGCTGTACGGCGCGGGCCCCGTGGTCGCCGTACTGTCCGGCGGCAACGTCGACCCGCTCCTGCTCCAGCGGATCCTGCGGCACGGCATGGCGGCGGCGGGCCGGTACCTGTCCCTGCGGTTGCGCGTGGCGGACCGTCCGGGGGCGCTGGCCGGGCTCCTGGGGGTGCTGTCGGTGGTCGACGCGAACGTGTTGGACGTGAGCCACGTACGGACCGACCCGCGGCTGGGGCTCACGGAGGTGGAGGTGGAACTGCACCTAGAGACCAAGGGACCGGAGCACTGCGCGGAGGTCGCGCGGACGCTGCACGGCGCGGGCTACAAGGTGATGGGCTAGCGGACCGGCGGCCGACGGACCGGCTGGACGGGCAGACGGCCGGCCGGCTGGACGGGCAGGCGGGCCGGACGGGCAGGCGGACCGGACCGGCGCGACACCCCGGCCACGCGCCCCGACCCACGCGCACGCGCCCCGACCCACGCGCACGAGTCCTGTACGCGTGCCCCCGTACGCGTGATGCCCCGGCCGGGGAGCCGGCCGGGGCATCATCTGCGAACCAAGGGCGATCGGGGGTGATCAGCCGGTGAAGGGCTTGACGTCCAGGACCTTGACGGAGGCCTTCTTGCCGTTCGGCAGCTCGTACTCGGCGTCCTCGCCGATCGACTTGCCGAGCACGCCGGCGCCCAGCGGGGACTGCGGGGAGTACGTCTCGAAGTCCGCGGACGCGTACTCGCGCGACGCCAGCAGGAACTCCATCGTGTCGTCCTCGTCGCCGTCGAAGGCGATCTTCACGAGGGTGCCCGGGGCCACCACGCCGTCGGACGCGGGCGCGGTCCCGACCTTGGCGTTCTCCAGGAGCTGCGTGAGCTGGCGGACCCGGAGCTCCTGCTTGCCCTGCTCCTCCTTGGCCGCGTGGTAGCCGCCGTTCTCGCGCAGGTCGCCCTCCTCGCGGGCGGCTGCGATCTTCGCGGCGATCTCCGTGCGGGCGGGACCAGAGAGGTAGTCCAGCTCCGCCTTCAGCTGGTCGTACGCCGCCTGGGTCAGCCAGGTGACGCTCTCGCTCGTCTGGGTCACGGGTGCTCCTCGTCGGTACAGGGGACTTCAGCGCCGCCAGCGGCGGACGAAACCACGAGCCTAACAATTCGGGAAGAAAAGGGGGAGGACCCCAGAGGGCCATTGCCCCGCGAACCGCACTCCCAAGCGTCGGCGGAGTGCCTCGGCGGGTGCGTCGGCGAGTGGCTCAGCCGGCGGACCCCGCGGGCTGGCAGCCCACCAGCTCGATCATGGTGGCCCGGCCGGTGGTCTTCACCGAGACGACCTCGTCGACCCGGGACTCGGGTTGGGCGAAGGTGAAGTCGGCCCGGCCCACCTCGGCGTGCTCCTCGTCCTGGGAGACCATGGTGCACACGCCCGTGATCGAAGGGTCCTTGCGGACCTCCAGGTGCACCTTCACCTCGGTGTCCGAAATCACCTGGAACTTGATGACCTCGGCGCTCACGCTCCGGCCCGCGACGTAGTCCCAGCCGATCCAGCCGATCACACCCAGCAGCAAGGCACCCAGCGCCGCCCCGATGATCTTGAGCTTCCGGTCCGCACGCTCGTCCGCCGACCGGCCGTACCGGCCCTCGGGCAGTCCTTCGCGCACCGCGCTCATGATCTTTTCCTCTCGCTGGGGAGGGCCGGTCATCCCTGGAATTTTCCGCCCCCCAGTTCGGTCACTATAGAAGCCGAGTGTCGCGCCGAATCGCAGAGGATCCTGTTTTGACCGAGCAGCTTCGACTGATGGCCGTCCACGCCCACCCCGACGACGAGTCGAGCAAGGGCGCGGCCACGATGGCAAAGTACGTGTCCGAAGGGGTCCCCGTCATGGTCGTGACCTGCACGGGCGGCGAGCGGGGCTCCGTACTGAACCCCAAGCTCCAGGGCGACGCGTACATCGAGGAGAACATCCACGAGGTCCGCGCCAAGGAGATGGAGGAAGCCCGCCAGATCCTCGGCGTCGAGCAGGAATGGCTCGGCTACGTCGACTCCGGCCTCCCCGAGGGCGACCCGCTGCCCCCGCTCCCCGAAGGCTGCTTCGCCCTCGCCGACGTCGACGAGGCCGCCGGCGAGCTCGTCAAGAAGATCCGCGCCTTCAGGCCGCAGGTCGTCACCACGTACGACGAGAACGGCGGCTACCCGCACCCCGACCACATCATGACCCACAAGATCTCGATGGTGGCCTTCGACGGAGCGGCCGACACCGAGAAGTACCCCGAGGCCGAGTACGGCCCCGCGTACCAGCCGCAGAAGCTCTACTACAACCAGGGCTTCAACAAGCCGCGCACCATCGCCCTGCACGAGGCGATGCTCTCCCGCGGCCTGGACTCCCCCTACGGCGAGTGGCTGGAGCGGTGGAAGGAGTTCGAGCGCAAGGAGCGGACCCTCACCACCCACATCCCCTGCGCGGACTTCTTCGAGATCCGCGACAAGGCCCTCATCGCGCACGCCACCCAGATCGACCCGGACGGCGGCTGGTTCCGCGTCCCCATGGAGGTCCAGAAGGAGGTCTGGCCCACCGAGGAGTACGAGCTCGCGAAGTCGCTCGTCGACACCTCCCTCCCCGAGTCCGACCTCTTCGCGGGCATCCGGGAGAATGCCTGACCATGAGCGCTACGCAGGCAGCACTGACCCAGCTCCTCCCGCTGGCGGGTGACACCTTCGACAAGAACAAGGTCACCCCCGGAATCCTGGGCTTCATCGTGTTCGCGGTCCTCGCACTCGGTGTGTGGGCCCTGATGAAGTCCATGAACCGGCACATGGGCCGGGTCGACTTCGAAGAGGCCCCCGAACCGGCCCCCACGGCCAAGCCGACCACCTAGTGCTGTGACCGGCAAGGTTCACCGGGTCGCGACGCCCGGCACGGCACCTCGCCGCGTTGTCGGACCGCGCGAGTACGTCCAGTACGAGCCGCGGCCCTCCGCCTTGCGATGCACCGCACCGGACGCCGCGCCCCGGCAAACCTTTCCGGCCACAGCACTAGCCGTACCCCGTCCGGGCTCCCGCCCGGACCCGCGACACCGGCCCGGCCCCCGCCGCGGCACGCCGCCCCGCCCACGACGGTGGGGCGGCCCCAGCCATGGCCACGGCGCCCCAGCCGACCACCGCCCGGCACCGCGCCGCCCGCCCCGACGGCTGCCGCCCGTGCCACCGCGGCCACGCGGCCATGCCGCCATGCCGCCTGCGTCTCGGCGCAGCCGTGGCCGCCGAACTCCGGCGGCTGCCGCCCGGGCCACGCCGGCCCCGTCGGCCCGCGCCCGCGCTCCGCACCCTCCGCCTGGACCGGCGCCGACCCTGGGCGACCCGCCGGTCGGCGCAGCGTGGCCGCCGAGCTGCCGCGGGTGCCGTCCGTGCCACGCCCGCCCCGGCGGCCCCCGCCTGCTCCGTGACCCTTCGCCTCGACCGGCGCCGACCCTCGGCGACCCGCCGGTCGGCCCGGCCATCCAGCCGCGGCCGCCGAGCCTCAGCCGCCCCGCAACCTCGACCACCGGGCCCATCGACCCGGGCCTGCGCCTACCGCCCAGGGGCTGCCCGCGGCTACCAGCTCGGGGCTGCGCCCCGGCGGGTGGGCCTGCGGGTACCGGTCCGGGTCTGCGCCCCGGCGGGGTGGGCGTGCGGCTGACCGGTCGGGGGCTGCGCCACCCGTGTGGGCCTGCGGCTACGGTCTGGGGCTGCCCCGGCGGGGTGGGCCTGCGGGTACCGGTCCGGGTCTGCGCCCCGGCGGGGTGGGCGTGCCGGCACCGGTCCGGGCCTGCGCCCCGGCGGGGTGGGCGTGCCGGTACTGGTTTGGGTCTGCGCCCCGGCGGGGTGGGCGTACCGGTACCGGTACGGGGCTGCGCCCGGCGGGGCGGGCGTGCGGCTGGCCGGTCCGGGGCTGCGCCCCACCGGCTCGGGCCCGCGGCTGTGCCCCGGCGGCGGCTCGGGCCTGCGGCCCCCGGCAACCGGTGGTCCGGGCCTCCCGCCCCCGACCACCGGTCCGGGCCTCCCGCCCCCGACCACCGATCCGGGCCGGGCGTGTGCCTCCGGCTTCTGCGACCTGCCGGTCAGCTCAGACGGGGCAGCCCCCGTCTATCGGCGGCCGCGCCGAGCTGGACTTGCGGCGCTAATGGCCCGCGGCCACCCCTCCGGGCCTGCGGCCCCCCGGCCACCGACCCGGCCCCCTGGCCACCGACCGGGGCCTACGGGCCTGCGTCCGGCCTGCGGCCACCTCCGGGGCCTGCGGCCACCTCCGGGGCCTGCGGCCACCTCCGGGGCCTGCGGCCCCCGGCCCCGGCCTGCGGCCCCGGCCTGCGGCCCCGGCCTGCGGCCCCGGCCTGCGGCCCCGGCCTGCGGCCCCGGCCTGCGGCCACCGATCCGGGCCGGGCCTCCCTCATCGGCTCGTGCGACCTGCCGGTCGGCTCAGCCGCGCAGTCGCCGTGTAGCGGCCGCCGCGCCGGGCTCGACCACCGGCCGTGCCGGTCCGCGGTCGCCGCGCCGGGCGGGGTGGGCGTGACGGTCCTGCCGTTCACACCCGCGGCACGCCCATGACCTCCCGCGAGTGCAGGTCCGGTACCAGCCCCAGCCGCCACGCCTGCCAGCCCTCCACCGGATCCACACCCCGGCCCAGGATCACCCCGTAGGTCTCCAGGCAGTCCGCCAGCCGGCCGTCACGCGCCGGATGCGGCGCCTCCACCAGCCGGGCCAACTCCGCCCGCGCCTCCTCCGGCACACCCGGCCCCGCCAGACCCACGTACGGCAACAGCGTGCACCGCAGGAACCGCGCCCAGTCCTCCCCGCGCCGGTCCCCGTACGAGATGAACAGCCGCACCGCCTCCTCGCACAGTCCCAGCGCCTGCGACAACCGCCCGTTGCCCGCGTCCACCACCGCCAGCTCCAGGCACGTCCACGCCTCACCGTGCGCCAGCCCGATCCGCTGGAAGTCCGCCCGCGCATCCACCAGCAGCTGCCGGGCGAAGCCCGAATTCCGCAGGTTCCCCGTCTGCGCCGCCCGCTGGTCCCGCGTCACCCGGCCCGAATGGTGCCGGGCGTGCGCCAGCCCGTACACGTCCCGCATCCGCGAGAACATCGTCCGCGCCCGCTCCAGCTCCCGCACCGCCCGGTCCCGCTCCCCGCCCACCTCCAGCGCCTGCCCCAGGTAGTACTGCGTCCACGCCTCCCCGCGCGCGTCCTCCGCCTCCCGATGCCGCGCAAGCGCCTCCCGCAGCCGCTCCACCGCCGGCTCCGGATCCCCGGCCACCACCCGCGCCCGACCCAGCTGCGTCAGCGCCCAGGCCTCACCACGGTCGTCCCGCGTCCGCCCGTACAACTGCAACGCCAGGTCCAGCTCCTTCTCCGCCTGCCCCACCTCACCGAACCGCAGGTGCACCTGCCCCAGCTGGAAGTGCGCCCACGCCTCCCCGTGCACGCTCTCGCTCTCCCGGTGCAACTCCAGCGACGCCTCCAACAGCCGCGTCGCCTCCGCCAGATGCGCCAGATCCCGCTCCACCGCCGCCAGCGCGTGCAGCGCCCACGCCCGGTCACCCGCCAGCTCCGCCGACTCCTGCAGCACCAGCGCCTCACGGATCCGCACCGCCGCCTCCGGCAGATTGCCCTGGTGGTGCAGCGTGATCCCGAGCGAGACCAGCGCCATCGCCGCCCCCGCTTCCTGGTGCGCCTCCATGTACTGGTCCACCACCGACGTCAGCGTCGTCCGCGCCTTGTCCAGCTCGCCCAGCTGACGCGCCGCGATACCCGTACGCCACTGCACCGACCGCACCAGCCGGCCCTGCGCCCCCTCCTGACCCTGCCGACCCGCCTCCACCGCCTGGGTGAGCTCATCGATCTCACCCAGCCGGTACAGGTCCCCGCGCAGCAGGCAGAAGTCGCACAACGCACCCAGCAGATCCAGCACCGCCTGCTGGTCCACCCCCTCCGAATGCCGCAGCGCCGCCGTGATGAAACTCGACTCGTCATCCAGCCACCGCAATGCCGCGTCCAACGAGACGAAGCCGTGCCCGCCGAACTGGTTCGCCCGCGTCGACATCTTCCCGTCGACCATCCGGATCACCGAGTCCGCCAGCTGCGCGTAGTTCCGGATCAGCCGCTCGTGCGCCGCCACCGCCTGCGCCCGGTCCTCGTCCGCCGCCAACCGGGCCGCCGCGTACGCCCGCACCGCGTCATGCATCCGGAACCGCTGGCCCCGGACCCGCTCGATCAGCCCGGCCTCCCACAACTCCTCCAACGTCCGCAACGCCGCCTGCTCCGGTACGTCGGCCAGCGCGGCCGCCGCCGCACCCCCCAGCGAGGCCCGCCCGGCCAGCGGCAACCGCCGCAACAGCAGCCGGGCGGGCTCGGCCAGCCGGGCGTCCGCCGCCCGCAGCGCCGCCTCCACCGGATGCACCCCGCGCCCGCCCCCCTCGCCCATGGGAGCCTCCACGCCGTCACCCACCAGCGGAGCCAGCATCCGCAGCGCGAGCGGCAGCCCACCGCTCACCTCCACCACCGAAGCCACCCCGGCAGCAACACCCGCGGCACCCACAACACCCGCAGCACCCGTGGCCCCCGCCGCCCCCGGCGCCACCGCCCGCACCAGCTCCGCCGCCGCGTCCCCGTCCAGCCGCTCCACCGGCAGCTGATGGACCCACGCCGCCAGATCCTCCGGCAACTCCAACGGCTCCCGCGCCGTCACCAGCACCAGGCTCTCCGAACGCTCCGGCACCAGCATCCGCACCTGTGCCGCGTCCACCGCATCGTCGAGCAGCACCGTCACCGGCAACCCCCGCAAGTGCTGGTGGTACAACTCACCCAGCCGCCTGACCTGCTGCTCCGCCGACGCACCCTCCCGGAACAGCAACTGCTCCCGCGGCGCACCCAGCCGGTTCATCAGGTGCAACAAGGCCTCCCGCGTCGACAACGGCGCCTCACCCGGCTCCCCGCCCGGCGAACCGCCCCGCATGTCCACCACACACGCACCCCGGAACTGGTCCCGCAGCGCATGGGCCGCCCGCAACGCCAGCGCCGTCCGCCCCACCCCCGGCTCCCCGTGCAACACCACGACCACCGGGCGCGTCTGCGTACTCGCCCGCGCCGCCTGCACCCACTGCGCGATCCGTGTCAACTCCGCCCGCCGCCCCGCGAACCGGTCCGCCACATCCGGCAACTGCCCGAACGACTGCTCCAGCGCACTGCGCCGCCTGGCCTCCGCACTACGGTCCACCCCACGCAACTGCCCCGCCGCCCGCGCCGGCGACAGCCCCACCGGCCGGGGCGCCCGCGCCGCCGCGGCCACCGCACGCTGCTGCTCCAGGAACGGACGTATCCCGCGCACCTCCAACGCCGACAGCCACTGGAGTCTCAACTGCTCCGCCCCGCCCGGCCGCCCCAGCTCGCCGGCCCGCCGGTTCGCCGCGGGCACGTGCAGCGCCGTCACCTTCGCCACCGTCGCCACCGCCCCCGCGATCCCCACGACGGCGCCCGCCGTCAACGCCGTGCCCGCCGCCACACCCAGCGACAGGTCCGCCCCCACGGCGGCGGCCGCCGCGACCGCGGTCACCAGCACCGCCGTCGAGGTGTTCCCCCGCCGGAAGGCCTCACCCAGCGACTGGTCCCCGGCCGCCGCCTCGTCCAACGCCCGCACGTACGCCTCGTACTCGGGCGCCGCACTCGCGGCGAGTGCGTCCAGGGCCTCCCGGCCGCGCGCCAGCAGTGCCGCCCTGTCGACCACAGCCCCACCCGCGGCATCCGCCGAGCCCGCCCCCCGCCGGACCGCCTCGTCCACGGCCCGCTCCAACAGACGCTCGGCCTCACCACGATGGCTGTCCCGCATCGGCATCCCCTCAGAGAGCTCCGGCAACGTGCCCCCAGTGTCCTGCGGGTCTCCGCCGCGCGCGAGGGAATCTGAGCTAGTTCAGAGGGAAGCGACAATTCCTTCGCGCGGCCGCGTCGAAACACCCAAACTCCCCTGCACCGCAAGCGGGATGACGGACCACCGCTCTCCGGCGCGTAACCCCGCGCACCGTCCGCCAGTCGTAGCGAGCATCGCACCCACTCTCGACGGGGAAAGCTCCATGGACCGGATACCGGTCGCCTCCTACGCCCGAACCTCGCGGGACACCCCCCACCGCGACGCACGCGGCGTAGGCCACCAGCACCGCATCAACGAACGCACCGCCCACGAGCACGGCTGCGTCGTGGTCGCCACCTACACCGACAACGCGCGCAACGCGACCAAGGACGACCGGGAACGCCCCGCCTTCGACCACCTGCTCGCCGACCTCCACCGCGGCCACGCCTTCGCGGGCGGGCCGCTGCGGGGCGTCGTGGCCGTCGCGGACGACCGCCTCCACCGCATGCCTGAGGACTTCATCCGCTTCATGGCGGCGCTCACCTCGGCGCCGTGACGGGTCTACGTGGCCCGTGACGGCCTGCGCGATCCGTACACCGAGGCCGGAGACTGTTCCAAGGCGCCGCACGCCTCCAAGGAACCGTCACCGAGGGCGAGATGCGCAGCCGCCGGGTCCAGGACTGGCACCGGTCGCGGGCCATGGAAGGCCTGCCGCACAGCGGCAGGTGGTCATCGAGATGGGCCCGCCGGTGGCTCGCCTTCGCGGACCCCGAAGCAGAACTGGTGCACCGGCGGAGTGGTCCGGTGCCGGGGCAGAGTGTGTCCCATCGGAGGCGCGGGTCCGCCGCGGCTACGGTGATCCGGTGCAGCGCACCCCGGACCGCCTGACCCTTGCCGCCTTTGCCTCCACCGCGGTCCTGGCGGGTGGCAACGCGGTCGGGGTCCGCTTCAGCAACCGCGAACTCGATCCGCTGTGGGGCGCGGCCGTGCGCTTCGGCGCCGCCGCACTGGTGCTGCTGGCCATCATGGCGCTACGGAGGCTGGCGTTTCCGCGCGGCAGGGCGCTGGCCGGGTCCGTGCTCTTCGGCGTGCTCAACTTCGGCGTCACCTTCGCGCTCGCGTACTACGCGCTGGTCCGTATCCACGCCGGACTCGGCCAGACCATTCTGTCCCTGGTCCCGCTGGCGACCCTGCTGCTCGCAGTGGCCCAGCGCGTGGAGCCGTTCCGATGGATGGCGGCGGTCGGCACCGTCCTCGCCACGGCCGGGGTCGCCGTCATCTCCAGGGCGCCGCTCCAGGGCTCCATACCCCTGCTGTCCTTTCTCGCGATCCTGGGGAGCGTGCTGGCGTTCGCCCAGTCCCTCGTACTGGTGCGACGGCTGCCGAAGGTGCATCCGGTAACGATGAACGCGGTGGGCATGACCGCCGCGGCCGTCCTGCTCTTCGCGGGCTCCCTCGCAGCCGGCGACACCTGGCGGCTGCCGGACCGCCCGGCGACCTGGTGGGCCCTCGGCTATCTCGTCGTGGGAGGCTCCGTACTGACCTTCGTCCTCTACCTGTTCGTGGTCGGCCGCTGGGGCGCATCCAGGGCCGCGTATGTCTTCGTCATCATCCCGATCGTGACGATCATGCTGTCGGCCTGGCTCGACGACGAACCCCTCACGGCCTCCCTGCTGCTTGGCGCCCCCTTGATCCTGATCGGTGTGTATCTCGGAGCGCTCCGCAGGCACGGTACGCCTGGGGCCGACCGGCCCTGAGCGTCACGGGCCACTCCCGACACCCTCGCCGAGGCGCGAACGATCACGGCAGAAGCGGGAGGCGAGGCGAGTGGCTTCCTCGTTCCTACATGGTCCCGAGGTCGACCGTGACGCTGAAAGGTGCGGCGGCCTTCACGGTGCCGGTGAACATCTCGCCGTCCCTGTAAGCCTTGGTGGCTGGGTCGAGGACATAGGTGTAGACGATCGGCACCCCGGTGGCGGCCTGCTCGACCCGCCAGTAGAAGGGGATGCCGGCTTTGGCGTACTGGTCCACCTTCACGACCCGGTCGGTTGTTTCCGAACCGGGCGATACGACCTCGACGACCAGGAGCACATGCTCGGGGCGGGTGGGCGTGAGGTCGATGGTCTCCGCCCGGTAGACGGTGACGTCCGGACGGCGGTTGGTGAGTGGAACGTCCTGCAGGCGGACGTCGAAGTCCGTGTCGGCGTTCCAGTCCGGACCCGCGGCGGCGTCCAGGGCATTGGCCAGGAGCCGAGCCAGCCGGTTGTGCCGCTTGGAGGCGCTCGGGCTCACGACGACCATCCCGTCCACGATCTCGATGCCGGCGCACTGCTCCTCGGACCAGGAGTCGTACTGCTCCGCGCTGATCTGCGTGTGCATCCACGCGGGCGCCACCATCTCGGCGGACATGGAGTACCTCCTTCGAGGATGCGGTGCTGCTCGACTCAGCGTACTGCCCGCTTCCGGTCGGGCACCGGCTTTGGGTCGGGGCAGAACCTTCAGCGTCCGCAGGGCGACCTGGGTGCAAAAGGGGCGATCCGTATTCACCACGTGATGGCGCATGAGTGCAAATCGGCCAAGTGGGGCGGGGGCTTGCGGGCCGAACCGGCAGGGCCGTGTCGGCGTGAGAGGCTGGGCCGTATGAACCGGTTGGCTGGTGTGACCTCGCCTTATCTGCTTCAGCACGCGGACAATCCCGTCGACTGGTGGCCCTGGTCGGCGGAGGCGTTCGAGGAGGCGCGGCGGCGCAATGTGCCCGTTCTGTTGTCGGTCGGATACTCTGCGTGTCATTGGTGCCATGTGATGGCACACGAGTGCTTCGAGGACGACGACACCGCCGCGTACATGAACGAGCACTTCGTGTCGGTCAAGGTCGACCGCGAGGAGCGCCCCGACGTCGACGCCGTGTACATGGAGGCCGTGCAGGCCGCCACCGGGCAGGGCGGGTGGCCCATGACCGTGTTCCTCACCGCGGACGCCGAGCCGTTCTACTTCGGGACGTACTTCCCGCCCGAGCCCCGGCACGGGATGCCCTCCTTCATGCAGGTCCTCGAAGGCGTACGGGCCGCCTGGGTGGGGCGGCCCGAGGAGGTCGCCGAGGTCGCGCAGAAGATCGCGCGGGACCTGGCCGGGCGGCAGCTGGACTACGGGAAGGCCGGGACCCCGGGGCCCGAGGAGCTCGCGCAGGCGCTGCTCGGGCTGACGCGCGAGTACGACGCCGCGCGTGGCGGGTTCGGCGGGGCGCCGAAGTTCCCGCCGTCCATGGTGCTGGAGTTCCTGCTGCGCCACCACGCGCGCACCGGGTCCGAGGGCGCGCTGCAGATGGCCGCCGACACCTGTGAGGCGATGGCCCGCGGCGGGATCTACGACCAGCTCGGCGGCGGGTTCGCAAGGTACTCGGTGGACCGGGAGTGGGTGGTCCCGCACTTCGAGAAGATGCTTTATGACAACGCCCTGCTCTGCCGGGTCTACGCCCACCTGTGGCGGGCCACCGGTTCGGAGCTCGCGCGGCGGGTCGCGCTGGAGACCGCCGACTTCATGGTCCGGGAGCTGCGGACCGCGCAGGGCGGCTTCGCCTCCGCCCTCGACGCCGACAGCGAGGACCCGCTGACCGGCGAGCACGTCGAGGGGGCGTACTACGCCTGGACCCCCGGCCGGTTGCGGGAGGTGCTCGGGGAGGACGACGGGGCGCTCGCCGCCGGGTACTTCGGGGTGACCGAGGAGGGGACCTTCGAGCACGGTACGTCCGTGCTCCAGCTGCCGCAGGACGGGCCGGCGGTGGACGCGGAGCGGATCGCCGGGATCAGGGCGCGGCTGCTGGCCGCGCGGGCGGAACGGCCCGCGCCCGGGCGGGACGACAAGGTCGTCGCCGCGTGGAACGGCCTGGCCATCGCGGCGCTGGCCGAGTGCGGGGCGTACTTCGAGCGGCCCGACCTGGTGGAGCGGGCGACCGAGGCCGCCGACCTGCTGGTGCGGGTGCACTTCGACGCGGCCGCGGGCCGGGCCCCACGGCTGGCGCGGACCAGCAAGGACGGCCGTGTGGGCGCCAACGCGGGGGTGCTGGAGGACTACGGCGACGTCGCGGAGGGCTTCCTCGCCCTGGCGGCGGTGACCGGTGAGGGGGTGTGGCTGGAATTCGCCGGGCTCCTGCTGGACCTGGTCCTGGACCGCTTCACCGCCGAGGACGGGTCGCTGTACGACACGGCGCACGACGCGGAGAAGCTGATCCGCAGGCCGCAGGATCCGACGGACACGGCCGCGCCGTCGGGGTGGACGGCCGCCGCGGGAGCACTGCTCTCGTACGCGGCGCACACCGGCTCGGAGGCGCACCGTACGGCGGCCGAGCGGGCGCTCGGGGTGGTGCAGGCGCTGGGTCCGCGCGTGCCGCGTTTCATCGGGCACGGGCTGTCGGTGGCCGAGGCGCTCGTGGACGGGCCGCGTGAGGTGGCCGTGGTCGGGCATCCGGGGGATCCGGCGCGGGCGGCGCTGCACCGGGCGGCGTTGCTGGGGACGGCTCCTGGGGCGGTGGTGGCGGTGGGGCTGCCGCAGGCCGCGGAGGGCGGTGAGGGGGAGTTCCCCCTTCTGGCCGAGCGCACACTGGTGCACGACCTTCCGGCGGCGTATGTGTGCCGGCATTTCGTCTGCGCGCGGCCTACGACGGACCCGGTCGAGCTGGCGGAGCAGTTGGGCGCGGTTCGTCCCTGAAGTGCCCGGAGTGCCGCCAATTCCGTTTGTGTATATGTCGATTCAGAAACACGTAATTCATCGCCGCTGAGGCCGGATGTCATCTTCCCTGCCTAGTCTCATGGCTTCGGGAGTCACCGTTACGGCGTGCTGGGGGGTGCGTTCGGGGGGAAGCGGGGCGGCGGCGGGCCGGGG
>NZ_MQUR01000036.1 GCF_001953875.1 Streptomyces amritsarensis
ACGGGACGGCCCACCGCCCCCACGCACGCTGAAGGGGGCCGCCCGGCTTTCGGCCGGGCGGCCCCCTTCATGGTGCGGTGCGTGCGGGCGATCCCTAGATCTTCGCCTCGCGCTTGAAGGCCGAGCGGGCCCACAGGAAGCCGAGGAGGCTCAGGACGACGCCCCAGCCCAGCGCCAGCCAGGCGCTGTTGCCGATCTCGGTGCCCATGAGCAGGCCGCGGAGGGTGTCGGTCATCGGGGTGAAGGGCTGGTACTCGGCGAACCAGCGCAGGCCGACCGGCATGGACTCCGGCGGGACGATCGCGCTGCCGAGGAAGGGCAGGAAGGTCAGCGGCATGGGGGCGTTGCTGGCCGCCTCGACGCTGCTGGAGCCCAGGCCGATGGCCGCGGACAGCCAGCTGAGGCCGAAGGCGAGGAGGGCGAGGATGCCGAGGGCGGCGAGCCACTCGACGAAGGTGGCGTTGGGGCGGAAGCCCACCAGGAGCGCGACGCCGATGACCAGGACCAGGCTGATCATGGTCTGGATGACGTTGCCGACGACGTGCCCGGTCAGCACGGAGGACTTCGAGATCGACATGGTCCGGAAGCGGTTGATGATGCCTTCGGTCATGTCCGTGCAGACGGAGACGGCGGTCGAGACGGCGCCGGCGGTGGCGGCCATCAGGAGGATGCCGGGGGCGACGAAGTTGGTGTAGTCGCCGCGGTCGCCCGTGCCGCCGCCCGGCAGTTCGATGCCGGCGCCGAGCGCGCCGCCGAAGACGTACACGAACAGCAGGAGCATCAGGATCGGCATCGCGACGATCGAGATCGTCATCGAGGGGTAGCGCTGGGCGTGCTTGAGGTTGCGGCGCAGCATCGTCATCGAGTCGCGCATGGCGTACGTCGTGCTCATCGGCGGGCCTCCTGCGCCGTGGTGGCCGGGGTGGGAACGGTGGTCGCGTGGTGGCGCGACCCGTCACCGGTGAGGGCGAGGAAGACGTCGTCCAGGTCGGGCGTGTGGACGGTCAGCGCGTCCGCCTGGACTCCCGCGCTCTCCAGCAGGTCGAGTACGGAGCGCAGCGCGGGGATGCTGCCGTCGCTCGGGATGTGCAGGGTGAGCTTCTCCTCGTCGCGGGCGCCGGGGCCGAGGGCGAGCCGGTGGGCGGCGGCGTCCAGGCTGAGCACGTCGGAGAACTGCAGGCGGATGTGGCCGCCGGGGATGCGGCGCTTGAGCTCGTCCGCGGTGCCCTCGGCGACGATCTTGCCCTTGTCGAGGACGGCGATCCGGTCGGCGAGCTGGTCCGCCTCCTCGAGGTACTGCGTGGTGAGGAAGATGGTCACGCCCTGGGCGGTGAGCTGCTGGATCAGGTGCCACATGGTGCGGCGGCTGCGGGGGTCGAGGCCGGTGGTCGGCTCGTCGAGGAAGATCAGGCTGGGGTTGCCGACGAGGGTCATCGCCAGGTCCAGCTTGCGGCGCATGCCTCCGGAGAAGGTCGAGGCCATCTTGCCGGCGACCTCGGTGAGTTCGAACTGCCGGAGTAATTCGGCGGTGCGGCGCTTGCCCTCCGCGCGGTCGAGGTGGTGCAGGTCCGCCATGAGGAGCATGTTCTCCTCGGCGGTCAGCAGCCCGTCGACCGCCGCGAACTGGCCGGTGACACCGATCTTGGCACGAATGGCGTCCGCGCTCCGCTGCAGCGAGTGCCCCACGACGGTCGCCTCGCCGCCGTCGGCGGAGATGAGCGTCGAGAGGATCTGGACGGTGGTGGTCTTCCCCGCGCCGTTCGGACCGAGGAGCGCGAAGATCGTGCCCGCCTGCACGTGCAGGTCAATCCCGTCGAGTACGAGCTTCTCGCCGTACGACTTGCGCAGGCCGACTGCGCTGATCCCCTGGGGCGGGGCCTTCTGTTCGGTCGCGGCACTCATCGTGCCCCCTCCATTTCGTAGCTGTTGCGAGGCAGAGCTCTGACGTCAGGCGCCGTGCGCACGCTGGATGGTGATGTCGCCGAGGCTGGTCCTCGCGTGCACCTTGACGGTCTCCGCGCCCTCGGTGGGGCCTTCGGCGGAGCCGAGGGTGCTGTAGACCGTCCCGGACTGGGAGTTGATGTCGAGCCAGGCCGCGGTGCCCTGGCGGATCCCGACTTCGAGGTTGCCGGCTTTAGTCTGGAGCTCGACGGTGCCCCGCGCCACTTCCTCGATGCGTACGTTGCCGTTCGAGCTCTTTGACGACACGGACCCTTGCGCCCGGCCGACGGTGATGTTTCCATTGGCGACCTTCAGTCGCAGATCGCCCGCCACGTCGTCCAGCCACGTGTTGCCGTTGGAGTTCTTGATGTCGGCGTCGCCGCCGACGGTGCGGATCCTGACCTCGCCCGAGCCGGTGGTGACGTCCACGTCGCCCGCCGCCGTGTCGAGCTGGATGTCGCCGTGCTGGGTCTTGAGCCTCGCCGCGCCGGTCTGGTCGAGGCGGATGTAGCCGGCGCTGGTGCGGACCTCGCACTCGCCCAGCGTCCCCTTGCAGGTGATGTCGCCCATCTCCAGCGTGCCGACGAGACGCGAGCCCTGGGGCAGGGCCACGTCGACGGTGACCGAGCCGCGGGCGCTGAACAGGCCGCGCGCCTTCGGGGTGCGGATGGTCAGGGTCCCGTCGGCGAAGTCGACCTTCGTCTCCTCGGCGGCGCGCTGGTCGTCCTTGTCCCCGGCGGTGCGCGGGTGGATCTCGACGACCGTGTCGGTGCGGTCGCCGGCGCTGATCCGGGCGACTCCGACCTCGACGTGGATGGTCGCGGTGATGGGTCCCTTGGTCTCGTAAGAAGGCATGGCTGTCCCGTCCTCGTGGGTCTGGTGGCCGCCCCCGCTCCGGGGACGTGAAGACGGCGCGGGAGTGGTCGGCTCCCGTACGCCGGTGTCGTGTCCCGGCGCCGCCCCCTGCGGCGCCGGTCCGCTGTACTAGCTCACCCAGCCGGTGAAGCTCCGCCTGCCGCTGCCGCGCCGGGGCGCCTGGGTCTCGGCCGGCCGGCCGCCGCCGGTGTCGAGGGCGCCCGAAACCGCCCTGACGAGCCAGGCGTTGAGGGAGAGCCCCTCACGCGCCGCGGCCTGCTCGGCCCTCGTCTTGACGTGGCCGGGGAGCCGGAGGTTGATGCGTGCGGTGCTGCTGTCCTCCCCTTCCGGCGCGAGCGGTACGGCGGGCAGGGCGGCGGGGGCTTCGTCGAAGTCGCCGGCCTCGAAGGGCTCTTCCCTCGGCGGGGCGGTCACGACGAACTCGGGCTCGAGCCCGCGCAGCCGTACGTCGACCGAGCCGGGAGCGAGCTCCCGGGTGACCTCGCCCATGGCGTCCGACAGGGCGGTCAGGAGGGTGAGCCTGGCTGCCGACTCTAGCGGGGCGGTGAGGCGCTCGGCGAGAGCGCGGGCTTCTTCGCCGCCCGCTTCGGCGGCCACCGCGAGCTCGTTCCGAAGATTTGCGACGTAGGGGCTGAGGTCCATGTCCCCAGCATGACACACAGATGGCGCCATGGCGAGCCATTTTGGCGCCACTGGTGCCACCATTTACGAAACCGCAGGTCAGAGCGTGTGCCACGAGTGAGCCAGGCTGAGCCACCCGGCGCCACCACCCTCGCCTGGTGCCACCACGCCACCAGACGCGGGAAGCCGCGACACCGAGGCTCCGCCGCGTGCCGCACGGCGGACGGCGGACGGCGGACGGCGGACGGCGGACGGCGGACGGCGGACGGCGGAGAATTCGAGAGGGGGTGCCCGCCATTCCCCAATTATCCGGCGGAACGCATAAGAATTCACGGCGCCCCGATATGCGACCGCGGGGCCGTCCTGTCGACAGGACGGCCCCGCGGGGGTGCGGCGAATTGCGTCGCCGACCGAATACCGGGGCGGACCGAATCGCCCGGCCCGGCACGGAAAGCGTGGACCCGGGGAGGGATACGGCCCGACGGGTCAGCCGGCGGCAGGCGCCGGACGCAGTTCCAGCGTGCAGCACTTGGCACTGCCGCCGGCCTTGAGCAGTTCGGACAGGTCGACGCCGATCGGCTCGAACCCGCGTTCGGCGAGCTGGGCGGCCAGCCCCCGCGCCTGCTCGGGCAGCACCACGTGCAGGCCGTCGGACACGGCGTTCAGCCCGAACGCCACCGCGTCGGCCTCCTCGGCCAGGACCGCGTCGGGGAACCGCTCGGCGAGCACCTCGCGGCTCTCCTGGGAGAACGCCGCCGGGTAGTACATGACCTCGTCGCCGTCGAGGACCGCGAGCGCGGTGTCGAGGTGGTAGAACCGCGGGTCGACCAGGGTCAGCCCGAGGACCTGCCGCCCGAAGAACTCCTGCGCCTCCTGCTGCGCGCGCGGGTCGCTGCGGAAGCCGCTGCCCGCCAGGAGGGTGTCGCCGGCGAGCAGGAAGTCACCCTCGCCCTCGTTGACGTACTCCGCCTGCCGGACCTCGCCCCACCCCTGCCGGGCGAACCAGTCCAGGTACGCCGGGGACTCGCCGGCCCGGTATGCGTGCCGGAAGCGGGCGACCAGGACGCGCCCGTCCAGCACGGTGGCCCCGTTGGCCGCGAACACCATGTCCGGCAGGTCGGGCACCGGCTCGACGAGGTCTATCCGGTGCCCGAGCTCGACGAACAGGTCGTGCAGCCGCTTCCACTGGGAAAGGCTGGTTTCCGTCACCGTGGGCTTCGTGGGATCCATCCACGGATTGATCGAATACCGTACGTCGAAATAGTGCGGACGGCACATCAGATAATGCCGCGGCCTTGCCGTTCGCCCTGATTGGCTCATGGTTTCCCTCGATGCGGAGTCGGTTCACGGATACCTCGTGCCACGATATCCGCGCCGCCGCCACACTCAATAGGAGCGGGTGAACAGGTGGCCAATTTCCGGTTTCAGGGCATGGCCTCGAGTACGGCGTCCACGGTGAGTTTCCACGCCGGCTCGGCACCGGTCCCGAACGCCGCGGCGAGCGCGTACCCGACGGCCGCGTCGTACGCCTCCGGCTTCCCGTCCTCCCACTCGGCGGTCACCCGCCCGTCCCCGGTCGACACGAACACCCCGAGCCGCACACCGGCGCGCGAAAGCCGGCTGCCGTCGAGCGAGACGGGAACGAACCGGTGCTCGCCGACGTCGACGCGGTAGGACGCCCGGGTCAGGAACCCCTTGGAGGGCCGCAACTCCACCTCCTCGCCCGCCACCCGCATCACCAGGCTCGCGGGGTCCCTGGTGCCGATGGGCACATGGCTGTGCACCTCCGCCCCGGCGGTCCGCTCCATCACGACCCGCGGCACGCCGTCGCCGGTCACGACGAGGGTCCCCGCCTCGTGGTCGAGTTCGACGGTGACCGTCCCGAACAGCGGGTCCTCGGTGGGCGGGTGGGAGTACGACTGCATCGACCGTTCCTTGCTCTGCGGTGCTGGGGACACCATTGTCAGCGACCCCGGCACCGCAAGATCAACAAGTCGGACGCCGGACCTCCCCGAAGGCCGGCCTGTCGGCCTGTCGGCCTGTCGGTCCGTCAGTCCGTGACGGGGATCGAACCGTTCACGGAGGCCGGGCCCGCTCCCCCGCCCCGCGCCTTCCCGGCCTGGTCGGCCGCCAGGCCGCGGAGCATGGCGCCGAGGTCGATCCCGGTGGCGGAGCCCAGCAGCTCGACCCCCTGGGCCACGTTGTCGGTGACCGTGCGGGAGAGCTTGGAAGCGCCGTCGGTGGAGATGACGGGAAGCAGCGGGCCAGCGTACGGAAGTCGGCGGAGCGGTCCGAGCGTCCGGCCCGCCGCTCGTTCAGCGCCCGTACGACGGCCAGCAGTTGCGGGATCGCACCCAGCGCCCGGCCGCGCAGCAGTCGGGCCTGCGACTCGCGGCCGTCCCGGCTGAGGAACCGGGCGGCCAATCCCGTCCACCGGCCGGCCCACCGCTCGTACGCGGCCTCACGGGCGGCGGCCGCCCGCAGCAGCTGCTCGATGCTCCCGCCCTCCTCCAGCTCCAGGATCAGCCGGGCGATGCGGCCACCGAGGGTGATCAGGTCCTGGATGAAGCGCTCCAGGTACTGGATGAGCTGGTCCTTGTAGGCGAGGAACACCTCCTCCCCCACGTCGTGGAGGTCGATGGTCCGCTGGAGGGATCCATGAAGGCCCGCGCATTGTCGGCGAGCGCGCCGAAGCGACTGGCCAGCCCGTCCAGCGCCAGATGGGCTTTGGCCGCGTCGGGCTCCTCCTCGGCCGCGAGCACGAGCAGAGCCCGCAACTGCGTCACGATGTCGTGCAGCGCGACGGCCTGCAGCGCGCCGCGCCGGCCGAGCGCCTCGTCATACGCGGACAGGGCCTCTTCCGCAGCCTCGCCCTCCCGCGTGAGCTGGTAGATGAACCGCTTCCGGTAGAAGTCCTCGACGGCGGTGACCCGCCCCGTGTCCGGGTCGGCCCGCAGGTTCCCCCACACCACCAGGCTGTCGAGCGCCTTGACCACGGCGTCGAGCTCGGCCGGCCGGGCGGCGGAGGCCGGGCCCGCGTACACGTCCTCGGGCCGCAGATGCACGGCGAACCGCTCCTTGGCGACGAGGAAGGCCCGCATCACCGACCGGTAGAGCAGCACGTTCGGGGCGGTGAGATGCGCGAAGGGCCCGTACCCGTCGGGCGGGCCCTCCGCCCGCGGAGAAGTCGTGTCCATTGCCCGCCATCCTCCTGGAGCCCCGCCGGCGCTGGGGACAGCGGGCGGCCCCCGGTCGAGGCGCCCCGCCGGACCGGCCGGACGTCGGACGGGGACGCCGTCCGGGCCGGCCGCTCCGTGCCGGTCAGGACCCGTCGGCCGCGGCGCCGACGAGTTCGTCGAGCAGGTCTTCCATGGTGACGAAGCCGATGACGGTGCCCTTGGTGCCGGTGACCGCCGCGAGATGGGTGCCGGCGGACCGCATGGCCGTCATGGTGTCGTCGAGCGGGGTGTCGATGGCGACCTTGACGATCGGGTGCAGCGCCGCTCGCGGGAAGGGAGCGGTGCGGTCCGCTGCGCCGATGGCGTCCTTGATGTGCAGGTAGCCGAGGATCTCCCCGGCCTCGTGGGTGACGGGGAGTCGGGAGAAGCGGTGTTCGGCCGCCGCCCGTTCCAGGCCCTGGGGGGTGATGTCGTGGGCGACGGTGACGATGCGGTCCAGGGGCACCATCACGTCGCCGACGGGGCGGGTGCCGAGTTCGAGGGCGTCCTGGAGGCGTGCGCCGTCCTCGGGGCCGAGGAGGCCGGCGGCGCTGGAGTCCTTCACCAGTCGGGCGAGTTCGTCGTCGGTGAAGACGGAGCCGACTTCGTCCTTCGGTTCGACCCTCAGCAGCCGCAGCAGGGTGTTGGCGAAGGCGTTGATGCCGAAGACGAACGGCCGCAGGGCGCGGGTGAGGGCGACCAGCGGCGGGCCCAGGAGCAGTGCGGTCGGCGCCGGGGCGGCGAGTGCGATGTTCTTGGGCACCATCTCGCCGATGAGCATGTGGAGGTAGGTGGCCAGGGTGAGTGCGATGACGAAGGCGATCGGGTGGATCAGGCCCTGGGGCACACCGATCGATTGGAAGGGGGGCTCCAGCAGGTGGGCGATGGCCGGTTCGGCGACCGCGCCCAGGACGAGGGAGGAGACGGTAATGCCGAGCTGGGCGGTGGCCATCATCGCCGAGAGGTGTTCCAGGCCCCACAGCGTGGTCTTCGCCCGCCGGTTGCCCTTGATGGCGGCAGGTTCGATCTGGGAGCGGCGTACGGAGATCAGGGCGAACTCGGCGCCGACGAAGAAGGCGTTGGTGATCAGGGTGAAGGCGCCGATCATGAGCTGGATCGCGGTCATCGGGCCTCCTCCTCGGAGACGGCGGCGGTGGCGGTGGCGGTGGTCGGGACGGTGATCGACACCCGGTCGGCGCGGTGGTGTCCGACGTCGAGGACAGTGAGGTTCCAGCCGTCCACGTGCAGGGTGTCGCCGACCAGGGGGATCCGCTCGAGTCGGGTGGCGATCAGACCGGCGAGCGTCTCGTACGGCCCCTCCGGGGGTGTGAAGCCGATGGCCTCCAGCTGGTCGAGGCGGACGCTTCCGTCGGCCTGCCACGACGTGCGGCCGTCCCGGTCGGGGGCTGCGAGCAGGTCGGGGACCTCGATCGGGTCGTGCTCGTCGCGGACCTCGCCGATGACCTCTTCCACGATGTCCTCGACGGTGGCCACACCCGCGGTGCCGCCGTACTCGTCGATGACCACGGCCATGGTCCGGGCCTTGCGGAGCCTGCCCAGCAGCGTGTCCACGGGCAGCGAGTGGGGTGTGAGCAAGGGCTCGGTCATCAGGTCGGTCACGGGCGTCATGGCCCGCTTCTCATCCTCCAGGGCGAGGACGTCGCGGATGTGGAGGGTGCCGATGACCTCGTCGAGGCTGTCCTTGTAGACGGGGAATCGGGACAGGCCGGTGGCCAGGGTCAGGTTCTCGGCGTCCGCCGCGGTGGCGTGCGCCTCCAGGGCCTGGACGTCGACGCGCGGGGTCATGACGTTCTCCGCGGTCAGCTCGGCCAGGTGCAGGGTCCTCACGAACAGCTCGGCCGAGTCGGCCTCGATCGCACCCTGGCGGGCGGAGTGCCGGGCCAGTGCCACCAGCTCCTCGGGCGTACGGGCGGAGGCCAGCTCTTCCGCGGGCTCCAGACCGAACCGGCGTACCAGGCGGTTCGCGGTGCCGTTCAGGTGTCGGATCAGCGGGCCGAACGCGGCCGTGAAGGCGCGCTGCGGGCCGGCCACCACCTTCGCGACGGCCAGGGGGCGGGAGATCGCCCAGTTCTTCGGCACCAGCTCACCGACGACCATCAGCACCACGGTCGAGATCGCGACACCCAGCAGGGTCGCGGTCGTGGACACCGCCCCGGCGGGCAGGCCGATCGCTTCCAGGGGGCCGCGCAGCAGCGCGGAGACGGACGGCTCGGCGAGCATGCCGATCACCAGCGAGGTCACGGTGATACCCAGCTGGGCCCCGGAAAGCTGGAAGGTCAGGCGCTTGGCGGCCTTGAGGGCGCCTTCGGCGCCTCGCTCGCCGGCCGCGGCGGCACGCTCGAGCTCACTGCGCTCGACGGTGGTGAGCGAGAACTCGGCGGCGACGAACACGGCGCACGCCAGCGTCAGCGCGAGCGCCAGCAGGAGCAGGAGGACTTCGGTCACCGTGCCACCCCCGCTCCCGGCTCAGTGGTTCTCGGGCGGGGCGTGGCACGGTCGGGACTGGGAGGTTCACCCATTGCGGGTCTGCTGCTCCTTCTTCACTCGGGCTTACTGGCGCGGACGGCGCACAGGGCGGTTCAAGTATCCGTACGACGACTGTAAAGGAGCAGTAAAGCCCCTGGCCAGTGGTGTTTCACACGGCGCGAAGGGTTGCCTTTTCGGACATTCCCGCCGCATCGCATCCTGTGGCCTCGACAGCGGCCGCACTGCTCCTATGCTTCTACATGCTTGTAGATAGCGCCAGGGCGGGGGTGGCTTGCTCCGTGCTGCCCTGGCGGTGGTGCGCGCCGGCCGGCGCGCGTACAGGAGGGGAGACAGTCATGGCTTCGATCGATCTCGACAAGGTGCTGGACAAGGCGTGGGCGGACAAGAGCCTGCCCGAGGTGCTGGCCGCACCCGTGTCCGCGCTCAAGGGGGTCTCCGACCGGCAGGGCGAGCTGCTCAGGGAGGCGTTCGGCGTCAAGACCGTCGGCGACCTCGCCGACCTCAAGTTCGTCGGCTGGGCGAAGGCCCTCGCCGCCCTGGATGCGGCGAAGTAGCAGTGTGCGCGAGGCGCCGCGGGCCGGATCCCGGGTTCCGCGGCGCCTTCGGGCTCCTCAAGAGACCACCACGCAAGACATGTGAAGGAGAACGCCACGATGGTGTTCAAGCGCCTGCTCGGCTCGATGGGTGTCGGCGGCCCCGCCGTGGACACGGTCCTCGACGTGACCACCGCGGTTCCCGGCGGCAGCCTGACCGGCGAGGTCCGCCTCACCGGCGGCTCGGCCGGCTTCGACATCGAGCACATCACGCTGGAACTCGTCGCCCGCGTCGAGGCCGAGACCGAGGATGGCGAGCGCGAGGGTACGGTCGCTTTCGAGCGGTTCCACATCGGCGGCGGCTTCCGCCTCGCCGCGGCCGAGAACCGCTCCGTGCCGTTCGCCGTCACCCTGCCGTGGGAGACGCCCGTCACCCAGCTGCACGGGGAGCCTCTGGGCATCGTGCTGGGGGTGCGCACCGAGTTCGGCATCGCCGGCGCCAGGGACAAGGGCGACCTCGACCCCCTCTCCGTGGGTCCGCTGCCGGTGCAGGAGGCGATCCTGGAGGCGTTCGGGCAGCTCGGCTTCGGCTTCAGGTCCGCCGACCTCGAATCCGGGCGCATCGGCGGGACGGGCCAACAGCTGCCCTTCCACCAGGAGATCGAGCTCACCCCCGCCCCGCAGTACGCCCACCGGATCAGCGAGATCGAGGTGACCTTCCTGGCGAACCCGGGCGGGCTGGAGGTCGTCCTGGAGGCGGACAGGCGCGGCGGCCTGTTCTCCGGCCGCGACGCACTGGGCCGCCACGTGGTCAGCCACGACGGCGCGGCTCACCGGGACTGGAACGCCGTGGTCGAGTCCTGGATCAGCCAGCTCCTCGACGCCCACACCGCCCGCGCGGCCCACACCGCCCACAGCCCCTACGGCGACGACGCCCACGCCCACGGGGACGGCCACGGGCAGCACGGCGGCCACCGGTCCGAACCGGGAATGGGCAGCGTGGCCGCTGCCGGTGCGGCCGGTCTCGCGGTCGGGGTGGTCGGCGGGATGGTGGCGGCCGAGGCCGTCGACGAGATCGGCGACTTCTTCGAGGGCGACGAGGACGAGGGCGGCGACGAGGAGGCGTAGCGGCTGCGACACCCACCCGGCGGCTTCTGCCGTGGCGCGGAGATGACCGGTCCGGGCCGGCTCCCCTCAGAGGTCCGCGCCGTCGTCCCACAGGCCCGAGCGCACCACGGCGACAGGGCAGTCGGCATGGTGCAAAACGGCCTGGCTGACCGAGCCCAGCAGCAGTCCGGCGAATCCGCCGCGTCCGCGCGCGCCCACCACGATCAGCTGGGCGTGCCCGCTCGCCTCGATCAGCGTCGGCCGGGTCCGGCCCCGAACGACCCGGGGGCGTACGGCCACCTCCGGGTACCGCTCACGGTGCCCGGCCAGCGCCTCGGCCAACAGCCTCTCCTCCGCGGCGCGCTGCCGGTCCGCGTCACCGATCGTGTCCACGAGTTCCCCGGGACGGCCCGGTCGGTGCGCGCCGTGATCGCCCCACGC
Organism: Streptomyces amritsarensis; assembly: GCF_001953875.1. GTDB lineage: Bacteria > Actinomycetota > Actinomycetes > Streptomycetales > Streptomycetaceae > Streptomyces > Streptomyces amritsarensis. Next base: position 11,246 of record NZ_MQUR01000036.1, read on the forward strand.
GCTCCAGGTGTGCAAGGCCACCAGTTCACCGCCCCGGATCGATGCCTCGGCGAACGCGAACGCGATCGCGCCCCGCTCCCGGGGGGAACCGTCCACCGCCACCAGCACAGGCCCCTCGGGGTCGGTCCGGCCGCGCACGACCATCACCGGGCAGTGGCCGTGCGCGGCCAGGTGGACGGCCGCCGAACCGAGGAGAACCTCCCTGACACCCCCCGAGCCGCTCCGGCCCACCACCATGAGCTGCGCGGTCCGTGACTCGGCCTCCAGGGCCGCCACCGCCTCCCCCGGCATCACCGCGCTCGTGGCCCGCACTCCCGGAGCCGCGGACCGGGCGCGGTCGACGGCCTCGCGGAGCAGGTGCTCGACGGACTCCCGTACGCCCCCGCCGGGCGGACCGAGGGCCGAGGCACCGGGCGGGACGTGCAGGGCGGGCCAGAGGAAGGCGTGCACCACGTGCAGCTCGGCGCCTCTGAGCAGGGCCTCCCGGGCGGCCGCGTCCACGGCGGCCAGGGCGGAGGGCGAGCCGTCCACCCCGACCACGACCGGACCGGACATCGCCCCGCCTCTCCTCACCCCCGGCCCACGGCCGCGGCCGGGCACGCCGTGCGTCTTCCCAGCCTCTCGCGCACCCCACCCCCTCGCCACCGGCGGCAGCCCCCGTCAGGCAGCTTGTCCGGCCAGGTCACAGGGGCGTGGCGGCGTGGAGGATGAAGAACAGCGTGACGGCGGAATTCGCCGAGGACAGCGCGGACACCGTGGTGCCGGCCGCCGCACCCCAGGTGGCCATGCCCACCGCGGTGAACACCGACGGCCAGCGACCGGATGCGGGGGCGGGCTCCAGCAGCGCGGCGACCCGGCTCGGGACCGGCCCCACCGCCGCGAACGAGGCCAGCGTGCCCAGCGGGGCGCCCCGGCCGATCAACGCCGCCTTCCCGATCGCCACCGCCACCGTACGGCGGCTGCCGACCTCGGCCGCCGCCTCCTCGTCGGCCCACCGCTCGGCGGTGTAGACCACCACCGACCTCAGGGGCCGCAGAAACGGGTTCGCGCGGGCGGCGAGCTGCACGGCCAACAGGAACCGGTGATGGCCTCCCGCCAGGTGGGCCCGCTCGTGGGCGAACAGCGCCCGGCGCTCGCGGGAGGTGAGCGCGGCCAGCATTCCCGTGCTGACCACGATCCGGTCACCGCGCGAGCCGGGCAGCGCGTAGGCGTAGGGAGCCTCGTCGGGCAGCACGGCCACCGGGGTCGCGGGCAGACCGGTCAGAGCACGCCGGCTGCGTCGGCGCACCCGCCGGTGGCGCCACGCAGCCGACGCGCACGAGGCGATCACGGCGAGGAGGGCGGGGATGGCGGCCCTGCCGGCGACCTCGTCGTACGGGACCGCTTCGCGGACCTCGGGATCGGACCAGCCGTCCGGCAGCGGGTTGCCGGGCAGCTGCGCGGTCCCCACCACCATGAGCAGCGCCAGGCACAGCGTGCTGCACACCGCCAGCACCGCCGCGGCGCAGGTCAGCAGCCACGTCGCGGTACGCGGGTGCAGATGGTGCCCGGCCAGCCGCGCGACCGGCCACGCCGTTAACGGCAGCACCAGCGGCAGGAACACGAAAACCCCCATGCCCCTCAGCCTTCCCCAGCCTCGGACGCCTTGCCCAGCAGTTCCCGCAGCAGCTGCTCGTCCCCGGGCGTGAGAGCGGTCACGAAGCTGGCCAGGACGGCCTGCCGGTCACTCTCGGCGTCCAGGACCTTCCGCATCCGCAACGCCGCCAGCCCGGCCTCGTCGGCGACCGCCACCCACTCGAACGACCGGCCCACCCGCTCCCGCGCCACGGCGCCCTTGGCCTGCAGCCGGGTCAGGATGGTCATCACCGTCGTGTACGCAAGGCCGCTTCCGAGGCGTTCTTGGACCCAGCCCGCCGTGACCGGCCCCGGCGCCTGGCACAGCGCGGTGAGCACCTGGCCCTCCAGCTCGCCCTGCCCCCGGCGGGGAGACGGGTCGCCGCCGCTCGTGTCTTTCCTCGTCATGCCGTCAACCTCCCGCCCTATGGCCTCACCCGACATGGCGTGGCGGTTCATCGTACTGATCCACCGGCCTGCCGTTCGGTGGTCGCGGGCGGACCGACTCCGCGCAGCCGCCACGCCGACCGGCACCCGCCAGTATATTTCTACAGTGTTGTAGATTCACCTTGATCCGACGGTGCGGCGTGACAGCCGGGGCCGCGGGGATACCGAAAAGGAGTCACGACATGGGTGTGAGCCTGTCCAAGGGCGGCAACGTCTCGCTGAGCAAGGAGGCGCCGGGCCTGACGGCCGTACTGGTGGGCCTGGGCTGGGACGTGCGGACGACGACCGGGGTCGACTTCGACCTCGACGCCAGCGCCCTGCTGGTGAACGCGTCCGGGAAGGTCCCCTCCGACCAGCACTTCGTTTTCTACAACAACCTCAAGAGCCCCGACGGCTCCGTCGAGCACACCGGCGACAACCTCACCGGCGAGGGCGAGGGCGACGACGAGGTCGTCAAGGTCGACCTCGCCGCCGTGCCCGCCGACGTCGAGAAGATCGTCTTCCCTGTCTCCATCCACGACGCCGAGTCCCGCGGCCAGAGCTTCGGCCAGGTGAGGGGCGCGTTCATCCGCGTCGTCAACCAGGCCGGCGGGACGGAGATCGCCCGCTACGACCTCTCCGAGGACGCCTCGACCGAGACCGCGATGGTCTTCGGCGAGCTCTACCGCAGCGGCGCGGAGTGGAAGTTCCGCGCCGTCGGCCAGGGCTACGCCTCCGGCCTGGCCGGAATCGCCGCCGACTTCGGCGTCGGCGTCTGAAACAACCGCGCGCAGGCGGGGGCGGGCCTCCGGGCCCGGCCGTCCGCCCCTGCCTGCGATGCAGCCACCCCCTGTTTCGGGGAACGGGCACGCCGTACACGGCCGTTGTGTTCTACAGTGCTGTAGAACCGATCTCAGGAGGACACGGTGGGAATCAATCTGGACAAGGGCCAGCAGATCAGCCTGCAGAAGGCGGGCGGGGGCACGCTGAGCGTGGTCCGCATGGGCCTTGGCTGGCAATCCGCCCCGCGCAAGGGCTTTCTCGCCCGGATGACCGCGCGGGAGATCGACCTGGACGCCTCGGCCGTACTGTTCGCGGGCAAGGATCCGGTGGACGTGGTGTTCTTCCAGCAGTTGGTCAGCAAGGACGGGTCGGTCCGCCACACCGGGGACAACCGCGTGGGCGGCGCGGGACAGGGCGGGGACGACGAGTCGATCCTCGTGGACCTCTCGCGGGTGCCCGTGCACGTCGACCAGATCGTCTTCACGGTCAACTCCTTCACCGGCCAGACGTTCACCGACGTGCAGAACGCCTTCTGCCGCCTCGTCGACGAGACCAACGGCCAGGAGCTGGCCCGCTACACCCTTTCCGGCGGCGGCACCTACACCGCCCAGGTGATGGCCAAAGTCCACCGGTCCGGTCAGGGATGGAACATGTCCGCGATCGGCGAGCCGGCCAACGGCCGTACGTTCCAGGACCTGTTGCCCGCCATCGCCTCCCACCTGTGACGGCCCCCGGTGGAGCGCGGCTGCACCGGGAAGGCGACGCGATGTCCGGCATCGGTGAAACGGTGCGACAGCGACCGTCCGCGTCATCGCCGTCCTGACCGCCGGGGCGAAGAGGCTGCCCGAACTCGCGCGGTCGGCGTGCGCGCCGGAGCCGCCCTCCGACGGGCGGGCGCCCTACCGGCGGGCCGCCAAAGCGGTATACCGTCCTCCATATCCGTCACGCCGCATCACCCACAGCGAGGGGAGCATGTCGCGCATCTGGGCCGCCATCGCCCTGGCCGCCATCGGCACGATCACCACCATGGCCGGAGCCGCCCTCTACCTCCTCCCGGGTCCCGGGCTCCCCGTTCTCGCCCTGGGCGTGGTGATGCTGCTGGCCGGCATCCTCATGCTGGGCCTGGACACCGACTGCCGTTAGCCGCCGGCATCTCCCTCCCGGCGCGACACCCCTGCCAACGCCGCGCAGTGCGGCCCTCGTTGAGCTCCTCGGCGCGGGTACCGGCTCCACGCGGCAGTGCTTGGCCGGGCTGCGGCCCCGGTCGCGTCCTCACGGCCTGTCGGGTGAACGGCGCACCCGGTGCGTCGGCGTGCCGGGGCCCGGCTGCCCGCTGCGTTCCATGCAGATCAGGCCCTCGCGGGCGTCCCACGAGTCGGTCACACGGAAGCCGAGCCGCTCGTACAGGGCGATCGCGGCGGTCCGCCAGTGCCATACGGAGAGCCGGACGGTGGTGACGCCGTTGGCGGCGCAGTGGGAGAGCGCCTCGTGGACGAGCGCGGAGGCCATGCCGCGTCCGCGGTGGGCCGGATCGGTCCACAGCCGCTTGATCTCCGCCCGCCCGCCGGCCGGTGCGGTCACCACCACACAGCCCATGGCGACACCGCCGTCGAGCGCCAGGCACACCGTGGCGCCGGCGAACGCGGTCTGCGGGTCCTGGATCTCCGCCCGATAGCGGGCGGGCAACTGCGCCGCGTCCTTTGCCGGTAGGCCCTTCTCCGCCTCGGTCTGCAGGTGATAGGCGGCCAACAGGGCGGCCAACCCCTCGTCTTCGCCGGTCAGGTGGCCGGGGCGGCGGACGAGGACCGCCGTGGGGTGCATGGTCATGAGCATCGAGGATGTCACCTGTCCTGGGTGGGGCCATGGTCGCGGCCGCGGCCGCCCGTGGTTGCGGGCCGGCCACTGGCGCGCCGTCATGGCGCCTCCCGGTACCAGCGCGGGCGCTGGGCCAGGGTGACCGCCCGCAGCGCCCACTCCACGGGACCGTAGGGATGGCGGGCCAGCCACCAGCGGCTGAAGACCAGTTGTACGGCGAACAGGGCCAGGGCGGTCAGGGTGACGAGGGCCGGGGAGACCCGCCCCACCAGGGCGGCGCCGAAACCGGTGAACACGAAGGCCAGCACCAGCGACTGGGTGAGGTAGTTGGTCAGGGTCATCCGGCCCGCCGGGGCGAGCGCCGCCGCCAGCCGCCGGCCCCGGGGTCCGGCCAGCGTCCGCAGCACCGTGGCCGCGTAGGCGGCGGCCAGCAGCGGCGCGGTCACCACGTCCACGGCCACCGCGACCAGTTGGTAGGCCGTACCGGAGTACCCGTGGCTCGCGTGCGCCCAGACCAGGCCGCCGGCGATGCCGACCGTGAAGCCGGCCCACTGCAGGCGGCGCAGGAACGGCGTGTGGCGGGCGAGGTCGGTCAGCACCCCGCGTTTGCCGGCCGCCAGGCCCAGCAGGAACGCGGCAAAGGCCGCCGGGGCCTGGAAGAAGGCCAGCATGAACACCACGTCGGGCAACTGCCTCAGATGGGCTCCGATCACTGATGCGGCGTCGCCGCGCAGCGCCTCGGTGGCCTGGCGGCCCTGTTCGGTGACGGCGGCGGCGTCGATGCCACCGCCTCCGGTGGCGGCGAGCGTCCAGGCCAGCAGCAGGTAGCCGACGGCGGTGACGGCGAACAGGACGACGGCGGCTCGCACAGCCGTGCGCGGCCGGATCCGGTGCACGGCGAGCAGGACGAGGCCGAGCACGGCGTAGGTGGTGAGGATGTCGCCGGGGAAGAGCAGGACGGCGTGGCAGAGCCCGAGGACGAACAGGCCCGCGCAGCGCCGCAGGAAGCGGGGCAGGAAGGCGGCGCCGGCGCGGTCCGCGGAGGCCAGCTGGAGGGTGAAGCTGTAGCCGAAGAGGAAGGAGAACAGCAGGTAGAACTTGGCCTCGAAGAAGACCTCGGTGACGAAGCGGACGGCGGTGTCGAGCGCGGAGCCGAAGGCCGGGTCGTCCACGCCGGTGCCGCGGTAGGCGGAGGCCATGAAGGTGATGTTGACCAGGAGGATGCCCCAGAGGGCGAAGCCGCGCAGGGCGTCGACGTGGGAGAGGCGCCGCGGTGCGGCCGTCCCGGCCGACGGTCCTGCCGTGGGTCCTGTTTTGGGTCCTGCCGCGGGTCGGGTGGTCATCGTTTCGCTCCTTCGGTGTCGACGGAGGCCAGGAACCGCTGCTGGTCTTCCAGGAAGCCGTCGGCGAACAGGGCCCTCGGCGCGCACAGCGCGGTCAGGGTGAGGCGGAGTGAGGAGTTCTCCACGTCGTGCTTGACGAGGCCGTGCGCGGCGTCCGGGTAGTGGCCGACGCGCAGCGCGGGCCCTGGCAGCAGCCGCCGGTAGGCGGCCTCGGTGTCGGCGGTGTCCACGTTCACGTCGTGTCCGGCGAGCACCAGCAGGACGGGCATGCCGCGCAGCGCCGGAAGGTCGGCGCTCGCGTCGGCGGTGTGGTTCTTCGAGACGAACCGCCAGCGGGCGGCCGTCATGCCCTGCGGATCGCCGACGGCGCGTACGTACTCCTCGTAGGACGCGCCCCTCCCCAGCAGTTCCAGGCCCGTGTCGCGGCGGCGCAGGGCGGCGGCGACCTCGGTGTCGGAGGCGCCGTCGCGGCGCAGCTCGGCGAGGAGGTTGTAGCGGCCCTGCTGGTGCCAGTTGACGGCGGGCGAGACGGCGATGACGAAGCGGATTCCGGGGTCCTTGGCGGCGATCTTGGGCAGGACCCAGCCGGCCTGGCTGGCGCCCCACAGTCCGATCCTGCTGCCGTCGATGTCCGGCCGCTGCCGGGCCCAGGCGAGGGCGTCGACGGCTTCGAGGGCCCGGTCGTCCATGGACTGGTCGAGCCAGTCTCCGGGCGCGCCTCCCACGCCCGGCTTGTTCCAGGACAGTGAGGCGTAGCCGGCGCGGGCGAAGGACTCCCAGATGGGCCGGTAGAAGGTGTCGTGAGTGGCGTCGACGGGCCCGTCGCCGTGGACGAAGACCACCAGCGGGAAGGGCCCCTTCCCCTGCTTGGGCAAGGCCAGTACGCCGTCCAGGGCCCGACCGTCCCGGCGTACCGTCACGGCCTCCTCGCGCAGGTCGTAGGTGTTCTGCCAGACCACCAGCCCGCCCAGGCCCGCCGCCGCGACCGCCAGTGCGGCCAGCGTCGCGAGCACGGCCCGCACCACCCGGCGACGGCGTTTCGTGCGTGTCGCACGCATGCGTTCCATCCGACCCCCAGTCAAAACTATCGATTTCTCAACGCTCGTTTTCGTTTCGACCGTACTATGTTCGTACACTGAACGCGAGGAGGAATCATGCACTCAGCAGTCGCCATCCGGCGCGGCGTGCCACGGGGGGCCGAGGAGCAGGTCGCCGAGCTGTACTGGGAGGCCTTCGGCCGAAAGCTCGGCGCCGCCCTGGGCCCGCCCGAACACGGCCGCGCCTTCATCGCCCGCCACCTCCACCACGACCGCGCCGCCGTCGCCCTGACGCCCGGCGGCGACCGGGTCGTGGGCGTGGCCGGCTACCAGCTCGGCGGGCGCGGCCTGACCGGGGGTGGCGTACGCGACGTGCTCTCCAGCTACGGACTCTTCCGCGGCCTGCCCCGGCTCGCCGCGCTGGCCCTGCTCGAACGCACCCCGGAGCCGGGCGAACTGGTCATGGACGGCATCGCCGTCGACCCCACCCACCGGGGCACCGGCATCGGCAGCGTCCTGCTGAGGGAGATCGCGGCCATCGCGGCCGAACACGGCTGCTCCCGGGTCCGCCTGGACGTGATCGACGTCAACCCCCGGGCCCGCGCGCTGTACGAGCGACACGGCTTCACCGCCGTACGGACCGAGCAGACCCCGTACCTCACGCGGCTCATGGGCTTCGGCGCGGTGACTACCATGCATCGCGCCATCCCAGGCACCGGCAAGGAGCAGCAACCATGACCAGCAGGCCTCCGAGAACTTCCGCAGCGGAACCCGCCGCACCGGAGATCGGGACCCGGACCCTGGTGTTCGCCCTCGTCCGCGAGGACGGCACCGTCGACGCCGGCGAGCTGTACGCCGTCGCCGAAGCCCTGGGCATGACCGACCAGCAGGTCAGACTGTGCGTGAAGCGGCTCGTCGGCGAGGGCCGGTTCACCCAGGAGGGGCGGGGTCGCAAGGCCCGGCTGCACGCGACGGCTGACCCCACCGGCTCCATCGCGCCGGACGTGGAGTACGTACGCCACGCCTACCGGCAGGACCAGGGGCTCGCCCCCTGGGACGGAACGTGGCACCTGTTCGCCTTCGCCATCCCCGAAACCGCCCGCCAGTCCCGCGACGCCCTGCGCGACGCCCTCCTCCACCTCGGCGCGGCCCCCCTCCAGGGCGGCCTCTACGTCAGCGCCAACGCCATCGGCGACATCGTCGAGGCCCATGCCCGCCACCTCGGCGTCCTGCCCTCCCTCACCCGCCTCACCAGCCAGGACCTACGGGTGGGTGAGGAAACCGAACCCGTCCGGCTGGCCGCCCTGCTCTGGCCCCTCCGGGCGATCGCCGAGGGCCACGAGACCCTCGCGGCGCTCGCCGAGGCCCGTCTGGCCGGACTGTCCGCACCGGACCGGCCCACCGGGACCGAACGGCTCATGTACGCGATCGAACTGGCGGCGGCCTTCACCACCGCCATGCGACCCGACCCGCTGCTGCCGCCCGAGCTGCTCCCGCAGCCCTGGCCCGGCGCCCGCGCTCGCGCCCTGACAGCACGCTGCTGGGACGCCCTCGCCCCGGGGGAGGACGAAGCCCGAGGCCGGCTGCGGCTGTTCAGCCTCTACGGCCACGCCCTCACCCCGCCCCGGCCGGACCCGCCCACGTAGACCCGCCCCCTGCCTGAAGTCCTCGACGGGCGGGGGAAACTGACGCTCACAAGGGCCGCCACCGCGCCGGGGAGTCCAGGACCGGGCTGCTCCTCGCGACGGACACGGTGCGGAAAAGGGGCACCGCTTGGTGCAGTTCAGGGCCCGGCGGGTCGGCTGGTCCCGGTCAGGACGGCCTGGGCCGCCAGTCGGAGATTCCCGATCATCGGATTCGGGTCGCCCTTGCGACTGACCAGGACGACCTGGCTGGGGGGAGCGCCCTCGATCGGGACCGTGACGAGGTGGGGCCGCAGTGAGCTACGCCGATCGCCGACCGGCAGCACGGCGATCGCCCGCCCGCTCGCGACGAGTTCGAGCTTGTCCTCGTAGCTCTCGATCGGCGGCACGCCCGCCCCGAGGATCCGGTAGGAAGTCCAGTCCGCGGTCTTTGACGCGCACGGCGCCGCCTCCTCGCCGGCCAGTTCGTGCGCGGTCACCGACGCGCGGTCGGCCAGGGGATGGCCGCGCGGGACCACGAGCATCCGGGGCTCCTCGTACAGCGGGGTGGTGGACACCTCGGCGGCGGCGAGCGGCAGCGGGGCCCGTGCGATCAGGGCGTCGACGCGCCTGTCGGCGAGTGCCCCGACGTCGCGGCAGCTCAGGTGCCGTGTGGTGACCTCGGCTTCGGGGTGGCGGCGGCGCAGTTCCCGTACGGCGGCAGTGATCACCAGGTCTTCGACGTAGCCGATGGCGATGCGTTCGGTCTCGGCTTGTTCACGCACGGCCAACTCGGCCTGGCGGGCGGCCTGCAGCAGGGCATGGGCCCTGGGGAGGAACGTCCGGCCGGCGGGGGTGAGCCGCGTGCCCCGAGGTGTGCGGTCCAGCAGTCGGGTACCGAGGTACTTCTCCAGCCGTTGGATCTGGCGGCTCAGCGCCGGCTGGGCCACGTGCAGCTCGGCGGCGGCGCGGCCGAAGTGCCGGTGCGCCGCCACGACGGTGAAGTAGCGCACCAGCCGCAGTTCCAGGTCCTGTCCGAGATCGTTCACCCTTCCAGCGTACGCATCATGCCGTTTCGGAATGACCGGGTTGCCGCACGGGTCTTGGACGGCGGCGCCGTCCTGGGCCTTGACTGAGGAAGCAATGTCTCCCTGAGAAAGCGACAGGCGCGATGAAGGCGATCCAGTTCCACGAAGCGGGCGGACCGGAAGTCCTGCGGTACGACGAGGTGCCGGTTCCCGAGATCGGCCCGGGCGAGGTGCTCGTCCGGGTGCACGCGGCGGGCATCAACCCGCCGGACTGGTACCTGCGTGAGGGGATGAGGGTGATGCCGGCCGAGATGAGGCCGGCGCTGGAGTTCCCCCTGATCCCCGGGACGGACATGTCGGGCGTGGTCGAGGCGGTCGCTCCGGACGTGCCGGGGTTCGCCGTCGGCGACGAGGTCTTCGGCATGCTGCGGTTCCCCGGATTCGACGGCCGGGCGTACGCCGAGTACGTGGCCGCGCCGGCTTCCGACCTGGCTCACAAGCCGGCCGGTATCGGCCATGTGCAGGCGGCCGGGGCGCCGATGGCCCTGCTGACGGCCTGGCAGTACCTGGTGGATCTCGGCCACGACGTGCCGTCTCCTTTCACCGGCCGGGTGCACCGGCCGGTGCCGATCACGCCGGGGATGACCGTGCTGGTCAACGGGGCCGCCGGTGGAGTGGGGCACTTCGCGGTGCAATTGGCGAAGTGGCAGGGGGCGCACGTCGTCGCGGTGGCCTCGGGCCGGCACGAGCAGTTCCTGCGCAAGCTCGGCGCCGACGAGTTCATCGACTACACCACGACGCAGGTCGCGGACGTGGCTTGCGGCGTCGATCTGGTGATCGACGCCGTCGGCGGCCCGGACAGCTCACGTTTCCTGACCGTGCTCCGGCGCGGAGGCACCATGCTTCCGGTGTTCTTCGCCCAGTACGACCCGCAGGAGACGGCACGTCTGGGCATCACCGTCTCGAACATTCAGGTGCGGTCCAACGGCCCCCAGCTCGCCGAGATCGGGCGCCTGTTCGACGAGGGCAGGCTCCAGGTCGCGGTGGACAGTACCTACCCGCTGTCCGAGGCGGGCAGCGCACACACGCGAGCCGCGCGAGGCCACATCCAAGGCAAGATCGTACTGACGGTGGACTCGTGAGCGTCGGACAACAGCAGGTGGCGGCGATGCTCGGCCCGGGCGCCGGGCGCGGAGAAGCCCCGGGGGGGCTGGTCAGCGGTCCACCGCTCCGACCGCGACGGCGGCACGGCTCAGGTGGGCGTCCAGTGAGTAGGCGCCCGCGCCGACGATGAGCAGGAAGAGGCTGCCGCACAGCTGGGCCAGGTCGGTGCGGGACTCGTGGACGAGGTCCCACCAGCCGGACTTGCCGTCGAAGAGCGGGGCGTCGCCCCACAGGATGGGCAGCTTGGTGATCAGCAGCGCGCCCAGCATGTTCACGATCATCGGGATCGTCGCGAGCCGGGTGAGCAGCCCGGCGAGGATCAGCAGGCCACAGCCGATCTCGAAGACGGCGTCGAGTGGCGCGAGGAGGCCGGGGGCGGGGATGCCGGCCCGGTCGAAGCGGCCGGTGCCGAGCTGGTCGGGGTAGAGGAACTTCTGGACGCCCTCGAAGAAGAAGACCGCCCCCACGTACAGGCGGATCAGGACGGTTGCGGCGGGGGCGTCGGTTCTGGCCGCCTTGGCCTGCCACGTGTCGAGCTGCGTCATGTGAGGGTGCCCCACTTTCGTCGCACGGCGTACCGGGGGGCCGATCGTCCCGCGCGCCAGAGGGCACCGGCGGTTTGCCGCGCCGCCCGGTCCGGCGTGTCGCGGTTGCCATGGGCGCGGGTGCGGCCCGGCCGCGGCCACGACGGCGCCGACGCGCACGACGGGGGGCCGCGTCCGCCGCGTCGCAGGCGAGGGCGGTGACCACCACGGCGGCGATCATGCGGGCGAAGCGGACGGACCGGCGCCACCGTACGCGCGCCGAGCGGCGGTACTCGGGCGGCCCCTGCCGAGGCCTGCCCGAGCCGCAGGGCGCACCGGCCGGATCAGGGGCGTCCGGCGGGCATGCCGGTCAGGGAGTTCAGCAGCGCGGCACCGCGTTCGGCGTCGTCCACGCTGACCGCGAAGTCCTTCCCCTTGACCCGGACCACCAGGCACTCACCGCTCCGCAGCATCACGGTCGTCCCCAGCCCGCTCAGCCGGTATCCCCAGCCGCCCACCTGCGCCGGCGTGCGGGTCTCGACGCGCGCCGACTCGATGTCGGCCGGCGCCCAGCGCCGCACCGGCCACGCGAGCGGGCCGAAGGCCGCCTCCACGCCCCGCCCGGTCACCAGCACCCGCACCGAGGAGCAAGTGAGGAAGGCCAGGGATACCATCGCGAGCGGCACGATCAGCATCCACATCGTTTCCGTCAGCCCGCTGAGCCCGATGAGCAGTACGGAGGCGGCCGCAACCCCGGCGACGGCCGAGATCAGACCCAGCCACGGATTCACCGTGCGGGAGAGCCACACCCGCCGCTCACCTGCGGGTATGTCCATCCGCGGCCCCTCGCCGGCCGGTTTCTCCGCCACCCGGGGCCGATGTCCGACCCGAGTCGCCGCGAGAGCGGCCGCCAGGCTCGCGGCGACCGTCACCGCCGCCCCGACGGTCACCGAGTCCGCATCGCGCCAGTCCGCGGCATAGAGATTCGCCCGGACGACCGACACCTGCACCCCTGCCAGCAGCACGCCGCCCGAGGCCAGGACCACCGTCGTCCACCCGCGCGCCGCCCGCCAGACGACGGCGCCCGCGACGAGCACCGCCCAGATCACGGCCGGCACCACCACCACCGCCCACAGCGGCAGCGACCCGTCGGGCTCCCCCGAGCCGCCCCAGTGCGTCGCCAGCCGCTCCCTCAGCCCCCGCCGTGCCGTCAACGGCAGCACCACGAGCAGGGCGAGGATCCCGGCCGCCCACGCGGCCACGCCCCACGGAGCCCCGTCCTTCGAGCCACCACGGTCGTCGCGGTCTCTCACTGCGCCTCCTTGATCATTTCCATGAGATCGCCCTTGCTGTAGCCCAGGCGCGCTCCGTCGGCCACCAGTTCCCGCACCCGCTCCATCAGCGCCGACCGGCCTGCCGCCCCGCCGGCCACGGTCACGCCGCGGCCGCGCCGGAACTCCAGCAGCCCTTCGTCTCGCAGCGCGCGCAGCCCCCGTAGGACGGTGTTCGCGTTGACGCCGAGTGCCAGCGACAGCTCCCGCGCCGGGGGCAGCCGGTCTCCCGGCGCACACTCCCCCTCGGCGATGGCCCTCCGGATGGCCCCGGCCACCTGCTCGTGCAGGGGGCGATTGTCCGCGATGTTCAGCCTCAGCAACATGATGCTAATGAAGCTAGCACCATCAGAGTCATTTGGCACCCACTCGCGCTGCCCTGTGAGTTGGCGGGCGCGCGAAGGCTCCATGGCCGCCCGGCAGGCAGGCAGGGAGGGAGGGACGACTGCGGGCCGACGGGCTGTCCGGAGGGCGTCACGGCACCTGCGGTTCTGTTCAGGCCCGCCCGCTGGTGGGCACCTTCGATGGGGGCCCGCCCCGGGCGCCTACGGGGCGCCTACGGGTTTGGCGGTTCTGGCGATGATCGCGGTCTCGGCCGAGGTGACACCGAGCGGGCCGAGCACGTCGGTGGTGAAGGTGTACAGGGATGCCAGGTCGGGGCAGTACACGGCGGCGATCAGGTTGGCGGGCCCGGTGGTGGCCGCGACGGCGTGGGTGTGGGGGTGGGCGGCCAGGGTCCGGCCCGCCTCCCGCAGCCGTGCCGGCGGCAGTTGGAGCCAGAGCGCGGCGTCGATGTCCATGCCGAGCAGGCGGGGGTCGACGACGGCGTGGGTCCGCAGCATTCCGGCGTCGGCCAGGCGGCGCAGCCGGCGGCGGACGGTGCTTTCCGGGGTGCCGGTGAGCTGGGCCAGGGTGGCGTGCGGTAGCCGGGCGTCGCGGCGCAGGTGTTCGAGGAGGCGGTCGTCGAGCGCGTCCGTTGCGCATGTCCCGGACCCGGCGTGGGCGGGGGCGAGGGCGCAGACCTGGTCGGGGGTCAGGACGTCGGCCCGCCAGTGCGCCGCGTCGGCGAAGACGTGAAGAACGCTGTGGGCGGTGGTGGCCGTGATGGCTCCGGTGGCGGGGAGCTGGTGGTGGAGCAGCCTGTCGCGGGTGAGCGGGCTGCCGGTGAGGACGACGTTGATCTCCTCCCCGCCCAGGACGATGTCGGCGGTGAGCACGTCGGGCCGCCTGGCGAACGATTGCGCGATGGTGTCGACCTTGCCCCGCAGGACCCGTACACGAAGCACGGTGGAGCCGATCGCCTGTGCCGGATCCGCTGCCCGCACGATGCGCAGCGCTCCGGTGTGCAGGAGTCGGTTCAGGCGGCGGGCGACGGTGCGCGGCGAGACTTCCAGGACCGCGGCCAGGCGGGAGATCTCCGCGCGGCCGTCGATCTGGAGGGCTCCGACGACGCTGCGGTCCAGTGCGTCGAGCGTGACGCCGGAATCCGCAGCACGGGTGTTCATGGAGTGCAGTATCCGCCATGTCGGCTCGGGGGAGGGCTCTTCGGGTCGCCGCTCACGTAGGTGTGGTGGCGCCCGGGCCGCCGCAGCCGCGGCCGGTCCGGCTGGGCGCCGTTCGGCGCGTACCGGTGAAGGAGTCACGGCATGAGTGGGTATCAGGAGTTGCTGCCGCACGTGGTGAAGGCGGTTCGTGAGGTGGGGGCGTTCGTGGCGGCCCGTCACACGGCGTCGGCGGTGGGCGGTCCGGACGTCGACGGGGTGATCGCGGTGTTCCGGATGGTCGACGCGCCGGCTTCGGAGCTGTTGCGCGAGCGGCTCGCAGCCCTTCGGCCGCAGGCCCGGTGGGCCCCGGACGAGATCGGCACGGCGGTGGCGGCGACCGGGGAGCAGTGGGTGTGCGACGCCGTCGACGGGGCGGTGCACTTCCTCCAGGGGCTGCCGTACTGGGGTGTGACGGTCACCTTGGTCGCGGATGGCCGTCCCGTGCTGGCGGTGTTGGACGCACCGCACCTGGGCTTCCTCTACACCGCGGTGGAGGGCCGCGGCGCCCATCTCAACGGCCGCCCGCTCAAGGCCTCGGGCAAGGACTTGTCGGCGGCGCTGGCGTGCACCAGTCAGCCGCCGTACAACAGGGAGCCGGAGCGGGCGGGCGCCTCGCTGACGGCGATGCTGCGACACACGCTCGCCGTCCGCAACCTCGGCCCGACGGCCCTGCAGGTCGCGCAGGTGGGATCCGGGCACGTGGACGTGTTCTGGGAGTACGGCGAGGACGCGAACAACCTCCTCCCCGGTGCACTGATCGCCCGCGAGGGCGGGGCGCTGGTCACCGACGCCGACGGCCATGCCTGGACGCCTGCTTCGCCCAGTTTCGTCGCCGCACCGGCGGCGCTGCACGCCGACGTGCTGCGGGTGCTCGCGGCCGTCCCCGCACACGAGGCCGCGTGAGCGGCGGCCCCCGCGCTGCGGCTGCACCGCAACCGGTGAACCCGGCAGGCCGCCCTCCGACCGGGATGGTGCACCGGTCGGAGGGCGGCGGTCCGTCAGTGGTCGCGTGTCAGCTCACACGTCGAAACGTGAGTGCGTCCGCTGTCGGGTTCAGGAGGGGTCGCCGTACTGGAGGCCGCGGCCGTTGGTGCCGACGTAGACGCGGCCATAGGTGTCCGGGTCGCCGGTGATGACGCCGACGCCGCCGATGCTGCCCCACTGGTGGGCGTCGTCGTTGACGCGGAGCCAGGTGGCGCCCTTGTCGGTGGAGCGGAAGACGCCGGTGACGTCCTTGACGGTGCCGATCAGGTAGAGAGCCTGGTAGGAGGCGCCGGGTGCGGCCTTGCCGAAGCCGAGGGCGGAGGCGGACTTCACCGTGGTGAGCGCGGTGAAGGTGCGGCCGCCGTCGGTGGAGTGCAGCAGCCCCTTGCCGCCGTCGGCGATCCACAGGTCTCCGGCGATGCCGGGGACGGCCGTGAGCCGGCCGGCGGGCAGGCCGGTCGCCCGGGCGGTGAAGGTCGCCCCACCGTCGGTGCTGACGTGCAGCGTGCCGCGGAACAGGGAGTAGAACGTTCCGGCCGAGGAGCGGTCGGCGACGACCACGGCGTCGGCGCCCAGGCCGCTGACCTTCGACCAGCTGGCCCCCTTGTCCGTCGAGCGGTACGGGACCTGGCCGGCCTGGGTCCAGACGATGGTGGAGCCGTCGGCCGAGAGCGCGACGCGGCCGTCCTGGGCCCCGGCCACCGGCTCGGCCTTGAAGCCGTTCCAGCTGATGCCGCCGTCGGTGGAGTAGGCGCCGTCCTGCGCGCCGCCGCGGCCGACGCGGACCATCATCGAGGGCATGGACTGGGCGAAGTCGATGTCCGTGCTGTTGGTCATCACCGGATTGCCCAGCCGCCCGGCCGGGACCTTGGTCAGGTCGTCGTGGCGGAAACCGCCCTGGTCGCCCATGGCGGTGACGACAGCGGCACCGCCGGGCGGGGCGATCGCGTCCATCAGCGCGGTCTCCTCAAGGCCCCGCGCCCCCGCGGTCCAGTGGCTGGTGCCGCCACTGTCGGTGGCGTTGGCGTCCTTGCTGCGCCAGATGCCGTTGCCGGTGCCGTACAGCACGTGCCCGGAGTCGAAGGGGTCGATGGCCAGAGCGGTCATCCAGTGCCCGGTGTGGGTGCCGACGTAGGGGGCGGCGGAGGCGTTCCGCACCGACTTGTCCGCCAGTGCCTTCCAGGTCGTGCCGCCGTCGGTGGTGCGGTAGATCTCGTCCTCGGGCCACCAGCGGTCGAGGGTGGTGACCATCACCGTGGACGGCTGGCGCGGGTCGACGGCCAGACCGGAGAACCCGTAGCCGCCCTGGGACGGGGAGACGTTCTTCCACGTTCCGCCGGCCGGTGCGTACTTCCAGACCGATCCCGCGGTCACGCCGTTGGGCCCGAGGGCGTTGGTGTACGTCAGGTACAGCGAGCCGTCACCGGAGAGCACGCCGTGCTGCGGCAACTGGCCCGTGGGCTGTCCGGGGACCGCCTGCCAGGTGCTGCCCCCGTCGGTGGAGCGGTACAGGGAGGTGGACTTGTCGGCGACGCCGGCGTAGACCGTGTTGCTGCCGGCCGGGCCGTACGTCACGAAGGAGATGCCCGCGCCGCTGCTCGCCCCGTCCTTGACGGGGAACGAGGAGACCTGCCGCCATGTCGCGCCGTGGTCGGTGCTGCGCCACAGGCCGTTCTTGCGGGTGCCGAGCAGCAGGGTGCCGTTGTCCGAGGGGTTGATGGCCAGCCGTTCGCCCGCCCCGCGGCCGTCCTCGTTGCCGCCCAGCTTGAAGGGGAGATCGGTGCGCTGGAAGGTGCGGCCCCGGTCCGTGGAGCGCAGGATCGCGCCGTTGCCGGCCCAGTCGTTGGTGTAGGTGCCGGTCGCGAGGTAGAGCCGGTCGGGGTCGACGGGGTCGGTGGCCACCGCGTCGATGCCCAGCAGGTTCCAGTCCTTCTCCCCGAGCCAGTCGGTCAGCGGGATCCACTGCTCGGCCGCGGCGTCCCAGCGGTAGGCGCCGCCCATGTCGGTACGCGCGTACAGCAGCCCCTTCTCCCGGGGGTTGAACACCAGGCCGGTGACGTAACCGCCGCCCACCACCTGGGCGTTCTTCCACACGTACGGTCCGGTCCCGGTGGCCGGCGCCTCGGCCGTCTTCACCAGCTTCCACTGCTGGTTGGTCCTGCCATGGCCGCCGTACTGGATGACCGCCGCACCGTCGGCCGTGGAGGCTCCGGAGACGTCCAGGACCTGGCCGCTCCTGCGGGAGGTGAGGGTGACGGCGTCGGAACCGCTCACGTCGTCGATCCGCCACTCCTGGGAGGCGGAAGAGCTGTCGGTCTGCTGTTCGGCGGCAGCCGCCTGCGCGGTCGAATCGCCCGCTATGCCGAGCACTTTGCCGCTGTTGCGGTTCACCAGCTCGTAGTAGCCGTTGCCGGTGGGCCGCAGCCGCCACTGCTGGTTGGCCGTGTTCTGATCGGTCCACTGCTGGATGCGGGTGCCGTCTGCGGTGGAGAAGGCGTTGACGTCCAGCGCCTTGCCGCTGCGGACCGAGACCAGCTTGTAGTAGGCCTTGTCGTCGACCGTCGCGGCCTGCGAGTCGTCCTGCACGAACAGGAGGTACGGCACGACGGTGGCGGGCACACCGAGCAGCAGGGCGGTGGCGGTGCTGCGACGGCGGTGACGTCCGCGGCGCCCGGTGGGGGTGGGGTTGTTCATGGGTGTTTCTCCTTGTGCAACCGTGGATCGGGCAGGTCAGCGCTGCAGGGTGAGGACGCCCGGCCGGTACGGCAGTTGGTCGTAGGGCCCGCCCGCGGTGGGGGCCTTGCCCTGGTAGAGGAACTGCAGGTTGCAGGGGTCGATGGTCATGGTCTGGTCGGGGTTGGTGCGGATCAGGTCACCGTGGCTGATGTCGTCGGTCCAGGTGGCACCGCTGTTGGCCTTGCCCGCGAAGGGGTTGCTTTCGCTGTCGGCCTGCGGGGTCCACGCACCGCTCAGGCTGGAGGCCGTGAACGAGCGGAAGTAGCGCCGCTCGTTCGCACCCCGCGCCTCGACGAGCATGAGGTACTTGTTCTGGCCCTGGACCTTGTAGACCTGCGGCGCCTCGAAGAGGTTCTTCGCCGTGTCGCTCATGACCGTCGTGTACGAGGAGCCGAAGTTGCCGGGGAAGTTCCCGATCGGCATGCTCGCCCGGTAGATCTTGCCGTTGTCACCGGCGAAGAACAGGTACATGTTCTTCTCGTCGGCGATCAGGGTCTGGTCGATCGGCCCGGTGCCGGATTCGGTACGGGGGATGCTGCCGGTGAACAGCGGCTGCGGCGCGGACCAGCCGTTGGGGTCGGTGGGGTCGCTCGACGTGCGGTAGCTGAAGGGCGAGGCACCCCACTGGTAGGCCAGCACCCAGATCTTCTTGGGCGCGAAGTAGAACAGGGTGGGCGCCACCGCGTTCTGGCTCATCCGGAGCTGCCCGGCCGACGCCATGTCCGACCAGTTCGTGAAGGGGCTGAACGCCATCGAGCCGTAGGAGGTTCCCGACGCGCTCGACGCGTAGACCAGGTGCTTGCCGCCCAGCACCACGTGGGTGAAGTCCTTCACCGCGGCCCATCCGTGCGACGGCTGTGCGAGGGGACCCGTCGAGCTCCACCTGTAGGTCGTCGGGAGATCACACGTGCCGCTGCCCGTCCCGGACGAGGCGGTCCAGGTCCACTTCTGGTTGGTGACGGACGCGCAGGCGTACAGCTGGATCGTGGTGCCGTTCGCGGTGGCGGCGCCGACGGCGTCGAGGCACAACCCGGACTGCACGCCGGTGATCGAGCCGTTGGTGTTGATGTTCCACTGCTGGTTGGCGCCGCCGTTGCAGTCCCAGACGATCACCGGGGTGCCGTTGGTGGTGCCCTTGCCCTTGGCATCCAGGCACTTGTTGCCGTGCACCTTCAGTTGCTTGGCGGCGGTGTAGGTCCAGCGCTGGCCCGCCTGTCCGCCGCAGTCCCACAGGTGCGCCCGGGTGCCGTTGGCGGTGGCCGAGCCGGGGATGTCGACACAGCGGCCGGACGCGGCGCCCTTGATCTCCCCCGTACCGTCGGTCGGCTTGCCCGGGGTGGTACCGGAGGCGGCATGGAGAGCGCTCACAACGGCCGTGTACGCGGGCTTGGGCTTGCCACCGCTGTCGAACAACAGCGGGCTTTCGCCGCTGCGCCATGAGTCGCTGTCGCGGACTCCCCACACGGTGATGCCGGTGCACCGGGCCACGGACAGGCAGGCGCTGACCGTGTTCGCGTAGTGGGCGGGTGATGCCTGGGCGATGTCCAGCTCGGTGATCTGGACGTCGACGCCGAGGGCGGCGAAGCCGGCCAAGGTGGTCTTGAAGCTCGCCGGCGGGCCGCCCGCCCCGAAGTGGCTCTGGAGCCCGACGCAGTCGATCGGCACGCCACGGGTCTTGAAGTCCTTGACCATGCGGTAGACGCCCTGGGTCTTGGCGTCCGACCAGTTCTCGATGTTGTAGTCGTTGTAGCAGAGCTTGGCCGCCGGGTCGGCCGCGCGGGCGGTGCGGAACGCCTCCTCGATGAAGCCGTCGCCCAGCACCTCCTGGAAGACCGAGCTGCGCAGTCGGCCGCTGCCGCCGTCGGCGAACGCCTCGTTGACCACGTCCCAGGCGTAGATCTTGCCCTTGTGGTGGGTCATCTGGGTGGTGATGTGATGGTTCATCACACCGCGCAGCGTCTGAGCGTCGCGGATGGAGCCGACCCAGGCGGGGAGCTGCGAGTGCCAGACCGTGGTGTGGCCGCGCACGCGCTGACCGCGTGCCAGGGCACGGTCGACGATCCGGTCCGCGGGGCCGAAGTTGAACTGGCCGCGGGACGGTTCGACGGTGTCCCACTTCATCTCGTTCTCCGGGGTGACCATGTTGAACTCCCGGTCCGCGATCGCGGTGTACGCGGGGTCGCCGAGCCTGCCGGCGGCCACGGCCGTGCCGAAGTACCTGCCCGAGGGGCCGGCCTCGGTGCCCAGGCCGGCGGCTCCGGCGGAGCCGGGCAGGAGCGTCACGACGCCGGCCACCAGCGCCGTGGCCGACAGTCCTACCGCCCATGTCCGGCGACCCCGGCGGAGCCGGTGCAGGCCCTTCATGATTCTCCTCGGCGGTCCTGCGTACCGGCCGTTCCGGGTTCGTGGGTGTGTTGCGTCATGTGAGGGGCTTTCTTCAGGGGATACGTCGGTGGGGGAGGTCGAGGCCCTGCCGCGTCGGCACGTCATGACGGCGGCGGGAAGGACACCCCTGAAGTGGAGGCTTGCGAGCACGCGCTCTCGTAACAGAAAAGTGGCGCCGCCCGCGGGATTGCCCAGTGATGCATCTCGCGGGCGGAAAGTGTTATGCCGGGCGCCGTGGGAAGGCCGCACCCGCGGCAGAGGGGCGTTGCACTGGTCTGCGGTGAACGCCGGCCGCGGTGGGGCGCCACCGTGGGGAATGGTGCTGGAGGATCACCGGCCGGGACCGTGCGCGTCGGTGGGGACCGCCCGTGGAGTGGTGCTTCAGGCGCCGGGGGTGCGCACGATGAAGGACGCCTGGCCGGCGAAGGCCCGCGTGCCGTCGGAGCCGTCGAGCCAGATGCCGCCGTCGCGGTGGCGCAGGACCGAACCCGGATAGTTGTGCGCGTGCAGGGTCACGGACCCGGCGACCGCCCCGGGACGAGGACAGAAGGTGGCGTCTTCACGGAACAGTGCGCTGCCGTCGTCGGTGCTCAGCCGCAGCCGCAGGTAGTGGTGCCGAAGATACCGGCCGTCCGCGGCGCGGAAGGTGACGCAGCGCGGGTCGGCCAGCCCCCCGACGACGGTGAAGGTGACCCGCTGTCGTGCCTGCGCGCTGCTGGACGCGGCGACGCCGCCGAGCGACGCGAAGTCGCCCGTGTACGTGACGAACAGGCCGGGACTGTCCGCGGACTCCAGCGACTGTGCGCCCAGCGCGACGGTGCCCGCGACGGCGGACGGGCCGACCGGGGACGGGCTCGCCGGGGGCGGGCTCACCGGGAACGGTCCGGCCGAGGTGGTGGTGCGCGAGGGAAGGGGCGTGGGAGCGGCGGCCGTGGGAGCGGCGGTGGCGCCGGGCACCCGAGGCGCCGGTTCGGGCCAGGTCGCGTAGGTGACGGTTCCGGCGACGAGCACCGCGCCGGTCGCGAGGCTCATCAGCGGATGGGCGGTCACCGCCTGGAGTTTGCCGATCAGAGCGCCGTGGAGACCGCCTCCCCCCGTCGCCGTCGCCGTCGCCGTGCCGACGGCGACGGGGGCCGCGGCCAGCCCGGCGGCGCTCGCGGCCGTACCGGACAGCAAGCCCTTGGCGGCCAGTGCGGCGATCAGTGCGGCCGGGACGGCCAGCGTCGTGAGGCTGAGGGGCAGCAGTTCGGCCGGTACCCGTTCTGCCGACGTCGCCCCGCAGACCCGGCAGTCACGGGTGTGCCGCGCGATCCGCTTGCGCCACACCGATGCTTGGCGTCCGTCCCAGCCGACGACGGTCTCGTCCAGCTGGGGACAGCGCGGGTCGGCCTCCAGCGAGGCGACGATCGTCCGGCACAGTTCCAGCTGTTCGCGCATGCGTTGCAGGCGTACTCCGACGTGCGCGACCGTGAGCCCCATGGCGGCGGCCATGTCCTCCCGGCTGAGCAGGCCGGCGCATTCCTGCCACCACAGCGCCAGCAGCATCCGATGGTCCGGGTCGAGCCACCGGCCGGCTTCGACGACCCGACGGCGCTCGTCCGACACATGCAGCCGCAGGATCGTCACGTCCACGGGTTCGGCGCCGGCGTCCGGTATCCGGCGTGCCTCGTCGATGCCCGTGGTCCGGTCGGCGAGGGCATGGTGCCGGAGCCAGTGGGTGTTGATCTGGCGGAGCGTGATCGCCACCAGCCAGGACCGGAAGCTCTCCGGGGCACGCAGGTCGGGCAGGTCACGCACCACACGCAGCAGGGTTTCCTGGACGACGTCGTCGACGTCGGCATGTCCGCCCAGCGCCCGCCCGACGATGTTGTACAGCAACGGCAGGTATGCGGCGATGAGTTCCTCGCGCGCCCGCTCGTCACCGGCCTGCGCCGCGACGACCAGATCCGCGTGGTCTGCGTCCTTGAGCCCCATTCCCACCTTCTTCAGGGGAGCGATCCGCCGAGTACGGCGGCACACCCTAGCCGCGACGAAGGCATACGGCCAAAGCCTGCGCCTCGGCCGGACCGGCCGAGGACTGCCTCGACGCCCTCGGCCAGGACGGCTCGGGCCGGGCCCGGCCGGAGGCGCCCCCGGTCAAGCGCCCCGTGGGCCGGGTGCGGGTTGCTCGCCCGATCCTCGGACGATCAGTCGGGTGGGGACGGTGACGGTGCGGCCGCGGGAGCGGTCGCCGTCGAGTCGGTTCAGGGCGGTGGCCGCTGCCGTTCTGCCGAGTTCCTCGGGATCCTGGACGACGACGGTCAGGGCCGGTTCGAGGGCCTCGGCCAGGGATACGTCGTCGAAGGCGACGACGGCCACCTGCTTGCGCCTGCTGCGGGCCAGTTCGATGACGATGCCCAGCGCCATGATGTTGTTGCCGGCGAACAGGGCTGTGGGGGGATCGGCCAGGTCGAGCAACCGGGAGGTCACGGCCTCGGCCCCTTGCTGGTCGTGGGCGTTGACGACGAGCGAGCGGTCGTAGGGGATGCCGGCCTCCTCCAGGGCCGAGCGGTAGCCGGCCAGACGTTCGCGGCGGGTGTACAGCTTCTCGGGCAGGTCGCCGACGAAGCCGATGCGCCGGTGGCCGTGGGCGATGAGGTGGGCGACGCCTTCGTGGGCTCCGGCACGGTTGGAGCTGACGATGCTGTCCGTGGCGAGACCGGCTCCGGGGCGGTCGAGGAAGATCACGGGCAGTCCCGCCGTACGGTGGGACCTGAGGTGGGAGTGATCGGCGCCGACGGAAGGTACGACGATCAGGATGCTGACGCGACGGGCGAGGAACTTGTCCGTCAGGGCGCGTTCGCGCTCGGGGTCGTCCGCGGAGGAGCCCATGAGCAGGGTCAGGCCGCGTTCGCGGACGGTGTCCTCGATGGCGCGGGCCACGGCTCCGAAGAAGGGGTTGGCGAGGTCGGGGATGACCAGTCCGATGGTGGTGTCCGGGCCGCCGACGCGGATGTTGCGGGCCATGAGGTTCGGCTGGAAGCCGAGCTTGGCCACTGCGGCGAGCACCCGCTCCTTGGTCTGCGCGGAGGCGGGTCCGTCCTCGTTGAGGACTCGGGAGACCGTCTTGGCGCTGACGCCGACTTCTCGGGCGACGTCGGCCAGGGTGGGGCGGCGGTTCGCTGCCATGGAGAAACCGTCTCCTGAGGGCTCTCGGTTCCGGCTGCGGCCTCGGCCGGAACTGCGAGAGCGGTGTTGGTGCTGTCAGATGGCCTGGACGCCGGCGGCCTTCGCGGCTTCCGAATCCGCTACAACAGTGTCTCCGGCCTCGTCGATGCTGAGTGCGCCGGTCATGATAGCGACGACCTCCGCCATGGAGTAGTCGCAGGGCCTGATCACCGCGGCGCGTCGACCGAGCCGGTGGACGTGGATCCGGTCGGCGATCTCGAAGACGTGCGGCATGTTGTGGCTGATCAGGACGACCGGCATGCCCTTGTCCCGGACGCGGCGGATGAGGTCCAGGACCTGACCGGACTCCTTCACGCCGAGCGCGGCAGTGGGTTCGTCCATGACGACGACGCGGCTGGCCCAGGCGACGGAGCGGGCGACGGCGACGGCCTGCCGCTGTCCGCCGGAGAGTGTCTCCACCGCCTGGGTCAGCGAGCGCAGACCGATCTTCAGGTCGGCCATGTGTTCGGCGGCCTCCTGGCGCATGCGCTTCTTGTCGAGCATGCGCAGGACGCTGCCGAGGACGCCGGGGCGGCGCAGTTCGCGCCCGAGGAACATGTTCGAGGCGATGTCCATGGAGGCGGCCACGGCGAGGTCCTGGTAGACCGTCTCGATGCCGTGGGCGCGTGCGCTCTGCGGGCCGGCGAAGGTGACGGGCTCGCCGTCGAGGCGGATCTCGCCCGCGTCGGGAACCACCGCACCGGTCAGCGCCTTGATCAGACTGGTCTTGCCGGCTCCGTTGTCGCCGATGACCGCGAGCACCTCACCGGGCATCAGGTCGAAGTCGGCGCCGTCGATCGCGGTGACGTGACCGTAGCGCTTGACCAGGCCGCGGGCCTGCAGGACGGGCGTGGGAGAGGAGATGGCGGTCATCGGGTCTTCTTCCGGGAGATCTGGTCGACGGTCACCGCGAGGATCACCAGGACGCCGGTGATCAGGGTCTGGTAGATGGAGGCGACGCCCATCAGTTGCAGGCCGTTGCGGAAGACACCGACGATGAGGACGCCGATGAAGGTGCCCAGGACCGAGCCGCGTCCGCCGAAGAGGCTGGTGCCACCGAGGACCACGGCGGTGATGCTGTCGAGGTTGTCGGTCTGGCCGGCCTGCGGGTCGCCGACTCCGGTGCGGGAGATGAGCAGCAGGGCGGCGAGACCGTACAGCAGACCCGCCACCGTGTAGATGCCGATGGTCAGGCGGGAGGTGCGGATGCCGTTCAGGCGGGCCGCTTCCTGGCTGTTGCCCAGGGCGTAGACGTGCCGGCCCCAGCCCGTGCTGCTGAGCGCGTAGGCGAGAAGCAGGAACAGGGCGATGGTGACCAGGGAACCGTAGGTGATGTCGGTGTGGCCGAGCGGGAAGGTCTCGCCGAGGGCCGTCAGCGGGCCGGGCAGGTTCGTGACCGTCTGCTCCTCGGAGTAGATGTGGGTCAGCGCGAACGCCACGTTCAGCATGCCGAGGGTGACGATGAACGGCGGCAGCGGGATCTTCTGCACGAGCAGCCCGTTGAGCAGCCCGAAGCCACCGCAGACGGTGATGCCCAGCGCGATGGCGACGAGCGGGGGCAGGGAGCCCTCGGCGGCCATCTTGGCGATCACGATGCTGCCGAACGCCATCACGGCACCGCAGGAGAGGTCGATGCCCGCCGTGAGGATGATCAGGGTCTGGCCGATGGCGAGAGTGCCGACGACCATGACCTGCTGGACGATCAGCGAGAAGTTCCCGCCGGTGAGGAACTGTTCGGTCGAGAGCGAGAAGAAGGCGCAGGCCAGGAGGAGGGCGACCAGGGGGCCGGTGGTCGGCGCCGTGAGCAGTCTGCGGGCCGTGGTCGGTGCTGCGAGGCTGGCGTACGGCGAGTCTGTGGTCGCGGGCGTGGACGTGGCAGTCATGCGAGGTCCTTGTCGGGAGACAGAGGTCGTTGTCCTTCGTCGGAGGAGGACGGGAGGACGAGCGGGCGGCCCTCCCCGGTCAGGGCGGAAGGGACGGCCGCCGCGCTGAGGGCAGAGGCGCAGTCGTACGGTGCTCGGGGGGCGGCTCAGCCCCAGCAGCTCTCCAGGCCGTAGGCGGTGTCCTTGGACGTGGCCCCGGCCTGCGTCGTGTCGGTGATCAGGGTGACGCCCGTGTCGGTGTAGCCGGACGCCTTCTTGCCGTCCTTGGCATACGCCACGACGGCCTTGACGCCCTCGGCGGCCATCTTCAGCGGGTACTGCTGGGACGTCGCGGCGATCTTGCCGTCCTTGACGGCCTGGGTGCCGGTGCAGCCGCCGTCGACGGAGACGATCAGGACGTCCTTCTCCCGGCCCTTGGCCTTGAGCGCGGTGTACGCACCCAGCGCGGCGGGCTCGTTGATGGTGTAGACGACGTTGATGTCGGGTTCCTTCTGGAGACAGTTCTCCATCGCCGTCTGGCCCTTGGCCTGATCGCCGCCGGTGTCCTGGGCGCAGAGGACGTCCTTGTCGTCGGCGCCGAAGCCCTTGAGGAAACCGTCGTGCCGCTGGACGCCGACGGAGACGCCCGGCGCCAGGTCGAGGGTGGCGATCTTCGCGCTCCTGCCCTTCATGGCGGCCTTGGCGTACTCGCCGATCAGCTCGCCGGCCTTGACGTTGTCGGTGGCGAAGAGGGCGTCGACCGCGCTCTCGGGGTCGGTCGGGGAGTCCAGAGCGATGACCAGGACGCCCTTGGCGCGGGCCTTCCGGATCGCGGGCACGATCGCCTTGGAGTCGCTCGGGGTGATCAGGATGCCCTTCACCCCGGCGGCGACCATGTTCTCCACGGCGGTGACCTGTCCGGCGTTGTCCCCGTCGAACTTCCCTGCGGCGGTGGACAGTTCGGCACCGTTCTCCTTGGCGGCCTTCTGCGCGCCCTCCTTCATCTTCACGAAGAACGGGTTGGTGTCGGTCTTGGTGATCAGGCCGACCTTGACGCTGCCCGAGCCGGAGCCCGTGGAGCCCGACGCGGGCCCGGAGCCGGAGCCGGAGCCGCAGGCCGTCAGGGTGAGGGCCGCGGCGCCCGCGGCCGCGACGGCTTTGAGCAGGGAGGAGGAAAGGCGAGTCGTGCTGGACATGATCGGCTCCTGTGGGATGGCGAGCGGCACGGGATGGGGAGGAGAGCACACCGCTCGGGATGTCATCGTTGACTTATGTCATCGTTGACACCGCCTGGCGAGGATGATGGACTCCCGATCCCGGCAACGTCAATGCCTTCCCCTCGTCACATGCAGGCAACGTCCGCCATCTCGTTCTCCGCGCCGCCCTTGCCCGGTCCTTTCCGAGTCCATCCGAGAGAGAGCAGCCCATGAGCCCGCGTCAGATCACTGTTCTGGGAGAGTGCGTCGCGGACGCCTTCACCGAACCGTCGAACGCCTCGAACGAACTCGCCCTGCGGGTGCTCCCGGGCGGCGGACCCGCGAACACGGCGGTGGCCCTGGCCCGCCTCGGCACCCCGGCCCGCTTCCTCGCGCGCCTGTCCGGGGACGTGTTCGGCCGCCTGTTCCGGGCCCATCTGGAGGCATCCGGCGTGGACCTGTCGTGCGCCGTCGCCGCCGGCGAGCCCAGCACGCTGGCCGTGGCGGAGCTGGACGCCCACGGGCAGGCCGCGTACTCCTTCCATGCGCAGAACACGGCCGACTGGCAGTGGTCCCCGGGGGAACTGGCGAGGGTGGACCTGTCCGAGACGGCGTGTGTGCACACCGGGTCACTGGCTCTGGTCCGGGAACCCGGCGGGGCGGTCATCGAGGAGTTCCTGGCAGCGGCCTCTCGGCAGGCCACCATCGGCATCGACCCCAACGTTCGGCCGCTGCTGGAGCGCCCCGAGGCCTACCGCGACCGGCTGACGCGCTGGTGCGGCCTCGCCGACATCCTGCGGCTGAGCGAGGACGACCTGGAGCTGCTCCTGCCGGGCACCCCGCCCGAGCAGGCGTGCGACACCTGGCACGCCGCCGGGGTCCGCCTCGTCGTGATCACGCTCGGCGCCGAGGGCGCCCTGGCCTCCCTCGAAGGCGAGCGACTGCGACTGCCCGCGGTGGCCACACGGGTGGTCGACACGGTCGGCGCGGGGGATTCCTTCACGGCCGGGCTGCTGCACCACCTGGGCAACCACGGCCTCCTCGGCGGCCGTCTGGCCGGTGTCGGCATCGAAGACGTGGCGGAAGCCTGCCGGTTCGCCGCCCACGTCGCGGCCCTGACCTGCTCCGTCCCCGGCCCCAACCCGCCGTGGCGAAGCCAGTTGGAGCAGTTCGCGGCGGTCGGCGGCGTCTGACGCGCGGACAGCCCGCGCCGGGCCGTCCCGCCCGGACCGTTGCCGTGTCGGCCGGATCGCGCCCACCATCGGGCCACGACGGCGGGCGGCCCCGTAACGCGCATCCGGACCTGCCCCGGGCGGGTGGCGACCACCGGCGGACGCCGGCGGGTGCGGTGATTCCCGGAAGGAATCGGCTGCCTCCGGGCGCTCGGCGAAGCCCGGCCGACGCCGGGGCGGCGAAGAGGTTGGTGTGCGGGGCCGAGGGAACCGGGTAACGTCTTTGTCATGTTCTTCCAGACGCCGATTCACGAGTGAGAGCGTGACGGGCCTCTGCTGACGTCCTTCGGCGTCGCCGCCCGTCCCCCACCGATGAATCCGTAGATCACCTCACATCACCACCGGGAGAACCCGTGACCGACAGCAAGAACATCAACAACCCCGTGGGCCAGGGCGGCGGCCAGCGCAAGAGGCTGTCCCGCGCCGAACGGCAGAACAACGGTCCGCACCGCAACTCCGACCGCCAGAGTGCAGCGGACAAGAAGGCGGAGCTGGTACGCAAGATGCGCGAGAAGACAGGCGCAGCTGAGGACGCCGGGCAGGCGGGCGGCGAACCCGCACAGAGCTGACGCACCGCCGCAGCGGTCCTCGTCGAGGTGATCCACCCCGGATCGTCCGTGGGCGGCGGCGGCTGGCACACCGCGCCCTTCGTGGCCGTGCCGCTCCCCGCCGTCCGCCTCACCGTCAAGGTCGCCGGAGCCGTCACCAACCCCGGGCTGAGTCGTCACCTTCCGCGGCCAAGGCGGCCCGCGTCCGCCGCTGCTCGCGAGCAGAACCCATGTCCCGTTCCAGTGGTGTACGGCTCACGGCCGTCGCGAGGTCCTCCAAGGCCTGCTTTTGCAGTTCCGCACCGCGGCGCACCACGGGGCTCCGATCCACAGCGGCGTCCGGCCAGGCCTGGAGCACCTCCTCCACGCGCCCCCAGTCCGGGTTCCTGTGCTCGCGCATGGCGACCGCAGCCTGGGCGGTGTCCGCTTCCATGGCCTCGGCGAGCCGCTCCACCTCGGGCGCGCGCGGGCTGCCGGCCCGCGGGACGTGGCTCTCCATGAGCATCGCCGCCCTGTCGAACCCCTTGAGCGCCTCCTCCGCCTCCTCCGCCTCGCGGGAGGTCAGGCCCCCGGGGGGAACCGGTTCCTGTCGTGCCTGGTCGTACGCCTCGTCCCAGGCGGCACGTGCCTCCCTGCTCGCCAGTTGGGCCCGGCGCATGTCGGCGCGATGCTCCCTGGTCGGTTCGGCGTAGCTGCGGAGCACTGCGGCCGCGTAGCGGCCGTTCGCGGCGAGCCAGTCCGCGAGCCGGCCCGGCAGCCGGGGTGTCTCCCACGCGGGAAACACCGCGTACGCCAGCATTGCCAGGGCCCCGCCCAGCAGAGTGAGCACCACCCGCTCCGGGACCGTCTGCTCCCATGCCTGGCCGCCCATGGCGAGCAGGAAGACGACGTACGCGGCGGTGAAGCACTGGGAGTAGGCGTAGCCGGTACGGATCAGCGTGTAGGACAGACCTGCCGAGACCACTGCCAGCACACCGAACAGCTGGGCGTCGGGGCCCAGGGCCCGCGCCATCCCGGTGGCGAGCGCGACCCCGGCCAGGGTCCCGGCGAGACGGGCGACCGCACGCGCGTACGTCTGGTGGAAGTCCGGCCGCATCACCATCACCGCGGCGATGGGCGCCCAATAGCCGTGGCCCAGGGGCAGCCAGGTGGCGATGAGATAGCCGAGCACGGCCACCGCCGCCAGGCGGACGGCGTGCCGGAACACGGGCGAGTCCCGGCGGAGCTCCCGGCGGACCGCCCGCACGACAACCGGGACCAGCGGCAACATGGTCGGGCGCACCAGGAACCGGGCGTCCGCGGGGCCGCGCGGGGTGGGCGTCCTCCCACGCGTGCTGCCGGTCCCGGCGATCTCGAGGGCCTCGCCGAGCAGTTTCACGAGCCGCTCGGCGGCCTGCCGCGCGGGCCCCTCCAGCACCTCGTGGTCCTCGTCGACGCGCAGGACGTCCGTGCTCCCGGGCGGTACCTCCGCCGGGGTGCCACGGCGGATCGAACGGGCGGCCGCGTCCAGCACGTGGGCGGCCGCGTCGAGCAACTCCCGCGCGCGGTCCCGCCCGGCTCCCTCCGCCGGGGCGCCGACGTCCGGGTCGGCGAGCGCGGCGAGGGCCGGCAGAATGCGCTCGGCGAGTCCCCGCGGACCGTGGAGGACGGTGGGGCGGGTGCGGGCCTGTGACGGCGTCACGGCCGCCGCGTCCCGGGCGGTCATCAACGGGTCCGGGTCGAACGGGGCGGTCGGGTCGTGACGCAACCGACGGGCGTGGTCCGCCACGGCGGCCAGGGCGTCGGCCAGCGCGTCACGATGCGCCCCCCATCGGCGGATCGGGAACAGCAGGATCAGCACGGCTTGTGCCACGCCCCCGAGCGCGATGACCCCGGCTTGCTCCAGAGCCCGCCCGACGCTCGTGGGCAGGGTGACGGTCACCAGCATGCTGCCGACCGTCGTCGCCGCGACGATCCCGGCGGTCGATCCGACGGCCCACGCCATCCCCGCGGCAAAGGCCCATACGGCCAGCAGTGGGAGGAACGTCACGAGTCGCCCCGCCGCCAGATAGCCCACGAAGGTACTGAACGCCAGACCGACGCCCGCGCCGAGCGCGATCACCTTGCGTGGACGCCAGGTGCGCTGGAAGGTGGCCGCGCCCGCGGAATACGCACCGAGGGCGGCGGACGCGGCGTACTCGGGAGAGGCCAGCCACAGCGCCGGCCCCACGATGATCGCCACCCCGGCAGCCGTGCGCAACGCGAGCAGGGGCTCCAGTCGCGCCTCCTCGATCGTGAGCCCGGATCGCACGACTTCCCGCAGGGCCCGCAGCCACGTCACGGCACGAGCCTAGCCGGGCCTCCAGCCGGGTCGCGCCGGCCACGCCGCCGTCGCGACATCTTCGGACCGGACGACCACCCGCCCCCGACGCGTCTGCGACTCAGGTCACCAGCTGGTCACCGTGGTCGTCTTGGAGCATCTGGCGACGTTCCTTCTCGCGTGTGGAGTAGGCGGCTGCGCGGATCGTCTCGTCGCTCTCCAAGCCTGATCCCAGCGCGCCGGCCACCGTGGCGACCGAGGCGACGAACCAGGACAACGTCAAGTACGCCGTGGCGTGCAGCGGGGTTCCTGTCATGGAAGCGAACACTCGGTCGTTGAGGATGAACAGCGCCCACACCAGGTTGATGACCATCAAACCCGCGTAGCAGACGAGCGCCCCGATACCGACGGTGAGGACCGTCGAGGTGTTGTAGAGCCGGGCCCTCTGCCTCGCCTCCGGCGAGGCCCCTGTTGATCGATGCCATAGCTCCCCGTCCACGATCAGCCAGCCGATCAGGAGCCCGACGGATCCGACCATGGCGATCACGAGGCGTGGCCCGCTCAGGGCCCCGGAGATGCTCCAGGTGGTGGAGTCCAGGGTGGCGATGGCCCCCGTGGCGAGTGCGGCCGCCAGGGCTTTCGACAGGCCCGATACCAGCCGCCAGGGCCGGTTGGCGCGAACCATACCGACGAGCACCCGCAGGTAGCCGCGCGGCCCGCTGACGACATATCGAAGATCGGCAGTCTCCTCGTCACCGACCTGGCCTCGATGGATAGGCGCGAGCCGACCGGCGAAAGGGCCCCGAAGCGGCTGACTCTGCGCAAGCCCCTCAGCTCCGGTGGCCTGCGGACCCGCCAAGCCGAGCACGGCTTCTTCCACGGCCCGCCCGGCCCGCGTCTGCAGCCGCAAGCCCCCGAGGGAAGGAAGAGACAGCAGCGCCAAGCCGTGTTCGTGGCTCAGATCGACGACGATCCTGCGCCCGTGCGAGTGCAACGGAAGGTCGGTGAGGGCCACGACGATGTCCCAGTCCTCCGCACGTCCGCGGTCCATGATCCGGCGCATCAAGGTGGGCGGGTCCTCGGTCCCTGAGGTGAAGGGCTCACTGACCACCTTGACGTCGAACCGTTGCCCCTGCCCCGCCCTTTCGGCAAGCCGAGCAGGAAGTATCCGGGCCATGCGCCGCGCGATGTCCGTGGGCGCGTCCGGATCCGCCAGGAGAGCCACGACCGTAACGCCCTGCGACGACACCGGACCATCCTCCTCGGCTGCTCTCCGGGACTGCAAGGGTTCACAGGATGCCCCGGGGTAAGGGCGAAGCCGCGGTGACACGCTGCTCCTGCGGCTCACGTTCATGTGCTGCGCGTCCACCGACGCCGTGGTGGTGGATCGGGGCCACCTGTGGGGTCCGTCGGGGGCAGGGTCAGCGCGAGGACACGGACCCGCCCGGTACCGGCCGGCGTCCCTCGGGGCCGGCGGTGACGAGGTTTCCCCGCCTTTCCCGGTGCTCGTGCACGAGGCGGATCGCCATGGCGCCTTCACCGGTCGCCGAGGCCACCCGTTTGACCGAGCCGCTTCTGACGTCGCCGGCGGCGAAGACTCCGGGAAGGGTGGTCTCCAGCAGCATCGGATCGCGGCCCAGCGAGGCCCACCGGTTCGCGTCGGCCACCGCCCGGGCGTCGGCGCCGGTGAGGACGAAGCCCTTCTCGTCCAAGGCCAGCACGCCCTTGAGCCATTCCGTGCGCGGCCGGGCCCCGATGAACACGAACAGTGCCGAGGCCTGCAGCTCGCGGCGCTCACCGCTCGTGTTGTCCTCCACTGTCAGCGACTCCAGCTTCTCCTCCCCGCCGGCGTCCCGTACTTCGGTGTGGAGGAGCACCTCGATCCTGGGGTGCTGCTCCACCTGGTCCACCAGGTAGCGCGACATGTCCGCGTTGAGATCACCGCCCCGGACGAGGAGGTGGACCTTGGACGCGTGGTTGGCGAGGAACAGCGCAGCCTGCCCGGCGGAGTTCCCACCGCCGACCACGGCGACCGGATCCGCCTCGCAGAGACTGGCCTCGTGGACCGTCGCCGCGTAGTAGACGCTGATGCCTTCCAGACGTTCCAGGCCGGGCCTTTCGAGCCTGCGGTACCACACGCCCGAGGCGAGCACCACGGCGCCGGCCCGGGCCCGGGACCCGTCGGAGAAGGTGACGGCATACTCGTCGTCCTGCGGGGTGAGCCCCGTGACCTGGGCCGGCACCATGAGGCGGGCGCCGAACTTGTGGGCTTGGAGCACCGCGCGTTCGATGAGCTCGCCCCCGGAGATGCCCGACGGGAAGCCGAGGTAGTTCTCGATGCGTGACGAGGTGGCGGCCTGCCCTCCGGTGGCCACCGCGTCGACGGTGACCGTGGTGAGGCCGTCGGAAGCGCCGTACACGGAGGCGGCGAGTCCCGCGGGGCCCGCACCGACGACCAGCACGTCGCACCGTCCGGTATCGGAAGAGGGGACGGGGGCCGGCAGCCCGATGAGCCGGGCGAGTTCGGCGTTGCTCGGATTGCGCAGCACCCTGTCGCCCTTCCAGAGGACCACCGGTGTCTCCTCGGTAGGGATGGCGAACCGGCGCAGCAGTGCCTCCGCATCCTTGTCCCTCTCAAGATCCACCCAGCGGTGGGGCAGCCGGTTGCGTGCCGCGAACTCGCGCAGCCGCACCGTGTCCGGTGAATAGCACGAGCCCAGGATCCGGAAGCCGGCGCCGAGGCCGATGAGCAGGTACCTGCGGCTCAGATAGGCGCGGAGGATCAGGTCGCCGAGGACGGGGTCGCGCCCGACCAGGGCGCGTTGCTGCTCCACCGGTACGGCCAGGATCTCGCCGGCCCGCCGCACCACAGCGGTGTCGAACGCTGCCTGGCCCTCCAGCAGCCCGAGTTCACCGAGGAACCTGCCGGGGCCGTGTACAGCCACCGTGCGCTCGTCGGGCCCGCCGTGGTCGTGGAGGATCTCGACGGTGCCGCTGAGGATCGCGAGGAACTCGCGGAACGGCTGGCCCTCGCAGAACAGCACCTCGCCCACGGCGGCCCTGCGGCGTTCACCGTGCGCGGTCAGGTCCAGGAGCTGCTCCGGTGTCAGGCGCGGGAACGCCCCGTACCGGTCAGGTGTCTCGCGGAACGCAGCGTGCTTGTGCTCGGCCGCGCTCATCAGACCAGGGCCTCGTGAACGAAGCACCAGCGCCAGTCCTCTCCCGGCTCGAAGGACTGCACTATGGGGTGACCGACGCTCCCCGCGTGCCGTCTGGCGTGCTTGAGGAGAGAGGAGTCGCAGCAGCCGACGTGCCCGCAGGTGAGGCAGAGGCGCAGGTGCACCCACGGGGCATGCTCCCTGAGGCACTCCTCGCAGCCCTCCGGTGTACGGGGCGTCACGGGGCGCACCATTGCGAAGTGCGGGTCGGGAATCGTGGCCATGAGGGTTCACCTTCCGTGTCGTGGGGCTCTGACGGTGACCGCACCGTGGTGCTCACCCTCCTACGGTGGGTTGTCGGCCCGCCATCGTCTGCTCGACCCACGCGCGCAGAACGTGTGCGGGTGCCGCGCCGGCCTGCCGGCCGACCGTCTCGCCCTTGTCCAGGACGAGGAGGGTCGGAACGGCCTGCACTTCGAAGCGGCGGCTGAGCTGTGGGTTCATGTCGACATCGACCTTGACGAGCTTGATCCGTCCGGCGAGGTCGCGGGCGACCTGTTCGAGGGCGGGGCTGACCATGCGGCAGGGGCCGCACCAGGTGGCCCAGAGGTCGACGATGACGGGTACCGTGGCGTTGTCGGCGACCTCGGCGAAGTCGTCGTCGCCCGCGTCGACGACCCAGGGCAGGGGCTGCTTGCAGTGGCCGCACCTGGGCCGTCCCTCGGCGGCCACGGGAATCCGGTTGCCGCGCCCGCAGTTCGGGCAGGTCACCGTCGTCGTCCGGGTGGAGTTCACGCCGCCCTCGCCTCCCGGGCCCCCTCCTGCTGGTCGTAGGTGACCACCAGCTCTCCGTGCTCGGCGTCGACACGCACCGTCGCACCGTCCTGGACGTCGCCGCGCAGCAGGGCGCGCCCGACCAGCGTCTCGACCTCGTGGGAGATGTAGCGCCGCAGCGGCCGCGCCCCGTACACCGGGTCGTAGCCCTGGTGGGCAATCGCCTCCTTCGCAGCGTCGGTGAGTTCGACGGTGATGCGGCGCTCGATGAGCCGCTGCCGCAGCTCGTCGAACTGCAGCTCCACGATCCGCTCGATCTGCCGCTCACCGAGCGGCTTGAACAGGACGATGTCGTCGATGCGGTTGAGGAACTCCGGGCGGAAGTGTCCGCGCAGCTCGCCCATCACCAGGGCGCGGGCGTCGGGCTTGATCTCACCCTCGGCGGTGGCGCCGTCGAGAAGGTGCTCGGAGCCGATGTTGGACGTCATGATGATCACGGTGTTGCGGAAGTCGACGGTACGGCCCTGAGCATCGGTGATACGGCCGTCGTCGAGGATCTGCAGCAGAGTGTTGAAGACATCGGTGTGCGCCTTCTCGACCTCGTCGAACAACACGACCGAGTACGGCTTGCGGCGTACGGCCTCGGTGAGCTGGCCGCCCTCCTCGTAGCCGACATATCCGGGCGGTGCGCCCATGAGCCGGCTGACGGTGTGGCGCTCCTGGTACTCACTCATGTCGAGCCGGACCATGTTCTCCTCGGAGTCGAACAGCGCCCGGGCGAGCGTCTTGGCCAGCTCGGTCTTCCCGACGCCGGTGGGGCCCAGGAAGATGAAAGAGCCGATGGGGCGGCGAGGGTCGCGGATACCGGAGCGAGCGCGGATGACGGCGTCGGCGACGAGCTTGACGGCCTCGTCCTGGCCGATGACGCGCTCGCGCAGGATCTCGTCGAGGCGCAGCAGTTTCTCGCGTTCGCCCTCCTGGAGGCGGGCGACGGGGACGCCGGTCCAGGCGGCGACGATCTCGGCGATCTCCTCCTCGGTGACGACCTCGCGCAGCAGTCGGTTCTGTCCTTGTTTGGCGGCCAGTTGCTCCTCCTCCGCGGCGAGTCGGCGCTCCAGGTCCTGGAGGCGGCCATAGCGGAGTTCGGCGGCGCGGTTGAGGTCGTAGGCGCGTTCGGCCTCCTCCGCCTCGTGACGGACCTGCTCCAGTTCCTGGCGCAGTTCCTGCACGCGGCGGATCGCCTGCCTCTCGGCCTCCCACTGGGCGTGTTTGGAATCGGCCTCGGCGCGCAGGTCGGCCAGTTCCTTGCGCAGCTCTTCCAGGCGGGCTTCGCTGGCGGGATCGGTCTCCTTCGAGAGGGCGGCCTCCTCGATCTCCAGGCGGGTGACGCGGCGGGTGATCTCGTCGAGTTCGGCCGGCATGGAGTCGATCTCGGTACGAAGCCGGGCGCACGCCTCGTCCACGAGGTCGATGGCCTTGTCCGGCAGGAACCGCTCGGTGATGTAGCGCTGGCTGAGGGTGGCCGCAGAGACCAGCGCGGTGTCCTGGATCTTCACTCCGTGGAAGACCTCCAGACGTTCGCGTAGTCCTCGCAGGATGGAGATGGTGTCCTCCACGCTCGGCTCGTCGACCACCACCTGCTGGAAACGGCGTTCGAGGGCGGCGTCCTTCTCGATGTGCTTGCGGTACTCGTCGAGGGTGGTGGCGCCGATCATGTGGAGTTCTCCGCGCGCGAGCATCGGCTTGAGCATGTTGCCCGCGTCCATGGCTCCTTCGGCGGCACCTGCGCCCACGACGGTGTGCAGTTCGTCGACGAAGAGCAGGATGCGCCCCTGGGCGGCCTTGACCTCGCTGAGCACGGCCTTGAGCCGTTCCTCGAACTCACCGCGGTACTTGGCCCCGGCGACCAGGGAGCCCATGTCGAGGGCGAACACGGTCCTGTGGCGGAGTCCTTCGGGCACGTCGCCGCGGACGATGCGCTGGGCGAGACCCTCGACGATGGCGGTCTTGCCGACGCCGGGGTCGCCGATGAGGACCGGGTTGTTCTTGGACTTGCGGCTGAGGATCTGGGTGACGCGGCGGATCTCGGTGTCCCGGCCGATGACCGGGTCGAGGCTGCCGGTCCTTGCCTCGGCGACGAGATCGCGGCCGTACTTCTCCAAAGCCTCGTAGGCCACTTCGGGGTTGGCGGAGGTGACGCGCTGGTTCCCCCGGACCTGGGTGAGCGCGCTCAGGAACGAGTCCCTGGTGATGCCGGCCTCCTTGAGCAGACGCCCGGCGGCGGTCGACGAGCCCTCTTCCGCCAGGGCGAGGAGGAGGTGCTCCACCGACACGTACTCGTCCTTGAGGCGTTTGGCCTCGCGTTCGGCAGCATCGAGCAGGCGGGCCAGGCGCTGGGTGACGAAGACCTGGCCGGGGGCTGCGCCGGGGCCGGTGACCCTCGGGCGGCGGGAGAGTTCCTCGCGCACGGCTGCGCGCAGGGCGTTCGGCTCGGTACCGGCCTGTTGCGCCAACCGGGGGATCAGACCGTTCTCCTGATCGAGGAGTGCGAGCAGCAGGTGTTCCCCGTCGACCTCGGTCTGCCCCATGCCGACAGCCGCGGTCTGGGCTTCCTGGAGGGCTTCCTGGGACTTCTGGGTGAGACGATTCATGTCCATGGGGGTGTTTCACTCCTCGTGCCGCGGCGGCGCAGGTCGGCTTCGAGCAGGCTGATGCGATCGAGCAGGTCGAGCACCAGGCCGATCGAGGCGTAGTTGAGGCAGAGTCCGGAGCGCAGCCGCTGGATGCGGGCGAGCACCGCCGGGGCCTCGGGGTCGAACACCAGGTGCCCCGCGGCGTCGCGGTCGGCGTCGACCAGTCCGAGGGCGACGAACCGGCGGATCAGGTCGGGGTGGAGGCCCGA
Source organism: Streptomyces amritsarensis (assembly GCF_001953875.1). GTDB lineage: Bacteria > Actinomycetota > Actinomycetes > Streptomycetales > Streptomycetaceae > Streptomyces > Streptomyces amritsarensis. The sequence goes on from NZ_MQUR01000036.1 coordinate 48,760, forward strand.
GCGGAGGGCCACGGCGTCCAGGGAGAGTCTGCGGACGGGCACGAGCGCGTACCGGACAGCCGTCGCGAAGGTGGGGGCCGTGCTCGTTCGTACCGGCCGGTCACCCATGCCGGTCCGGCCGATGCCTGCCGCTCCCGCAGGTCGGTCGTTCATCGTGTCCTCCTGGGGTCGAAGGAGGAGGTGGCGGCGAGCTCCTCGAACAGTTCGCGCTCCCGCTCACCCAGGGTGGGCGGCACGACGACGCGGAGTTCGGCGTACAGGTCGCCGTCGGCGCCGCGCGGATTGGGCATGCCCTCGCCGCGCAGCCGCAGTCGCCGGCCGCTGGACGAGCCCGCGGGCACGGTGACCTTGGCCGTGCCACCGCCGGGGGTGGGCACGGGCACGGTCGCACCAAGGGCCGCTTCCCAGGGGGTGACGGGGACCTGGACGTGGACATCGCGGCCGTCGAGTCGGAACTGTGGGTGGGGCTGGACACGCACCCGCAGGTACAAGTCTCCTCCGGGGGCGTCACCACTTCCCCGGCCGCCCTCCCCCGCCAGCCGGATGCGCTGCCCGTCGGTGACGCCCGGCGGCACGTTGACCTCGTACCGCCGCGGCTGACCGGCGGGACCGGCGAGGGTGACGGCGCGACGGCCGCCCTTGAACGCCTCCTCCACGGTGAGCGGCAGCTCAGCCTCCTGGTCGGCCCCCGGTACACCGCCGCGGGCGGCTCCTGCTCCGAAGATCGAGCCGAGAAGGTCCTCGATGTCGACACCGTCCGCCCCGAAGTCGTCGCCGAAGCCGGTGGCGTACCGGACGCGGGGGCCTCCCGCGCCCGCAGTCCTCCGCGCGCGGAAGCCGCCCGCGCCGGCCGCGACCCGTTCGTCGAAGTCCTCGGGGATCTTTCGGAAGTCCTCGCCGAAGCGGTCGTAGCGGGCCCGGGTCTTCGGGTCCGACAGGGCGCTGTACGCCTCGTTGAGGTCCTTGAAGCGTTCCTCCGCCCCCGGGTCCTTGTTGACGTCGGGGTGGTTCTTGCGGGCGAGTGTGCGATATGCCTGCTGGATCTCGTCCTGGCTCGCGGTCCGCGACACGCCCAGCACCTCGTAGAAGTCCCGTGCCATGACCGGTCACTCCCGTTTCGCGACCGTCACGGCGGCGGGCCTGAGCTGCCGCTCGCCGTCCCCGAAGCCGGGGCGCAGCACCTCGACCACTGTGCCCGGCGGCGCGTCGGGGTCCTGGACGACGGCGACCACCTCGTGCCGGGCCGGGTCGAAGGGGACGCCGGTCTCCGCGTGCCGCGGGTAGCCGAGCAGTTCGAGGACGTTGACCGCCTGATCGCGTACGGCCCGTACGCCCTCCACGATCGCGCCGGAGTCCGCTCCTGCATGGGCCAGGGCGAGTTCGAGGTTGTCCAGGACGGGCAGGAAGGCGGCGGCCGTACGGGAACGCTCGACCGTCCGCTCCCGCTCCAGCTCCCTGACGTGACGCTTGCGGAGGTTGTCGAGGTCGGCAAGTGCGCGCCGCCAGCGGTCTTCCAGCTCCCGGATCGCGGTCGTGTGCTCGTCCTCGGACGGTGCGGGGCCGCCGGCCGCGTCGGGGCCGGGTTCCTCGTCCGTGGCAGTCCCGGGCCCCGTCGGCTGGCCCGAGGGCGGGAGATCCCTGCGGGGACGGCGTTCGGTGCCCTCCGGAGCCGGGCCGGCCTGGTCCTGCACGGTGGGGTGAGGTTCCCTGGGGTGGATCGGCATGACGGGTCCTCAGCCCTTGTCGAACTCGGCGTCGATGACGTCGTCGTCACTGCCACCGCCGGTCGCGCCGCCCCCGGTGGCGTCCTGGCCCGGTCCGTCGGTGGCGGCACCGCCCTGATGCGCCGCCAACCCTGCGAGCACCTGCTGGAGTTCGGACGTCAGGGGCCGAACCCGCTCCGCGCCTGCCTCCTCCTTGACCGCCGAACGGGCATCCGACACGAGCATCTCGGCGCGTGCCTTCTCGTGCGCGGGTGCGGCGTCCCCCAGCTCGGCGAGGCGCCTCTCGACCTGGTACGCAACGGCGTCGAGCTCGTTGCGGGCATCGACGGCCTCGCGCAGCGCCTGGTCCTGGCCCCGGTTGCTCTCGGCCTCCTGGACCATGCGTTCGACCTCGCTGCGGTCCAGGTTCGAGCTCTCGCTGATGGTGATGCCCTGTTCCTTGCCGGTGTCCCGGTCCCGGGCTTTGACCTCGAGAATGCCGTTGGCGTCGACGTCGAAGGTGACCTCGACCTGCGGTTCGCCCCGCGGCGCCTGCCGGATGTCGGTGAGCTGGAACCGGCCGAGCACCCGGTTGTCCGCGGCCCGCTCGCGCTCACCCTGGAGGACCACCACATCGACCGCCGGCTGGTTGTCCTCGGCGGTGGAGAAGGTCTCGGAGCGGCGCACCGGGATGGTGGTGTTCCGATCGATGATCTTCGTCATCACGCCGCCACGCGTCTCGACACCCAGCGACAGGGGCGTGACATCGAGCAGCAGGACGTCCTTGACCTCGCCCTTGAGCACCCCGGCCTGGATCGCGGCACCCAGGGCCACGACCTCGTCGGGGTTGACGCTCATGTTGGGTTCCTTGCCGCCGGTCAGCCGGCGCACGAGGGCCTGAACGGCGGGGATGCGGGTGGAACCGCCGACGAGAATGACCTCGTCGATGTCGCTCTCGCCGACTTTGGCGTCGGCCATGGCCTGCTGGACCGGTCCCAGGCACCGCTCCACCAGGTCGCCGGTGATCTGCTCGAACGTGGACCGCATGATCGAGTCGGTGAGGTGCTTGGGACCGGAGGCATCGGCCGTGACGAACGGCAGGCTGACCTGCGTCTGCGTCACCGAACTCAGCTCGGTCTTGGCCTTCTCCGCCGCCTCGAAGAGGCGTTGCAGCGCCTGCGGGTCCTTGCGCAGATCGATGCCGTTCTCCTTCTGGAAGTCGTCCGCCAGGTAATCCACCAGACGCCGGTCGAAGTCGTCGCCGCCCAGGTGGCTGTCACCCGCTGTGGACCGCACCTCCACCACACCGTCGCCGACGTCGAGGATGCTCACGTCGAAGGTGCCGCCGCCCAGGTCGAAGACGAGGACGGTCTCGTGCTGCTTCTTGTCCATGCCGTACGCGAGGGCCGCCGCGGTCGGCTCGTTGATGATCCGCAGCACTTCGAGTCCTGCGATCCGTCCGGCGTCCTTGGTGGCGGTGCGCTGAGCGTCATTGAAGTAGGCGGGCACCGTGATGACCGCCTCCGTGACCCGCTCCCCCAGCTGCTTGGAGGCGTCGTCGGCGAGTTTGCGCAGCACCTGGGCGCTGATCTCCTCAGGCGCATACAGCTTGTCGCGCACCTTGAAGCGAGCCGCGCCGCCGTCGCCCTCGACGACGTCGTAGGCCACTGCCCTGGCCTCGTCGGAGATCTCGTCGAAATGCCGACCGACGAACCGCTTGGCCGAGTAGATGGTCCCCTTGGGATTGAGGATCGCCTGGCGCCGGGCCAGCTGGCCCACCAGTCGCTCACCGGTATCGGTGAAGCCCACTACAGATGGTGTCGTGCGATTGCCCTCGCTGTTGGGCACCACGGACGGCTCGCCGCCCTCCCACACAGCGATCACCGAGTTCGTGGTACCCAGGTCGATACCCACTGCCTTGGCCATGAGAAAATCTCCTCCCGGTGCGGCGGTCCTGCGCCGGCTCTCCTGATCACGTTCGTTCAGGTACGAGTGGGCCGAAAAGCCAACCGATCAGAACACCGGGAAGCGCGCCGCTCGCCGCGCCGTGAAGCGCGGCCCTGCCGTAGTCGATCCGTCCGGTCACCTGCTCCACAAGGCGCAGGTCATGACCGATGATCGCCACCCTTTCCAGTCCTTCCTGCCGGTGCCCGCGGAGCGTGCCGGACCCTGCCCAGGATTGCCGGGCGGGTTGCTTCGCGCCTGCTCCTGACGAGTCAGAAGTGCACGGGCCCGGTACCCCCACGAGTACGAGAGGGGAGATTGTGGAGATCTCGAATGAGTCGCCCCCGAGTGGGTAGGCGTAGAGGTGATCGCCTCCCCGGAGCTCCGGGGAGAACGGAGTGATCCCATGGCCGGCAGCCGGTCACCCTACGCGTACGGCCGCTGCTCCGACTGGGAGGGCAGCCTTCCGCAGGGTGGCGCCGGGCGGCACCCCGCGGGTGCGCGGGGAGAGCTGCGCCCATCGGCCGCGAGTCCGGCCGCCCATGCCCTCCACGCAATGACGGAGCTCTCCCGCGCCCTGTTCGAAGCCCCGGGCGAAGGCGAGATCCTGCGCCTGGCCATGCACCACATAGCCACCGCCGGGCCGTACTGTGCCGAAGCCGGATACCTCCACGTCGACGGCGACCTGGTCCCCAGCCCGAGGAACGATCACACCCATGCCGAATCCGTGGACCGGAGGGTTCGGGAACTGGAGGGGCAGGACGGGCCTGTGACCGTCCCCGACAGGCCCTGGGGCTGGGCCCTGGGGCTACGCGGGAACGAGAGACTTCACGGGTACCTGGTGGTGACCTCCCGAACCCGGCCCACGAGCGCCCAGCGGTCTCTGCTCGCCACGCTCGTCTGGCATACCGCTGCTGCTCTCTCCGTCGCTTTCGCGCAGCGCCGCCAACGCGAGGACGCGCTGGAGCTCTACCGGGTCAAGGAGGACCGCGCCGCTCTTCAGCAGCAGCTGATCTCCGTGGTGGCCGAGCTGAGGAATCAGCGGGCCGTTCACACCCTCATGGCAGACATCGCCGCCTCGGGCGGCGGTGAGGAGGCCGTCACCCGCGCACTGCATGGGCTCACCGGACTTCCGGCGCTGGTCGAAGACCGCTTCGGACGGTTGAAGGCCTGGTCAGGTCCCGGCCGACCCGACCCCTACCCGGAACCGGACCCCGTCCGCCAGAACCACATGCTGCGCGCAGTCGCCCGCGAGGCCGGCCCCGTACGGGTAAAGGACCGACTGATCACTCTGGTCCGCCCGCATGGGGAGTTCCTGGGCGTGCTGGCACTGGTCGACGCCCTCGGTGAGGCCGACGAACACACCCTGTTCGCGCTGGAACACGCCGCCGCGTCGCTCGCCCTGGAGCTGACCCACCTGCGCAGTCTGGCCGAAGTGGAGCTGAGGCTGCACCGTGAGCTGGTCGACGACCTCCTGACAGGAACGGACGCCGCGAGCGCCTACGCCCGGTCCGAGGCAGTCGGACACGACCTGCACCGCAGCCACTACGTCGTCGTCGTGGAGTGGTCGAACCGGACCGCAGACGATTCGTTCGCCCGGGCCGTGGGCCGGGCGGCCTCTGCCGTCGGCATGCACTCGCTGGTGACCCGACGCTCCGACCACGTAGTCCTGGTCGCTGACGACAGGCCGCACGCTCGCGCGCTGCACGAGGCGCTCACCCGGGAGACGGGAACGCGGTCTGGGACGATCGGGGTGAGCGCCCCCTCCGATTCCGTGCCCGACATCCCCCACCGCTACCGGGAGGCGCAGCGCGCTCTCGAAGCGCGCCTCAGTTCGCGCGAGCGGTACGGCACGACCTTCTTCGACGAGCTCGGCCTGTACCGCATCCTGGGACCCGGTGCCGATCACCAGGAACTGGAGACGTTCGTCCACGAGTGGCTCGGGCAGCTCATCGACTACGACTCCCGACATCACGCAGCCATGGTGGAGACCCTCTCCCGGTACTTCGACTACGGCGGCAACTACGACGAGACGGCCGCGTCCCTCGCGATCCACCGCAGCACGCTTCGCTACAGGCTGCAGCGCATCCGCGAGATCAGCGGCAACGACCTCGCGAACGTCGAAGACCGGCTCAACCTCCAGGTGGCCACCCGAGTGTGGAAGATCGTGCTGGGCGGATCCGGCTGACGCCCCTCACAACAGCTGTGCCAACGGGCCGGTGCTGCGGGCACACCTCCCAGCATGGCTTCGTCCCATCGGACCCGAGAATGGATGCCCGGGCCGACGACGCCGCCCTGGCACGGTCCCGCTTCTGTCGTCCCGGAGGCCGGTCGGTCAGCTTGTCGCCCGTACCGCGTCTCTGATCAGGTCGGCGACCCGGGTGGGCTCGGAGAGGGCGACGGCGTGGGAGGCGTCCGGAAGTTCGACGACGACGGCTCCGGCCCGTGCGGCGCCGAAGCGCTGGACCTCGGGGCTGATCGTGCGGTCCGCCCCGGCCACCAGGGCCCAGGCCGGTTTGGTCCGCCATGCCGCCGCGGACGCGGTCTCGGTGAAGGCGGCCACGGCGAGCGGGCGTTGAGCCGCTGCCAGGACGCCTGCGATGTCCTGGGGCACGTCCGCCGCGAACACGGAGGGGAAGGCTGCCTCTTCGATGGTGACCTCGACCCCACAGTCGCCGTCGAGGAGCGGGTACGTCCACTCCTTCAGGCTGCCCGTCAGCGGGGGCTCGGGGAAGTTCCCTTGGAGCTGGCCGAGGCTCTCGCCCTCGTGGGGCACGTAGGCGGCCACGTAGACGAGCGCCACGACGTTCTCCGCGGCGCCGGCCACGGTGATCAGCGCACCGCCGTACGCGTGGCCGACGAGTACGGCCGGGCCGTCGACCTGGGCCAGGACGGAGGCGAGGTAGGCGGCGTCCGATGTCAGGCCCCGCAGCGGGTTGGACGGAGCGATCACCGGGATACCGCTGCTGCGCAGTTCCGAGATGACGCCTATCCAGCCTGTCGCGTCGGCGAAGGCACCGTGCACGAGGACGACGGTGGGGTTGGTCATGGGAGTTCTCTTCTCGGTGTCGGGCCACATGGGGGGCGTCGTCACGACGGTCAGGTCGCGGCCCGGAGTTCGGCAAGAGGTCCGTGCGACCGTTACTCACGGTAGGGCCGTGGGTGTGGCGTCTCTCACTCGTGCGCGCATCCGTGCTGTCACAGGCGCGCACCCACGTCTCAGCGCCTTCGCCCGCCCGGGGCGCCGGCAGTCGTCGCCGCGAAGGCCGATGTCGCCAGCGCCTGCCATTCACTGGGGCTCATGCCGTAGGCCCCACGGAACGTGCGGCTGAAGTGCGAGGGGCTGCTGAAGCCCCAGCGGTGTGCCACCGCGGCCATGGTGATTCTCCGGTCGGAGCGGCCCAGCTCGATCCGGCAGAACTCGAGCCTGCGCCGCCGCACCCATTGGCTCACCGTGCTGCCGTCGTTCTGGAAGAGCTTCTGCAGGTATCGGACGGAGATGTGGTGGGCGCGTGCGATCGACTCCGGCGAGAGGTCGGGGTCCATCAGATGTTCTTCGATGTAGCCGTGGATACGGGACAGCATCTCGTTGCCGGCCCCCGACGCGTCGTCGGCCTCGCCCGTCGTGTCCGCATCGAGGAGTTCCATGACCAGGACGGAGAGGAGGTGTACGGCCGTCCGGGCACGCCGGTCCCCGATCGTGGACCGGCGGAACTCCTCCTCGTCGGCGAGCGCGGTCAGGAACTCGGACGCCAGCGCCCCGATCCCCTCCCCGCCGCGTACGGGTACGCCGAGCACCCTGTTCAGTTCCGGCTCGGTGACGCCCAGATAGCACCGGGGCACCCGGAAGAAGATCATCTGGCAGCCTTCTCCGAACTGCAGCAGATGCCGACGGGCCGGGTCGCAGAAGACCAGGTCGCTCGGCTCCAACGAGGTCTCGGCGCGCTCGTGGACGACGGTGACGGGCCCCCTGACATGGACGCCGAGGTAGACGTGGGTCCGGTCGTTCGTCTGCGGCATCTCGGAAAGCATCTGGACCAGCCACCCCGAGCGGGAGGAGGGCGAGGTCGGATCGGGCGCTTGCCGGGGCACCCGTTCGTGCGCACGTGACATCAGTGTGACGGTCATGGGGATTCTCCTAGCCGTAGGTGCGTGCGGGCGGAGGGCGGATTCACGCCCCGTTCGCCGGCTCCTCGGCCAGGAACTTCTCCACCACGGCATTGAAGGCCGGCGGGTTCTCCAGGAAGGGGAAGTGCGAGCTCGCCACGTCGGAGGCGAAGACGTGCAGGCGTGCGCCGGGAATCCGCTCGGCGACGAAGCGCTGCGAATCGGGGTGCACGTGGCTTCCCTCACAGCCGATCACCAGGGTCGGCACATCGATCCGGGGAAGCACGTCGCGCCAGTCCTGCGCGCAGTGGTCGAACAGCAGCGGTACGGCCGCATAGGCGGGTGTCGACCGGATCTCTTCGCCGACGAAGGCCAACACCTCGGGGTCGGGCTCGCCGGAGAGCATGCCGCGCACGAAGTCGGCGCGGACCGTGTCGCCCTCCGGCCCCGCGAGGGCCGCACCCAGGTACAACAGCCCCGACACATCGAAGATGGCGCCGGAGTCCCGCTGTTCGCGCTCGGTCATCCAGGGCACGGCGGCGACCGCCGCGGGCTGGTCGACGGCGACGAAGCGCCGGATCCGTCCGGTTCCGTACTGGTCGATGAAGCTCCACCACACCGAGACGCCCATGGACCAGCCCAGTGCGTCGAAACGGTTCAGTCCGAGATGGTCGACGAGTTCGAGCACGTCGCGGGAGAGCCGGGCGATGCGGTAGCCGTGACGCGGTTTTCCGGACCTGCCGTGGCCGCGGAGGTCGACGGTGACGATACGGCGACCGGGCGCCAACCCCTCGATCTGATGGCGGAACATCGCCTGCGTCTGCCCCCAGCCGTGCAGCATCACCAGGGGGACGCCCTCGCCGCCGGTGTCCTGGTACGCGAGCCGTGCGCCGTCCGCCGTGATCAGTTCCTTCATGACCTCTCCCCTGGTCAGCGGCGGTACGCCGGTCCCGCCGTCCCGAACATCATCGATGGGGGCCCGCCGCCCGCACCACCGCGAGCTGTAGGAATCGGGCCGTGGATCCTCCTCGCTTTGTCGAAGCGCGGCGGAGGTCAGGTGGCTCCGCCGGCACTCGGGGCGAGGAGTTCTTCCGTTCTGAGGCCGAGGTGGAGCGTGAGCCGGTGGGCGCCGTCGTCGAGGTCGAGTCCGGTGATCTCCTGGATCTGGCGCAGGCGGTAGTAGAGCGACGTGCGGTGGATTCCCAGCGCGTCCGCGGTCCTGGGAATGGATCCCGCGTGTTCGAGGAAGCAGCGCAGAGTCTCCCGAAGGCGGTCGCCGCCGTGCGCCTCGGTCAGGGTGCGGAGCGGCTTGGGGACCAGGGAGGTGTTCAGGGCGTGCTCGGGGAGCTGGAGCAGCACGGCGAGTTCCCCGAGGAGTTCCCAGTCACCGGCGCTCTTGAGGGCGGGCAGTCGGCGTGCCGCGCGCGCCGCCACGAGCGCCTGCTCGTACGACGTCCACGCGTCGTCCAGGCCGGGGTGCCGGCCACCGACGCCGATCACGGGGTCCGCCGACGGGCCGAGGAAGGTGTGGAGTTCTTCCAGGATGCGAGCGGACTGTGCGGTGACCTCGTCCTGACCGGGCGGGCGGTCGCGCAACTGCAGCAGTGTCGCGCGCTCCCTGCCGATCGCGATGAGGCCCTGGGCCGAGCGCGTCTGCCGGAATCCCTCGAGCGCCCCCCACAGGGCCGCCTCGGACTGTCGCACGGGCTCGGTCGCGCAGCTCAGCTGCACCACGGTGACCAGGACGTGTTCAGCCAGTCCGAGCAGCCCGAGTTCCCTGCCCCGCCGGCGTGCGGTGGTACGGGCGGCGAGGTCGGCGCCGACGAGTTCGAGGACGAGCTCCCGTTCGTCGGCCTTCCGGGTGTCGGTGGCGATGTGCTCTCCGTACATCTGGGCGGCCATGGCGTCCGCGGCCCGGGCGATGGCACGCGTCTCGTGTTCTGCGAGCGTCTTCTCGGGCACGACCACCAGGAGCAGTCCGAGGAGATGCCCGCGTGCGCGCAGGGGCACGACGTAACGGGGCAGCAGTCCCAGATCATCACGGCCGTCGATGAATCCGGCTCTGGACCACTGCGTCACGCCCTGGGCGAGGACGTAGCGGATGGTCGCGTTGTCTGCGCGGCCCTGCAGCAGGGTGCCGATCCGCACCGGGTCCTCGTCACCGAAGTGGCGGCTCGTGCAGACCATACGGACCAGCGGGTCGTCGACGGCGACGGACCGGCCGAGCCGCTCCGCGAGCTCGTCGACGAGTGCCTGAAGCTCGGGGCTGCCGGGGCGGGCTCGCTGGAGCCTTACGGTCATGCGGTGTTCCTCTCTCGATCAACTGTCCCCGCGGACTTCTCCGTTCGGCGGTTCTTGATCAGTCTGAGGAAACGGCGACGTCGGCACATCGCATGAATCGTCCATTGCCATGGCGCTTGCATGGGAGACGAAGCGACTACTCTCCGCTGTCACGCTGCTTCACCAGCCGGGGCAGCTCCGCGCGCGAGGTGACGTCCAGCTTGGTGAAGGCCCGGCGCAGGTGCGAACTCACCGTGTGCGGCGAGAGGGAGAGGATCTCGGCCACCTGTTGATTGGTCAGCCCTCGGGCCACGAGCCGTACGACCCGTGTCTCCGCCGGCGTCAACTCGGGCCATTCACCGTCGAGTCGGGCCGGGAAGGGCCGGCGGCGGACACCGCTGGCCCGAAGGCGCCGGCGCACCCGTGCGACGTCGCGTTCGGCGCCCGCCCTCGCATAGAGCGAGAGGGCCTTCTCGAAGTACAGCACCGCTTCGGGCTCGCGGGTGGCCGCCAGCTTGCGTCCGGCGTCCTCCAGCGCCGACGCCCGGGCCAGCACCCGGGGGCAGTCCTCGTACAGCCGGACGGCGTGTGCCAGCCGGTCGAGGTCGTTGTCGAGGAGTCCCCGGGCGTGCGCGGCAGTGGCGGCGAGGAACGTGAGGTCGGGATTGAGCGCGGCTCGCCGCTCGGCCTGGGCGACCGCCTGCGCGGCCCGTTCGTGGGCGCCGGCGCGCAGTGCCATGCGGACGAGCACCGGGGCGTCGGCGGGGTCGATCAGGCCGGCGTAGGCGGGCCGGTCCGCGGCGGGGGACGTCATCACCCCGTCGAGTTCGTCCATGGCCCGGTCGGGCCGCCCTTCGAGGTCGGCCATCAGCGCCAGCATCCAGGAGCCGAAGTGCCGGACGACGGGGGCGTCGTCGCCGCGCATGCGCCTCGCCTCCGCAGCGTACGCCTGTGCGGTCTGCCGGTCGCCGGTGTGGTGGGCGACGCGCATCATCACGTACCGGAGCGTGACGTCGGCGAGGTTGCCCGGGCCGGGATCGTCGGCCGTGGGGGAAGCGGCTTCGGCGTCGGCCCGGGCATCCGTCAGCCGTCCGATCTCCAGAAGGATGCGGGAGCGGGTCATCAGCCACATACGGGTGGCGGCGGTCCGGCCCTGCTCACTGGTGATCCGGATGCCGTCCTCGGCGACGGCGAGCGCCTCCGCCGTACGCCCGGTGGTGTTCGACAGGAGAGCGTGCCACAGGGCCTCCGGTACCCACAGCGAGGTGCTGACGCCCAGGGCGTCGGCCAGCGCGGCGGACCGCTCGGCCTGCCGGAACGCCTCGGTCAGGTCCATGCGGTGGAAACTCACGGCCGAGCGGACCGTCGTCAAGGTGGCCTCAGCGGCACGGTCACCTGCTGTCGCAGCGGTCTCCCACGCCTCCGCGGCGACCTGTTCGGCCGCCGCGTGCTCGCCCGACATCGACAGGCCGACGGCGAGCATGGCGAGCAGTCGTCCCCGCGCGGTCACCGAGATCCCGGGCAGGCCCGCGCCGGCGCGGGCCTGACTGACCGCCTCGGAGAAGTCGAAGGATACGGCGAGGCGTGCCAGGGCGAGGCGGACGAGCGCCTCGTCCTCGGGTTCGAGACCGCCGGCCGCCAGGGCGGAGGCGCCCAGCTCACGCGCCTGGACGGCCCGGCCCGTCTGCCAGAGCAGCGGGATCGTCTCGGCGATGATCCGCGGCCGCTCCGGAGCGTCCGCGGCCGTGAGTTCCAGGGCCTTGAGGCTGCGCTCCGCAGCGGGTCGGGGTGCGGTGGCCGCGAGTTCCGCCGCTTCGGTGCGCAGCCGGTCGGCCTCGGCGGCGTCCGTCGGTGCCGGCCTCTCGGCCTCCGCGGCATCAGCCGGTGCTCTCCCCGGCGGCAGCCCGGCGGCCTGTCGGCGCAGGGCGTGGCGCAGGGGCAGGGGGAGGCCGGCGTCCACCGCCTCGCGGATCAGGTCGTGGCGGAAGGCGAGGCGATCGCCGCTCTCGGCGAGCAGATCGGCGTCGAGGGATTCCCGTACGGCGGTGATGAGCGCCGCCGAGGACCTGCCGAGCAGTTCGGCGAGCAGCGCGACGGTGACGGTGCCGCCCACGGCGGCCGCCGTCTGCACCAGCTCCCGCGCCTCCTCGGAGAGCTGGTCGAGGCGGCGCGCGACGGAGGGGAGCTGCCGGGGGGCGGGTGGTCCGGCCGGCAGCCTGGCCATGCCGTTCTCGATCGTCACCGCCTCCTCGCGCAGCGAGCCGAGCAGCTCGACCAACAGCTGGGGAACCCCCTCGGCGCGGCGGGCGAGGCGGAGGACGTCCGGGTCGGGAGGGGCGCCGAGGACGTCCTCGGTGATCCGGGCGATCGCACGGTCCTCCAGCGCTTCGATGACCAGCTCGTGTGCGCCCGCCTGACGGATCCGGTCCAGGGTCGTGCGTACTCCCGACGGCACGCTGCCGGCGCGCACGGCGACCAGCCACAGGATCGGGTGCGACGAGAGTCCCGCCGCGAGGGTGTGGAAGGTGAGGAGGGTCAGGTCGTCGCACCACTGGAGGTCGTCGAGGACGACGAGCAGCGGTCCGTTCCGGGCCGCCTCCCGCAGCCGGTCCCCCAGTTCCTGAAGCAGCCAGAAACGCTGGCCTGGCGTCGTCGCGAGGTCCCGGAGCCGTTGGGCGCCCGACAGCGGTTCCTCGCCGGCGAGTACGCCTTCCAGGAGCGGCCCGAGCGGGACGAACTGGTCGTCGGGGTCCGCCGCCCCCTCGAACACCCGTGTCCCGCCCCGCCTCGCGGCCGCCGCGGCCTCGGCGAGGATCCTGGACCTGCCGATGCCGGCGGGGCCCTCCACGCGGACGATCCCGCCTCGGCCCCGGCCGAGCGCTTCGAGCCGCTCCTCGATGAACGCCATTTCGGCGTCCCTGCCTCGGAGGGGTGTCCGTACACCGTCGAGCTCCTCGGGCGCGGTGCTTGTCGTCACTCGGTTCACGCTCATTCCGCCGGCCTGGGCCGCACGGGACGGCCCCGGTTCTCGTGCGGTACGGCGGAACAGTATGAACTATGTGAACCGGCCCGCCCTCGGCCGGGGCGGGCGCCCTTCTCAGTCGAAGCGCAGGTCGGCGAGTTGCCGTTCGAGGACGGTGACGTCGTCCTCGGGCTGTTCCCCGACCGGGCGCGCCGCCATGAGCGTGGCGAGCTCGGCGCCCGCGCGGCGGACCCGGCCGGGCAGGCCGTCGGTGTACTCGTCTCCGCCGGAGCCCCAGTCCTCGGAGGCCGCGAACACGGCGGTGGGGACGACGACGGCGCGGAGATGGGCGAAGAGCGGGCGGACGGCGTGCTCCAGGACCAGGGAGTGGCGGGCGGTTCCGCCCGTCGCCGCGGTCAGGACCGGCTTCCCGGTGAGGGCGTCCGGGTCGATCACGTCGAAGAAGGACTTGAAGAGGCCGCTGTAGGAGGCCGCGAACACGGGGGTCACGACGATCAGGCCGTCGGCCGCCGTCACCGCGTCGATCGCGGCACTCAGGCGCGGGGGCGGAAAACCGGTCACGAGGTGGTGGGCGATGTCGCCGGCCAGTTCGCGCAGCTCCACGAGCTCCGTCGACGCCTCGTGCCCCCGGGCGGCGAGTTCGTCGCGGGCGGATTCGGTCAGCCGGTCCGCGAGCAGGCGGGTGGAGGAGGGGGTGCTCAGCCCCGCGGAGACCACGGTCAGCCTCATGCGGCGGACACCTCCCCGAGGGGACGGAGCGACGCGTGCGCGGGGGCCTGCGGCACGTCGGCCGGTCGTCCCTTGGCGAATTCCCTCCGCAGGACGGGCACGACCTCCTCACCGAGGAGGTCGAGCTGTTCGAGGACGGTCTTCAGGGGCAGGCCCGCGTGGTCCATGAGGAACAGCTGGCGCTGGTAGTCGCCGACGGTCTCCCGGAACGACAGGGTCCGCTCGATGACCTGCTGGGGCGAGCCCACGGTCAGCGGGGTCTGCTCGGTGAAGTCCTCCAGCGACGGGCCGTGGCCGTACACCGGCGCGTTGTCGAAGTAGGGACGGAACTCCCTCAGGGCGTCCTGGGAGTTCTTCCGCATGAAGACCTGTCCGCCCAGGCCGACGATCGCCTGTTCGGGGGTGCCGTGGCCGTGGTGCGCGAACCGGCGCCGGTAGAGCTGCACCATGCGCCTGGTGTGGTCGGCGGGCCAGAAGATGTTGTTGTGGAAGAAGCCGTCGCCGTAGAAGGCGGCCTGCTCCGCGATCTCGGGGGACCTGATGGAGCCGTGCCAGACGAAGGGCGGAACGCCGTCCAGGGGCCGCGGCGTCGAGGTGAAGGCCTGGAGCGGCGTACGGAACGTGCCCTCCCAGTCCACGACGTCCTCGCGCCACAACCGGCGCAGCAGCGCGTAGTTCTCCTTGGCGAGGTTGATGCCCTGGCGGATGTCCTGTCCGAACCACGGGTATACGGGTCCGGTGTTGCCGCGGCCCAGCATGAGGTCGACCCGGCCGTCGGCCAGGTGCTGGAGCATCGCGTAGTCCTCGGCGATCTTCACCGGGTCGTTGGTGGTGATCAGCGTCGTGGACGTGGAGAGGATCAGTCTCTCGGTGCGGGCGGCGATGTAGCCGAGCAGGGTGGTCGGCGACGACGGCACGAACGGAGGGTTGTGGTGCTCGCCCGTCGCGAAGACGTCGAGCCCGACCTCCTCGGCCTTGAGCGCGATCGCGACCATCGCCTTGATGCGCTCGCGTTCGGTCGGTGTGCGACCGGTGGTGGGGTCGGGGGTCACGTCCCCGACGGTGAAGATGCCGAACTGCATGGGGTGTCTGCTCTCCTGAGCTCGTCCGGTTCCCGCGCCGGGGAACCGGGGGGCGGCCGGGGTGTCGCCGGGAGCCGCGGCGTCACCCCGGCGGGTCAGCGGTGGGGCGTCACTTCGCCAGGAAGGCGAGGAGCGCGGTGTTGACCTCCTCGGCGTGGGTCCACAGCAGACCGTGTGGGGCGCCCTCGATCTCGACGTAGTCGGCCGACGGCAGCGCCTTGTGGAAGGGGCGCGCGGTGCCCTCGGCCGGAAGGATGCGGTCGGCGGTGCCGTGCAGGATCAGAGCCGGCACGTCGACGGCGGGGATGTCGGCGCGGAAGTCGGTGTACCAGGTGGTCGGGGCGGCGGAGGCGGCGAAGGAGCCGCCACTGGCCGCGGTGTTCCAGCTGTTGCGGACGGCTTCCTCGCTGATGCGGGTGCCGAGGTTCTCGTCGAGGTTGTAGAAGTCGTTGAAGAAGGCCGTGTAGTAGGCGTACCGGTCGGCCTTGACGGCGGCGACGACGCCGTCGAAGAACTCCTTCGGGGCGACGCCGTCGGGGTTGTCGTCGCTCTTGAGCAGGCAGGGTTCGAGGGAGGCCAGGAAGGCGACCTTGGCGACGCGGCCGGAGCCGTACGCGGCCACGTAGCGGGCGACCTCGCCGGTGCCCATCGAGAAGCCGACGAGGACGGCGTCCTTCAGGTCGAGGGTCTCCATCACCGTGTTCAGGTCGGCGGCGAAGGTGTCGTAGTCGTAGCCGGTGGT
>NZ_MQUR01000132.1 GCF_001953875.1 Streptomyces amritsarensis
CGCGGTCCCCGCCCCGACGCCGGTGTCGGGGCGGGGACCGCGGCGCACACCGAAGCCTGTTCGACGACCGTATGGCCGGGATCGCGCGACTCAAACAGGCCGGGGGCCCCAGGGGCGGCTCAGCCGCGCCGGGGCGGGACCGCCATCACCGTGCCCTCGGCCACGTCGGCGGCGGTGGCGAAGACCAGGTCGGCGCCGGTGATCTCCAGCAGCCGGGCCAGCCGGCGAGGCACGGTACCCGCCAGCACCACCGGCCGGTCCAGGGCGGGTTGCAGCATGATGCCGAGCGCCGCCGAATCGACGAAGGTCACCGCGGCGACATCCAGGACGAACCGGGTGACACCGGGCGCAGTGGGATCCAGTGCGATCCGCAGGTCGGCCACGTTGTCGATGTCGAACTCGCCCGCCATCACCACGATGCGCACGTCCCCGTCGGACCGGGTCCCGACATGGCTGCGCGCCTCGGCGTTGTGCGTGTCCATGCTGCTCACGTCCTTCTTCTCCGTCACCCCGTGCGGGGGAGCTTGACCACGGTGACGAAGAAGTCGTCGATCTGCTGGATCGCCCGGATGAACTGGTCGAGGTCCACCGGCTTCGTCACGTACGCGTTGGCGTGCAGCTTGTAGCTGCGCAGGATGTCCTCCTCGGCGGCCGAAGTGGTGAGCACGACCACGGGGATGTGCTGGAGGTCCGGGTCCGTCTTGATCCGTTCGAGGACCTGCCGTCCGTCGTACTTGGGCAGGTTCAGGTCGAGCAGGATCAGGTCCGGGCGCGGGGCGTCGGCGTGCGCGCCCCGGCGGTAGAGGAAGTCCAGGGCCTCCAGGCCGTCCCGCACCACGTGCAGCACATTGCCGATCTTGTTGTCCTCGAAGGCTTCTCGGGTCATCAGCTCGTCGCCCGCGTCGTCCTCGACCAGCAGGACTTCGGCGGGGGTGGCCTGGGGACGGTCTGCGGGGCTGCTCATCGGCTGATTCCTTGTGTGGGTACGGGGGCGGGCGGCGCGGCGTCGGGGTCGGGGTCCGCGGTCTCGGCCGCGTCGGCGGTGGTCGTCGTCGATGCGTCGGGGAGGGTGAAGACGATCCGGGTGCCTTCCCGGTGGTCGGTGTCGATCCGGATCCGCCCGCCCGCGTGCTCGACGATCTTCTTGCAGAGCGAGAGGCCTATGCCGGTTCCGCCGTAGGTCTCCCGGCCGTGCAGCCGCTGGAAGATGACGAAGACCTTCTCGGCGAACTCGGCCGGTACACCGATGCCGTTGTCGGTGACGGTGAAGGTGTGGAAGCCCGGCTCCGCGGCGGGATCGTCGATCACGGCGACCTCCACGCGCGGTGCGCGGTCGGGCGAGCGGAACTTGACGGCATTGCCCACCAGGTTCTGCCAGAGCATCGTCAGCAGCGTCGGATCGCCCACCACGTCCGGAAGGCGGTCGGGCCGGGTGATCTCCGCGCCGCTCTCCTCCACCGCGGTGGCCAGGTTGCGCAGGGCCCGGTCCAGGGGGCCGTCCAGTGCGACCGTCTCCCGCGCGTCCTGGACGCGGCCCACCCGCGAGAACGTCAGCAGGTCGTTGATCAGCACCTGCATCCGCTTGGCGCCGTCCACGGCGAAGCCGATGTACTGCGCGCCGCGCTCGTCGAGCTGGTCCCCGTAGCGCTTCTCCAGCAGCTGGCAGAAGGAGGCCACCTTGCGCAGCGGCTCCTGGAGGTCGTGCGAGGCCACGTACGCGAACTGTTCCAGCTCGGCGTTGGAGCGGCGCAGCTCCACCGCCTGGGCGTCGAGTTCGGCGGCCGTGCGGTCGAGCCGCTCGGCATTGCGCCGCGAGGCGTTCAGCTCGGTGACGGTCCGGCGCCGCATGTCCTCCACGGCCCGCGCCAGGGCCCGTAGATCCGAGGGGCCGCGCAGGGGGATCTCGTCGTCGAAGGCCCCGTCCGCGACCCGCTGGGAAGCGGTCCGCACCAGCGCCAGCGGCCGCAGCACACCCACGTGGAGCAGGACGGCGAGGGCGGAGCCGGCCAGCAGGAAGGCCACGGCGATCGCCAGCAGGATGTGGTCGCGCTGCGAGCGTGCCTCGCCGAAGGTCGTGCGGGCGTCGGCCTGGATACGGTCCAGGCGTGCCTGCTGTGCGGCGATCCGGGTGCGGACCTCGTCGAAGCGGTCCTTGCCCGCCTGGAGGGACGGCGGGGCGGTGCCGTTCTCCACGGAGGCGATCGCGGGGATCGCGAACTCGTCGCGCCAGGTACGGGCGGCCTCCTGCACGGCAGCCAGGTCCTCGCGCACGCCGGCGTCGTCGTCGAGGACGGTCGCCAGGCGCTGGGCGGCCGCGGTCTCGTTGGTCAGGCCGCGTGCGTAGGGTTCCAGCAGCGCGGGTTCGTCGGCCAGCAGGTAGCCGCGGACCCCGGTCTCCTGGTCCAGCAGGGCCGTCTCCAGCCGCAGCGCGTCCCGTTGGGCGGGCAGGATCCCGTCGACGAGCCGGTTCCCGGCCGCGGTCGTGTGCGACA
Organism: Streptomyces amritsarensis; assembly: GCF_001953875.1. GTDB lineage: Bacteria > Actinomycetota > Actinomycetes > Streptomycetales > Streptomycetaceae > Streptomyces > Streptomyces amritsarensis. The sequence goes on from NZ_MQUR01000132.1 coordinate 2,493, forward strand.
GGAGGGCGGCGCCGAGCGCGCCCGTACCGACGACCATGAGGGCGAGCACGACCAGCACGCCGGTCAGCCAGCCCCGCAGGCTGGGACCCGTACGCACCGGGGCCCGTTCTCGGGCGGATCCGGGGGCATGTGCGGGGGAGGTCACGTGGGGGAGTTCCATTCGAGGTGGAGGACGGCGACGTCGTCGGCCAGGCCGCCCCAGTCCGCGGCGAGGCCCTGGGCCGTCTGGATGAGGGTGTCGACGAACGGTTCGGCGGGCAGGGCGGCGTGCCGGCGGGCGATGTCCAGGAGGCCCTCCTCGTCGAGGCGGTCGGTGCCGGGTCCGACGCGTCCCTCGATCAGGCCGTCGGTGAAGAGCATCACGGCGCCGCCCGCCTCGACCGGCACCTCGGTGACGGGCCAGCCCGGACCCCAGCCGGGCACGATGCCCAGCGCGGGACCCCCCGGTACGGTGCGCAGCTCCACGCCGGCCGTGGAGCGGATCAGGAAGCCGGGGTGGCCGGCGCGCTGCACGCGGACGGCGCGGCTGCCGGCCGGCCTGGTGAGGGAGACGAGGGTGGCGAAGATCTCCGGGCCGGAGCGCTCCGCGAGCAGGATCCGCTCCAGCAGTGCGAGGAGCTCGGCGCCGCGGGCGCCGGCCATCACGAAGGACCGCCAGGCCACGCGCAGGCACACGCCCAGCGCCGCCTCACTGGGGCCGTGGCCCGACACGTCGCCGACGACGGCGTGCGTGGCCCCGTCGGGGGTCTGCACGACGTCGTAGAAGTCCCCGCCGAGCAGCGTCTGGGCACGTCCGGGGTGGTAGCGGGCGCAGACGCTGACGGTGTCGGGCGCGTCGTCGAGCAGCAGCGGGGTGGGCAGCAGGCCGCGTTCGAGGCGCGCGTTCTCCTCGGCGCGGAGCTTGCCCGCCTGCAGGGCGACGGCCGCCAGCTCGGTGCGCTTGCGCTGGATCGCGTAGCGGATGGCCCGCATGAAGACGTCCGCTTCCAGACGTCCCTTGACCAGGTAGTCCTGGGCGCCGGCCGCGACGGCGGTCAGTCCCGCCCGTTCCTCCGACAGGCCGGTCAGGACGACGACCGCGGCCTCGGCGGACACGGCGAGAACCTTCTCCAGGCCGTCCAGGCCCTGCGCGTCCGGCAGGTGCAGGTCGAGGAGGACGCACTCGGGCGCCTCGGCCTCCAGCAGGCGCAGCGCGGCGGCGAGGGACCGGGCCCGGCCGAGGCGGACCTCGATCCCGCTGTCCTCCACGAGCTCCTCGACGAGCACGGCGTCACCCTCGTCGTCCTCGATGAGCAGGACGTACGGAGGTGCGCCGTTCCACAACGCCAGCGAGTCGTCCGGACTCCCGGAGGACGCCTGCCGCGGCGGGATCACCGCCGGCTGCGGCGTGCGGGCGGCGGGGCGCTGCGCTCCCAGCCCGGAGATGCTCACCATGGCGTCGCGTCTGCCCTTTCTCGTATCGGACGGCGGACGCCCGGCGGACGCCTGGTCGCGTCGATCAAGCCTAGAGTGATCATTTGCCGGTAGGCAATATTTTACGAACTCAATGATTCTGCCATGTCGGCGGACGGGCCCTGCACGGCCCCCGCGGACGCCCGGACTGCCCCGGCCGTCAGGCGCTGTCCGACACCCGGGCCGGCGCGGACGACGCCCCCGGCCCCGGTGACGCCGGCGCCGCGGAGGCGTTCGTGCCCAGGGGCGGGCCGCCCGCCGGGTACGACCCCGCGGCCGCCTCCCTGAACGCCGTCAGGCCCGTGACCAGGGCCTCCACATCCGCGGGCGCCATCCGGCCCAGCACCGCCGACAGCTCGCGCATCCGGATCGCCCGTCGCTCGTCCAGCAGCGCACGCCCCCGCGGTGTCAGCCGCAGCTCCACCTCGCGCCGGCTCGACGGCCGGGGCGAGCGGATCAGCAGCCCCATGGCCTCCAGCCGGTCGCAGAGCCGGGTGACCGACGGCGGGCGCGAGCCGAGCACCTCGCCCAACGCCCGCAGATTGATGCCCTCGGCGCCCTCGACCGCGACAAGCGCCCGCAGCTGTGACGGTGATACGGCGGGCTGCACACCGTCCTGGCCCCTGGCGTGCAGCACCGCGAGGACCTCCGCCGCGGCGGCGAGCGCCGCGGCCGGATCCTCATGCGCGCCGGAGCGGCCGGGACGGGCCATGCCCCCACTGTGCCACCGTCCCGTTCGGGCGGCTCACCGCTCACCGCTCAGCGGCTCACCCGCGCCGCCGCGCCTACCGCCCGGCTCCGCCGCCCTCCGCAGCGGGCCTGCCGTGCCAGTCCAGGCAGACCACCATCGCGTCGTCCGTGGCGTCCACCCCGCCCCGGAAACCGGGGAGCTCCTCCAGCAGCGCGCGGGGCACCTGCGAGGGAGGAAGCAGCCGGGTGTTCGTGACGGCCCGGGCCAGGGCGTGCAGGGAGTAGGGCTCGCCCGCCGGCGAGAGGACGTCGTAGACGCCGTCGCTCAGGAAGAACAGCCGGTCCCCGGGCAGCATCCGGAAGCGCTGGCAGGTGTAGACGGTGTCCTCGAACATCCCGAGCGGCAGCTGCGCCTCCAGGCCGAACGGCTCCAGCGTGCCCCCGCGCAGCCGCCAGACCCGGGGCGACCCGGCGTCGATGACCTCGACCTCGCCGGTGTCCAGGTCGAAGCGGAGCAGCAGCATCGCCAGGTGCAGCCGCCCCTGGTACTGGCCGTAGAGGGCCTGGTCCGCCAGCGCCGCCTGGTCGGCGAGCCCGAGGCCGGCCCGCCGGGCGTTGCGCAGGGCACTGACGGCGAGACTGGTCAGCAGCGCCGCGTCGATGCCCTCGCCCATGCCGTTGTTGACGGTCAGCGTCAGATGGTCGGCGGAGGCCGACCAGTCGAAACTGTCGCCGTGGATGGCGTACGCGGGCTCCAACTGGGCCCCGAGGTCGTACTCGGGCCGGGAGCAGGAGCGACCCGGCAGCAGTTCCCACTGCATCTCGGCGGCCAGGGTGAGCCGCCTGGCCCGGCGCGCCTGGAGGAAGAAGTCGGTGTCGCGGTCGGCGACGAGGATCTCGTGGGCCAGCGCGTCCGCCACGTCCTGGAGCGGGCCGAGGAGTCCGCCGACCTGCACGCCGGCCGGGTAGCGCACGCTCAGGACCCCGAGCCGGTCGCCGCGCACGCTCACCGGCAGATGCACGGTGGATCCGTCCGGCCCGGACACCACGTGCGGTTCCTGGGCTCCGAAGGCCCGGCCCTCGGAGCTGGTGTGCGCCGACACGGAATCGGCGGTGAAGGGCCGCGCCGTGACGGGCTGCAGCCGTGCGGAGGCGTAGTCCGCCATCAGCAGTTCGGCGCCGATCGCGCCGTGGTCGCGGGCCAGGACGCCGCGGACCGCCTCGAACAGCTCGTGCGGCGCCGCATCGCGCAGCAGGCGTTCCACGTTCCCGGCGCCCCCGCCCCGTTCGCCTTCAGTCACCGGCCCCGTACCCGTCTTCCTCGCAACTGCCAAAATGATGGGGGACGACGAAGCCGCCGGTCCGCCGGGGAAGGGCTGCGCGTGCGTCCGGTAGGGAGTGTCACATGAGTCAGCCGTCGATCGGCTCCCCTCAACCCGCCGTGTCGGCGGTGGCGCACATGAGCGAGCTGATCGAGCTGTTGGAGGTGGTCTGGGAGCGGGGCCGGGACACGGCCAGCGCGCCACCCGTCTCCACCGCGCAGGCCCGGGTGCTGTACCTCGTCGAGGGCAACGACCACCTGAACCTGCGTGACCTCGGCAGGCTGCTGGAGGCGGCCCCGCCCTCCGTCACGCGTCTGTGCGACCGCCTGCAGGCCGTCGGCTTCCTCGAACGGCACCCCGGTGCGGACGACCGCCGGGAGGTGCTGCTCGGGCTGACACCCGCCGGCCGGGCCTACCTCGAACGGCTGCGCGCCCGCAGGCAGGAGGTGCTGGCCGAGGCGATGGCCGCGATGCCGCACGCCTCCCGGGCCGCCCTGGCGGCGGGACTCGCGGAGTTCTGCGCGGCGGTGGCGAAGCCGCTGCGGCTGCCGCCCCCGGAGTCGCTCACCCCCAGGACGGCCTGACCGGGGACCGGCCGCCGACGCAAGAAGCCGTCGACCCCCGACACCACACGTCCGACCCCGGATGCGCACCTTCACACACCTCTCCCCGAAACGGAGTTGAAAAGCCGTCGAACGCACTGCTCAGCGGTACCCGGCGGGCGGATCCGCCGCGCCCTCCGGGTCGGCGCCGGAGGAGATCTCGGGCTCCAGCCCGTCGCTGACGACCGCGGCACGCGGGCGCCCGGTGTCGGCCCGCCAGGCCTCGAAGACCAGGGTCGTCGCCGTGACCACGGCGATGCCGAGCAGCCAGCCCCCGACGACGTCACTCACCCAGTGCACCCCCAGGGCGACCCGGGTGTAGCCCACGCCCAGGACCGCCGTCGCCGCGAGCGCCCACGGCAACGGCCGCCAGGCGCGGGGCACCAGCGGGAGCAGCACCAGCAGGAGGACGGCGCAGGAGGTCGTGGCCGCCATGGCATGGCCGGAGGGGAACGAGAAGCCGGGCGCGTGGGCGACCGGCTCCGGCAGGTGCGGACGAGCCCGCTCCACCGCCTGTTTGACCAGGAACCCGATCAGCGCCCCGGCCGTCGCCGTGACGGCCGCCCACGCCGCCAGCCGCCAGGCCCGCCGGGTCAGGAGCCACACCACCAGGACCGCCACCAGCAGCCGCATCGTCACCGGGTCCCACGCCACGTCGGTGAAGAACTGCAGAACGCGCACCCTGGCCGGGTCCTCCAGGGCCGTACGGTGCAGCTGCTCCGCGGCGGCCCGGTCGAGCCGGTACAGCGGTGGCCACCGGGACTCGACGAGTACGAGGGCCAGGGCGAACGGCACCGCGATCGCGGCCGTGACCGCCACCGCCAGGACCAGTCTGCGGCCGAACGCCGCGTCGGGTCCCGACTGCCGGGCGAGCACCGCCCGGACGCCGGCGAGCCGTCGGGAACGGGCCGTGCGCTGTGCCATGGGACGGCACCTGCCTTTCCTGCCGGTAGATGCCCCGGACCTTCTTGTTCCGGCCGCGGGGCGGTTCGTCAGACGTGCGCGGTGGGTGCGGTATGCGAGGTGCCGCCGGGTGCGCCGGACGGCGCGGGGACCGCGCCGGGCGCGTGGGGCAGCCGTATCCGCAGGGCGCCCGGCTCGGTCTCGACGGTCAGCCGGGCACCCCTGCCCACGGTGTCGCCGTCGACCTCGCGGTCCTGGGCGCGCGCGAAACGGACCTCGATCCGGGTGGCGCCGAAGTACTCCAGCGATCCCGCCGCGACGGACACCGCACCGCCCGGACCGCCGGCTGCCGGTGCCGCCCCCGGACGCCGCACGACGCGGGAAGCCAGGTGGGCCGCCGCGGCGAGCCAGCCGACGGCTCCCCGCGGGTCGAAGAGCACGACCTCCAGGCGGCCGCTGTCCGGCCGGGCCCGCGGCAGCAGTTCCAGGCCGGCCTGGAGCGCGCCCACGTTGCCGACGACGACCATCCGGGCCCGCCGCCTGATCCTGCGTCCCCCGTCGAGGCGGACGGACAGGCGCATGCGGGGGTCGCGCAGGTGCCGGAGCGCCGACAGGGCGTACGCGGCCCAGCCCAGGTGCGCCTTGAGCACCTCGGACGCGTCGCGGACCATGGCGGCGTCGAAGCCGGCCCCCGCCATGACGGTGAAGCGGGTCGGCGGGAGGCCGTCGCCCCGCACCCGGCCCACGTCGATACTGAAATCGCCGCCGGCCAGGGCCTCGTCGAGTGCCGTCGCCGGGTCGGACGGCAGGCCCAGGTTGCGGGCGAGCAGGTTGCCGGTGCCGCAGGGCACGAGCGCCAGCGGGATTCCGGTCCCGGCGACGACGTCGGCGCACACGCGCACGGTGCCGTCGCCGCCGCACACGACGACCAGGCCCACGCCGCCCGCGGCGCACTCCTCGGCAAGACTCCCGCAGGGCCGGTCCACGGTGGTCGAGGTCCACCGCTGCGCGGTGAAACCGTGCCTGCGGAGCCGGTCGCGGACCTCGTCGGCCAGCCTGTCCGGGCAGCCGCGGGGATGGCGTACGACGACGACCCTCCCACCCCGCCGACGGCCGTCCGGCAGGGGCAGCGGGGCGGGCCGCGCGGGCCCGGCGGGGCCGCCGCGCGCGGTTCCCTTCGGGGTCCGGGTCCCGGTCCCCTGCGGTGTCCGGCCGTCGGCGGCGCCGCGGCCGGACAGGAACACACACCCCAGGACGAGCAGGGTCGCGGCGCCGTTGAGCAGTCCGCCCAGCACGTCGGACGGATGGTGCATCCCCCGGTAGACCCGCGACAGCCCCACCGCGGGCGGTACGAGCAGCAGCACCCCCGCCGTGAGGTACCGCCAGGGGCCGCGGGTACGGCTCAGCACGAGGGCCGCCAGCCCGCCGTACAGGGCGACGGACGCGCCCACGTGCCCCGACGGGAAACTCGACGTGGGCGGCGCCCCGTCCAGTTGTGGCACGTCGGGGCGGGGCCGCTCCACGAAGAACGTGACGACGAGGAAGACCGCCGACTGCACGGCGACCGACCCACCCAGGAACGCGGCCTCCCGCCACCGCGGTGCGGACGGCAGCACCAGCAGCGCGGCCACACAGAGCAGCGTCACACCGACGATGCCCTCCGTACCGGCCAGCAGCGTGAGCCCCGAGGTCAGGCCGTTCCCGACCGGGCTCCGATGCTCGGCGAAGGCCTGGGACACCCGGCCCTCCAGGGCGAGCGGCCCACGGCCGGCCGCCACATGTGTCACCCAGAGGCCCAGGAGCACCATCGAGGTGGTCTGGGCCACCACGAGCCACACCAGCCGGGAGCGGTGCGCGGACCCGCCGTTCTCCGTCGTCATGGAGGCCCGTGTTGCCCGTCACGGCCCGATGATGCGTCGATCGGCGATCGGCGACCGGCGATCGACGATCGGCCCGGACCGGCTCAGGTCAGGCGGAGCGCCGTCGTGATGGTCTTGCCGTCGGGACGGGTGCTGCAGTCGACGTGCTCCGCCAGGCGCTGGACGAGCGGCCATCCGTACCCGCCGGGACGGTCGACCGTCCCCGTACGGGCCGCGGGGAGGCGCGGGTTGGCGTCGGCGATGGACAGCCTCAGGACGCCGTCCGCGATGTGGGCCCCGAAGGCGGTGACCCCGTCCCCGTGCCGGATCGCATTGGTGACCAGCTCCGACGTGACGAGCAGCACGTCCGCCGCGATGACACTGTCGAGGTCCACGCCCGCGAGGAGCAGCAGCCGGCGGACGCGCTCACGGGCCGCGGCCGCCGAGTCGGGCGGTGCGGTGTGCCGGTCGCCGGCGTCCTCGCGGTTCCGCTGCGAGCCCAGGGGGGCTTCGGACGGCGGGGGTGCGTTCATGCTCATCGCCTGCCCATGGCCGCACGGGTCATACCGTGACAGCCTGTTCGGGAACGTGGGGTGGGGGTCAGCATGTCATCGCGGTCGCCACGCTGTCCGCCATGCGGAACGCCGGTGCGGCTCCGGTGACTTCGAACAGTCGCCGGACGGCTGTGTGCAGCGGGCCGGCGAGGACGAGCAGCGCCCCGGCGGCCGCGTGGGCCCGCTGCGCGTCGAGCAGGGCGTGCAGCACGGAGGAGTCCACGAAGGGAGTGCCCGACAGGTCCACCACGGTGCGCGGCGGGCCGCCCGCCGCGGCCTGCGCGAGGGCGCGGGCCAGGAACGGGGCGTCGTCCTCGTCGACTTCGCCGTGCAGGCTGATGACGGTCGCGTCGCAATATGTGGTCGTGGTGACGACCGCTTCCTCTCCGGTCACCGGGACATCCTCCTACATCGTGTCCGGGCCCGGTGACCGGGTGCCCGAACGCGCAAGCGGTCCGGCACACCGGCACCCCCAGGGATGAGCCTTCGATACCAAGTCCACCCGGGGCCCGGTTGCACGGTGCACGGCCCATGGAGGATGGTTGCCGTAGGACAACTGTTATGCCGATGTTGTTTCGAGGTCTTTTCCGACGTGATGAACACGTGAAGAGGTGAGGGGTCCGCGCAGCGGGCCTTCAACGTTTGGTTCCTTCCACCGAGACGACGCCGAGCTCGCCGGCCGAGGGCCTGTCGTGGAGTCAGGTCCCCTATCCGGTGCTGGTGGCCGACGCCCGTGCCGTCGTGGTCCATGCCAACGAGGCGGCCGGGCTCGTCTTCCCGGACGCCCGCCCGGGCACGGCGATGGCGGACGCGGTTCCCGGATGGCTGGCTTCGGCGCACGCGCGCCACACCGCACCCCTGCTGCCCGCGCAGCGCCCGCCCGCCGGAGCCGGCACCGTCCAGGGGGCCGTGGGCGACCGCTCGTACGAGGCGCACCCCACCCCCAGTGACAACGGCACGGTCATGTGGTGGCTCGTGGACGACACCGACCACCGGCTGACCCGGGAAGCCCTGTGGACCGAACGGGAACGCACCGAGTTCCTCGTCCGCTCCTCCAACCTCCTGCTGTCGTCCCTCAACCTCGACCGCTGCATGGACGTCACGGCCCAGATGGCGGCCGACCACCTCGCGGACGCGGCCCTGGTGTTCGCCCCACTGCACGGAGTCGAGCTCCCGATCGTGTCGTGCGTCCGCGGAGGCGGCCCGTCGGTGTCCCGCCAGGTCGTCGACCCCCAGGAGGTACCGGGGCTGGCCGAGGCGCTCCAGGGCTTCCCGCCCGTGCCCTCGCGCTGGCTCGACCCGTCCGCCGCCCCGGCCTGGCTGGTGCCCGACGGCCTCGACACCGTGGGATCCATCGTCATCACACCCCTGCCCGGCCACGGCGTGCCCGCGGGCGCCCTGGTACTGCTCCGCGCCGACGCGGCGAACGCGTTCACGGAGGGCGAGGAGGTGTTCGCCCGGCTGTTCGCCGCCCGCGCCGGCGCGGCGATGTCGGCCGCCCGGCTCTACGCGGAGCAGGCGTCGATCACCGACACCCTGATGCGCGAACTCCTGCCGCCCGCGCTGCGACAGCTCTCCGGAGTCGAGTACGCCGGCGGCTACCGGCCGTCGAAGGACCACGAGAGGGTCGGCGGCGACTTCTACGACGTGCACCCGGCCGCCGCGGACGGCGAGCCCTCCCTCGTCGTACTCGGGGACGTCTGCGGCAAGGGCCTGGAGGCGGCCGTGATGACGGGCAAGATCCGCAACACCCTGCACGCCCTCCTTCCGATGGCCGACGACCACCACCGGATCCTGAGCCTGCTCAACACCTCCCTCCTCAACTCCGAGAGCACCCGCTTCGCCACCATCGTGCTGGCCTCCGCCGCCCGGGAGGGGAACACGGTACGGCTGCGCCTCACGAGCGCCGGACACCCCGCCCCGCTGATCCTGCGCTGCGACGGCCGGGTGGAGGAGGCCCCGACGAAGGGCACGCTGGTCGGCGCACTGCCCGAGATCACCACGGAGACGGCCCGCGTGACGCTGGCCCCCGGGGACACCTGCGTGCTGTACACCGACGGCATCAGCGAGGCGCGGGGAGGACCCATGGGCGGTGCGATGTTCGGCGAGGAGCGGCTGCGCCGCGCCCTGTCGGAGTGCGCGGCGATGCCCGCCGAAGCGGTCGTGGAGCACGTGCAGATGCTCGCCTCGCAATGGGTGGGGTCGGGCCGCCACGACGACATGGCCGTCGTCGTGATCTCGGCGCCGCGCACCAACCACCTCAGCGCCGTCGACGGCCACACCCGAGGGCGGTTCACCACGTGAGCCCGCACGACACCGGCACGGACACGGCTTCGACCACGGCCGTCACCGCCCCCACCGCCCCGCGTTCCGCTGCGGCGCCGCAGGAACTCCTCGCGCAGGTGTGGGAGTCGGTGATGGCGTTCGACGAGGCCGCCACGGTCGGTACGCTGCTCCGCGCGCTGGACGCAGGCACGCCCGCGGAGGACCTCCTGCTCGACGTCATCGCCGCCGTACAGGGGCGGGTCGGCCGGGAGTGGGCGGCGAACCGCATCACCGTCGCCCAGGAGCACGCGGCGACCGCCATCAACGACCGCGCCGTCGCCGCCGTCGCCCTCCACCCGTCGGCCCGCACGGAACCGACGCGCGGCCGGGTCACGGTGGCCTGCGTCGACGGCGAATGGCACGCCCTGCCCGCCCGCCTCCTGGCCGAGGTCCTGCGGATCAGGGGCTGGCACGTCGACTACCTCGGCGCGCAAGTCCCCGCCCCGCACCTCGTCGCGCACCTGCACCGCACCGGCCCGGACGCCGTGGCCCTCTCCGGCTCCCTCGCGACGCGGCTGCCCGCCGCGCACGCCACCATCACCGCCTGCCAGGCCGTCGGGACCCCCGTGATCGCGGGCGGCGCCGCCTTCGGACCCGAAGGCCGCTACGCCCGCCTGCTCGGCGCGGACGCCTGGGCCCCCGACGCGCGGGCCGCCGCCGACGAGCTGGCCTGCGGCCCGCTGCCGCGACCCCGGCCCGGACACCAGGCCGTCGACGATCTGCCCCACCTCGACGACCAGGAGTACACGCTGGTCGCCCGGAGCCGCCCGCGACTGGTCCGGACCGTCTTGCGACAACTGGAGAACTCCCACCCGGCGATGCGCTCCTACACGGACGTGCAGCGCGAGCGCACCGCGGAAGACCTCTCCCACATCGTCGAATTCCTGGCCGCCGCCCTCTACACCGGCGACGAGGACGTCTTCTGCGGCTTCCTCCGGTGGACCGCCGGCGTCCTGGACGCCCGCGGCGTCGCGACCGCCTCGCTGCTGCCCGCCCTGGAGTTCCTGGAGCGGGAACTGCAGGACTTCCCCCGCACCACCGCCACCCTGCGGGCCGGAGCCGCCGCACTGACCCGTACCCTCCTCACCGCCGCCGGGACCGCCGAATGACGAGCCTGCCCTCCACCCCGCTCGACCTGACGCACACCTCCTCGCACGAGGCCGTGCGCGTCGAGCTGAGGGGCGACCTCGACCACCTCCACGCCGACCGGCTGATCGAGGCCGTCGACCGCCTCCTCGCCGCACACCCCGGGGTGCGGGACCTGCGGCTGGAGTGCGCCGGGCTGTCGGCCGTGGACTCCAGCGGCCTGGCGGCCCTGCTGATGGTCCGGCGCCTGGCCGACAAGGCGGGCGCGGGACTCCACATCGACGGCCGGACCGTCCAGCTGAACCGGATCCTGGAAATCACCGGCACCCTGGACTACCTCACGGCACCGGGCGCGGGCACGCAGGCGCTGCGCCGCACCGGCGGTACCGCACGCGGCGCCTCGGCCGAGGAGCAGCTCCCGCCCGCCCCGTCCGGCGGCCCGGAGCCGCGCACCTGAGGCTTCCGGCAAGGCGTCCCACCACCCCCAACCCTGCCCCGGCCCACCGGGCCGCGGCGCGGCGTCCGCGAGCGCGGGGTGTGACCATCGCAGGATTCACTCGTTTGACGCGGGCGTGAGCACCTCTCAGAGATTCGGCTCGGACGCCGTGGAGTGTGCCGAGGCGGTCCTCGTCGAGCAGTACCCCCGGCTGGTCCGGCTCGCCTACCTGACACTCCCGGACTCACTGGGCCGGCACACGCGCGTTCTGCTGGCCCACAAGGCCGTACAGCGTGCGCTGCCCCGAACCGGCACACCGGCGGGGCCCGCCCCGGCCGAGGACGGCACGGACGAACCCGACCGGCACCTCGCTCTGCTCCGCTCCCGCGTCCTGCGCGCCGCACTCGCCCCCGCGGGACCCGCCGGCACCACCTGGGCCCGTCTCATCCGGCCGCCCGTGCCGCCGTTCGTATGGGGGCTGCGGCTGTGGCCGCCCGCGGGCGGGATCGACGAGGCCGCCCCCACGCTCGGCGGTGCCCCCGCCCCGGTGCGGGCGGCGTTCGTCCTGCTCCGCCTGGACGACCTGGCGCCGGACGAGACCGTAGGGCTTCTCGGCCGGGCCGGGGCAGCCGACCCGGCGACCGCCGTACGCGACGCCCTCGCCCTGCCCGCCGACGAGGAACTCCTCCGGGCCCTGCGCCGACCGGAGTTCGACGCCAGCGTCGTCAGCGCCCGCCCCACCGACCTGCTGCGCCGGCGCCGCACGGCACGGGCCTGCTGGGCCGCTCTCGCCACCCTGGCGCTGACCCTCACCGCGCTCTCCGTCCACGGCTCGCGCCCCGATCCGGACGTACGGCCGGCCGCCGGACCCGCGGCCTCCGGAGCCCTGGACCCCGCCCGGCTCCGGCGCGTTCCGCCCGGCGCGTGGTCCGACACCGCCCGCGTCGACTTCACCGCCTGGCCCGCCCGCGGCGGCCGCACCGGCGACCGCGGCCTGCTGGCCCGCGCCCTCGGCACCTGGGCCGCGCCGGGCACGACCCCGCTCTCCACGACGCCCGGCACCACGGGCGAACCGCCCGCAGGGCCGCCCCAACTCCTGTACGCGGGCGACCTGGACGGCCGCGCCGTGGTGGTCCTGCGGGACGGGGACCGCATCGTGCGCTACGGCGAAAGCGCCACCGGATCCCGCGGCGGCCGCACGCTCGACGTCACCCGCACCGACGACGCCGGGGTCACCACGGCGGCCGCCCTCACCCTGTCCCGCGCCGCGGACGGGGCATCGGCCCGCTACCTCCTCGCCCCCTGGATCGCGGCGGCCACCGCCCGCGACCTGCTCCGGGCGGACGACACGGGGGAGGCCCTCGCCGTCGCCGCCGACGGGGTCACCGCCCCGGCAGCGGTCCCTCCGGCCGGTGCGTCCTGCACGTCCTGGCCCGTCCTCGAACTCACCTCCTCGACCCGCATCGTCGAGAAGCACTCCTTCGTCCTCACCGACCTCGGCGCGCTGTCGCCCGTACACCTGACCTACACCCCGCTACCGGACGGCCCCGCCGCCGCCCCGGCCCGCCAGCCGCGCGAAGCGACAGGGCCCGAGGCCCGCGCGGCCTGGGCGCGCCAGGCCTGCCGGCTCGGCGAACTGCGCCAAGGCGGCTACCGGGCCGTCAACATCTGGGACTTCGCGGCCGCCCTGCTGCCCGACGGCGCCGGCCGTGCCGTCTGGTCCTGCACGCGGGCCTCCGGCTGGGCCGGGCCCGGAGACGTCATCGTCCGCCTGCGCCTGGAGGCCGGACCACCGCGGGACGTGGCACGCGCCCGGTCCACGGCGGCCTGCGGCCGGTTCGGCCGGCACCTCCTCGCGGGCCACCGCTGGCGCTCCCCGGCCGGCCGCTGGTACCTGCTGGCCGCGGGAAGCCGGCAGGTCACCGCGATCACGGCGACCGGAGCGGTCCGCGCCGGCACCGCCGAACGCACCCTCGCCGCCCCCTGGCCCGGCCCCGACGGTGCGGTCTCCCTGACGGGAACCCTCGCCGGCGGAGGCACGGTCACCGCACTCGACGGAGCGGGAGGAGGCCGCGACTGAGCGGGGCGGCCTCGGTACGACGAACGTGCGGCGGGGGCGACCGCACTGCGGTCGCCCC
>NZ_MQUR01000054.1 GCF_001953875.1 Streptomyces amritsarensis
GGCGGCCGCGGCCGGCGGGCCCGCGGCGAGGAAGCCGGCCGCCGCGAGGGCGGCGGCCGTGAGGAGGGACCAGGCTCTGCGCACAACTGCCTCCGGAACATGGGGGGATGGAGTCAGGTCGGCGGAACGGGACCAGCGGCGCCCAAGATGGTCCAGACCAATCCTCTTGTCAAGGGTTCCGGGCCTCCCCCACCGCCGCGCGGGCGGCCGCCTCGTGCATGGCGAGTTCCAGCAGGACCGGGTCCGTGAGGGTGCCCTCCCCGTCCGGGAGCACCGCCCAGCGCACTCCCCCGGTCGCCCGGCCCGGGTAGGGGACCACGATCCACGCCCCGCGTCCGACCCCCCGTACGCCCGTGCCGACCCAGTGGGAGGCGGTGCCCGGGGGCACGAAGAAGCCCAGCCGCGATGCTCCGAAGTCGGCGAGCACCGGGCCGGGCCGGCCGGCGAGCGGCCCGAGCACGTCGAGGGTGGCCTGCCCCAGCTCCCCCGGCAGGACCAGCACGTCCCAGAGCCGCCCCGCGGGCAGCAGGGCCACCCCGAGGGGGTCGCGCTCCCATGCCCGCCGGCAGGCACCGGGGTCCGGCGCCGCCGACACGAGCCAGTCCACCGCGGTCTTCTCCCCCGGGGTCGTCATCGCCCGGCCTCCGTTCCGTGTAGGTGAGGTGTCCTCACCCGCACAGAGCGGGGCCGGGCGCGGCTATGACGCGGGTTTCCCCACCCCGTGGTGGTGAATCGGGTCACACGGCGCTTGGTGGTGTGCGCCGGGCGCGGGGGCGGTGCGGGGCGTGCTCAGCTGTCGAAGCCGAGGCCGAGCTTGTCCATCGCCTTCAGCCACAGGTTCCGGTGCCCGCCCCGGGCGTCCGCGCGGGCCAGCGACCACTTGGTGAGCGCGATCCCGGTCCAGGCGAACGGCTCGGGCGGGAAGGGCATCGGCTTGGACTTCACCATCTCCAGCCGGGTGCGCTCGGTGGAGAGCCCGTCGAGCAGGTCGAGCATGACCTCCGCGCCGAAGCGGGTGGCGCCCACCCCGAGGCCGGTGTAGCCGGCCGCGTACGCCACCTTGCCGGAGTGCGCCGTCCCGAAGAAGGCGGAGAAGCGCGAGCAGGTGTCGATCGCGCCGCCCCAGGCGTGGCTGAACTTCAGCCCCTCCAGCTGGGGGAAGGCGGTGAAGAAGTGCTCCGCGAGCCGGAGGTAGGTCTCGGGGCGGTGGTCGTACTCGGAGTCGAGCCTGCCGCGGTACGGGTAGATCGCGTCGTAGCCGCCCCACAGGATCCGGTGGTCCTTGGTGATCCGGAAGTAGTGGAACTGGTTGGCGCTGTCGCCCAGGCCCTGGCGGTTCTTCCAGCCGATGGACGCCAGCTGGGCCTCGTCCAGCGGCTCGCTCATCAGGGCGTAGTCGTAGACGGGGACGGTGAGGGGGCGGATCCGGCGGACCAGCGAGGGGAAGATGTTGGTGCCCAGGGCGACCCGGCGGGCGAGGATCGTGCCGTAGGGGGTCTGCACGGTCATCCCGCGCCCCGCCCCGGCGAGCTTCAGGCCGCGGGTGTTCTCGTAGATCCGCACCCCGAGGTCCAGGCAGGCCTGCTTGAGGCCCCAGGCCAGCTTGGCCGGGTTGAGCATGGCGACGCCGTCGCGGTCCCAGAGGCCCGCGAGGAAGGTCGGGGAGTCGACCTCGGCGCGCACGGCGTCGCGGTCGAGCCATTCGGAGCCCCCGGCCAGGCCGAGGCGCAGTGCCTCCTCGTGGAGTTCGCGCAGTTCCTCGACCTGGTGCGGTTCGGTGGCGACGTCGATCTCGCCGGTCCGCTCGAAGTCGCAGTCGATGCCGTAGCGGGCGACGGCCTCCTCGATGGCGTCGAGGTTGCGGGCGCCCAGTTCCTCCAGTTTCGCCAGCTCACCGGGCCAGCGGGCGATGCCGTTGCCCAGGCCGTGGGTGAGGGAGGCGGCGCAGAAGCCGCCGTTGCGGCCGGAGGCGGCCCAGCCCGCCTCCCTGCTCTCGATCAGTACGACGTCCCGCTCGGGGTCGCGCTCCTTGGCGAGCAGCGCGGTCCACAGGCCGCTGTAGCCGCCGCCGACGACCAGCAGGTCGCAGCGCTCGTCGGAGGTGAGCGCCGGCTGCGGGGCGGGCTTGCCGGGGTCGTCCAGCCAGTACGAGACCGGCTTCGCTTCGGAAAGGGATTTCGCAACACTACGCATGGCGACTGGGGCCATGGCTTCCAACTCCCTACGGAACTGATTACTTCGGTTGTGCCTTCTTGCGGCGGTTGCCGACCATCTGGCCGGCGAGGACCACCAGCACCGCGATGACGAACATCGCCGTGCCGATGACGTTGATCTGGACGGGCGTGCCGCGCTGCGCCGAGCCCCACACGAACATGGGGAAGGTGACGGTGTTGCCCGAGTTGAAGTTGGTGATGATGAAGTCGTCGAACGAGAGCGCGAAGGAGAGCAGCGCGCCCGCCGCGATACCGGGTGCGGCGATGGGCAGGGTCACCCGCAGGAAGGTCTGCACCGGGCCCGCGTAGAGGTCCCGGGCGGCCTCCTCCAGCCGCGGGTCCATGGACAGGACGCGGGCCTTGACCGCGGCGACGACGAAGCTGAGGCAGAACATGATGTGGGCGATCAGGATCGTCCAGAAGCCCAGCTGGATGCCCATGTTGAGGAAGAGCGCGAGCAGCGAGGCCGCCATCACGATCTCCGGCATGGCCATGGGCAGGAAGATCAGCGAGTTGACGGCGCCGCGCGCCCGGAACCGGTAGCGCACCAGCGCGAAGGCTATCGCCGTGCCCAGGGCGGTCGCCGCGAGCGTCGACCACAGGGCGATCTGGAGCGAGAGGCCGAGGGAGCCGCACATGTCGGCGACTCCGCAGGGGTCCTTCCACGCGTCGAGCGAGAACTCCTGCCAGGCGTAGTTGAAGCGCCCGGAGGGGTTGTTGAAGGAGAAGACGGTGACGACGACGTTCGGCAGGATCATGTACGCGAGCGTGCCGAGGCCCGCGATCACGACCAGGTTGCGCCGCAGCCAGGTGAGGGGGGTGCGCATCAGACCAGGTCCTCCGTCCCCGCTCGGCGGATGTAGATGGTGACCATGATCAGCACGATGGCCATGAGAATGAAGGACAGCGCGGCCGCCGTCGGGTAGTCGAGGATCCGCAGGTACTGCGACTGGATGACGTTGCCGATCATCCGGGTGTCCGTGGAGCCGAGCAGCTCGGCGTTGACGTAGTCGCCGCTCGCCGGGATGAAGGTGAGCAGGGTCCCGGAGACCACGCCCGGCATGGAGAGCGGGAAGGTGACCTTCCGGAAGACCGTGGCGGGGCGGGCGTAGAGGTCCCCGGCCGCCTCGTGGAGGCGGGTGTCGATGCGCTCCAGGGAGGAGTACAGCGGCAGGATCATGAAGGGGAGGAAGTTGTACGTCAGGCCGCAGACGACCGCGAGCGGCGTGGCCAGCACCCGGTCCCCCTCGGTCATGCCCAGCCAGCTGGTCACGTCGAGGAAGCCGACCGCGTTGAGGGCGCCCACCACCGGTCCGCCGTCGGCCAGGATCGTCTTCCAGGCCAGCGTGCGGATCAGGAAGCTGGTGAAGAACGGGGCGATGACCAGGACCAGGAGCAGGCCCCGCCAGCGGCCCGCCTTGAAGGCGATCAGGTAGGCCAGCGGGTACCCGAGCAGCAGGCACAGCGCGGTGGCGGTGCCGGCGTACAGCAGGGAGCGCAGGAACTGCGGCAGGTACTCGGTGAGGGCGTCCCAGTACGTCCGGAAGTGCCAGGTGACCTCGAAGCCCTCTTCGAGGGAGCCGGTCTGCACCGAGGTGGAGGCCTGGTAGACCATCGGCAGGACGAAGAAGACCAGCAGCCACAGGATCCCGGGCAGCAGCAGCCAGTACGGGACCAGCCGCTTGCGCACGGACGGCTTGTGGACCGGGGGTCCGGCGGGGGCGGGCGCCTGGGGCGGCGCGGCGGTGGCGGTCACGCGCTCTCCTCGACCGTCTCGATGCCCGCTTCCATGTCCTGGGCCGCGTCGAGTCCGAAGGTGTGCTCCGGGTTCCAGTGCAGTACCACCTCGGCGCCCGGCACCAGGCGGGCGTCGCGCTCGATGTTCTGGACGTAGACCTCCAGCTCGGCGCAGACCGGGCTGTCGACGACGAACTGGGTGGACACCCCGATGAAGGAGGAGGCGGCTATCCGGCCGGTGATCTTGTTACGGCCGGCCGCGATGGCGTTCTCCTCCTCGGCCGGGACGAGGGACACCTTCTCCGGGCGGACACCGACGAGCAGCTTCCCGCCGGCCCGGGGCGTGGTCGAACACCGGGTGGCGGGCAGCCGCAGGGTGGTGCCGGAGGCCGAGACGACGACGTCGGATCCGGCGGACTCCACCGAGGCCTCGATGAGGTTGGAGGTGCCGAGGAAGTTGGCGACGAAGGTGGTCCGCGGGTTCTCGTAGAGCTCGGCGGGGGCGCCCAGCTGCTCGACGCGCCCGCCGTTCATCACGGCGACCGTGTCGGCCATGGTCATGGCCTCCTCCTGGTCGTGCGTGACGTGCACGAAGGTGATGCCGACCTCGGTCTGGATCCGCTTGAGCTCCAGTTGCATCTGGCGGCGCAGCTTGAGGTCGAGGGCGCCGAGGGGCTCGTCGAGCAGCAGCACCTGCGGGTGGTTGATCAGGGCCCGGGCGACGGCGACGCGCTGCTGCTGGCCGCCGGAGAGCTGGTGCGGCTTGCGCTGGGCGAACTGGCCGAGCTGGACCAGCTCCAGCATCTCCTCGACCTGCTTCTTGACGGACTTGATGCCGCGGCGGCGCAGGCCGAAGGCGATGTTCTCGAAGATGCTCAGGTGCGGGAAGAGCGCGTAGCTCTGGAAGACCGTGTTGACCGGGCGCTTGTAGGGCGGCAGGTGGGTGACCTCCCGGTCGCCGAGGTGGACCGTGCCGGTGGAGGGCTCCTCCAGCCCCGCGATCATGCGCAGGGTGGTGGTCTTGCCGCAGCCGGAAGCGCCGAGCAGGGCGAAGAAGGAGCCCTGGGGGACGGTGAGGTCCAGCGGGTGCACGGCGGTGAAGGTGCCGTAGTGCTTGCTGATCCCGGAGAGGCGGACGTCGCCGCCTTCGGTCTTGTCAGTCATGGAGGGGTCCCGGGGTTGGGTGGGCGGAGAGGTCAAGGAGGGAGGGCCGGGGCGGCCGCCGGCGCGTCGGGCGGGCGTCAGGCGCCGATGAGCTTGGCGAACTTCTCCTCGTACGCCGTCTCTTCCTCGCCGGTGAGGGAGCGGAAGGCGTGGGACTTGGCGGTCATCGCCTTGTCCGGGACGATCAGGGTGTTCTCCGCGAGCTCGGGGTCGATCTTGGCGAGCTCTTCGCCCACGCCCTCGACGGGGCACACGTAGCTGATGTACGCGGCGAGCTGGGCGGCGACGGGGAGCTCGTAGTAGTAGTCGATGAGCCGTTCCGCGTTGGCCTTGTGCCGGGCCTTGGCGGGGACCAGCAGGTTGTCGCTGGAGGTGATGTAGCCGGCGGCGGGGATCGCGAACTTGATGTCCGGGTTGCCGGCCTGGAGCTGGATGACGTCGCCCGCCCAGGCGAGGCAGGCCGCGAGGTCGCCCTTGTCGAGGTCGGAGGTGTAGTCGTTGCCCGTGAAGCGGCGGATCTGGTTCTTGTCCACGCCCTTCTGGAGCCGGCCTATCGCCTCGTCGAAGTCCGCGTCCGTGAAGGAGGAGGGGTTCTTGCCCTGGTCGAGCATGGTCATGCCGACGCTGTCGCGCATCTCCGTCAGGAAGCCGACGCGGCCCTTGAGGGAGGGGTCGTCGAGCATCTGGGTGACGGAGTCGACCTTCTTGCCGTCCGTCGCCTTCTCGTTGTAGGCGATGACGGTGGAGATGCCGGTCCAGGGGTAGCTGTACGCGCGGCCCGGGTCCCAGTCGGGGCTGCGGAACTGCGGGGACAGGTTGGCGTAGGCGTGCGGCAGGTGCGCGGGGTCGAGCTTCTGGGCCCAGCCGAGGCGGATGATGCGCGCCGCGAGCCAGTCGGTGACGACGATCAGGTCGCGGCCGGTGTCCTGGCCGGCCGCGAGCTGCGGTTTGATCTTGCCGAAGAACTCGACGTTGTCGTTGATGTCCTCGGTGTACTTGACCTTGATCCCGGTCCGCTTGGCGAACTCGTCCAAGGTGGGACGGGACTTCTCGTCCTCGCTGGTGTCCATGTACTCGGTCCAGTTGGAGAAGATGATCTCCTTTTCCCGGTCCGAGTGGTCGTCGGAGGCCGCGGCCGCGCCGCCCTCGCGCTTGGCGGGCGGGATTCCGCACCCGGCGAGGGTGGACGCGCCTGCGAGGGTGAGCGCTCCGACTCCGGAGGCGCGCAGCAGCGAGCGGCGGGTGAGGGCGCCGCGCCCGCTGGTGAGGCTGCGCCGCATCGCGGCGAGTTGTGCCGCGGAGAGGCGGTCGGGCTCGAACTGCTCCATGCGAAGAGGCCTTTCGGGAGGTGTACCGCCGGTCGGGCGGTGGTCGGCTATCGGTCCCCGAAGATCGTGCGGTGCCAGTCCTTCGCGGCTACCGCGGTGTTGTCGTACATCACGTGCTTGACCTGCGTGTACTCCTCGAAGGAGTAGGCGGACATGTCCTTTCCGAAGCCGCTGGCCTTGTAGCCCCCGTGGGGCATCTCGCTGATGATCGGGATGTGGTCGTTGACCCACACGCAGCCCGCCTTGATCTCGCGGGTGGCGCGGTTCGCCCGGTAGACGTCGCGGCTCCAGGCGGAGGCGGCGAGTCCGTACGGGGTGTCGTTGGCCAGCGCGATGCCCTCGTCGTCGGTGTCGAAGGGCAGGACCACGAGGACGGGGCCGAAGATCTCCGACTGGACCACCTCGCTGTCCTGGGCGGCCCCGCTGATGAGGGTGGGCCGGTAGTACGCCCCGTCGGCGAGGTCGCCGCCCGGGATCTCGCCGCCGGTGACGACGGTGGCGTAGCCGCGGGCGCGCTCGACGAAGCCGGCGACGCGGTCGCGCTGGGCGTGCGAGACCAGCGGGCCCAGGTCGGTGCCCGGCGCGAAGGGGTCGCCGAGGCGGACGGTCTCCATCAGCGCGGCGACCCGGGCGACGAAGGCGTCGTGCAGGGGGCGCTGCACGTAGGCGCGGGTGGCGGCGGTGCAGTCCTGCCCGGTGTTGATCAGGGAGGCGGCGACGGCGCCGTGCGCGGCGGCTTCCAGGTCGGCGTCGTCGAAGACGAGGAAGGGTGCCTTGCCGCCGAGCTCGAGGTGCAGGCGCTTGACGGTGGCGGTGGCGATCTCCGCGACCCGCTTGCCGACGGCGGTGGAGCCGGTGAAGGAGGTCATCACCACGTCGGGGTGGCCCACCAGGTGCTCGCCCGCGTCGCGGCCGGCGCCGGTGACGATGTTGATCACGCCGTCGGGCAGGCCCGCGTCCTTGGCCGCCTGGGCGAACATCAGGGACGTCAGCGGGGTCAGCTCGGCGGGCTTGAGCACGATGGTGTTGCCCGCCGCGATCGCCGGGAGGATCTTCCAGGCGGCCATCTGGAGCGGGTAGTTCCAGGGGGCGATGGAGCCGACGACGCCGATCGCCTCGCGGCGTACGTACGAGGTGTGGTCGCCCGAGTATTCGGCGGCGGCCTGCCCCTGGAGGTGCCGGGCGGCGCCCGCGAAGAACGCGGTGTTGTCGATGGTGCCGGGTACGTCGAACTCGCTCGACAGCTTGATCGGCTTGCCGCACTGGAGGGACTCGGCGTAGGCGAAGTCCTCGGCCTGCTCGGCCAGTACGGCGGCCAGCCGGTGCAGGGCGTCCGACCGCTCGCCGGGGGTGGCCCCGGACCAGGCCGGGAAGGCGCGCCCGGCGGCGGCGACGGCCTCGTCGACGTCCGCGGTGCTCGCCAGCTCGTAGGTCAGGACCTCCTCGCCGGTGGCCGGATCGACCACGGTGTGTGACCGTCCGGAGGTTCCGGCCCGGAGCTGTCCGTCGATGTACTGCGCGCCGTCTGCGAAGCGGTCCTTGACCTGGAAGCGGTTGCCCATCACGCTCTCACGCTCTCCGTAGCTACAGTTCGAGCTACAGCTCGAATTGAGTGCCGATCCTGACAGAGGTGGTGCCCTCGGCCAAGTGATTCCGTTGTTGCCTTTTGATTACGCGACGGAATCGGTCGACCATGTGTCGAGGCACGCCGAAAATCCGGTACGAAGTGTCAGTGGCGGGTGTCACACTCGCGTGCATGGAGATGATCGACGACCTGATCAAGCAGGTCAGCCGCGGTGAGCGGGTGAAGTACCTGCCGTTCTGGGGGCACCGGCCGCGGCCCGACGGCAAGCTCGGTCCGAGCTGCCTGAGCCAGTGGTGGCCGTCCGCCTTCACTGTCGGTGACGTCCGTTATGCCACGGCCGAACACTGGATGATGGCCGGCAAGGCCCGGCTGTTCGGGGACCCCGAGGGCGAGCGCGCCGCACTGGAGGCGAAGACCCCGGCCGAGGCGAAGAAGGCCGGCCGGCTCGTGCGCGGCTTCGACAACGCGACGTGGGAGCGGGAGCGGTTCGCCCTGGTCGTGGAGGGCAGCCTGCACAAGTTCGGCTCCGACCCGGCGCTGCGCGCCTACCTGCTGGGCACCGCGGACCGGGTGCTGGTGGAGGCGAGCCCGATGGACCGGATCTGGGGCATCGGGCTGGCGGCCGATGACGAGCGCGCCCTGGACCCCGCCCGCTGGCGCGGGCTGAACCTGCTGGGCTTCGCCCTGATGGAGGCCCGCAAGCAGCTGCGCGAAGGCGGCGAGGCCGCTGGCGGCGGGGACGGTCCGGGCCGGGCGTAATTGGCTGGCGGAGCCGGAAGGGCGCCGCCTAACGTGTTCCTCGTCCAGGTGCGAAGGCGAGACCTACTTCGACTCCAGATCGGGTGGCCGCGGGTTCGAGTCCCGTCACCGGCTTCAGGCCGGTGTAGCTCAGTCGGCAGAGCACCATGTGGTTTCGCCGGCCTTGTTCTCTGGACACCTTTTGTCACGCACCTCCCGGTGCGCAGGCTGCGGCTCCTTCTTTCGCAGAGATTCCCAGGCCGCCGCCACCTTGATCTCGGGAGGCCGCGTGGGGGATGCCCGGTGCGCAGGCGACGGTTACTTCCGCCAACCCGGAGGTCGTGGGTTCGAATCCCGCCCGGCCCGTCACCCGCAAGGAACGGGCCGGTGGAGCAGTGAGGAAGCTCGCCGGGCAAAAAGTCCGCCGCCGACTCCCGATCTCGGGCATCCCCCACGCGACGCCTCCCCCGCTTCCATCGAATTCGGGGGGATTCCCATGGCTCGCTTCAACCTGCGCGCGCTCGTCAAGTCGGCGCCCACCGCGCCCACTTCGCCGGTGCGCTCCACCGGAAGGGCCCGCACCGCCGAGGGCGGCCCGGGCCGCCTGCGCGACCCGCGCTCCGAGCTGTTCCTGCTGGCCGTCGCCAACTTCGTTACGCAGCGCACCGCTTACGAGAGCGGCGAGGCGCGCGACGACCGTTTCGCCGCGCTCGTGCGCACCCTCGCGGTCGAGGATCCGGTATGGACGGCCGGCCTGCTGGGCTGGCTGCGCGGGGATGCGAACATGCGCACCGCCTCCCTCGTCGGCGCCGCCGAGTACGTGAAGGCCCGGCTCGACGCGGGCGCCACCGAAGGCCCCTCGAACCGCCGGGTCGTGGACTGCGTCCTGCGGCGCGCCGACGAGCCGGGCGAACTGCTCGCCTACTGGACGGCCACGTACGGCCGAGCCGTGCCCAAGCCCGTCAAGCGCGGGATCGCCGACGCCGTGCGCAGGCTCTACTCCGGCACCTCGCTGCTGAAGTACGACACCGACTCCAAGGCCTACCGCTTCGGCGACGTCCTCAACCTCGTGCACGCCTCCCCCGACCCGGACAAGCCGTGGCAGGGCGAGCTGTTCCGCTACGCCCTGGACCGCAGGCACAACCCGCACAGCGCGCAGGTTCCGGCGGGCAACCGCACCCTCGCCGCGCACCGGGCGCTGATGGAGCTGCCGGTCTCCCAGCGGCGAGGTGCCGTCGTCGGCCCGGGCGGCGCGGAGCGGCTCGCGGCGGCGGGCATGACCTGGGAGGCGCTGGCCGGCTGGCTGCAGGGACCGCTGGACGCGGCCGCCTGGGAGGCGGTCATCCCGTCCATGGGCGCGATGGCGCTGCTGCGCAACCTGCGCAACTTCGACGAGGCCGGGGTGTCGGACGCGGTGGCCGCGCAGGTCGCGGCGAAGATCTCCGACCCGGAGGTCGTGGCCCGGTCGCGGCAGTTCCCCTTCCGCTACCTGGCCGCCTACCAGCACGCGCCCTCGCTGCGCTGGGCGTACCCGCTGGAGCAGGCGCTGGGCCACTCGCTGGCCAACGTACCGGCGCTGCCCGGCCGCACACTGGTGCTCGTCGACCGCTCCGGCTCGATGTGGTCCCCGCTGTCGGACCGCTCCCGGCTCAACCGGGCCGACGCCGCGGCCGTCTTCGGCGCGGCGCTGGCGCTGCGGGCCGAGCACGCCGACCTCGTGCAGTTCGGCACGACCAGCGAGGCGGTCCCCCACCGCCGCGGCGAGTCCGTACTGAAGGTGCTCGAACGGTTCGGGGACCTCGGCGGCACCTGCACGGCCGAGGCCGTGAAGAAGCACTACCGGGACCACGACCGGGTGCTGATCGTGACGGACGAGCAGGCGGCCTCGTACGGCTACGGCGGGGACCCGACGGAGCACGTGCCGTCCGGCGTGCCCGTCTACACCTGGAACCTGGCCGGCTACCGGGTGGGGCACGCGCCCTCCGGCTCCTCGAACCGGCACACCTTCGGCGGGCTCACGGACGCGGCATTCCGGATGGTGTCGCTGATCGAGGGGGGCCGGGACGCCGACTGGCCGTGGCTTCAGACCCGTTCGTGAAGCCGTGAGTCCGAATACGGGCTCTCGTGGCGCGGGCCGTCGTCCCATCCCCCGTCGAGGAACGGGGCGAACATGGCCACCAGCATCAGGAGGCCCAGGGCGATGCCGATCGCACCCAGGATGATGCCGGCCAGGGCCATGCCGCCGTTGTCGGCCTCGCCGCGGTTGGCCTTGCCCCTGCCCAGGGCGCCGAAGACGACGGCCCCGATCCCGAGCGCGACCGCTATGAAGCTGGTGATGCATCCGACGACCGCGAGGATCCCGAGGACGAGCGCGGTGATGCCGAAGCCGTTGCTGGGCGCGCGCCCGTACGGCGGATACGCGCCGGGGAACGGGTATCCCTGCTGGGTGGGATATCCGGGATAGCCGGGATACGGGTATGCCGGGTCGCCGGGGTATCCGTAGCCGGGCCGGTCCGCCGGGTAGCCGTACGCCGCGGGGGCCGGACCGGCCGGGGACGGCGCGGCCGCGCCGGGGCCCGGCGCTGCGGGGGCCGTCCCGTCGCCCGGCATCCCGGCGAGCGTCGGCTGGTCGTGCGCGGACGGCGGGCCCGACACGCCCTGCGTGCCCTGCGTGCCCTGTGGTTTGCCCAGGTCCACCGGCGGCCGCTCCGGCGGCGCCCACGGGTCCCTCGGCTCGGGACTGCTGTCGTTCATACGGAGCCCCCCTCTCTCGTACGGCCATGCTAAGCGCTGCGACCGACAGTCACGGCCGTGCCTACGATGAAGGCGACCTGCCCGCACCCCGTCCCCCGGAGGCAACCCCCCATGACCGACCTGCACCCCTTCATCGCGGGGCTGCCCAAGGCCGAACTCCACGTCCACCACGTCGGCTCCGCCTCCCCGCGCATCGTGGCCGAGCTCGCCTCCCGGCACCCCGACTCGGCGGTCCCCACCGATCCCGAGGCCCTCGCCGACTACTTCACCTTCACGGACTTCGCCCACTTCATCGAGGTCTACCTGTCGGTCGTCGACCTCGTCCGCACCCCCGAGGACGTGCGGCTGCTGACCTTCGAGGTCGCCCGCGACATGGCCCGGCAGAACATCCGCTACGCCGAGCTGACCATCACCCCGTACTCCTCCACCCGCCGCGGCATCGACGAGAAGGCCTTCATGGAGGCCATCGAGGACGCCCGCAGGGCCGCCGAGAAGGAACTGGGCGTCATTCTGCGCTGGTGCTTCGACATCCCCGGCGAGGCCGGTCTGGAGGCCGCGGCCGAGACCGCGCGGCTCGCCGTCGACCTGCGCCCCGAGGGCCTGGTCTCCTTCGGCCTGGGCGGGCCCGAGATCGGCGTCCCGCGCCCGCAGTTCAAGCCGTACTTCGACGCGGCGCGGGCCGCCGGCCTGCACAGCGTGCCGCACGCGGGCGAGACCACCGGCCCGGAGACCGTGTGGGACGCCATCCGCGACCTGGGCGCCGAACGCATCGGCCACGGCACGAGCTCCGTCAAGGACCCGGAGCTGCTCGCGTACCTCGCCGAGCACCGCATCGCGCTGGAGGTCTGCCCGACGTCGAACATCGCCACCCGCGCGGTGACCGACCTGGACCGCCACCCGGTCAAGGAGATGGTCGCCGCGGGCGTGCTCGTCACCATCAACAGCGACGACCCGCCGATGTTCGGCTCCGACCTCAACAACGAGTACGCGGTCGCGGCGCGTCTCCTCGACCTCGACGAGCGCGGGCTCGCGCAGCTCGCCAAGAACGCCGTCGAGGCCTCCTTCCTGGACCCGGACGGCAAGGCGAAGCTCAACGCGGAGATCGACACGTACACCACGCAATGGCTCGCGCGCTGAAGTCGCCCCGAGAATGGGGCCATGCGCACCTTGACTGCCATCGGCCACCGCGGAGACCCCTACCGCGTCCGTGAGAACACCCTGCCCTCGATCCGTTCCGCCTTCGCCCGCGGGGCGGACGCGGTCGAGGTCGACGTACGGCTGACCCGTGACGGGGTGCCGGTCCTCCTCCACGACGAGTCGCTCCAGCGGCTGTGGAGCCACGACGTGCGGCTCGACGAGATCTCCGCGGCACAGCTCAAGGAGCTGACGCAGGGCGCCGTTCCGACGCTGCGCGACGCGCTGACGGCGGCCGGGGCGGGCCGTCTGATGCTCGACCTCCCGGGCGCCACGCCGGAGGCGGTCCGCACGGTCGTGGGCCTGGTCCGCGAGTGCGGGGCGCGGGAGCGTACGTTCTACTGCGCGGGACCGGGCTCGATGCTGGTGCTCCGCGCCGCCGATCCCGGCGCGGAGATCGCGCTGACCTGGACGACGCTGTCACCGCCCCGGCGGGTCCTGATCGACGCGGTGGCGCCGCGCTGGCTCAACTACCGCTTCGGGCTGGTGAGCCGGGAGCTGGTGGACGCCCTGCATCGGGACGGCCTGCTGGTGTCGGCGTGGACCGCCGACACCCGGCGCACGATGAAGCGGCTCGTCGCGGCGGGGGCCGACGCGATCACCACGAACAGGGTGGACGCGCTGACGGCCGTGCGGGCCGAGTTCGGCCGGTGATACCCGCGCCGGGCGGACGCCGAGGGCCGGGACGGGAACGGGGTGGCCCTCGGCATCGTCATCGCGGCCTTCACGAGGTAGCGGCGGCCTCGGTCTCCAGTCGCTTGATCATGCGGCGCAGGATCAGGAGGGGAATCACCCCGAAGACGCCGAACGAGATGTCGATGACGCTCCACCAGAAGGGGATGCCGCGGATGGGGCCGCAGATCAGGGCCAGGGGGATCACTCCGGCGCAGGCGATCATGCCGGCTTCGATGATCCAGATGTTGCGCACGGGGTCGCGGTACACGCCGTAGAAGAAGACGGCGATCACCAGGTGGGCGAAGGCGAGCCAGTCGGTCCCGTACAGGAGGAAGGGGTATTGCGCATCGGCCCGGTCCAGCCCGTCGCCCACGCGCCGCAGCCATGCGTTGTCGATCAGCGCGTTGCTCCAGCGGAGCTCGGTGACCAGGGGGAAGGCCGTGAGACCGCTGAGTACGAGGCAGACGACGAAGAGGATCAACCAGGCCCGGATCCGGCGCTCAAGGGCGCTTCTCTCGCTCATGGAAGGAAGCCTACGCAGGTTTCTGAACACGTTCAGCCAATAGGCTGAACGTGTTCAATTCCGTGTCCTGACCGTGATCAAAGTCCGACGATCACCTCGATGCCGGTCCGCTCGCCGGTGTCGATGCAGAGCGGCCAGTCGGAGAGGGCGAAGGCCACAGCCGCCGCGAACGCCGAAGGGCGGGCAGCAGACATGTCGTCCCCTGCCCGCCCCTGCGAAGCCCTGCTGTGATCGATGCGGCCGATCAGCCGTCGAGCGAGGTCATCACGTGCTTGATGCGGGTGTAGTCCTCGAAGCCGTAGGCGGAGAGGTCCTTGCCGTAGCCGGACTTCTTGAAGCCGCCGTGCGGCATCTCGGCGACGAGCGGGATGTGGGTGTTGATCCACACGCAGCCGAAGTCGAGGTTCTTCGACATGCGCATCGCGCGGCCGTGGTCCTTGGTCCACACGGAGGAGGCCAGGGCGAACTCGACGCCGTTGGCGTACTCCAGGGCCTGGGACTCGTCCGTGAAGGACTGGACGGTGATGACGGGGCCGAAGACCTCGTTCTGGATGATCTCGTCGTCCTGCTTGAGGCCGGAGACCACGGTCGGGGCGTAGAAGTAGCCCTTCTCGCCGACCTGGTGGCCACCCGCCTCGACCTTGGCGTGGGCGGGGAGGCGCTCGATGAAGCCGGCGACCTGCTTCAGCTGGTTGGGGTTGTTCAGCGGGCCGTAGAGCACGTCCTCGTCGTCCGGCGCGCCGGTCTTGGTGTCGGCGGCGGCCTTGGCGAGGGCGGCCACGAACTCGTCGTGGATCGACTCGTGCACGAGCACCCGGGTGGCTGCGGTGCAGTCCTGGCCGGCGTTGAAGTAGCCGGCGACCGCGATGTCCTCGACGGCCTTGGGGATGTCGGCGTCCTCGAAGACGACGACCGGGGCCTTGCCGCCGAGCTCCAGGTGGACGCGCTTGACGTCCTTGGAGGCGCTCTCGGCGACCTGCATGCCGGCGCGCACCGAGCCGGTGATGGAGGCCATCGCCGGGGTCGAGTGCTCGACCATGGCCCGGCCGGTCTCGCGGTCGCCGCAGATGACGTTGAAGACGCCCTTGGGCAGCACCGAGTCGATGATCTCCGCCATCAGGACGGTGGAGGCCGGGGTGGTGTCGGACGGCTTGAGCACGACCGTGTTGCCCGCCGCGATGGCCGGGGCGAACTTCCACACCGCCATCATCATCGGGTAGTTCCACGGCGCGACCTGGGCGCATACGCCGACCGGCTCACGACGGATGATCGAGGTCATCCCGTCCATGTACTCGCCGGCCGAGCGACCCTCGAGCAGGCGGGCCGCACCCGCGAAGAAGCGGATCTGGTCCACCATCGGGGGCAGCTCCTCGCTGGCCGTGAGGCCCAGCGGCTTGCCGGTGTTCTCCGACTCGGCGGCGACGAGCTCGTCCGCGCGCGCCTCGAAGGCGTCCGCGATCTTCAGCAGCGCCTTCTGGCGCTCGGCGGGGGTGGTGTCGCGCCAGCCCGGGAACGCGGCCGCGGCAGCGGCCATGGCGGCGTCGACATCGGCCTGGCCCGAGAGCGGGGCGGTCGCGTACACCTCGCCGGTGGCCGGGTTGACCACCTCGGTGGTCCGCCCGTCGGCGGCGTCCTTGAACTCCCCGCCGATGTAGTTGCGCAGACGACGCAGTTCGGTGGTCACTACAGCCACACT
This sequence comes from Streptomyces amritsarensis, assembly GCF_001953875.1. Classification (GTDB taxonomy): domain Bacteria; phylum Actinomycetota; class Actinomycetes; order Streptomycetales; family Streptomycetaceae; genus Streptomyces; species Streptomyces amritsarensis. Next base: position 15,608 of record NZ_MQUR01000054.1, read on the forward strand.
CCTGATCACATGTCCAACGATTGAGACGTTTACCAAAGCCTAGCCGCTCGGCGGAGGCTTTCGACAGACCCGGACGCCACCACCTACGAAATCGGTGAGATCGGAGTCTTCAAACAACGAATTTCATCGATTCCGCCTTGCGGAACAGACGACCCTCGTGCACAGTGAGGTCGTGGTCAGTCGAAGCGCAGATTCCAGGAACAGACAACCGTCCCCTTCGGTCGATGCTGTGTCCCTGGCGATCATCGAGCAACTGCAGGAGGACGGTCGCCGTCCCTATGCATCGATCGGCAAGGCCGTAGGCCTGTCCGAGGCTGCCGTACGCCAACGCGTACAGAAGCTGCTCGACCAGGGCGTCATGCAGATCGTCGCCGTCACCGACCCGCTCACCGTGGGCCTGCGGCGCCAGGCCATGGTCGGCATCAACGTCGAGGGCGACCTCGACCCGGTGGCCGACGCGCTGACCGCGATGGCCGAGTGCGAGTACGTGGTGATGACCGCCGGCTCGTTCGACCTGATGGTGGAGATCGTCTGCGAGGACGACGACCACCTGCTGGAAACGATCAACAAGAAGATCCGCACGCTCCCCGGCGTGCGATCCACCGAAAGCTTCGTTTACCTGAAGCTGAAGAAGCAGACCTACATGTGGGGAACCCGATAACCGTGACCCAGGACCTGTCCAAGACCGCGTACGACCACTTGTGGATGCACTTCACCCGCATGTCGTCCTACGAGAACTCCCCCGTCCCCACCATCGTCCGCGGTGAGGGCACCTACATCTTCGACGACAAGGGCAAGCGCTACCTGGACGGTCTCGCCGGCCTGTTCGTGGTCAACGCCGGTCACGGCCGCAAGGAGCTGGCCGAGGTCGCCTACAAGCAGGCGCAGCAGCTGGCCTTCTTCCCCGTGTGGTCCTACGCCCACCCGATGGCCGTGGAGCTCGCCGAGCGCCTGGCGAACTACGCCCCGGGCGACCTGAACAAGGTCTTCTTCACCACCGGCGGCGGCGAGGCCGTCGAGACCGCCTGGAAGCTCGCCAAGCAGTACTTCAAGCTGCAGGGCAAGCCCACCAAGTACAAGGTCATCTCGCGTGCGGTCGCCTACCACGGCACCCCGCAGGGCGCCCTGTCGATCACGGGCCTGCCGGCCCTGAAGGCTCCGTTCGAGCCGCTGGTGCCCGGCGCGCACAAGGTGCCGAACACCAACATCTACCGCGCCCCGATCTACGGCGACGACCCCGAGGCCTTCGGCCGCTGGTGCGCCGACCAGATCGAGCAGCAGATCCTCTTCGAGGGCGCCGACACCGTCGCAGCCGTCTTCCTGGAGCCGGTGCAGAACGCCGGCGGCTGCTTCCCGCCGCCGCCCGGCTACTTCCAGCGGGTCCGCGAGATCTGCGACGAGTACGACGTGCTCCTCGTCTCCGACGAGACGATCTGCGCCTTCGGCCGCCTCGGCACGATGTTCGCCTGCGACAAGTTCGGCTACGTACCGGACATGATCACCTGCGCCAAGGGCATGACCTCGGGCTACTCCCCGATCGGCGCCTGCATCGTCTCGGACCGCATCGCCGAGCCGTTCTACAAGGGCGACAACACCTTCCTGCACGGGTACACCTTCGGCGGACACCCGGTGTCCTCCGCGGTGGCCCTGGCCAACCTCGACATCTTCGACAAGGAAGGCCTCAACCAGCACGTGCTGGACAACGAGGGCGCCTTCCTCCAGACGCTGCAGAAGCTGCACGACCTGCCGATCGTCGGCGACGTCCGCGGCAACGGCTACTTCTACGGCATCGAGCTCGTCAAGGACAAGGTCACCAAGGAGTCCTTCACGGACGAGGAGACCGAGCGCGTGCTCTACGGCTTCCTCTCCAAGGCCCTCTTCGAGAACGGCCTGTACTGCCGGGCCGACGACCGCGGCGACCCGGTCATCCAGCTGGCGCCGCCGCTGACCGCGGACCAGGGCACCTTCGACGAGATCGAAGGCATCCTGCGCTCGGTGCTCACCGAGGCCTGGACCAAGCTCTGACCGGTCAGTAGACGGTCCGCGGCACGACAGGGCGAACACACGGCCCGGATCCTCCGTTCGAGTGAGAACGCGGGGGTCCGGGCCGTGTGCTGTCAGCATTCAAGCGGTTCATCTCTTTACATCTCATTGCGGCGCCAGTGACCGAAAGGGCTCCGTTTCGTTCCCTCGGACGGAGGTGTACGCCATGGTGGCCCCACCGGAGAATGCCCCGCCGGACAACGACGTGCTCTGGGCGCGGTCCCTGCACCACGCGCACGACGGTGCCCCCGCCCTCGTCGGCGTCTCCCTCGGAGTCCGCCAGGGCGAGATCGTGGCCCTGACCGGCCCCCGCGGCAGCGGCAAGACCACCCTGCTGCGCTGCCTGTCCGGGCAGCTGCGCCCCTGCGAGGGCGAGGTCTGGTTCAACAGCGTCCCCGTCCACACCATGGGAGACCTGGCCCGTGAGCGGCTGCGCCGCGACCGCTTCGGCTGGCTCGGTCCCGAACCGCAGCTGCTGCCCGAGCTGAAGGTCTGGGAGAACGCCGCCCTGCCGCTGCTGCTCGCCGGGGCCTCCCACCGCAGCGCCAAGCACGCCGCCTGCGAATGGCTCGACCGCCTCGACATCGGCGCCTTCGCCCGCAAGCGTCCCGCCTCCCTGACCCGCGCCGAGTGCCAGCGCGTCGCCCTGGCCCGGGCCCTGGTCAACGTGCCCTCGGTGATCTACGCCGACGAGCCCACCGCCCCGCTGCACCGGGCCGACCGGGCCCTGCTGCTGCGGACGCTGACCACCGCGGCCCGCTCCCACGAGATCACCGTGCTGCTGGCCACCGACGACGAGGCCACCGCCGCCGCCGCGGACCGCCGCCTGGCCCTGGTCGACGGCCGCCTCGCGGTGAACGGCGCCTCCCCCCTCCCCGACACCCCGGAGGGCCAGGCAGCGTGCTCGCTCTCCGCCTAGCCCGCGGCTCCCGGCCCCTCGTCCAGCTGCGGCGGCTGCTCGTCGCCGCGGCCTCCGCCGGGACCGGCTTCCTGCTGCTGTACGTGCTCGCCGGAGCCGTGGCCCGGCCTGCCGGATCGTTCCCGCGCCTGCTGTGGGCCTTGGTCCCGCTCGCCGCGACGGTCCACTTCGCCGTCGCCGTCGCCCGGGCCGACCCCGCCACCCGGCCCCGCGAGGGGCTGGACGCCGCCGGGCTGGGACCCGTACGCCTGGCGCTGGCCGCCGCGATCTCCACGGCCGTCGCGTGCGCCCTGGGCAGCGCCCTGGCACTGGCCCTCTTCCTGCACCTCCGCGGGGACGTCGCCGGCCTGCCGTTCGACGGCTCCGGCGCCCGGCTGCTCCATGCCGAGCAGCCGCTGCCCGTGGCGGCCGCCCTGACCCTGCTGGCCCTCGTACCGCTGACCGCTTCGGCCGCCACCGTCCTCGCGCTGCGTCCGCACCGGCCGCTGGCTCCGCAGACCGCCCTGCCCTGGGGCATCACGCTGACCGCCTGCGGGCTCGCCACCGAGGCCTACGCCGGCCGGGACGGCGGCGGGGTCCTCGCCGGCTGGACGCTGACCGCCGTCGGGCTCGCCCTCACCGGGCCGGGTCTGGCCTACGCCTGCGGAAGCCTGGTCCAGGCCGTCCGCCCGGGCGCGCTGCGGCTGCTGGCCGGGCGGTCCCTGCAGGAGCAGGCCTCCCGGATCGGGCCGCCGCTGGGCGTGCTGTGCTCCGTGGCCGCGGGGGCCCTGACCGCCTTCGCCCTGCGGGACCGGGGCGGGCTGCACGTACCGCTCGGTCCGCTGGCCTGGCCGGCCGCCGCCCTGGTGGCCCTGTGCGCCGCCGCGACCCTTCTCACATCGGCGGTGGAGACCCGCCGGTCCGAGTCCCCCGGACGCCGGGCCATGCTCGATCTGGCCGCTCCCGCAAGGGTCCTGCGGACGGCCGCGGGGGTGCGGGCCGCCGCGCTCGCGGCCGTGTGCGTACCGCTCAGCTGGGGTGTGGCACAGCTGACGTCGCTGGCGCTGACCCGCTGAGGCGTACAGCCCTTAGGGTGGGCCGAATGGTCAACGCAGACATCGAGATCGAGACGCTCGCCGCATTCGACCAGGCCGTGGCACGCGGCTCGCTCAGCGGCTACCGGATCCAGTCGGTCAACCTGCTGGAGCGGACCTTCGCGCTGCTGGCCGCCGACACCTCGGCGGCCGTCTTCCTGGGCTGCGCGATGGAGCCCGATGCCTCGGCGAAGGTCCGCGCGGACGGCGCACTGGTCTTCCCGCCCGTCCCCGACCTGCCCTTCAACCCGTACCGGGGCCTGCTGTACACGCCGGAGGAGCTCTTCGAAGGGCTGCCCGACGGCTACGAGGCCACCCCGGACGCCGAGACGTACGCCTGGTTCCGGGAGACCGAGACCGACGGCGACGTCTTCTCCTCGATGCTGCGCTCCGTCCACGACGACGCCGTCTCCGACGCCCTCGACGAGCACCTCGCCACCGCCCGCGTGGTGGGGGTGATGGGCGGCCACGCCGTGTCCCGGTGCAGCGCGGACTACCGCGGTGCCGCGGAGCTCGGCCGGGCGCTGACCCGGTCCGGACTGACCGTGGCCACGGGCGGCGGACCCGGCGCGATGGAGGCCGCCCACCTCGGCGCCCACCTGGCGCCGGCCCCGGACGACGCCCTCGACGAGGCCCTGGAGCTGCTGGCCAAGGCCCCGTCCTTCGAGCCGTCGGTGTCCGACTGGGCGCGCGCGGCCTTCGCCGTACGGGACCGCTGGCCCGGCGGCGGCGATTCGGTGGGCATCCCCACCTGGTTCTACGGGCACGAGCCGCCGAACGCCTTCGCGGCGCACATCGCGAAGTTCTTCGCGAACGCCGTCCGGGAGGACGGGCTGCTGGCCCGGTCCTCCGCGGGCGTGGTGTTCCTGCCCGGGGCTGCCGGCACCGTCCAGGAGATATTCGACCACGCGACGCCGAACTACTACGGGTCCCGGGGCGAGGCGGCCCCGATGGTGCTGGTCGGCCGCAGCCACTGGACCGAGGACCTCCCGGCCTGGCCCCTGCTGCGGGCGCTGGCCCGGGGGCGGGCGATGGAGTCGCGGATCGCGCTCGTGGACTCGGTGGACGAGGTCCCCGGGGTGCTCGCTTCGATGAGCTGAGCTCCGGAGGCAACTTCCGGGCCGATTCCCACGTCTGGCAGAGGTACCGCACAACCTGCCAGACGTGAACGGAGCCATCGGTGCTCATAGGCCTGCTGACCGCTGTCGCGGCATCCATCTGCTACGGCACGGGCTCCGTGCTGCAAGCCGTCGGATCCCGCCGCGCCGCCCGGATGTCCCCGGCGGCCGCCGGGGTGACCGCCCACGGCGGCCCCAACCTGTCGTCCACCGCGAAGGCGGCGATGACGTGGGAGTTCATCGTCGGCACCATCCTGGACTTCGTCGGCTTCGGGCTCGGCGCCCTGGCCGCCCGCCTCCTTCCGCTCTTCCTCTCCCAGACGGTGATCAGCGCCAACCTGGTCATCACGGCCGTGCTCAGCGTGAAGATGCTCGGCATCCGGCTGACCCGCAAGGAATGGACCTCCATCGGTGTCGTCTGCACCGCGCTCGTCCTGCTGGCGACGGCGGCCGGCCACGAGGGCGGCCACCATGCGCCCATGTCCACGCACTGGTGGCTGCTGGGGATCACCGCGCTGCTGATGGTGGGCGGCACGGTGGCCGTCCGCCTCCTCGGCGGCGGCGCCGCGATCCTGGCGGGTCTGCTGTCCGGCCTGGGCTTCGGCGCCCTCGGCGTGGGTGTGCGCATCCTGGACGGCGTCGACCCGTTCGACCTCGGCACCCTCCTCACCGACCCGGCCCTCTACGCCATCCTGCTGGCCGGCATCGGCGGCATGTACCTGCACACCGTGGCCCTGCAGATCGGCTCGGTGAACGGGGCGACGGCGGCCCTCGTGGTCGGCGAGACGGTGCTCCCCGGCGCGATCGGAGTGCTCTGGCTCGGCGACGCCTCGCGCCCCGGCCTGGCCTGGCTCGCGGTCCTCGGCTTCGTCATGGCCGTGACCGGCGCGGTGGCGGTGGCCTGGTACGGCAAGCACGAGGGCGCCGAGGCGGAAGCCCCGGCGCCGGTACCGCAACCGGTCGGCTGACCGCAGGGCCGGCCGGGCGGCGCGGGGCGGCGGCGCCCCGCTCCCTCACCCGGTCGGCCGCCCCCGGTGGTGGCGCGGCCACGGCTGTCGCTTGCTGGACCGGGGGGAGAGAGCGAGGGGTTCATGGATCCCACGACCGATCCGCTCAAGACACCGCGCGCTGCCGGTCTGGCCGGGGTCGCCTTCGCCCTGCTCCTCGCTGCGGCGATCGTCCTGATGCGGATCTCCGTCCCGGCCGGCGACGCCGCCGCCGCCGCGACCATCGACCAGGACCGCCGCTGGGCGGTCCAGCTGGCCCTGCAGATCGTGCCCTTCGCCGGGATCTTCTTCCTCTGGTTCATGGGCGCCCTCCGCGCGCACACCGGCGAGGCCGAGGACCGGTTCATCGCCACGGTGTTCCTCGGCAGCGGCTTCGTCTTCGTGGCCACGCTGTTCGCCGCCGCCGCGGCGGCCGGCACCGTGCTGAACGAGCAGGCACCCTCCGACTTCGGCCGCCACTACGCCTACACCCTGCTCGCGACGTACGCGATGCGCATGGCGGCGGTCTTCGTCCTCGCGACCTCGATGATCGGGCGGACGCTCGGTGTCCTCCCCCGGCCCCTGGCCATGCTGGGCACCCTCGTCGGCCTGTTCCTGATCGTGGTGGGCGCCGGGGTGCCCTGGTCCGAGCTGCTGTTCCCGGCGTGGGCTTTGGTGATCAGCCTCTACATTCTGCGGGTCCGGCGCACCAGCGCGTCCGCGGACGGCTCCGGCCGGCCCTGAACCACTCCTGACCTGGCGGTCCGTGCTCCGGCAGGCGGCCTCCCGGTCCCGCGTGCATGCTGGGGACAGGGGAGGCCCGGGGGTACCCGGGGGGCGACGGGGATCAACAGCCGAGGGAAAGGCAGATCCGTCATGAGGCTTGTCGTCGACCTCAACCGCTGCCAGGGATACGCACAGTGCGCCTTCCTCGCTCCCGACGTCTTCGCCATGCACGGCGACGAGTCGCTCCTCTACAACCCGGAGGCGCCCGCCGAGCAGCGCGAGGACGTCGTCCGCGCCGTGGCCGCGTGCCCCGTCGGCGCGATCCTCCTCGAACTCACGGACGAGGACATGGCGGGCATGGTGTCCCAGGACACCGTCGCCGGGGCCGGCGCCGCATCCGCATCCGGAGGCGCACGGTGACCGGTGAACGCATCCGCGACGGGGCCCTGGAGCACCTCAAGCGCGAAGGCCGCATCGTCATCGTCGGCGCTTCGCTCGCGGGTCTGCGGGCCGCCGAGACCATGCGGGATAAGGGGTTCGCCGGTTCGCTCACGCTGATCGGCGACGAACCCCACGAGCCGTACGACCGGCCCCCGCTGTCCAAGCAGGTCCTGCTGGGCAACGCGCTCGCGGACCACACGGCGCTTCCCCGCCGCCGGGCGATCGACGCCGACTGGCGCCTCGGAGTACCCGCGACCGGCCTGGACATGACCGCCCGCCGGGTCCGGCTCGGCAACGGCGACGAGGTCGAGTACGACCGGCTGCTGATCGCCACCGGCGTACGGGCCAGGCCGTGGCCCAACGAGGAGGAGGGATCCCTGCAAGGGGTCTTCGTCCTGCGCACCCGCGACGACGGCGAAGGCCTGCAACGCGCCCTCGCCGACAACCCGCGCCGCGTGCTCGTCATCGGAGCCGGGTTCACCGGGTCCGAGATCGCCTCCGCCTGCCGGGAACGCGGCCTGAACGTGACCGTCGCCGAACGGGGTGGCGCCCCGCTCGTCGGCGCGCTCGGCGGGGTGATCGGCGAGGTGGCGGCCGAGATGCACCGCGAGCACGGGGTCGACCTGCGCACCGGCGTCATGGTCACCGCCCTGGAGGGCGACCCCTCCGGACGGGTCCGCGCCGCCCACCTGTCGGACGGCTCCACCGTCGAGGCCGACGTGGTGGTCGTCTCCCTCGGCGCGCAGCGCAACACCGAGTGGCTCGCCGGGTCCGGGCTCGGCGCCGGCCCCCGGGGCATCGCCTGCGACGCGGGCTGCCGGGCCTTCGACATCCGCGGCATCGTCACCGACGACATCTACGTGGCCGGTGACGTGGCGCGTTCCCCGCACGCCCTGTTCGGCTACCAGTTCCTGTCGCTGGAACACTGGGGCAATGCCGTCGCGCAGGCCGACACCGCCGCGCACAACATGCTCAGCGAGAGCGCGGACCGCCGCCCCCACCTGTGGGTGCCGGCCTTCTGGTCCTCGCAGTTCGGCGTGAACATCAAGTCGGTCGGGGTGCCGCCGATGGGCACCGAGATCCTCATCACGCAGGGATCGCTCGCCGAGCGCCGGTTCGCGGCCGTCTACGGCTACCAGGGGCGGGTGATCGCCGCCGTGACCTTCGACAACTGCCGGTGGCTGCCGTTCTACGAGCACCAGATCGAGAGCACCGCGCCGTTCCCGCCGCCGTTCGCCACGGTGGACCGCAGGCCTGAGGGGAACAAGCCCCTGCCGGCGGACTTCCCCGACCCCTCGGTCCCGACCCACGGCCCGACCATCACCCTCAGCGGCTACTCGCCGGCCGACCGGAAGATGACCTTCACCCCCGGGCGCTGACCGCGCCGCGACCGCCCCCGAGGATCACGAGGACCCGTCATGACCCAAGCCCTCCTGCGGGAGATCATCGACTACGCGAACCGGGCCAACCCGTATCCGCTGTACGAGGAGCTCCGCAAGACCCCGGTGTCCCACGATGGGAACGGCCCGTACGTCGTCAGCACGTACTACGAGATCCAGAGCCTGCTGCACGACCCGCGGATCAGCTCCGACTCGCGCAACCTGAAGTCGACCGGTGACGATCCCCTGGGGCAGTCGGCCGACGACGAGGGGACGGCGCTGCCGCCCTCCTTCCTCAAGCTCGACCCGCCCGACCACGACCGCCTGCGGCGGATGACGAACCGGCCGTTCGGGCCTCCGCACTCACCGCACCGGGTGCACGACATGCGCGACGAGCTCCACGGCCTCGTGGACGGGCTCATCGACAACATCGCCGCCACCGGGAACCTGGACCGGGTCGACCTCGTCGACCAGTTCGCGTACCCGTTCCCGGTGTCGGTGATCTGCCGGCTGCTCGGGGTGCCCCACGAGGACGAGCCCCGCTTCCACGTCTGGGCGGAGACCCTCGCGGCCAGCCTGGACCCGGATCCGGACGCGGACCCCACCCGGCGCGGCCAGGGCACCGCGGACGCCCGCATGGAGCTGGGCATGTACCTGGCCGGGCTGATCGAGGAGCGGCGCAAGAACCCTGGCGACGACATGCTGTCCCAGTTGGCGACCGCGGACGGCCCGGACGGCGCGATGACCACGATGGAGGCGCTCAGCACCTCCGCGCTGCTGCTGATCGCGGGCCACGAGACCACGGTCAACCTGATCACCAACGGGATGCTGACCCTGCTGCGCCACCCGGACGTCCTCCAGCGGCTGCGCAAGGAGCCCGGACTGTCCGTCCCGATCGTGGAGGAGCTGCTGCGGTACGAGCCGCCCGTGCAGTTGCTGCCGCAGCGCACCACGCTCTCCGACATCGAGGTCGCGGGGGTCAACATCCCCAAGGGCGCGTCCCTGTGGCTGATCCTGGCGTCCGGCAACCGCGACCCCAAGCGCTTCGAGAACCCCGACCGCTTCGACCCGGACCGCAAGGACATCCAGCACCTCGGGCTGGGCAGCGGCATCCACAGCTGCTTCGGGGCGCCGCTGGCCCGGCAGGAGGCCCAGATGGCGCTGAGCGAGCTGGCCCGCCGGCTGGAGAACCCCCGGCTGCTGGAGGACCCGCCGCCGTACCGCCAGAACGCGGTGCTGCGCGGGCCCCGGCACCTGCCGATCGCCTGCGACGGCGTCCTGCCGAAGGCCGCCTGAGCCGGCTCCTGGTGCTGTGCCCGGCAAGGTTCACCGGGTCGCGACGCCCGGCACGGCACTAGCGATCGCCCGGCGGGAGGACGACGACCTCGGCGGGGGTGAAGGCCACGGCGACCCGGTCGCCGACGGCCGGAGCCCCCGCCAGGCCGCACTCCGCCTCCAGCACCGGGCCGCCCTCCGGCCGCAGCAGCAGCGCGACGTGCGTGCCGCGGAAGGTCCGGGACACCACCTCGCAGCGCAGGCCCGCCTCGCCGAGCACGACTCCCGCCGGGCGGATCAGCAGCCGCTGCTCCCCCTCGGGGGAGCCGGCCGGGACCGGGACCCTGCCCCATACGGTCGCGGCGGCCGCGCCCGTCACCGTCGCCGGGACCACGTTCTCGAAGCCGAGGAAGCGCGCCACGAACTCCGAGGCCGGACGCTGCCACACCTCCAGCGGCGTCCCGGCCTGCGCGATCCGGCCGTCCCGCATCACCACGACCCGGTCGGCCAGGGCGAAGGCCTCCCCCTGGTCGTGCGTGACGGCCAGGACCGTCGTCCCGAGCCGCGAGAACAGGCCCCGCAGCTCCACCACGAGCCGCTCCCGCAGCCCCCGGTCCAGCTGCCCGAGCGGCTCGTCCAGCATCAGCAGCCGCGGCGACGGCGCCAGCGCCCGGGCCAGCGCCACCCGCTGCTGCTCACCGCCGGACAGGGAGGCCACGGCGCGCCCCTGGGCCCCGGGGAGCCCGACCAGTTCCAGCAGCTCGGCGACCCGTGCCGGGTGCGATCCGCGCCCCGGACCGCGTCCGCCGCCGCGCATCCGCAGACCGAAGGAGACGTTCGCGCCGACGTCGCGGTGCGGGAAGAGCTGGTGGTCCTGGAACATCAGGCCCACACCCCGCCGGTGCACCGGTACGGCGGCCTGGTCCGCCCCGTCCAGCAGCACCCGCCCCGCGGACACCTGCTGGAGCCCGGCGACGACCCGCAGCAGCGTGGACTTCCCGCTGCCGCTCGGGCCCAGCACGCACACGATCTCGTGCTCGGCCACCGCCAGGTCCACGGAGTCGACGACCGCGCGCTCGCCGAAGCGGACCGACACCCCTTCCAGCTGAAGCAGTGTCATCAGAACTCTCCGGAGGTCTTGTCGGGTCGCAGTCGCTCCAGCACCAGCAGGGACACCGCGCACACCAGCATCAGGATCGTGCTCAAGGCCATCGCCTGCCCGTAGTTCAGCTCGCCCGCCCGCCCCAGCAGCCGCGCCACGGCCACCGGCAGCGTCGGCTGGTCCGGCCGCGCGATGAAGACGGTCGCGCCGAACTCCCCGAGCGACACCGCGAAGGCGAACCCGGCCGCGATGAGCAGCGCCCGCCGCACCAGCGGGAGGTCCACCTCCCGCCAGGCGCGCAGCGGTGACGCGCCGAGCACGGCGGCCGCCTCCCGCAGCCGCCCGTCCACCGCGCGCAGGACCGGCAGCATGGTCCGCACGACGAAGGGCACGCCCACCAGGGCCTGCGCCAGCGGCACCAGGATCCAGGAGGTCCGCAGGTCCAGCGGCGGCTCGTCCAGGGTGATCAGGAAGCCGAAGCCCACGGTCACGGCGGACACCCCCAGCGGGAGCATCAGCATCGCGTCGAAGCCGCGGACGAAGCGGCCCCCGCGCCGGGTCAGGGCCGCGGCCGCGAGCCCCCCGACGACCAGGGCGATCGCGGTGGCGGCGAGCGCGTACTGCAGGGAGTTCCAGATCGCCTCCAGCGGCGGCACCAGGAAGGTGCCGCCGCCGGCGCCGGCGTCCTGCAGGGCCCGGTAGAAGCCGAGTCCGTAACCGCCCGGGGTGTCGAAGGAGCGCTCGACCAGCACGGCCAGCGGCGCCACGATGAGCAGCCCGATGGTGAGCAGGACGGCGCCGAGCAGGGTGCGCTGCGCCCAGCCGCGCGGCCGGTGCGTGGTGCGGCCCGGGTCGACGAGGCGCAGTGCGCTCTCGCGCCGGCGCACGGTCCAGGCGTGCAGGGCGAGGATCGCGCCGATCGCGGCGAACTGCACCATCGTCAGCACGGCCGCCGTCGACAGGTCCAGGAGCTGCGCGGTCTGCCGGTAGACCTCCACCTCCAGGGTGGAGTAGGCGGGTCCGCCCAGGATCAGGACGACGCCGAAGGAGCTGAAGGTGAAGAGGAACACCATCAGGGAGGCCGCGGCCACGGCCGGGGCCAGCGCGGGCAGCGTCACCCGCCGCCAGGCGGCGAAGCGGCCCGCGCCCAGCACCCGTGCGGCTTCCTCCTGGCGCGGGTCGAGCTGGGCCCACAGACCGCCGACCGTGCGGACGATGACGGCGTAGTTGAAGAAGACGTGTGCGAGCAGGATCGCCCAGACGGTGGTGTCGAGGCGGATCCCGGCCTGCTCGTCCAGCAGTCCGCCGCGCCCGAGCAGCGCGAGGAAGGCGGTGCCCACGACCACGGTCGGGAGCACGAAGGGGACGGTCACCACCGCCCGCAGCAGCTCCTTGCCGGGGAACTCCAAGCGCGCGAAGACGTAGGCGCCGGGGAGCGCGATCAGCAGCGTGAGCACGGTGGAGGCGAGCGCCTGCCAGGTGGTGAACCACAGCACGTCGGCGATGTCGGGCCGGGCCAGGACCTCGCCGAACCGGTCGAACTGCCAGCCGGTGTCGGTCTTGAGGCCGCGGCCGACGATCGCGGTGACGGGGTAGGCGAAGAACAGCCCGAAGAAGGCGAGGGGGACGGCCATCAGGGCGAGGCGGACGGCGGTGGCGCGCCCGCTCTCGCCCTGTCCGGGTGTCCTCCCCGGTCCGGGGACCGGGGCGGCGTCGTGGGACGCCGCGCCCGGCTCCTTCGTACCGCTTACTTCACGACGAGCGCGGTCCATGCCTTGACCCACTGCTCACGGTTCTTGGCGATGGCCTCCGGGGTGACGTTCTCGGGCTTGTCGACCACCACTCCGTGCTTGGTGAACAGCTCCGGCAGCGCGGCGTCCTTGGTCACGGGGTTCACGAACATCTGGAGGGGCATGTCCTCCTGGAACTTCTTGCTGATCAGGAAGTCCACGAGGGCCTTGCCGCCCTCCTCGTTCTTCGCGCCCTTCAGCAGGCCCGCGAACTCGACTTGGCGGAAGCAGGTGCCGGTGGAGACACCCGTCGGGGCCTCGGCGGGCTGCGGCTCGCCGTACAGCACCTCGACCGGCGGGCTGGAGGCGTAGGAGACGACCAGCGGGCGGTCGCCCTTGGCCTTCTTGCCGCCGGCGGAGCCGGAGAAGCGCTCGTTGTAGGCCTGCTCCCAGCCGTCGACGACCTCGACGCCGTTGGCCTTCAGCTTGCTCCAGTAGTCCTTCCAGCCCTCCTCGCCGTACTTGCCGACGGAGGCGAGCATGAAGCCGAGGCCGGGAGAGGAGGTCGCGGCGTTCTCGACGACCAGCAGGTTCTTGTACTCGGGCTTGACCAGGTCGTCCAGCGTCTGCGGCGGGGCGATCTTCTTGTCGGCGAAGTAGGCCTTGTCGTAGTTGACGCAGATGTCGCCGGAGTCGACCGGGGTGACCCGGTGCTCCTGGTCGAGCACGTACTCGGGCTTCACGTCGGCCAGGCCCTTGGCCTCGTACGGGGTGAAGATGCCGTTGTCGAGGGCCCGGGAGAGCAGGGTGTTGTCGACGCCGAAGAAGACGTCGCCGCGGGGGGAGCCCTTGGTGAGGATCTCCTGGTTCAGGGCGGCGCCGGCGTCGCCGGACTTCAGCACCTTGACGGTGTAGCCGCTCTGCTGCTCGAACTCCTTGAGGACCGCTTCGGTCACGTTGAAGGAGTCGTGGGAGACGAGCGTGACCGTCTTGGACTTCGGGGCGTCGCTGGTGCCCGCGGTCTTGTCCTTGGCGTCGCCGCCGCCGCAGGCGCTGAGCGTGGTGACGCCCAGCGCGGCCGCGAGCGCGGCGCCCGCGATCTTCTTGGTGGTGCTCACTGGTGATTCCTCCTGGGATGACCAGGAGAAGACGCGGCCCTGCCCGGCGCTCTGTGGGAGCGGACGCCGGGCAGGGCGCAACAGCTTGAGTGGTGACCGAACTTCCTACCCCGAATGACCGGGGCGAGGTTCAGAGGGTCTGCGGATGACGGATACCGCACTCTCAGCGCTGTGGCGCTCCCCTGTCGGAATATGCAATTGGTTCGGCCACAGGGTACCCCGTGGCCGAATGAGGCCGGCCGGAAGCGGAAGCTAGCGCTCCGAGGCCGCCAGCTGGCCGCACGCGCCGTCGATCTCCTGGCCGCGGGTGTCCCGTACGGTCACGGGCACACCGTGGCGGGCGATCGCCTCGACGAAGGCCTTCTCGTCCTCGGGCCGCGAGGCGGTCCACTTCGAGCCGGGCGTCGGGTTCAGCGGGATCAGGTTGACGTGTACGCGCTTGCCCTTGAGCAGCCGGCCCAGGAGGTCGCCCCGCCAGGCCTGGTCGTTGATGTCGCGGATCAGGGCGTACTCGATCGAGACGCGTCGGCCGGACTTCTCGGCGTACTCCCAGGCGGCGTCGAGGACCTCGCGGACCTTCCAGCGGGTGTTCACCGGGACCAGGGTGTCGCGCAGCTCGTCGTCCGGGGCGTGCAGCGAGACGGCGAGACGGCACTTGAAGCCCTCGTCGGCGAAGCGCAGCATGGCCGGGACCAGGCCGACGGTGGAGACGGTGATACCGCGCTGGGACAGGCCCAGGCCGTCGGGCTCCGGGTCGGTGAGCCGGCGGATGGCGCCGACGACGCGGTTGTAGTTGGCGAGCGGCTCGCCCATGCCCATGAAGACGATGTTCGACAGCCGGGCGGGGCCGCCGGGGACCTCTCCGTCGCGCAGCGCGCGCATGCCGTCGACGATCTGGTGCACGATCTCGGCGGTGGAGAGGTTGCGGTCCAGGCCCGCCTGGCCCGTGGCGCAGAACGGGCAGTTCATACCGCAGCCGGCCTGCGAGGAGATGCACATGGTGACCCGGTCGGGGTAGCGCATCAGCACGGACTCGACGAGCGTGCCGTCGTGCAGCTTCCACAGGGTCTTGCGGGTGGTGTCGTCGTCGCAGCTGATGTGCCGGATGACGGTCATCAGGTCCGGGAGGAGCTCCTGCTGAAGCCTGGTCCGGGAGCCCGCGGGGATGTCCGTCCACTCGGCCGGGTCGTGGGCGTAGCGGGCGAAGTAGTGCTGGGAGAGCTGCTTGGCCCGGAAGGGCTTCTCACCGATCGCGGCGACCGCTTCGCGGCGCTCGGCCGGGGTCATGTCGGCGAGGTGCCGGGGCGGCTTCTTGGCCCCGCGGGGAGCGACGAAGGTGAGCTCACCCGGAGCGGGACGGGGGGCCATGCGGTACTCCTCAGTACGACGAGGTGGGGGTCACCCCGCGCGTGCAGGGCCGGTCCGCGACTGAAGCCGCTGGACGGAAAGGGCGCGCCGCGTACACGCGGCGCGCCCTCCAGGATAACCCGACCGGGACCTCTCAGCCGGTGCCCACGAAAGCGGCCAGCAGCAGCCACACCACCGGAGCGGTGGGCAGCAGCGAGTCCAGCCGGTCCATGATGCCGCCGTGCCCCGGCAGCAGGGTGCCCATGTCCTTGATGCCCAGGTCCCGCTTGATCATCGACTCGCCCAGGTCGCCCAGGGTGGCGCTGACCGCGACCGCGAGGCCGAGCAGCAGCCCCTGCCACCAGGCGCCGCCGTCGATCAGGAACTCCATGCAGAGCGCGCCGGCGGCCATGGCGAAGGCCACCGCGCCGAAGAGCCCCTCGCGGGTCTTGCCGGGGCTGATGCGCGGCGCGAGCTTGGTCTTCCCGAAGCGCCAGCCCACCGCGTAGGCCCCGGTGTCGCTGACCACGGTCAGGAGCAGGAAGGTGATCACACGCTGCGGCCCGTCGTCGGCGGTCAGCAGCATCGCCACGAAGGTGGCCAGGAAGGGCACGTAGAACGCCGCGAAGGCGCCCGCCGTGACGTCCTTGAGGTAGTCCTCGGGCGGTTCGGTCATCCGCCACACCAGGACGGCCAGCACGGTCAGCGCCATGGCCACCCAGGCGCCCTCGGCCCCCCGGACGTATCCGGCGATGACCATGGCCGCGCCACCGACCGCGAGCGGGACCAGAGGGGCCTTGATGCCCTTCTTCTCCTGCAGCCGGGAGGTGAGCTCCCACAGCCCGACGACGACGGCGACGACGATGACGCCGACGAAGACCGCCTTGACGATCAGGAGCGATGCGAAGATCACCGCGCCGAGACCGACGCCGACCCCTATCGCGGCACGCAGGTCCCGCCCCGCCCGCTTCTTCTGCGGCGGGGGGGAGGAGTCCTGCGGGTGCTCGGCATGCGGGGGCGGGGGGCTGGGCATGGGCTCCTGCGGCGGCGTATCGGCGCGGAAGAGGGAGCCGCCGTCCGAGACGGCCCCTCTGTCGCGTGCTTCCCGGTCGTCGAAGTCACGGCCGGCGGCATCGGGCACGATGGGCATGGGCCGAGTGTGCGGGCCCACCTGCGCATCGTATGCGGGACCCGCCGGAACCGGCTCCGGCTGCCAGGAAGAGTCGTTCATCAGACTTCGAGGAGCTCGGCTTCCTTGTGCTTGAGGAGCTCGTCCACCTGCGCGACGTACTTCGCGGTGGTGTCGTCGAGCTCCTTCTCCGCGCGACGGACCTCGTCCTCGCCCGCCTCCTTGTCCTTGACGAGCTTGTCGAGGGCGTCCTTGGCCTTGCGGCGGACGGAGCGGATGGAGACCTTGGAGTCCTCGGCCTTGTTCTTGGCGACCTTGATGTACTCCTTGCGGCGCTCCCCGGTCAGCTCGGGGAAGGTCACCCGGATGATGCGGCCGTCGTTGCTCGGGTTGACCCCGAGGTCGGAGTCGCGGATGGCCTGCTCGATGTTGCGCAGCGCGGACGCGTCGAACGGCGTCACGATGGCCATGCGCGGCTCGGGAACCGCGAAGGAGGCGAGCTGGTTGATGGGCGTGATGGCGCCGTAGTAGTCGGCGACGATCTTGTTGAACATCGCCGGGTGCGCACGGCCGGTACGGATCGCGGCGAAGTCCTCCTTCGCGACGACGACGGCCTTCTCCATCTTCTCCTCGGCCTCGAGGAGGATTTCTTCGATCACCACGTGCTCCTGCATGTCTTGAATGGATGGTTCGGGCGGGCGGGCGGGCCGGTCGGGGCCACCCGGACCGGCAGCGGACTGCTCAGGCCCGGGTTTCCTCGTCGCTCACGAGCGTGCCGATCTTCTCACCCTTGACGGCGCGGGCGATATTGCCCTCGGCGAGCAGCTCGAAGACGAGGATCGGCAGCTTGTTGTCACGGCAGAGGGTGATCGCGGTGGCATCGGCGACCTTGAGGTCGCGCGAGAGCACCTCGCCGTACTCCAGCGCGTCGAACTTCACCGCGTCCGGGTTCTTCTTCGGGTCGGAGTCGTAGACCCCGTCGACACCGTTCTTGCCCATGAGGAGGGCCTCGGCGTCGATCTCCAGGGCGCGCTGGGCGGCCGTGGTGTCGGTGGAGAAGTAGGGCATGCCCATGCCGGCGCCGAAGATGACGACGCGGCCCTTCTCCAGGTGGCGCACGGCGCGCAGCGGGATGTACGGCTCCGCGACCTGGCCCATGGTGATGGCCGTCTGCACGCGGGAGTCGATGCCCTCCTTCTCCAGGAAGTCCTGGAGCGCGAGGCAGTTCATGACCGTGCCGAGCATGCCCATGTAGTCGGACCGCGCCCGGTCCATGCCGCGCTGCTGGAGCTCGGCGCCTCGGAAGAAATTGCCGCCGCCGATCACGACGGCGATCTCCGCGCCGTCGCGGACCACCGCGGCGATCTCACGCGCGATGGCGTGGACGACGTCGGGGTCGACGCCCAGTCCTCCGCCACCGGAGAAGGCCTCGCCCGACAGCTTCAGCATGAAGCGGCGGCCCTTCTTGTACTGGTCGCTCTTGTCGTCGGATGCGGTGTGGGGGTCCACGCCCTGATTCATGGAGATCTCCTCGTGCACATACGAAGAAGGCCATTGCCGGTGGGTCCTTGCGGTTCCCTCTACGGCAATGGCCTCCTCGTCAGATCTGCGGTCGCCTCGCGCAAGCGCGGACGACTGCTTCAGACCCTACCGGGGTCCGGTGTCCGTCGCGTACGGACGGACTCAGATGCCGACCTTGATGCGGGTGAAGCGCTTCAGGGTGACACCGGCCTCGTCCAGAACCTTCTGGACGGACTTCTTGTTGTCCAGGGCGTAGGCCTGGCCGAGCAGCGTGGCGTCCTTGAAGAAGCCGTTGACGCGACCCTCGACGATCTTCGCGATGGCAGCCTCGGGCTTGCCCTCCGCGCGGGTGACCTCTTCGGCGATGCGGCGCTCGGACTCGACCTTCTCGGCCGGGACGTCCTCGGCGGACAGCCACTGCGGGGCGAACGCGGCGATGTGCTGCGCGACGCCGCGGGCGACCTCGGCGTTCTCCTTGTCGAGCTCGACCAGGACGCCGATCTGGAACGGCAGGTCGGGCATCGTGCGGTGCATGTACGCGGTCACGTAACCGCCGGTGAACTGCGCGAAGCGGTCCAGGACGATCTTCTCGCCGAGGTTGGCGTTGGCCTCGTCGACGAAAGCGGTGACGGTCTTGCCGGGCTCGATCTCGGACGCGAGCAGCGCCTCGATGTCGGCCGGGGAGGTGGCGGCGACGTGCGCGGCCAGCTGGTTGGCGACGGCCAGGAACTTCTCGCCCTTGGCGACGAAGTCGGTCTCGCACTTCAGCTCGACGATGACACCGGAGGTGTTGTCGTCGGCGATGAGGGAGACGACGGCACCGTTCTCGGCAGAACGGCCCTCGCGCTTGGCGACGCCCTTCTGGCCCTTGATGCGGAGGGCTTCCTGGGCCTTCTCGACGTCACCGTCGGCGTCCACGAGCGCGTTCTTGCAGTCCAGCATGCCGGCGCCGGTGAGCTCGCGGAGCTTCTTGACGTCAGCGGCGGTGTAGTTCGCCATGAGTCTGTGATTCTCTCTCGAAGTCGTAGATCTACGGGTGAACGGCGGAGGCGCCGCGCTCGTGGCGCGGCTCCCCCGCCGTCATCGTCCGTGCTGTGAGTGCCCTGCGCGTGAACGCCGGGCGCTCCCAGTGGGTCAGGCCTGCTCGGCGTCGGCGGCCGGGGCCTCGACGGCCTCGGCGGCCGGAGCAGCCTCGGCGGCGGCGTCGGCGGCCGGAGCAGCCTCGTCAGCCTTCTTGTCACCCTCGAGCAGGTCGCGCTCCCACTCGGCGAGCGGCTCGGCGGCGGCCTTCTCGCCCGGCTTCGAGTCACCGGTCGCAGCGCCGGAGCGGGCGATGAGGCCCTCGGCGACGGCGTCGGCGATCACGCGGGTGAGCAGGGTGACGGAACGGATCGCGTCGTCGTTGCCCGGGATCTTGTAGTCGACCTCGTCGGGGTCGCAGTTGGTGTCGAGGATCGCGACGACCGGGATGTGCAGCTTGCGCGCCTCACCGACCGCGATGTGCTCCTTCTTGGTGTCGACGATCCAGACGGCGCTGGGGACCTTCGACATCTCGCGGATACCACCGAGGGTCTTCTCCAGCTTGGCCTTCTCGCGGGAGAGGACCAGGAGCTCCTTCTTGGTGAGACCCGAGGCGGCGACGTCCTCGAAGTCGATCGCCTCAAGCTCCTTCAGACGCTGGAGGCGCTTGTAGACGGTGGAGAAGTTGGTGAGCATGCCACCCAGCCAGCGCTGGTTGACGTACGGCATGCCGACGCGCGTCGCCTGCTCGGCGATGGCCTCCTGCGCCTGCTTCTTGGTGCCGACGAACATGATGGAGCCACCGTGCGCGACGGTCTCCTTCACGAACTCGTAGGCGCGGTCGATGTACGACAGCGACTGCAGCAGGTCGATGATGTAGATGCCGTTGCGCTCCGTGAAGATGAAGCGCTTCATCTTCGGGTTCCAACGGCGGGTCTGGTGACCGAAGTGGACGCCGCTTTCCAGCAGCTCCCGCATCGTGACGACGGCCATGGCCATCTCCTTGGTTTCTCGGTTTGGTTCCTGACGCCCCACCGCGCCCTGCCCCCATGAGGGGACCGAGAGACGCTGTCACCTGGCCGTTTGGGGCTGGTGCCGGGGCGTGCGAAGTCGACCCGGTGACCCGGATCGCCACAAGAAGTGTACGGGACCCGGCGGTATGCCGGGTGACGCCGTTGTCCACAGTGCCGGGGCCGTCCACAGCCGGGCCCGTCGGCCCGGGGTTCCGCGGGACGCTGCGGTGCATGACGACGCTGCTGCTCAGCCTGCTCCTGGTCCTGGCCCAGACGGCCCTGCCGACGGCCCGCCCCGTGGTCCGCCCGCTGCCCGCGCCGCTGGTGGTGGCGCGCTGGTGGGATCCGCCCCCGACCCCGTACGCGGCCGGCCACCGCGGGGTGGACCTGGCCGCGCCGGTGGGCGCGGAGCTGCGGGCGGTCGCCGCCGGCCGGGTCCACCATGCCGGGCAGGTCGCGGGCCGCGGGGTCCTCTCGCTCGCCCTTCCGAACGGGCTGCGCACGACCTACGAGCCGGTCCGGCCGCTGGTCGCGGAGGGCGAGGAGGTCGCGGCGGGGCAGGTGGTGGCGGTGCTAGCGGAGGGGTCCCACTGTCCGGCGCCGTGCCTGCACTGGGGCCTGCTGTCGGGGGAGGCGTACCTCAACCCGCTGACGCTCCTGGCGCGGCCCACCGCGCGCCTTCTGCCGGACCCGCACCCGGACGCCGCCCCCGGCCCAGGCCGCGGCCCGGCCGCAGACCCGGTGACGGACCCGGGCCCGACCGCCGCCCCAGGCGTCGGCACGGCCGCGGGCGCCAACCTACGCGCGGGCTCGGCCCGTAGACCTGGGCACGGCCGCGGGCGCGGACCGGCGCGCGGACCCGGCACGGCAGCGGGCGGCAGGTGGGACGGCGCGGTGTCCGCCGGTCGCGGCGGGGCTCAGCCCCGGACGCCCCGCAGCGCGATGGCGAGGGCCGTCTCCGTGATGACCTCGGGGTCCTCCGCGGCGCCGAGCTCGATACGGCGCACGGCCGCGTCCACGACCCCCTGGAGCAGCATCGCGGCCAGCCTCGGCTCCTGCTGCCCGAGGGCGGCCAGCGCCTCGACGATCATCGCGATCAGACCGCCGTGCGCGGCGCGGATCTTCTCCCGGGCTCCGGGGTCCAGCTCGCTGGCCGAGATGGCCACGACCGCCCGGTGCCGCCGGTCCCCCACCAGGTCGAGCTGGCTGCGTACGTAGGCCTCGACCTTCGCCTCCGGCTCATCGGCCCGTTCCATCGCCGCCTCGATCTCGGCGGCCCACACGGGGAAGTCCACGGCGCACAGCTCTTCGACGACGGCCGCGCGGGAGCGGAAGTACTCGTACACGGAGGACCGGGCGAGTCCGGTCCGCTCCGCCAGGGCGGGGAAGGTCAGCGCCTCCGTACCGCCTTCGGACAGCAGGGAGCGCGCGGCGTCCAAGAGGGCGCCGCGCTGCATCGACCGGTGCTCGGCCACGGAGGCCGCTCGAATCCTGGGCACACATCCACTCTACGGAGGTAGCGCAAGCTCACCGCCCCACATCTGCCAACTTTGCCCGCAGTTGCAGCACGGACTTGGTGTGGATCTGACTGACCCGGCTCTCGGTGACGCCCAACACGTTGCCGATCTCGGCCAGGGTGAGCCCCTCGTAGTAGTAGAGGGTCACCACGGTCTTCTCCCGCTCGGGCAGCGTGTTGATGGCCCGTGCCAGCATGCGCCGCAGTTCGCGGTCCTCGGCCACCTCCACCGGGTTGTCGGCGGCGGTGTCCTCCAGCGTGTCCATCAGCGAGAGGCGGTCGCCGCCCTCCCCGCCGACGTGCAGCAGTTCCTCCAGGGCGACCACGTTCGCCAGCGACAGCTGGCTGAAGACGGTGTGGAGGTCCTCCACGCCGATCCCCATCTCCGCGGCGACCTCGCTCTCCGTCGGGGTGCGCCGCAGCTGGGCCTCCAGCGTGGCGTAGGCCCGCTCCACGGCCCGCGCCTTCTGCCGGACCGAGCGGGGGATCCAGTCCAGCGCCCGCAGCTCGTCGATCATGGCGCCGCGGATCCGGGTGATCGCGTACGTCTCGAACTTGATCGAGCGGTCGATGTCGAACTTCTCGATGGCGTCGATCAGCCCGAAGACCCCGGAGGAGACGAAGTCTGCCTGCTCCACGTTGGGCGGCAGGCCCACGCTGACGCGGCCGGCCACGTATTTCACGAGGGGCGAGTAGTGCAGGATCAGCTGCTCCCGCAGCCGTTCGTCACCCGAGTCCTTGTATGAGCGCCACAGCACTTCCAGGGACGAGGGCGCGGTGGACCGCACGCTGCCGCGGGCAGCGGGGGGCACCGCTGCGCGGTCGGACCCTGAGGTGTGTTGGGGCATGCTTCGCCTTTGCCGGAGCCGGATTCCTTGGGAGCGTAGCGTGACGAGAGTGTCGCGGTGCGCGAAGAGTACGGGATGGCGCGGGGGCCGAGGGGCGCCCCGAGCGGCACGGGCGACCCGGGACCGGCGCCTCGCGCACGGTCCCGGCGACTGCCACCGGGAGGATCGCGTCTCTCATCGGCTTCACTCTTTCACCGGAACTCCCCAGGTCAACGACCGCCTCGCCGGGGAACCCGGGTTTGTACGGCCTCGCCGGCCGGATCTCCGCTCAACTGCCAGCCGTCGCCCTGCCGTTCGACGAACCCCAGAGAGTGAAGTTCGTACAGTCTGCCGATGACTTCATCGGTGCCGGTGCCGGCGGCAAGTGCCAGCTCGGCCGCGGTCGCCGGGCGGCCGGCCGGGAGGGCTTCGAGCACGCGGGCCGTGTCCCGGTCCAGCAGGTCACGGGCGAGCACCGGGCCCCGCCGCTCGGGTGCCAGCTCCCCCATGGAGCCGACGACTTCGACCACCTCAGCGGCGTCGGTGACCAGCACGGCCTCACCGCCCCTCAGCAGTTCGTGGACGCCTGCCGAGAGCCCGCTGGTGGCGGGCCCGGGGACGCCCATCGTGAACCGTCCGAGGCGCTGGGCCCGCCGGGCGGTCACCAGGGAGCCGCTGCGGTGCGCGGCCTCCACGACGACGGTGCCGCGGGTGAGGGCCGCGATGACCCGGTTGCGCAGGACGAACCGGCTGCGCGTGGGATGGCTGCCGGGCGGCAACTCACCCACGACCAGCCCCTGCCCGGCGATCCGGCCGAGCAGCCCGGCGTGGCCCCGGGGATAGGCGACGTCCGCCCCGCAGGCGAGCACCGCCGCGGTCGCACCGCCGGCGGCGAGGGCCCCGCGGTGGGCGGCGCCGTCGATGCCGAAGGCCGCGCCGGAGACCACGACCCAGCCCCGCTCGGCGAGACCGGCGGCCAGCGTCTGCGCCATGTGCGCGCCGTACGGGGTGCAGGCCCTGGCCCCGACCACGGCGACCGAACGCAGCGCCCAGGTGCGCAGGTTCGGCCGGCCCCGCAGCCAGAGCCCGACGGGGCGTTCGTCCCCGAGGTCGTCCAACTGCGTCGGCCACTGCGCGCACCCCGGGAACACGAACCGGCACCCCGCACCCGCGGCCAGCTCCAGGTCCCGGCGGGGGTCGGCCAGCTCCGCGCGTCTGCGGTAGGCGGCGAGCCGTTCCGGCCCCACCCCGGGCGGAGGCTGCCACTGCGCCTCCGGGCCGGTCAGCAGCCGGAGCAGCCCCGCGGCACCGTGCTCCCGGATCCAGCGTCCGCCGCGTGCGTCGCCGGGCTCCAGCACCCGTGTCAGCGCGACGCGGGCGAGCAGTTCCTCCTCCCCCGCCCCGGTCATGTCCCGGCCCCCGTCAGCGACATGGCCCCGCGGGCGACGCCGGTCCGCAGCTCCAGCGCCACGGCGACGTCGAGCGGCTCGGGCCGGTCCCGCCCCCGCAGGTCGGCGACGGTCCAGGCGACCCGCAGGACGCGGT
This sequence comes from Streptomyces amritsarensis, assembly GCF_001953875.1. Taxonomy (GTDB): domain Bacteria; phylum Actinomycetota; class Actinomycetes; order Streptomycetales; family Streptomycetaceae; genus Streptomyces; species Streptomyces amritsarensis. The sequence goes on from NZ_MQUR01000054.1 coordinate 39,436, forward strand.
CGAGCCCGCGGGCGGTGAGCATGCCCCGCTCCATCTCCCGCTCGGCCGGCGCCAGGGCACCCGGGGCGGCCTGCCAACGGGTCCTCAACTCCTGTCCCGGGACTTCGGAGTTGATCCGCCACGGAGTGCCGGCGAGCCGGGCCCCGGCACGCTCCCGGGCCTCCCGCACCCGGTGGGCGACCAGCTCGCTGGGCTCCCCGCGGCCGCCCTGTCCCAGCAGGTCGCCGCGGGTCACGGGCTCGACCTCCACCCTCAGGTCGACCCGGTCGAGCAACGGGCCGGACAGCCGGGCCTGGTAGCGCCGGATCACCGAGGGCGGGCACTCGCAGCCCGCCCCGAGCAGGGTGTGCCGCCCGCAGGGACAGGGATTCGCGGCGAGCACCATCAGGAACCGGGCGGGCAGCCGTACCACTCCGGCCGCGCGGGCGATGACCACGTGTCCCGATTCGAGGGGCTGGCGCAGCGCGTCCAGCGCCCGGCTGTGGAACTCCGGCGCCTCGTCCAGGAAGAGCACCCCGCGGTGTGCCAGGGAGACCGCTCCCGGCCTGGGCACCCCGGTCCCGCCGCCCACCAGGGACTGCATGGTCGCCGAGTGGTGCGGAGCGCAGTACGGCGGCCGGGAGACCAGCGGCTCGCCGGGCGGCAGGATTCCCGCGACCGAGTGGACCGCCGTGACCTCCACGGAGTCCTGGCGGGTGAGCGGCGGCAGGATCCAGGGCAGCCGCTCGGCCAGCATCGTCTTGCCGGCTCCGGGCGGCCCGCTCAGGAACAGGTGGTGCCCTCCGGCGGCCGCCACTTCGAGGGCGCGGCGGGCCGTGTGCTGCCCCGCCACATCGGCGAGGTCGGGTAGGTCGGTGCAGTCCCCGCCGGGACGGCCGGGGGCGAGACCGGTGCCCAGGCCCGCGCCGGGGACGAGCAGTCCGGCCAGCATCGGGTCCGGGCGGCCGGGCGGGTCCCCGGGCTCCTCCTCGGGCACCTCCCCGTCGGTCAGGACGGCGATCAGCCGGCGCAGGCTGCGCACGCCGAGCACCGAGACGTCCGGCACGAGCGCGGCCTCGGCGGCGCACTGCTGCGGAACGACCACCTGCCGGTAGCCTGCCTCGGCCGCGGCGAGGACGGCCGGCAGGATCCCCCGGACCGGGCGCACCCGCCCGTCCAGCCCGAGTTCGCCGATCAGCACGAGGTCGGCGATGACCGCCGGGTCGACCACCTCGGCGGCCCCGAGCACCGCGACGGCGACAGCGAGGTCGAACCCCGCGCCCGCCTTCGGAACGGAGGCCGGGCTCAGCCCGACCGTGAGCTTCTTCTGCGGCCATGCCGCCCCCGAGTTGACCACGGCGGCACGCACCCGGTCGCGGCTCTCGACGAGGGTCTTGTCCGGCAGCCCCACCAGGGTGAAGGCCGCGACCCCGGGCTCCAGGTCGGCCTGGACCTCGACCACCACGCCGTCGACGCCGACCAGGGCCACGGAGCAGGCCCGCGCGAACCCCATCAGGCCACCCCCCTGACGTGTTCCACCAGGGGCGCGCCGCGGCGCGGCAGCAGGATTCCGACGAGGTCGATGCGGACGCCGCCCGGCGGCGGTCCGCCGTGGTCGGCGAGCCACCGCCCGGCGAGCCTGCGCAGCCGGTCCGCCTTGGCGGCCCGTACCGCGGCCATCGGATGCTCGAAGTCGCCCGTGCGCCGGGTCTTGACCTCGCACACGACGAGGGCGTCCCCGTCGCGCGCGACGATGTCGATCTCCCCGCCGCGGCACCGCCAGTTCCGTGCGATCACGGTCATCCCGGCCTCGGTCAGCCGTCGTGCCGCGAGCTCCTCGCCGTACCGCCCCATCGCCTGCCGTGCCGCGCTCTTCGCGTCCATCGGGCACCACCTCCGGCACCGACGGTCCCGCGCCCCCGCCCACGTTGTGGATCTTGGTGGAAAACCCGGCCGCTGTGGACGGACCCGTCACCCTCCCGGGTGAGGCGGCTCAGCTTCCGGGCAGTTCGAGGTCGCTCTTGTTGAGCTCCTCGATGTTCACGTCCTTGAAGGTCAGCACCCGGACCTGCTTCACGAAGCGGGCCGGCCGGTACATGTCCCAGACCCACGCATCGGCCATCGAGACCTCGAAGAACACCTCGCCCTGCACCGAGTGCACCTGCATCTCGTAGTCGTTGGTGAGGTAGAAACGGCGTTCGGTCTCGATCACATACTTGAACAGCCCGACGACGTCGCGGTACTCCCGATAGAGCTTCAGCTCCATCTCGGTCTCGTACTTTTCGAGGTCCTCGGCACTCATGGCATGTTCCCCTTCAGCCGTGCGTCCCCCTATTGTGCGCCAGCGCCGTGCGCCCCTAAACGATTTCCGGGGCCAGGACCACCGGCGCACCCGGAGGACCCTCGTCGAGCAGCGTGCGGAGCAGCTCGGCGAGTCTGGTCGGGTACACCGTCTCACGTGCCGCGAGAAGTTCCTCGGAGGTCCACCACCTGGCTCCGGTGACGCTGCGCCGTTCCAGCTCGGTCAGACCGCCCATCGCGGTCGCGGTCTGACTGGTCCGGGCCAGGAAGTACCACTCGTCCTGCTCCCAGCGCCGGCCGTCGAAGGGGAAGGAGCAGAAGCGGTGCCACAGCACCGGACCCAGCTCCACCTCGGTGATGCCGGTCTCCTCCGCCAGCTCGCGCAGCGCGGCCTGCGCCCGGGTCTCCGTCCCCTCCAGTCCGCCGCCCGGGGTGAACCACCAGTCGTCCGAGGGGTCGGCCGGTTCGAAGCCGTGCAGCAGCAGGATCCGGTCCGCCGGGTCGAGCAGGATCACCCGGGACACCTGCCGGTGTCTGCGGCCGCCCGCCGGCTCAGGCGACACCGGCCCGCTCCCGCCGACCGCGCGCCAGGACCCGGGCCAGCGGCCCGTACGCGGCCCCCAGCACCACCAGGGCCGCGCCGGCGGCCACGGCCGCCGCCTGCAACCGCAGCGGCCCGTGCCCCGAGATCCCGCCGGGCAGGGCGGCGTACGTCTTCGGGCGCTCCAGCATCGCCATGGACGGCCAGGCCAGGGCGTCGACGCGGGCGCTGACGGCCGACCGGGGCACCGTGCCCTGCCCGGCCTCCTGGAGGTGGGCCCGCGAGTCCAGCGAGGCGGCGCGCCGGTCGCCCAGCAGGAAGAGATTGCCCTCGGGGACCGTCACCTCGAAGGGGGTCCCGGGGGCGGGCGGGGCCTGCCCGGGCGGCATCGCCAGGCCGGAGTCCGGCCGGCTGGTGTCGGCGTAGGGCTCGTCCAGCGGGGTGCCGTTCACGGTCAGCCCGCCGTCGGCGCCGCAGCACTTCACGGTGTCGCCGCCGATGCCGACGACCCGTTTGACCATGGGCAAGTCGCTCCACATGGAATCAGTGAAGACCACCACGTCCCCGCGCCGCACCTCACTGCCGTCGATGCGCTGTGCCAGCAGCCGGTCGCCCGGGCGCACCGTCGGCATCATCGAGTCGGTCGGGACCGTGTAGGGCTGGTAGACGAGCGCCCCCCACACGAATCCGCCGAGGAAGAGCGCAAAGCCGATGGCCACGGCGATCCCCGACAGCACGTTGCCGAGACCGCCGCGGCCATCCTTGCCACTGCGTATCGCTTCTGTTCCGCCCATACCAGCGCCCCCACATCGGGATCGTCGACCTGGGCGGCACCCTACCCGTCGGTACGACCGCTGGTCAGCTTCCGGCGGCGCCACATCACGAGGGGGACGGCTCCGGCGAGCCCCAGCGCGGCCGGGCCGAGCCCGACGGGCGCCAGTCCGGCGGCCCCGAGGCCGAGCGCGGTGGCCGCGGCCTGGTTGCCGATGCCCGGCTGGTCGAAGGTGTCCGGGACCGGCAGGGTGGACCAGCGGGTGACCGGCCACGCGATCACGACGGCCCGTCCGACGACCTTGTCGACCGGCACGAAGCCCTTGGTGGAGTCCTGCATGTGGTAGCGGGAGTCCTGGGAGTTCTGCCGGTGGTCGCCCATCACCCAGATCTTGCCCTCGGGCACCTTGAGCGGGCCGAAGGGGGCGTCGTCGCACGCGGTGTTGCCGGGGTAGATGTACGGCTCGTCGAGCGCCTTGCCGTTGACGACGACCGGTCCCCCCTTCTTGCACTCGACCGTGTCACCGCCGATGGCGATGGTCCGCTTGATCAGGTCCTTCTCCTCCGCGGACGGCATCAGGCCGATCCAGCTGAGGACCTTCTGGGCGATGTTCGGCTCCGGCGTGGGCTCGCCCGAGAGCCAGTTCGCCGGGTCGTGGAAGACCACGACCTCGCCGCGCTCCGGCTCGGAGCCGAACCACGGCGTGAGCTTGTCGACCAGCACCCGGTCCCCGCGCTGCAGCGTGTCCTGCATCGAGTCGGAGGGGATCGAGAACGCCTGGACCAGGAAGGTCTTGATCAGCAGGGCCAGCAGCAGGGCGATGCCGATGAGGAGCGGGAGCTCCTTCCAGAAGGAGCGGTGCGGCTTCTCCACAGCGCCGTCCTCCTCGGTCTCGTGCGCGACGGCGTCGTCCGGCCGCTCCTCGCCCTCGTCGCGTCCGGACCGTGCGCCTACCGCCACGTCCCCCACATCCACTCCTCACTCACGTTCGCCGCCCGCGCCGAACCGGACACGGGCCCTCCCCTCCCTTAACGAGCGGGAGTTCCCTAAGGCTCGGGAGACCGAGGACACACTATGCGAACGGTGTGCCCCTACGGCGCCGCCCGCGGCCGCGTCCCTCGCGGCGTGCCTGATCGGGCACCATGCGGAAGGTCTCGGGCTGCTCCAGACGGGTCCAGTGTCCGAAGGGCCAGGCGATCACCACGGCCTCCCCCACGACCCCGTTCTCGTCGATCGTGCCCTCGAATGCCTCGTCCAGATGGAAGCGGGAATCGGCCGAATTCGCTCGGTGGTCGCCCATCACGAAGAGCCTTCCGGCGGGCACCTCCACCTCGAAGGGGATGTCCGAGGGCGTGTTGCCCGGTTTCACGTACGGCTCGTCGAGCGGCGAGCCGTTGACGGTGACCCGGCCGCGGGCGTCGCAGCACTTGACGGTGTCTCCGCCGACCCCGATGACGCGCTTGATCAGGTCCTGTTCGTCGGCCGAGGGCAGCAGGCCGATGAAGGTCAGGGTCTGCTTGATCTGCTTGACCACGACCGGGTCCGGGGCGGGCCGGGCCGCCTCGCCCTGGAGCCAGCCGCCGGGGTCCTTGAACACGACGATGTCGCCGCGCTCGACCTTGGAGCCGAACCACGGGGTCAGCTTGTCCACGAGGACGCGGTCGCCGATCCGGATGGTCTGCTCCATCGAGCCCGACGGGATGAAGAAGGCCTGCACCAGGAAGGTCTTGAGCAGCAGGGCTATGCACAGCGCCACCACGACGAGCAGCGGGACTTCGCCCGCCCGGCGCGTGCGGCGGCGCCGCTTGACCCTGCGGGCCAGCCGGCGCCGTTCGGCCCGGCCGCCCTCCGCCACGACCGGCTCCGGCTCGGGCTGTCGTCGCCCTCGCGGTGTTGCGCGCGGCTGCGGCTCGGGCTCGTCATCGAGCCAGTCCTGTCGGCTCCGCGTCCTCGCACGCGGCCCCGGCTCGGGCTCGTCATCCAGCCAGTCGTGTCGGCTCCGCGTCCTCGCACGCGGCCCCGGCTCGGGCTCCCGGTCCCGTCGGCCCTTGGGCCGCCCCCGGCTACCCATGGCCGCCGCCGACGGCGCCCCAGCGCGAAGCCGGCCAGCCGATCCAGTCGGCCCGCCCGATCACCTTCTCCACCGGCACCATCCCCCCGCCCGGTTCCCCGAGGTGGTCCCGCGAGTCCCGGGACTGGGAACGATGATCGCCCATCACCCAGAGGGTCCCCAGCGGCACGACGATCCGGAAGGGCACCTTCGAGGGGGCGTCGCCGGGATACAGGTACGGCTCGTCCAGCGGGACGCCGTTGACCGAGAGCCGCCCGCCCGCGTCGCAGCAGACCACGTCGTCACCACCCACGCCCACCACCCGCTTCACGAAGTCGGTGTCGGAGGGCTCGGCGAGCCCGAGCGCCGAGGCGGCGCCCCGCACCAGGCCGTCGACCGGGCTGCCGCCCGCGCGTTCCCGTACGAAGGAGCCCGTGCCGTCGAAGACCACCAGGTCCCCGCGGCCCGGCTGATCGCCGAAACGGTACGCCAGCTTGTTGACCAGCACCCGGTCCCCGACCCGGAGCGTCGGCTCCATGGAGTGGCTCGGGATCAGGAAGGGCTGGAGGACGAAATTGCTGAGCAGCAGCAGGAAGGCCGTGCAGACCACGCCGAGGACACCCGCCCGGCGCCAGGTCGGCCGCCCGGAGGACCGGTCCTGGCCGGCCCCCTCCGCGGGTTCCGCGCCGCCCCTCCGGGAGAACGCAGAACGCGGCCACCCTTGCCCCTCGCGGGGGGAAGAGTGACCGCGCTGCGTGTGAGGTGCTTCGGTGTCCATCGGGGGCGAGCCTATCCGGCCGCCGCCGGACACCGGAGGCGACCTTACTTGTCGCGCTTCTCCTTGATCTTCGCAGCCTTGCCGCGGAGCTCACGGAGGTAGTACAGCTTCGCACGGCGGACGTCACCGCGGGTGACCAGCTCGATCTTCTCGAAGATCGGGGAGTGGACCGGGAAGGTGCGCTCCACGCCGACGCTGAAGGAGACCTTGCGAACGGTGAAGGTCTCGGAGACACCGGCGCCCTGGCGGCGGATGACGACACCCTTGAACTGCTGGATACGGGAGCGGTTGCCCTCGATCACGCGGACGTGCACGTTGATCGTGTCACCCGGGCGGAAGGCCGGGACGTCCGAGCGGAGCGCGGCGGCGTTGACGCCATCGAGCAGGTGAGACATGTTCTTCGTCTGCTTTCTTCGCATGACGCCACAGGTCGCCAGTGCGGGTTTCCGTAGAGAATTCGGGAGCCGTGCCACTCGGCGGCCGACGGTCCCCCTGTGGCAGGGGCGTCCGGCGAGCACACAGCAGCCGCCTATTCTTCCACGGCCTGCGGCCTGCGCCAAAATCGGCCGTCCGGCGACGGCTGCCAGCCCAGGATGGAGAGGATCTCGCGGTCCTTCTTGTCGAAGCCGGAGGCCTCGCAGCGCTCGATCAGGTCGGGCCGGTTGCTCGCGGTCCGGCGGAAGGCCTCGTCCCGGCGCCACCGGGCGATCCTGCCGTGGTGGCCGCTGAGCAGCACGTCGGGGATGTCCCGGCCGCGCCACACCGGCGGCTTGGTGTAGACGGGACCCTCCAGCAGGTTCGCCATCTCGCCGGGGGCGAAGGAGTCGTCCCGGTGCGACTCGGCGTTGCCGAGCACCCCGGGCAGCAGCCGCGCCACGGCCTCGGTGACCACCAGCACGGCCGCCTCGCCGCCGGCCAGGACGTAGTCGCCGATGGAGACCTCGTACACGGGCATGCGGGTGGCGTACTCGTCCATGACGCGGCGGTCGATGCCCTCGTAGCGGGCGGGCGTGAAGATCAGCCACGGCCGCTCGGCGAGCTCGACGGCGAGCTCCTGGGTGAACGGACGGCCGCTGGGCGTGGGGACCACCATGACGGGGCCGTGCGCGCCCGCCTCGTAGCCGTCGGCCAGCACCTCGTCCAGTGCCTCGCCCCACGGGCCGGTCTTCATGACCATGCCGGGGCCGCCGCCGTACGGGGTGTCGTCGACCGTGTTGTGCCGGTCGTGGGTCCAGTCCCGCAGGTCGTGGACGTGCACGTCGAGCTGCCCGCGGGCGCGCGCCTTGCCGACGAGCGAGACGTTCAGCGGTTCCAGGTACTCGGGGAAGATCGTGACGACGTCGAGCCTCATCGGGCGTCGCCCTCGGAACTCGCGCCCTCGGAACTCGCAGCCTCGGAACTCCGGGCCTCTGCGTCCGCGGCCTCGGCGTCGCGCGCGGAGGCGATCTCGGCGCGGTCGTCGATCAGCCCCGGCGGCGGGGTGATGACGCAGCGCTGCTCCTCCAGGTCGATCTCGGCGACGATCTCCTCGACGAAGGGGATCATCACCTCGGTGCCGTCGGGGCGCTCGACGATGAAGAGGTCCTGCGAGGGCAGGTGGGAGATCTCGGTGATCCGGCCGATCTCGGTGCCGTCCTCGAGCACCACGTCCAGGTCCATCAGCTGGTGGTCGTAGTACTCGTCCTCCTCCTCGGGCAGCTCGTCCGGGTCCACGTCGGCGATGAGGAGGATGTTGCGGAGGGCCTCCGCGGCGGTGCGGTCCTTGACACCGGCGAAACGCAGCATCAGCCGGCCGCTGTGCACCCGGCCCGTCTCGATGGTCAGCGGGCCCGCCGAAGCCGGTTCGGTGCGCAGCACGGCGCCGGGGCTGAGCCGCAGTTCCGGCTCGTCCGTGCGCACCTCGACGGTGACCTCACCCTTGATGCCGTGGGCGCGGCCGATCCGCGCGACTACCAGCTCCACTGTCTGTGCCTCTCCTGTTCAGACGACGACGGGCCGGGGCGGGCACGTGTGCCCTCCCCGGCCCGTGCCGGTGATTCAACTGCTCAGCGGACCTGGTCCACGTCGACGAGGTCGACGCGGATCCCCCGGCCGCCGATGGCGCCCACGACGGTACGCAGGGCACGTGCGGTGCGGCCGTTGCGGCCGATCACCTTGCCGAGGTCGTCGGGGTGGACCCGGACCTCGAGCACCTGCCCGCGGCGCAGGTTGCGCGAGGCGACCTGCACTTCGTCGGGGTTGTCCACAATGCCCTTTACGAGGTGCTCAAGAGCCTCCTCGAGCATGCTCAGGCCTCGGTCGACTCGGCGGCGGCCTCAGCCTCGTCCGCCTTCTTGTCGGCCTTCTTCTTCTGCGTGATGGCCTCGCCCTTGCCCTCGCCGATGCCCTCGAGGGCCTTGGCGAACTCGTCGAAGGAGCGACGCTTGTCTTCCTTCGTGGCCGGCTGCAGCAGCGGCGCGGGGGCCGGGAGGCCCTTGTGCGCCTGCCAGTCACCGGTGAGCTTCAGGATGGCGAGGACGGCCTCGGTCGGCTGGGCGCCGACAGAGAGCCAGTACTGGGCGCGCTCGCCGTTGACCTCGATGCGCGACGGGTTGTAGGTCGGCTGGTAGATGCCGATCTCCTCGATCGCGCGGCCGTCCCGACGGGTGCGGGCGTCGGCGACGACGATGCGGTAGTGGGGAGAGCGGATCTTACCGAGGCGCTTGAGCTTGATCTTGACTGCCACTGGAGTGGTGTCTCCTGAACTTGACGTGGTTGGGCACATGAGATGCCACGTGGGGTTGCGGTACTCGGGTGCCCGATGGACGCGTCAGCCGGAGGAGAGAGGGGTCCTATGCGACTGTCGAGTACAGCTAGCCATTGTGCCATACGCCTGCGGCGCGCCCGGCCGACGGGGAGGATCGCTCCGGTCGGACGAGCCCGCACGTCACGGCCGGCTCCGCGCGCCGGCCGCCCGCAGTGTCAGGAGGCCGCCGCGACGGCGATGTCGGGGATGCGGAAGGGCTTCATACAGCCGCCGCACACGATCGGCGCCTGCGCGAGCACGGAGGGGACGACGCGCACGTTGCGCCCGCAGTCGCAGACCGCCTTGACGCGCACCCCGCCACCGGAGGAGCCGTGCCGGGCGGCGGGCCCGCGGAAGCTGCGCTTGGTGTCGGCGGCGGTGGCCGCCGTGTGCGCCTTCAGCGCGCGCTGCAGTCGCTCCATGGTGGGGCGGTAGCGCCGCTTCGCCTCGGGATTGAGGGTGACCAGGGAGAAGCCGCTGCTCGCGTGCGGCTCGTCGGAGTGGTCCAGGCCCATCTCCTCGGCGATCGCGAGGAATCGGCGGTTGTGGTAGCGGCCTGCGCGCGAGGTGTCGCGGACACCGCGGGCGGCCGCGATGCCGTGGACTGCCTCGTGCAGCAGTCGCTCGAAGGAGAGCTCGGCGCCGCAGGCGGACGAGGACTCTCCGATCAGGGACTCGGGCGCGGCAAGGTCGGGCAGCTCGGGGTGGTACCGCTGAATGTCGGCCCACGCCTGCGCCAGCTCTGCGGCGAGAACAGGTGGTGTCGTGCTCACGTCGTGACAACGAGCCGAGGTGCCCGGGTGTTCCGATTCCGGGCCATTCCAAATTTTTTGCACGTACCAGTCAGTTCAGCCTGATGCGTCCCGACGAGGACGGGTGCGCCGAACTCAGGAGGAGTCGGTACGTAACGTCGACCAAAAAGCAGCGGCCCCCGGCGCGCGGCATCAGCCGCACGCCGGGGCCGGAAGCCTTCGGCGGCGCGATCAGTAGGAGCGCGCCACGATGGCGAGGGTACCGGGAGCGTCGTCGGCGTCCGGGACGGACCCGTCCTCGGCCACCAGGCAGCGCACGGAGACGGCCTGCTCGGCCAGCTTCGCCTCGCCCTCCGGGCCGAGGTCGGCCCACGGGATCCGCGCCCAGCCGCCGGCGACGGCGGCCTCGGCGGCCTCCTCGATGGTCGCGACGTCGGACGTACGGGCCTCACGGCGCTCGCGGGACTCGCGCAGGAGCTGCGCCTGGTCCTCGTCCAGCACCTTGGGCAGGAGGTCGACGAGCGCGTCGATCTGGACGGGGGTCTTCCCGCCCGGGATGCGGCGGGCCAGCATCGCGGTGCCGGCCTCCAGGTCGCGGGGGCCGATCTCGATGCGGACCGGCACGCCCTTGAGCTCCCAGTCCACGGCGCGGCGGCCGAAGGGGGTGTCGACGCGGTCGTCGACCTGCACGCGGATGCCGGCGGCCTTCAGCCGGTCGCCCAGCTCACGGACCTTGGCGACGGCCTCGTCGCCCTTGATCGCCATGACGACGACCTGGACGTGGGCCAGACGCGGCGGGACGCGCAGGCCGTTGTCGTCGCCGTGGGACATGATCAGACCGCCGACCATGCGGGTCGAGACGCCCCAGGAGGTCTGCCAGACGAGCTCCTGCTTGCCTTCCTTCGACAGGTACTGGGTGTTGAAGGCCTTGGCGAAGTTGGTGCCGAGCTCGTGGCTGGTGCCCATCTGCAGGGCCTTGCCGTCACCCATCATGCCCTCGAGGGTGAGGGTGTTGATGGCGCCGGCGAAGCGCTCCTTGGCGGTCTTGCGGCCGAGCACGACGTCGATGCCGAGCACGTTCGTCATGAAGTCGCCGTAGACGTCGCGGTGGATGCGGGCGGCGTAGTCGCGGGCGTCCTCGTAGGTGGCGTGGGCGGTGTGGCCCTCCTGCCAGAGGAACTCGCTCGTGCGCAGGAAGACGCGGGGGCGCATCTCCCAGCGGACCACGTTGGCCCACTGGTTGATCAGCAGGGGCAGGTCGCGGTAGCTCTGGACCCACTTGGAGAAGTAGTCGTTGATGATCGTCTCGGACGTGGGCCGGACGACGACCGGCTCCTCCAGCTCCTTGCCGCCGCCGTGCGTGACGACCGCGAGCTCGGGCGCGAAGCCCTCGACGTGCTCGGCTTCCTTCGTCAGGTACGACTGCGGGATGAAGAGGGGGAAGTACGCGTTCTGGGCGCCCTGGTCCTTGATGCGGGCGTCCATCTCCTGCTGCATCCGCTCCCACAGGCCGTAGCCGTACGGTCGGATGACCATGGTGCCGCGGACCGGACCGTTGTCGGCCAGCTCGGCCTTGTTGATCAGATCCTGGTACCAGCGGGGGAAATCCTCCGCCTGCGGGGTGAGAACGGGTGCCTTTGCCATGCCGCGAATCGTACGGCGCCCGGCACGGGATGCGTGAATCGGGTGCCGCGCTCCTCTGGACGCGGGGGCGAATGGGGAGTTCTCTGGCAACGGGGGCTGGGGGGCGAGACGGAATCAGGAGCGCTCTTTCGATGACACCGACGCCGACCGCGACGCTCGTCGCCCGGGACTGGGCGGAGATCCAGGAACGGATGCTGGTACCGCTGTACGAGGCGGTCTACGACCGGCTGGAGGTCGGGCCGGGTGACCGGCTGCTGGGCCTCGACTGCGGGGCCGGCCTGGCCCTGCTGCTGGCGGCCGCGAGGGGAGCCGCGGCCACGGGCGTGGAGGCGGATCCGGCCCGGCGGGCGCTGGCCCGCGAACGGCTGCTGGAGGTGCTGGCGGCGCCGCCGCCGGCGTCCTCGGTGCCCCGCCCCTACGACGCCCTGCTGGCCTTCTCCCCGGCTCCGGCAGCCCTGGCCTCGGCCCTGCCGGCCGTCAGACGCGGCGGCGCCGTGGTGCTGGCCGACTGGGGTCCCGCCGAGCGCTGCACGGTGCCCTCGGTGCTGGGCGGCGGCCCGGCGCCCGGGGATCTGGACGCGGCCGTGGAGCGGGCCGGGCTGCGGCCGGACGGGTCGGGGCGGGTGTTCTGCCCCTTCGGCTACGCGGACGTGGACAGCGCGGTGCGCGGGCTGCTGTCGACCGGGCTCTACGACGGGGCGTCCGATGCCGCGCTCGCCGAGAAGGAGCTCGCCGAGGCGCTTCACCCGTTCGAGCGGTCCGACGGCGCCGTGTGGCTGCCGAACATCTTCCGGTACGTGATCGCCCGGGTGGCGTAACCGCCGCGGTGCGACCGCGCGACGAAGGGCCCCGACCGTGCGGGCCGGCGCCCGTGCCCGGTCGGGGCCCTCCGTCGCGGATGTCCGCCTACTTCATGAACTTCTTGAACTCGTCCGGAAGGTCGAAGTCCTGACCGGCCTGGCCGCCGGCGGGAAGGCCGAACGGGTTGGACGCGGCGGCCGGGTCGACCGTCTGCGGGCCCTGCTCGCGGCGGGCCGCCGCTGCGGCCTCCTCCTGCTTGCGCTTCATCGGGTTGCCGCTCTTGCGCTTGCCCTTGGCCTGCTTGACCTGCTTCTTCTGCCGGCCGGGGCCGCCGCCCATCCCGGGGATGCCCGGCATGCCGGGCATGCCGCCGCCCTGGGCCATGCGGGACATCATCTTGCGGGCGTCGAAGAACCGCTCGACCAGCGCCTTGACGGCGCTGACCTCGGTGCCGGAGCCCTTGGCGATGCGGGCGCGGCGCGAGCCGTTGATGATCGTCGGGTCCTGGCGCTCGGCCGGGGTCATCGACTTGATGATCGCCGCGGTGCGGTCGACGTCACGCTCGTCGATGTTGTTGATCTGGTCCTTGATCTGCCCCATGCCGGGCAGCATGCCGAGCAGCTTGGAGATGGAGCCCATCTTGCGGACCTGCTCCATCTGGGCCAGGAAGTCGTCGAGCGTGAACTCCTTGGGGCCCTTGGCGAGCTTGGCCGCCATCTTCTCGGCCTCGGCCTGCGAGAAGGTCTTCTCGGCCTGCTCGATGAGGGTGAGCATGTCACCCATGTCGAGGATCCGGCCCGCCATGCGGTCGGGGTGGAAGGCGTCGAAGTCGTCGAGCTTCTCGCCGTTCGAGGCGAACATGATCTGCTTGCCGGTGACGTGCGCGATGGAGAGCGCGGCACCGCCGCGGGCGTCGCCGTCGAGCTTGGAGAGCACCACGCCGTCGAAGCCGACGCCGTCGCGGAAGGCCTCGGCGGTGTTGACCGCGTCCTGGCCGATCATGGCGTCGACGACGAAGAGGATCTCGTCGGGGCTGACGGCGTCGCGGATGTCCGCGGCCTGCTGCATCAGCTCGGCGTCGATGCCGAGGCGGCCGGCGGTGTCGACGATGACGATGTCGAACTGCTTGGTGCGCGCGTACTCGACGGAGTCCTTGGCGACCTGGACCGGGTCGCCGACGCCGTTGCCCGGCTGGGGGCCGTAGAAGGCCACGCCCGCGCGGTCGGCGACGACGGAGAGCTGGTTGACGGCGTTCGGGCGCTGGAGGTCGCACGCGACGAGGAGCGGGGTGTGGCCCTGCCCCTTCAGCCAGAGGCCGAGCTTTCCGGCGAGGGTGGTCTTACCGGCACCCTGGAGACCGGCCAGCATGATCACGGTGGGGGCGGTCTTGGCGAAGCGCAGCCGCCGGGTCTCGCCGCCCAGGATGGTGACGAGCTCGTCGTTGACGATCTTGAGGACCTGCTGGCCCGGGTTCAGGGCCTTGCTGACCTCTTCGCCGCGCGCGCGTTCCTTGACGTTCGCGATGAAGGAGCGGACGACCGGGAGGGCGACGTCGGCCTCGAGGAGGGCGATACGGATTTCCCGGGCCGCTGCGTCGATGTCAGCCTCGGACAGCCGGCCTTTGCCGCGCAGGCCCTTGAAGGTATTCGCCAAGCGGTCGGAGAGCGTATCGAACACGGTGGTCGCGATTCCTCGGGTCGGGGGCGTTGTGGTCGTCCCCCAGGGTATCCGCCCGCGCCGTCCGTCCGGCCCTGCGGGCGGGTTTCCCTCGTACGGCGGGGGTCCGGGAGGTGTCCCGGACCCC
>NZ_MQUR01000085.1 GCF_001953875.1 Streptomyces amritsarensis
TGACGCCGTGCGCCGATCCACCGGGGATTACGGGACAGCCCTTAAGCTTCGGGACTCGCGGGCCGCTGACCGCCGGACATGGATCGTCCTGGCCGCACACGCTCAACTTCGCCTCGCCTGCCCTCTCGCACGCGATCTGCGCCGCCCATGGGAGCGGCCAGCGGAACCGAACAGACTGACCCCCGCCCGGGTCCGTCGCGGGCTCAAAAGCCTGCACGCGAAGACGGGTACGCCAGCCGGTGCACCAAAACCCACACGTCCCCGGCCCCGGCCGCCCGCGCGGCTCAAAGAATCAGCAGCCCGCCACCCGCTACGACATGGGGCGGGTCCTCGCCACCGGCGAGTCCTACACCCGGCACCAATAGGCTGCTCGGGTCGCAGGTCAGCCGATGTCCCAGGATGCCAGGCGTGTGTCGCAATGCAAGCAGCGGAACAAGTAGGCGGTCGGCTCTCCAGCCCGGTCCAGTGACCGCAGGAACTGTTCGGTTTCTGGCGGCGTCCAGCCATAGCGCTCGTGATGTTTACGGAGCATGGCTAGAGCCTCTGGGTGGGCCTCAAGCTCGCGATATCCGGCAGGGCCGAGAAAGGCCGCGCCATCGCCGCAGTGGTACAGCCAGGACTCCTGCTGCCAACCGGCAAAGCCGGGAGTGCGTCGGGTGATCTCTTCGACGACCGACAGAGGCACGTCGTCGGGTACGTCAACGGCATCACTGAACACGGCAGGCATGTCGAAGTCCTCATCGCCTCCGCCTGCAATGCCCAGGGCACTCGACGCTGCCCCGGAGTGGATGCAGTGCAGGCAGAGGGAATCAGGTTGCTGACCGTAGATGGGGCCTTGATAGCGGATCTGTCGGTGCATGCCACAGACGCTGCAGACATGGTCGGTGCGCAACGCGGACCCGGAAGCCAGCGGATCAGGGTGGTATCGGAAGGTCGGCTCTGCCACGGGACCATCGTGTCAACCAGCAACGAACGCCGGCGAAGAGGGTAACCGTCTGCCACGTGATGCAGCGCAGCCTCACCTCACGCGAAGAGTCAGAGGTTAAACGGCAGGGTTAGGGCCTGTTGTGAAAGTCCTGGCCGCGTGAGGTCTGCCGTCCATGGGGGCGTCGTTGATGCTCCTATTGCTGTCAAGCGGCTTGGAGCCAGTCGCGGTAGGCGTGGGTGAGGTCGTCGTCCCTGCTGAGCCCTCTTTCGAGTCTGGAGATTGGCGGTTGGCCAGACGCCGAAGTGCTGGGCGACGGTGGTGAGGGTGATGTTCTTGGCCTGCCGCATGGGCCGTAGGTCGGTTGTGCCTGGGATGGTGACCGTGGTGGTCAGGCAGCGGAAGATCTCCCGGGCGATGGCCCGTTTCAACAGCCGGATGATCTCTTTCTTCGTCCGTCCGGCGGCGGTCTGTCGTGCGACGTATTCGCGGGTGCGGGAGTCGCTGGACATGCGGACCAGGGCGATTCGGTAGAGCGCGGCGTTGGCCGTGCGATCGCCGCCTCGTGAGAGGCGGTGACGGTTGGTCCTGCCGCTGGAGGCGGGGACCGGGGCGGCTCCGCAGAGGGCCGCGAAGGACGACTCGGTCCGCATCCGTTCGGGGTTGCCGCCCGCGGTGATCAGCAGTTGTGCGGCGGTGTCGGGGCCGACGCCGTAGGCGGCTCGCAGGCCGGGGTTTGCGTGGTGACTTCGGCATCCAGGGCCCGCGTCAGCGCCTCGTGCTCGGCGGTGAGCTCCTTGACGCGCCGGGCGAGGCTTTCAGCGCGGTCAGGACAGCGGTGTGCAGGGCGTCGCCGGCCGGCCGCAGCCGGGCCAGGGCCTCGGTGCGTTCGGTGCTCTTGAGCCGCCCGTATTTCACGCGGATCGCCTCCGGAGCGGTGACGAGGACCTGGCCGATCTGGTTGAGTGCGGCGGTGCGGGCCTTGACGGCCGAGGGGGCGGTGTTGTGCAGGGCGCGTATCCCCGCGACCGTGTCGTCCTTGGGGGAACTGGTGGCGCGTCCGGACAGGGCGGCGCGGGCGGCGGCGTAGGCGTCGATCGGGTCGGACTTGCCGGTGCGGCGACGTTCGGCCCTGTCGGGGCGGTTGACCTCGATGACCTGGTGCCCGCGGGAGCGGGCGGTCCGGGGGAAGCCGGCTCCGTAGGACGAGGTGCCTTCCACACCGATCGCGATCACGTGTCCGTGGGCGGTCAGGAAGGCCAGGGCCGCCGCGTATCCGGCGGCGGTGGTGGCGAACTCCGCATCCGCGAGATGGCCTCCGTTGTCGCTGATCACAGCGACGTGGACGGTGTCGGCGTGGGAATCGACCCCGCCGAACACGTCGCGGTCCCCGGTGTCCGCCGCAACCTCTGATGTCATGCTGACACTGCCCTCCCAGCCGAAGGTAGGCGCCGGCCGGGTGGCGCAGACAGGACATTGAAGGGGCTTCTGACCAAGCTCCTATCAGGTCATGTTCCGCCCGGCCGCAGCCATGAGAACAGGTCCCGGCAGCCGGACAGAACAACGCGAAGACAGCCCAGCAGGGCGTCAGTCAGTGGGTGGGCCACGACCACCGGAACCTGAGTATCAGCATCAATGTCAGTGGTGCTGTGCATGATCGGCGCGTCAGCTTTTCGCGGAGGTAGGGAAGTGCGGGGACACGCGTTCCTGCGGCAGATGTACGACGACTCGTACTTCCCTGATCACGTGGTCGACCAGGGGAAGGCGATCCTGCTGCGGCTGTGCGAGCGCATCGAGGCCGAGCGGCCGTCGGACCTGGAGAGCTTGTGTGCATTCACCCAGGCTGCGACGGAGGAGTTCAATCTGCTGGACGGGGAGTTCGTGGCGGCCGGGAGCGAGATCGAGACGGTGGCGCGGGAGTGGATCTGTGACGAGTTCTGCTTCGTCGCGTCGGCATACGGGTTCACGCAAGCGGATGTGGAAAAGCTGACCGCCGGCCGGGACTGGTGAACCAGGCGGGAGGGCTATCTCCGCTCAAAGCCACTCGTTGATGGCCGCGACGAGAACGGTCGCCTCGTAGCGGACAGCGAGCTTGTCGTCCCGGGTGGCGACGGCGCGGTGTCTTTTGAGGCGGTTGATCCCGCACTCGAGCGTGACGTTCGCGGGAGTCGGCTAGGTCGAAGTACGGCGGCCGGCCGCCGCTGGAGCCGAGCTTTTGGCGATTGCGGGCCTGGTCGGCCTTGTCCGGGATGGTGCAGCGGATTCCGCGGCGGCGCAGGTAGCACGGTTTCTGCGGGAGGCGGACGCATGGCCGGCCCGGACGAGGCGCGGCACGCGGACCTTTTCCCGCACCGGTTCGAACTGCGGCGGGTCCCCGCGCTGTCCTGCCGTGACCACGATCGACATGGGCTTCTGACCTTGCTCGACGGCCAGGCGGAGCTTGGTGGTGAACCCGCCGCGCGACCCTCCCAGCCCGTGATCCTGACCCTTCCTTCGGTCCCGGCCGCATGCTGATGGGCGCGGCAGACTGTGGAGTAGACACTCAGGTCCCAGACGATCGCGCCTTTCGCGTCGGCGAAGGACTGAAGAATCCGCTGCCAGGTCCGTTCCGCTGCCACCGGCCGAACAGGTCGTAGACCCGGCCCAGGGCCCGTACTCGACGCAGATGTCCCGCCACGGAACTCCGGTCCGGACACGGAACCGTATGCCGTCGATCAGCCGCCGCCGAGGCCAGTGGGGTGGCCGCCCCACCCTGGCACCCCTCGGCACCAACGGCTTCAGCACCGCCCCTACTCGTCCGTGAGATCTCCCCGACTCATGAACCGTGATCATCCATAGCCCCAAGATCTGCTTTCGACACACGGCCCAGCCGGAACCCCGGCCGAGCCAGCCGATTCGGAACCCCCTGCCGGGCCGGCAACCCCACGCTCCAAGGACACCCACACCCCCCACCCCGCCTCGCGGCCCGCCCCGGCCCCCGGCCGAGGCCAAGACGGCCGAAAGCTCCCGCGCCCGCCATCACGGCGCGCCCCACCGGCCCACCCGGCTGCGTCGAAGCCCCGGGGACCGCGCGGCCTGCCGTGCTCCTCCCGCCTGTCCACGGCAGGCCGCCCCCCGCTCGGCGCGCCCCCGGGGGCCGCCCGCCCGTTCCCCACCCGGTCCGCCCGGGACGCGACGCCCGCGGGGTCCTTCGGCGCCGGGCACCGGCAACCGGCAGCCCCGCGACGGCTCACCGCCCCGGCCGCGCCCCGGCCGGGGCCGGCAGGCGGCGCGCCCGGCGCCCGGGCGCCCGGTGCGGCCTCAGCCGGCGGACGCCCGCCGCGGCCGCACCGGCGGCGGTGCGGCGTCGGTCGCCAGCCGGGCGTGCAGTTCGACGTCGTAGCGGACACCGTCGTACTCGAGCTTGCGGCGCTGGACCCCCTCGACCGCGAAGCCCGCAGCCCGCGCCACCCGGCACGACGCCGGGTTGTTGACCCGATGGCCCAGCTCCAACCGGAACAGGCCGGCGTCCTCGAAGGCCCAGGCGGCCACCGCCCGGCAGCCGCCCGACGCGACGCCCCGCCCGCGGGCCGCCGCCCCCGTCCAGTACGACACCCACCCCGTCCGGTGACGCGGGTCGACGGCGCCGACCGCCACGTTCCCCAGCACCGCGCCCGCACCGTCGACGACCGCGAAGGCGTACGAGGATCCCGCGTCCCACTGCCCCGCCCGGGCCGCCAGCCACCGCCGCGCCGCCGACAGGGTCGCGACCGGCTCAGCAGCCTGCCGCGCCATCTCCGGATCGGCGAACGCCGCCAGTACCGCCCCGGCGTCCGCCGGCGACCAGCGCCGCAGCCCAAGCCCCGGGGACACTTCCAGACGATCACGCACCCGACGCAGTCTTCCCCAGCCCCGCGCCCACCCGCCAGCCCGATACCCGCCCGGCCCGGTTCCTGCTCCGGCCCGGCCGGCCCGCCGGCCCCCACGCGTCCGGTCCCGCACCCGCCCGGCCCGCACCCGCCCGGCCCGCACCCGCCCGGCCGAACCGACCCGCCGACCGCCCGCCGGCTCCACCGGCCCGATCCCGGCGGGGCGGCCGGATCAGGCCTCGCGGTCCATCACCCGGCGGGCCGCCTCCGCCTCCGCCGCAGGCGGGGAGAGCTCGTCGAGGGTGTCGAGCTCGTCGTCCGAGCCCAGCTCCTCCTCCCACGCGGCCGCCAGCCGCTCCTGCTCCTCGCGCGGCCGGCCCGCCACGGCCTCCCGCCGTTGCGGCTCCAGAGCCGCCAGGAAACGCCCGACCGCGTCCGCCGTCATGCCGTGCTCCTACCTTGCTGTGGGACAGAGGGGCAGAGGGCGCCGACCGCCAGACCGCGCCCGGCCCAGCATCGCCAACCCGGCCCGCACCACCGGCCCGACACGGCACGCCGCCACCCGAATGCACGCGCACCCTGCGCCCCCGCACCCGCGCCCCAAGCACGGCACGGGCACGGGCACAGACCCGGGCACGGGGGCGGGGCGGGGGCGGGCGCAGACACGGGTGCGGCGTGCCGCGGCCCGCCCGGCCGTGACACGCCGCCCCCGCCCCCCGTCAGCTGTCAGCCGGCGGTCACCGGCCCCGTCGGGGCGGCCGCGCCGACCAGGGTGCCGGCGGCCAGGAGGGTCGCGACGGCGCGGCGGGTGGCCAGGGAAGCGGACACGGAGGCTGGCCCCCTTCGACTTCAACGGGACGGCGGCCCCGACCGACAGCACACGCACACACGGGTGCCTACCGGTCTGGCCTGAAACAGTTCCCGGCGTCTGGCCGAGGAGCCACACTCTGACCCCCGCCGACACCCGGAAACCGCCCACCCACCCCCCCGGTTTCCCAATCCGGACAGGTCCGCGACTCTCCCTTGGGGTGGACAACCGTCACACCCGGATGGACGCCCCGGACACGGCACTTCACCGCCAACCGATGACACGCCCGCCCGGCCGCACCTCCCCACCTCCGCCCCCGGCCCCGGAAGCGCCCCCACCCCGGACGCGGCCCGCCCCGCCGCGCCGAACGGATTCAAGGCCCCGTAACAGCCGCTCCCGCCACCCCTACGCACACACCCGCGAAAACGATTCCGCGTGTACGGGAAAACAGCCCCCGCCCCGCCCCGCCCCTACGGCGCCGTCGCCGCCCCCCAGTACTTCCTGACCAGCTCGTAGGAAGCGACCCGCTCGCGCAGGTCGTATACGGGCGTCGCCAGCATCAGCTCATCCGCCCCGGTCTCACCGGCCAACTGCGCCAGCCGCGCCACCACCGCCTCGGGCGCCCCCACCGCCTGCTGCGCACGGAAACCGTCCAGCGCCCGCCGCTCCTGCTCCGTGAAAACATGCGCGGCCGCCTGCGCGGGCGTGGGGAACGGCGTCTGGCTCAGCCCCTGCAGGAGCCCGGCCTTGACGACGTTCATCGGACCCGCCCGCCACACGGCCTCCTCCTGGGTCTGCGCGCACACCGTCTCCACGCACAGCAGCACCCGGGGCCGCTCGCACCAGCGGGACGGGGTGAACGCCGCCCGGTAACCCTCCACGGCCGCAAGGGTGTTGTCCGGACGGATGTGGTGCGCGATCGCGACCGGCAGGCCGAGGGCCGCGGCGAGAGCGGCCCCCGCGGCACTGGACGCCAGCAGCCACGGCTCCGGCAGCGGACCGAGCGCGACCTCCTCCACCAGCAACGACAGGATCGCGGCCACATCCTGCCGGTACTCCGCGTCCGACGCCGGCCCGGCACCGCGGCGCAGCGCCCGGGCGATGGCCTCGTCGAAGGTGCCCGGACCCCGGCCGATGCCCAGGTCGATGCGGTCCTCGTGCAGGGCGGCCAGCGTCCCGAACTGTTCCGCCAGCGTGATCGGCGCATGGTTGGGAGCCAGCACCCCGCCCGAACCCACACGGATCACCGAGGTCGAGGCGGCCGCGTGCGCCGTCAGCACGACCGGCGGGAACGCGCCGATCGCGGGGGAGTGGTGATGCTCGGCGTACCAGAGGCGGCGGTAGCCCAGCCGCTCCATCTCCCGAGCGAAAGCCGCGGTGTCCCGCAGGGTGTCCACGGCGCGGGTGCCTGTCTGCACCATCGCGACTTCCAGCGCTGAAAGAGGTATGTCGAGCATCCCGTCAGCATAGGGATCACCCGCCCCGACGACGCCCCCGATGATCGTTTTCACGCCACCGCGGACAAGGCGGGCCCGACAGCTTCAGTTCCGGTTGCACCACCTCCGCGCAAACGTCAAGCCACGAATTTCCGGAACGTGACCGGTATCGCGGTGAAGAGGCCTACTGGATATGCGGCCCCACCGAAAAGGAAACGAGGCCGCAGACGCAGCGGGAACAATTCCCGCATCGCGGAGGCCACGAACCTTTCGGAACCTGCTCAGGATCCGATTTCGATCAGGAGAAAACCATGAACCGTAAGCTCGAGACGTCTGAGTCCAACCGCCGCAAGCGCCGGTTCCGCCTCGCGACCGCCGTCGCGGCCGCCGCGATCGCCGGCGGGGTCCTCATCCCCTCGTCCTCCGCGATGGCGGCCCCCACCATGTCGGTGGAGAGCGTCGCCAGCCACAACAAGCACGACCACAAGAAGCACGACGGCAACCACCACGGCAAGAAGAAGAAGCGCAACAAGCCCGGCAACACCCAGGGTGGTACGCAGGGTGGCGGCTCCGGGAACACCCAGGGTGGTACGCAGGGTGGCGGCTCCGGGAACACCCAGGGTGGTACGCAGGGCGGTGGCTCCGGCAACACCCAGGGCGGTACCCAGGGCGGCGGCTCCGGGAACACCCAGGGTGGTACCCAGGGTTGACCAGGCCGGTCGATAAGCGCATCGCCTCGCAGAGGTTGCCTCTGCGAGGCGATGCCGTCCCCTTCAGCCGTTGCCGCCCCGACCACCTCGGGACGGCAACGGCTGACCCGTGCCGTCCAAGCCCCACCCGCGCCCGGAACCCGAAAGAGGGGCCGTTTCCCAACCCCCGCCGGCCCTGCACCCGGCCCGGCGGGCGAGGAAACACCGACGAACGAGCCCGGTCCACCCCGCAAGCGGCAGCGGCCACGCCCTGCCGCAGGCAGCGGAAACCCGCCACCACCAGCCGAAATACGGCCACCCATCCGGATCTGAACTTGTCAAGCCCCGAATCTCCGTTGCTTTCTCCCCGCGCCCGCAAACGGCAATCTGGAGACAGATAAACCGCTCGGCCATCAGACGGAACTGAGATACCGGACAAGCCGAATCCCCGGCTCGTGAGAATCTCGGAAATCCGGGTCGACCATTAAAGGAGATTCAAATGTCGAGGAAGAAGCGCGTCGCCAACATTGCCGGTCTGTCCTGTGTCACCGCGATACTCGCCGGAACGGCGGGAGTGGCATTCGCTTCCCAGGCCTCCGCACTCCCGGCCGCAGCCCCTGCGGCGGTGTGCAGCCTGAAGAACGGGGAGATCCGCGGCAACGGCTTCGTCCTCAAGCAGAGCTACGACGTCAAGCGTGACGGGAAGACCATCGCCCGCGTCGCCGCCGGACCGAAGGGCGACATCCGGGTCGGAATCACCGGCGGCGGTCCGGTCTCCGTAGGCACCGTCCGGTGCGCGCCGACCGGCCCCGCCTCGGTCTCCACGAAGACCGACGTGGCAGCGGCAACGGCACGAGGCACGGCCGCGGCCCAGCAGGCGGCGCGCGGCGGAGCTTCCAAGGCGCAGGCAGCCGCCATCGGCCGACAGGCAGCGGCTTCGGAAGCGAAGAAGCTCGGACTGGCGCCCGCTGTGGTCAACCAGGTGACGAACAACGTGACGAACATCGTCAACAACACGATCATCGGCGGCTCGAACAACACCATCGGCGGCACCCAGGTCGGCAACGGCAACACCCAGGGCGGAACCCAGGGCGCCGGCAACGGCAACACCCAGGGTGGTACGCAGGGCGGTGGCACTGGCAACACCCAGGGTGGTACGCAGGGCGGTGGCACTGGCAACACCCAGGGCGGCACGCAGGGTGGCGGCACTGGGAACACCCAGGGCGGCACCCAGGGCGGCGGCTCCGGCAACACCCAGGGCGGGACCCAGGGCTGATCAGCAATCAGCATCAGAGCATCAGAAGCCGAAACAGTCGGCAATCGCGGTCGAGTGCAACACCTCGCAGAGGCAACCTCTGCGAGGTGTTGCCGCATGTCCGGCCGTCCGCCCGGCGGTCATCGACGTCGGCCCGGTCCGCAGCGAGCGCGACCTCCACGAGGCCCTCAAGCGGGAATGCGGCTTCCCTGCGTTCTACGGCATGAACCCGGACGCGTTTGTGGGATGCGATCACCGGCCTTGTCGCCATGCCCGCACGCCTGCGGTTCACCGGCTGGGCCGATCCGGAGCTGCGGGGGAGAACCGTCGGCCGCGGACTTCACCGTCGTCCACGACGCCGGTACGCCACGTTCCACGAACCGCCCCAGCCGCCCCACGAGCCCGCCCCCGTAAGGCCCGCCCCGGTAAGGCGCCCCGCAGGGGTCGGCAGGCCGCGAGCCGGTGTCCTGCGGGGGCGGCGGGTGTCGGCCGACCGGCCCCGGGTAGGCGGACGGGTGCGGGGTGCGGTCCTGGCCCTCATGGCTGCGACGGGGACCGCATCCCGCCCGCCCGCCCGGCCCCCGCCCCACGCCCGACGCCCCGCCCCACGCCCTCGTCCTCATGCCGCCTCCGGCGGGCCCGCCCGGGTGCTCGGCTCAGCGCAGTACGGGGATCACATCGCGCGTCTCGTCGACCTCGAGGCCCGCGGTGCGCCGCCCGACCGGTTCCGGGGGTGCCTCGTCCGCGCAGACGGTGCCCCGCGCCGGCAGCGCCAGCGTCGCGAGGTAGCCGGTGGCCAGGGCGCTGACGCATGCGCTGCGGTTGTAGGCGGTGTGCCCCTCGGCGGCGAAGGTCAGCAGCCGGCCGTTCTCCAGCGTCCCGGCGAGGGCCACGGCGTCCTGGTAGGGGGTGTCGGGATCCCCGGTCGTCCCCAGCACCAGGATCGGGGCGGAACCCGCCGCCCGGTAGGAGCCCTCGTAGCGGCTCGGCCGGTCCGCCTGCCACTGCGCGCACGCCGACGCGTGGTTGTGGTCGTAGGCGGGCGGCCCGAGACCGATCGGGGGACCCAGCAGCGGAGCCGACGCGGCGTGCGCGCCGACCAGCGCACCCAGCAGCAGCCGGCCGGCCGGGTAGACGCGGTCGGCGCACTCCACGGCCGTGTTCACCGTCAGGAAGTCGAAGGACGCCGGCGACGGCGGGGACAGCAGGAACGAGGCCTGGCGGGCCTGCGCCGCCCGCAGCGCCTCGCCCAGGTAGGGCCAGATCTCCTGGCCCGCGTTGATGGCGAACATCAGACGGTAGGCCAGGGTGTAGCCGGTGGCCGGACGCCCGCTCGCGGTGATGACCGGGTCGGCGTCCAGCGCCCGCTTCAGCTCGGCGAAGGCCTGCCGCGGCCGGCCCCCGCCGAACCCGCAGACGGCCGCGCTGCCCGCGCACCAGTCCAGGAACCGGCCGACCGCCGCGTCCAGCGCCGCGAACTGCGCGGCGTCGGAGGCGTGCGGCACCTGCGCGTACAGGCGCGGGTCGTAGGCCCCGTCCAGGACCATCGCCCGCACCCGCCGCGGGAACTGCGCCGCGTAGACGGTGCCGACGTAGCTGCCGAAGGAACGGCCGTAGAAGGACAGCGTCTCCTCGCCCAGCGCCTGGCGCAGCAGGTCGATGTCCCGGGCGTTGTAGCCGGTGCCGACGAACGGCACGAGGGAGCCGGAGCGCTGCCGGCAGGCGGCCGCGAAGTCGGCGCCCTGCCCGACGGCGCCGCGCACGGCCCCCGGGCCGGGCACGCCGCGCGCCGCGTCGACGGCGGCCGCGTACTCCTTGTCGTCCCAGCACTCCACCTGGCCGCTGCGCGCCACCCCCCGCATGTCGTAGCCGACGACGTCGAAGGAGTCGCGGAGGGCGGCGGGCAGGGCGGCGTGGCTGTTGCGGGCGAAGTCCACACCGGAGTTGCCCGGCCCGCCCGGGTGCAGCAGCAGCACACCGGTGCGGCGGGCCGGGTCCGCCGCGGCCCGCCGGGTGACGGCGAGAGGGATCGTGGGGCCGGCCGGCCGACGGTGGTCCAGCGGTACGCGGGCGGTCGCGCATTCGAAGCCGTCCCGCGGGCCGGTGCAGGGGCCCCAGGACAGGACGGGCACGGGCGGGGCGGCGGCTCCGGCGCGGGACACCGCGGTCGCGGGCGCCGTGGCGGCGGCCCGGGGCGCGGCCCCCGCCAGTGCGGTGACCGCGGTCAGGACGAGGGCCGTCGCCCCCACCACGCGCCCGGCCGGGGCGACGGCGGAACGGGTCTGCATGCTGCGAACCTCCGTGACGGGCGTCGCGAACGGCCGCAAACCTAGCCGCCCGCCCCGCGCCCGTCGTCCCGGCAGGAGTTGGTCCCGCCTTACACCCAGGAGGTGAGGCCCGGCCCCGCGCCCGGCCGCCGAGCGGCCCTCCGGCGGTCCTGCCCGGCGGTCGGGGCCCGCCGGTTCCCGGGAAAGGCGCACCGGTTCCGGCGAGCACCCGAACCGCCCAGGAGCACGGCACGACGTTGCGCACGACCGCTACGGCCGCACGGGTCGCCCTGGCGGACCCGGCGGGCCCGGCCGACCTGGCGGCCGCCAGGTCGCCGGCCGCCGCCTCCGCGACCCCTGCCCCCGCCGGCCGCTGCCTCGCCGGCCCCTGCCCACACCGGCCGCCGCCCCCGCCGGCCCCGCCCACGCGGCCACTGCCCCGCCGCCCTCACCGACCCCCTGCCCTCGTCGGCCGCCGCCCCCGCCGCCCTCACCGGCCGGCCCTCACCGGGCCCGCCCTCATCGGCCGCCCCCGCCGCCCACGCCGACGCCGCCCACGCCAGCCCGCCCACGCCGCCTCCGCTCCCGCCCTCACCGGCCGCCCCGGACACCACCACTGGCCGGGCCTGCGGGCAGGGCCCGCGACGCGGAGCACGCCGCACCCCGCAGCGACCCGGTGCGAGCGACCCGGTGCGCCCTGGTGCCCTGGTGCGACCGGCCGCGCCCTGATGCCGGAGCCGAGGCCGGCGTTTCCGGCAGCACCGCCCGGGCACGACCCACCCCCGAGGCCCGGCCCGTGACCGCCGGCAGCCGGGCGGAAATCCCCCACCCCGCGGAAGGGGAGGAGGCCGGGGAAGCCGAGTCCTGCCCCGCCCCCCGCGCCGTACGCGGTTCCCCCGCCGCCGGCATCCGCCCGCGGCGGGGGGACCGCGGCCCAACACCCTGCGGGATACTGACGCGATGCCGCCCACGCCGCCCGCCGAGCCCGCAGAACAGTCACCTGGACCGCCCGGGCCCGCAGGGCAGTCACCCGGGCCGTCCGGGGCCGCGCAGCGATCCACGCCGCCCGCCGAGCCTGCCGAGCAGCCCGCCGGGCCGGCCGCGTCCGCCTCGCCGGTATCGTTCGATCCGCCCCTTCCCGCCCACGCGGAGAGGCTCCTGCTCACCCAGTCCTGGCTCGACCTGACCTTCCTGCACTGGCCCGCCGACCCCGCAGACGTCGCCCCGCTGCTCCCGGCCGGCACCACCCCGGACACCCTGGACGGCCTCACCTACGTCGGCCTCGTCGCGTTCCGCATGCACCGGGTCGGCTGGCTGCGCCTCCCCGGCTTCCCCTACCTGGGCTCGTTCCCCGAGACCAACGTCCGCCTCTACTCCGTCGACGCCCACGGCCGCCGCGGCGTGGTCTTCCGCTCCCTCGACGCCTCCCGCCTCCTCCCGGTCCTCGTCGCCCGCACCGCGTTCCGCCTCCCGTACGTGTGGTCGCACATGTCGGTCCGCCGCGACGGCCCCACCCTCACCTACACCAGCCGCCGGCGCTGGCCCGGCCCCCGCGGCGCGCACAGCACGCTCACCGTGCGGACCGGGGAACGCATCGCGGAGCCGACCGCCCTCGAACACTTCCTGACTGCCCGCTGGGGCATGCACAGCGACTTCCGCGGCCGACTGCTGTACCTGCCCAACAGCCACCCGCGGTGGCCGCTGCACCGCGCCGAACTCCTCGGCTGCGACGAGGACCTGGTGGCCGCCGCCGGCCTGCCCGCGCCCGCCGGCCCGCCCGTGAGCGTGCTGTACTCCCCGGGAGTCCCCGTACGGTTCACCCGCCCGCCCCGCCGACCGAACTGACCGCACCCACCCGCCCCGACGGGCCCGCCGGCCGAACTGACCGCCGAACTGACCGCACCCGCCCGCCCCGACGGGCCCGGTGCGAGGGTGCCCGGCGGGAAAGGAAGGGGCCCGCCGGGTCGGGCGCCGGACCCGGCCGCAGCGGGACCGCCGCAAGACCGGCACCCGACCACCCCCGGACCGCACCCCGGACCGCACCCCGGACCGCACCCCGACCGCACCCCGGACCGCACCCCGACCGCACCCCGGGCGCACCGTCCCTCTCCCGCACCCGTTCCTGTCCGGCGGACGGCCGGACGGGTACGCGCCATTGACAGAGCCCGCGGGCACATGCGACAAAGACCGAAGACCCCAGGTCCGAGGCCGCGCGATGTCCGTTTCTCCGCTGCCCGGCGCCGCAACCGCAGACGCCGCCCGGGACGACAGCCCGCGGGGTCCACCCCGCCGCGATCGGCACCGCGTCGGTGCGGCCGACCGCGACCGACCCACCCGGAACACGACGATCGGACCCCGACTTGACCCTCATGCCCGGATCCCGCGTGCCCGGCCGGACCTGGACGGTCCGGCTCACCGGCCACGCCGATCACAGCGCCTCCGTCACCTGCAGCACCGAAGCCTGCCGCATGCCGCCCCGTTCGAAGGACACCGCGGCCCTGAAGCGGTTCGCCGCCGAACACGTCCGCGCCCACGCCCGGCTGGCCACCGTACGCCCCGACACCGCCTGCGCCTGCCGGGCCGCGCAGTGCTCGCTCCACGAGGCCCGCACCCAGTGCACCGGCTCCACCCTCCTGGTCCTGGTCCACAACCCGGCCGTGGGACAGGTCTGGACGCTCGCCGAGATCTGCCAGTCCTGCGCGCCGCTCATCGCGCACACCGCCATCCTCGGCCGCTCCCAGCCCCAGGACCGTCAGGGCCGTCAGGGCCCGCCCGCCTCGGTCCCCGCGCCCGCCACCGCACCGGCGGCCGTCCCGGTGCCCGTCGCGGGCGGGTTCTCCTCACCGCAGGCCGCCCCGGAGGCCCCCGCCGCCCGCCGCCGCCCGCGCCGCCCCGCCCACCCGCGCCGGACCCCCTGACCCACCGTCTCGCACTCTCCCGCGCCGTCCCGCGCCGGCCGTCACACCCACGTGTAGTTGTCGTCCGTGACAGCGGCCAAGGCCGCGTCGCCGGTCGCCGCGCGGGGGTCGGGCAGCGCGGCGAGAGCGGCACCGATGGGCGGGAAGAGCGGGAGCCCGGCGGTACGGCGGTAGTCGATCCACTCGATCACGCCGACCTCGTGGCTCCCGTCGGGCTGTTCGTCCCACTCCTCCTCGGCGAGGACGGCGCGCACCTCGGGGGTGATGTGCAGGCGGTGGATCAGGTGGAGCTTGCGCGGCGGCGGTGTGGGGCCGGGTCGGGTGACGCGCTGGTCGACCACCCACAGCAGGTCGCCGCCCTCGGCGAGGCCGACGTCCAGGCCGAGTTCCTCGGCGAGCTCCCGGCGCAGGGCGCAGGCGAGGTCCTCGCCGTCCTCGACGTTCCCGCCGGGCGGACTGTAGTGGGTGGAGCCCGCCCGGTCGCGGCGGATGAGCGCGACCTCGTCGCCGCAGAACACCAGGGCCGCGGTGCGGATCCTGATACGGGAGAACGGGACCGCCGGCGCCGGGGGAGTGGATGCCATGCCGGCCAGTGTCCCACCCGCCAACTGGCGAACCGTCAGCGTCGTCGGGAGTCGCCCCTGCGTCTGCGCCCATGTTCCGATCCATCCAGACACCCGCCCACGCACACACCCGTGCGCCCTCACCACCGAAGGGCGGGACCGGGGCCTCCCGGTACCGGGCCTCCCGGTACCGGAGACCTCTGGCGGGCTGACCCCGGTGGGCCGAAACCCACCCGCAGCTCTTCGCCGGGTTCCTGAGCCCGCCTCAGGCCGCCGCCCGGCGCTCGGCGCCTGCTCGCCGTCGCGGACATCGCCGCCGCCCGCTCCTACCAGCTCCGGCGCCCCCTGCGGGCCTCCTCCGACCCGGTCGTCGCGGCCGGCGGCGACCGGCTGCGCTTGGAGTCCTTCCCCGGCTGCTGCGGGGTCCACGCCCGGCTCGACGTACTCCCCGAAGGCCTCGACAGCGCCGACACCGGCCACGGCACCACCCCCGTCGACGTCAACAACCCGCTGCGCGAAGTGTCCCGGCTCGGCGGCGAGGAACCCCTTCACCGGCCGGGACCGCCCTCGACCTCCCGGTCCGCCACGCCACCAGGCCCCCGCCGCCCTGGCCGCCGCACGGCTCCCGGCCCTCGCCGACCGCCCCCGGGCCCGCCGGGGGCCCGGCCACCCCCGGCCACACCGACCCCGGCCATCTCTCAGACCCGAACTCCCTTCCGCCCCCGGCCACACCGCCCCTCCGACCCGAACTCCTCGCCGCGGCCGCCGACTGCGTGGAGCACTGCGGCCCCCACCGGCCCGCGGCCGCCCGCCAGGGCATCTCCCCACCGGCCACCCAGGCCTGAGCCTCGTAACGGCCGCCGCCGGATAGTCCGCGCGTCCCCCAACGCCCGCCCCGCCACCGGCGCGGTCCGGGCAGGGGCCGGGGCCGGGGGCGATGAGATCCTGCACCGGTGGACCTCAACGGCAAGCACCGGCGGACCCGGACACCCAACTTCCCGGCGCTCCTCGCCCCCGACCTCCCCGACCGGCAGGCCTGGCCGGGCGGGCGCCGACTCGCCGTGCAAACCGCCGCCGAAGAGGCCGAGCCCGCCCGCAGCATCGCCGAAGGCCTCACCGGCCGCGCGGTCCTCACCCCCGGACACCCGCACCCCCTCCGGGCCATCGCCCGCCGCCGCACCGCCCACCCCGACGCCACCGCCCGCACCGCCCGGTGGGCCGACTCCCCGGCCGCCGACCCCTCCTACAACGACCTCCGCCCCCTCGCCCGCGGCTTCCTCCGCACCCTCCCCGAAGACCTGCGCCCCGGCCCGTGCCGCGCACCGTCCCCCGACCCCCCGGTGACTGCTGAACCCGCCCGGTTGACCCTGACCCTGGGGGAGAGGGGAGCGTAGCGGCCATGGAGGAAGAAGCACTGCTCAGCATCGGCGCGTTCGCCCGCCGGGCCCGGCTGTCGCACAAGGCCCTGCGGCTCTACGACCGCCACGGCCTGCTGCCGCCCGACCACGTCGACGCCGTCACCGGCTACCGCTACTACCGGCAGGACCGGCTCGCCGCCGCCCGCCTGATCGTGCGGCTGCGCGGACTGGACATGCCGCTGGCCGACGTCGCCGCCGTCCTGGCCGCCCCCGCCCCGGAGGCGGCCCGGCTGGTGGCCGAGTACTGGGACGGCGTCGAGCGCCGCCACGCGGCACGGCGCGAGCTGGCGGCGCACCTCCGTATCCACCTGCTCGGAGACGAAGGGACCACGGACATGTACGAGATCCAGGAGCGCGAGGTGCCGCAGCAGCTGGTCCTCACGGAACAGCGACACATCACCCCGGAAGAGCTGCCCGACTGGATCCCCGCCGCCCTGGGCCGGCTGGCCGCGGTGGCACAGGCGCACGGGGGCTTCTTCGGCGACCCGTTCGTCGTCTACCACGGGGAGGTCAACGAGGACAGCGACGGCCCCGTGGAACTCTGCGTCCCGGTGGACCCGGCCCGCGCCGGCCGCCTCCCGGCGGCCTCCCGCACCGAACCGGCCCACACCCAGGCCTACACCCGCCTGACCAAGGCGCAGACGGCCTACCCGCAGATCCTCTCCGCCTACGACGCGGTCCACGCGTGGGCACAGCGCGAGGCCCGCACCACGGCGGCGGCGCCCCGCGAGGTCTACTTCGCGGACTGGTCCGAGATCGGCCCGACCGACCCGGCCTGCGACATCGCCGTCCCCCTGGCCGACTGACCGACCCGGCCTCCCCGCCCCCGCCGCGCCCTCCCGCCCCCGTGAGCCGTACGGGGGCGCAGGGCGCGTCGTACCCACGCCGCGTACCGCCGCGCCCGGCCTACGCCGCGCCCGCGCGTCCACCGGCTGCGGGGAGGAGCCGGGCGGGGAGTGCCTCCTGGCCCGGTTCCGGTCGCGGTACCGCGCCCCCGCCCCCACCGGCACGGCCGCCCCGGCCCCGTACAGGGGGCAGCCACAGGGTCGGCGTGGACGCCAGGCAGTCGGCGACGGCCTACTCCCGCCGGCTCTCCTGCGCGTACACCGGCGCGGCGGCGTCGCTGCCGACCGGCAGCGCCGCCGCCGCGGCCCGCGTGCGGGGATGACCTCGTAGCGGCCGATGCCCTCGCAGGCGCTGCGGGTGCCCGGCATCGGGAACAGCCACTTCCAGCGCTGCAGCACGGGAGCCACCGCGATCGCCGCGCACAGGCCCACGACCGGCGCGTACGCGACCGGCGCGCGCATGTACGCGGTGCGGATGCCGGGCCGCCAGGTCGGCCGCACCTGGAAGGCGAAGACCACCGCGAAGAGCGTCCCCCCGATGTACGGGGCGAACCACTGCAAGGAACCCTGGGCGAGCGCGAACGTCAGCACGCCGGCGAGCCCGAGACCGATGACCCCGGCCCGCCCGGCGGTGTCCTCGCCCGCTCCCGTGGACGCGGGCCTGCGGCCTCGTGGAGGACCAGGGGCGTTCACGGGCCCTCCTGCCCTCCCGCAAGGGTCGCCCGACATCGCCACCAGCATCCGCCGTGCGCCGCCGCGAGGGCCCGAGCCATGCCGGGGGCGGGGCCGGCGGGGACCGGAAGAGGGCCTTCGTAGGGGGAGCCACGCCGCCTGTCACCCGCCTGTGACAGTCGGCGGACAGCTTCATGAAGTCCGGAAGCCACTCTTTTAACCAGAGAACAAACCAGACATTTCCCCCCAAGTCCTCTGGGCCTGATCTTCCCCCCACTTCTCATCTGGAGTCATTCTCATGTTCCGCACCACCTCCCGGAAGCAGCGTTTCGCGATGTACGCCGTCTCGGCCGCGATCGTCGGAGGGGGCGTGCTGGTTCCCACCAGCGCTTTCGCCGCCCCGGCAACAGCCGGTACGACCTCGGTCGCTGCCCCCACGAGCGGTCACGAGAGCAAGAACGACAACAAGAAGGAGAAGTGGGAGAACAAGAACAAGAAGCACGGCAAGGACAAGAAGCACGAGAAGAACAAGAAGAACAAGAAGCACCAGGGCAAGAAGAACAAGGTCCGCGACGTGGAGAACATGCCGGGCTGCAAGTTCTACCAGGGCAAGGTCTACTGCGAGCACAAGCCCGACAAGCCCGCCCCGGCCCCCAACCCGGCCCCGCCGGCGCCGCCGAAGCCCGACACCAAGCCCCCGGCCCCGAACGCGGACCCGGTCGTCATGGACAAGGAGAACCCCGACAAGGTCCAGACCCCCGCGGCATAGCCCACGACATCCGCAAGACCGCGGCCGATCAGCCCGCCCGGCCCCTGCAGGCCCCCTCACCGGGGTCGGCGGGGGCTCCGCGGCGGCCGCGGGCAGCCCCGACTAGCAGGCGCAGCGGACGTGGGCGGTCGCCGGAGGACCCAGCGGGCGAGGCGGGCGGAGCCGACCGGATTCGAACCGGCGTCCTCACGGTTTTGGAGACCGCGCGCGACGACCTCTGCGCTACGGCCCCGCCCGCCCGGCATCCTAGGCCGTGTCCGCGGCGCACGCGCCCGCCTGTCAGACCGAGGGCGGGTGCGTGGCCAGCCAGTGCCGTGCGATCTCCTCCCGCGTGGCGACCCACGCCCCGCCCCGCTGCGCGACGTGCCTGAGGAACCCGTCGAGCGCGCGGATCCGCCCGGGCCGCCCGATGATCCGGCAGTGCAGGCCGACGCTCATCATGCGCGGCCGGTCCGCGCCCTCGGCGCGGAGCGCCTCGAACGTGTCGACGAGGTAGGCGAGCATGTCGTCCGCGGTCGTGAAGCCGTGGACGATCAGGAACTTGAAGTCGTTGGCGTCGAGGCTGTACGGCACCACCAGGTGCGGGCGGCCGCCCGCCTCGACATAGAACGGCAGGTCGTCCGAGTAGTCGTCGCTGTCGTAGAGGAAGCCGCCCTCCCCGGCGACCAGCCGCCGCGTGTTCGCACTGGTCCGGCCGGTGTACCAGCCCACCGGCCGGCGCCCCACGAGCCGCCCGATCACCCCGGCCGTGCGCGCGATGTCGGCCCGCTCGACCTCCTCGGGCACGTGCCGGTAGTCGATCCAGCGCCAGCCGTGGCCCGCCACCTCCCAGCCGGCGGCGCCCATCGCGCGCGCCGCGTCGGGGTTGCGCTCCAGGGCCTGCCCCACCGCGTGGACGGTCAGCGGCGCACCGTGCGCCGCCAGCGTGCGGTGGACGCGCCAGAAACCGGCGCGCGAGCCGTAGGCGAACATCGACTCCACGTTCAGGTCCCGCCCGCCCGTCACGGGCGGCGCACCCACGATCTCGTGGAGGTACCCCTCCGAGGCGCGGTCGCCCTCCAGGACGTTCTGCTCCCCGCCCTCCTCGTAGTTCAGCACGAGGCTGACGGCGACGCGGGCACCCCCGGGCCACGCCGCACGCGGCGGCTCGGCGCCGTACCCGGCGAGATCACGCTGCTGCTCGGACACGGCCCGCACCCTACCGCCGCCGCCCCGCCCCCGCTGCGCACACGCGCCCGGCCGGGCCCGGCGGACACGACCTACCGGTACAGCTTGTTCACCGCGGTCCACAGCGTCTTCTTCCAGGCGTTCACGGGCGGCTCGCCCCAGTAGCTCGACCACAGGACCAGCGTCACGGTGTCCCCGTCGCGGCCCACACCCCACGGACGGTTGAAGTGGGGGCGCTCCTGGGCCTCCGCGTCGAAGGTGTGCATGCCCTGGAGGGGTGGCACCCTCCTCCACGTCCACCACCCCGTGGTCGTAGACCGGTCGCGGTCACCCCGGGCGGCTGCGGCCGGTCCGCGCAGCCGGCGTCGTCGCGCCGGGTCGCCTCCGCGAACGCGGCCGCCTCGGCCTCCCTCCTGCTGGGCGAAGGCGGTCTCCGTGGTGTTCACCTCGGGCCGCCCCTCCGGCCACCCCTCCAGACACCGGCCGGAGGCGTCGCCCCACCCCCGCGCGATCGTCGCGGCCCGCCAGGACTCGGTCGCGGGCAGGTCGGAGGGGTACAGGCCCCCCGGCCGCGGCCGCCACGGGTCGGCGCCCGCGCACGCACCCTTGTGCGTACTGCCATGGCCCGCTTCCCCCGCGCGCGTCTCGGTCACGTGCCCCCAGCCTGCGGCGTCCCCGCCCCCGCCCCCGAAGCGGGACTGGACCACCCGCCCTG
This sequence comes from Streptomyces amritsarensis, assembly GCF_001953875.1. Taxonomy (GTDB): domain Bacteria; phylum Actinomycetota; class Actinomycetes; order Streptomycetales; family Streptomycetaceae; genus Streptomyces; species Streptomyces amritsarensis. The sequence continues at coordinate 20,296 of NZ_MQUR01000085.1, forward strand.
AACGACCAGGGCCGGCCGCACCCCGCGGCTCCCGCCGGGCCCGCTGCGCCCGGTACGCGCTGCGCGGAGGCCCGTACCTGCTGCCGGTCCCGGCCGGCCTCGGCGGCTTCATGTCCGCCGCCGTCACCCTCCGGCAGGGCCCGGGCCCGGGTGCGGGAGGGGTGACTGCGTGTCCCTGGTGCTGTGCCGATGGCCCTGGCCCTTCTTCGGAGCCTTCCCGGCCGGGCCGCGCCTGGTCGCCCGCTTCGGCGGCCGCGGCGTCATGACCACCGCCCGGTAGTCCGCCCTCGCCCTCGAACGTCGCCGCCCCCGCCCCGGTCCCGTCGGCCGGCCCGCGCCGGGCGGCACACGTGCGGGTGCAGCTCGCCCTGATCGCGCTGATCGGCCTGCGCCGGCCTCCTGTGCGCTGACCCGCTCCCGCCCGGGGATCGGCCGCCGGCGACGCCCGCACCCCGGCCAGGCAGGAAGACAGCCCCAGGCTGCTCATTTCCTTCGAATCCACCGCAATACGGACATTCATCCCGGGTCCTCGAAGGGGTACATTCGGTGACTCTCGGTGAAATTCGGGCGCCCTGGGGGTGAGCCGCCCCATAGGACTCACGTCACACACGAGGCGCGATAGTAGACCTCCAGGGCCCCGCCGGGACCCCTCCCATCCGGCTCCCACCTGCGCGAACCTCCTCCGGCCCACCACGGGGCCGGTGGCCCCCGACTGCGAAGCCCCCTAGTAACGGCGGTCGTTGCCAGGGCGGTGGGGCGTCTGTAGAACTGGATGAGTCGCCGGGCGGCACGGGTCCTCACCCGCCGCCGACGAACCCCTCTCCCTCGCGTGAGTGGCTCACGCATGTCTTCGGCATGCCGCGACCGCCCTTGTCCCCTTCGGAAGGTTCCTCCGTGTCCAACCCCGTCATCCGCCGCATCGCCGCTTCCAAGAAGACCCTCGTGGGTTCCGTCCTCGCCCTGGGCGTCGCCGGTTCCATGCTCGCCGCGGTCCCCGCCCAGGCGGCCCCGACGAGCGCCAAGGCGATCGCCCAGCAGATGATCAAGGACCCGGCGCAGTTCGCGGCGTTCAACAACATCGTCTCCCGCGAGAGCGGCTGGAACCACACCGCCACGAACGCCTCCTCCGGCGCCTACGGCCTGGTCCAGGCCCTGCCGGCCTCGAAGATGGCCTCCGCGGGCGCCGACTGGAAGACCAACCCGGCCACCCAGATCAAGTGGGGCCTGGACTACATGAACGAGCGCTACGGCAGCCCCGTCGGCGCCTGGAACTTCTGGCAGGCCAACCACTGGTACTAAGCCGCCAGCGGGCAGCCCACACACGAGAAGACGCCCGGCCGGGACCTCCCGGCCGGGCGTCTTTCGCGTTACGGGGGCAACCGACCGGCGCGCAGTTCCGGATGCCCGGTGAGGCCGCAGACACCGAGGAACGAGAACGAGAACGCGGACATCGAGGCCGCGGACGCCGACGCCGACGCCCGCGGCCCCGCCGCACCCCTCCTGCCCCTCCCGCCGCGGCCACCCGGCCGCTGTTCACCGAATGCCCGCACGCCCTCACCACCCAGCTGTTCCACGAGGTGCGGCGCCGGGACCGGCAGCGCATCGACGTCCCGCTCGCGCCGATCGCCGAGCCGGCTGAGCGGTGCCGGCCGCAGGGCCGGCGTGCTCAGGCGTCCGGCGGTCATGTGCGGGCCGCCTGGGGGAGGGGGAGGGCGTTGCGGTGAACGAAAGACGAGGGGCCACGACCGGCGGTGTCCTGCGAAGCGCCTTCCGTCGGACGGGCGCCGCCGTGTGCGCCGTCCTGCCGTCTCCTGTCCCACCCGGCGGCGACGGGCAACCTTGCCTGCTCGCCCACGCCATCACTGCGACATCGCGGCCCGGCCCGGCTCGGCCCTGGCCGCCGTGACGGCCCTCCTGGCCTCGGCTTCGTCAGGGCCGAGGGGCTCGCCGCAGACGGTGGTGCGCCCTGCCGGTGGTCCTGGCCCTGGCCGCGCTCCTGCGCCTGACCCTCCGCGCGCCAGCACTCCGGCGCCGTTCAGCGCGTGAGGGTGACGCGTCGGCGGACCCGGTGGCCGCCGGCCGCGGCGGTGAGGAGGGAGTCCGCGACGTCGGCGCGGTCGATCCGCCCGCCGACGCGTCCCCCGGTTCCGTCCGGCGGGATCGTCTCGTAGGCCCCCGTGGCCCGGCCGTCGGCGACATCACGGGCAAGGCGATGATCCCGTCGCGGTCGCCGCGGTCGCCGCGGTCGCCGCGGGCGGCGGTCTCGGCGGCGCTCCCCTTCGGCGCCCCGGGACGCCCCGGGGCCCCGGATGCGCCGGCCCGGACGCCGAGGGTCACACCCGCGCGCCCGCTTCCGCCGGCGCGGGGACCGGGCCTCCCGACATCGCGCGCGCCATCCACGCGGAGGAGCGCAGGGTCCGCGCGACAAAGGCGCCGCGGCCCACCCCGCAGGCCCGCAGGGCCGGGCCGTGGTCCACCGCGACCAGTGTCGCGGCGCAGGCCAGCAGCCCGCGCCAGCCGGCCGTCACCGCCCGCCGGGCGGGCCGCGGCAGCACGGCGAGGCCTTCCTGCAGGCGCAGGCAGTGGAAGGGGACGTGCCGTTCCTCGTCCGCGAGGATCCGGCCCGCGACCTCGCGGACCAGCGCATCGCCGGCGCCGTCGCGCAGGGCCCCGTAATACCCCAGGGCCACCACCTCGGCGATCATCAGCACCAGCAGCTCCACCCGCAGCCCGAGCAGCCGCCGCACCCGGACGAAGGCCGCGTCGCTCCAGTGCCCCTCCAGGGTGCCGGCCCCGCCGGCCTCCAGCAGCAGCCTCAGCATCCGCGCGTGGTTCTGCTCCTCGGCGACGAAGAGCCGGACCGCCTCGGAGTAGACCGGATCGCCGGCCAGGTCGGCCTTGCCGCGGAGCGCGGAGCCGTCGCCGTCCTCGCCGACCTGGAACTTCTGGATGCTGCGGACGAGTTCGGCCGGCAGGCGCGCGCCCCTGCCCCAGTCGGGATCGCCCACGGCCGCCCGGCGCTCCCGCTCGGACTCGAACGCGCGCACCCATGCCCCGTACCCAGTTTTGATCATGTTCAGGAATCTAGCGACTGTTGAGCGTGTTCAAAAGCTTTGGGGTGTCATGGCTGTGTAACAGGAGCGGTTGCGGCGGGAGGTGACGGACTGCCGCACGCCGCCGGCCGGGCGCGCACGGCTCACTGACTGCTGCGGATCTCGTCGATCCGCTTCGCCAGCTCCCGCGTCTCCGCGACCAGCCGCGCATGCGCCTTCTTCTGCTTCCCGTCACCCTCGGCCTTGAACGCCGAGCTGAAATGCGGCTGGAGCTGGGTCCACCAGCCGTAGTCCAGCATCGCCCACGACTGCGGGCACAAAGGAGCGCGGGTTTTGGGGAGATAGCCGCTGTCGACCAGGGAGCGCCGGTACTTCTCCGGGTCGCTGCCGTACAGGTAGCACAGGAAGTTGTAGGCCCGCTGCTGGGTGACCGGGTGGTCGCTCGACATGCCCTCCAGGGTCGGCCGGCCCTCCTTGCGGGCGATCTCGTCGAAGAGGACCGCGGCGGCCAGCGAAGGCCCCGGCCCGACCTCGTTGACGGTGTAGAAGGACGCGAAGCCGTCGGCCGCGTCCTCCTCGAGGCCGAGGTTGGCCAGCAGGAACTGGCGCTGCAGTGCATGGCCCATCTCGTGGCCGAAGATGAACTCCGTCGACAGCACGGTCAGTTCGTCGGTGTTGTACTGCGACGCCGCCAGCGGGGCCGGCCGCTCGACGGTCTTCACGACATCGGCGAAGGCCTTCTCGATCTCGGCCAGGAACGACGGCGGGACGTAGATCGTCCTGCCGTCGGGCTGGGTCACGGCGTCGGTGACACCGCGCGGCACGTCGGCGGTGACCTTCACGACCATGTCGTGCGGCAGGGTGAGTGCCCTGTTCACCCAGTCGGCCGTCCGCTCCAGCACACGGGACTTCCGGATCAGCGCCACGACCTGCCGCTCCTGCGGCCCGACCGTGCCGGTCTCGTAGACGACGCTGACCCGGCCCGAGCGCGCCGCCTGCGGGTGCGGCCCCGCCCCGGGCCCCTGCCCGCCCTCGCGCGCCCCGCCGCCGCACCCCGCCACGACGACCCCGGCGAGGGCCAGCACACCCGACAGCACGACGACGCGCGCCCTCTTCGAGCAACCGGCGGTGTTCGCCATCCTTGGTCCGCTCCCGTCACGTGCCCCCGCACCGATCCTGCGGCCACCGGCGGACGGATGCCCGCCGAGCCGCCCGTTCGGGGGCGCGCCCGCCCCCGCGCGCCCGCCACGCCCCCGCTCCCGCAGGCCCGCCTCCGCGCGCCCCCCGCGCGCTCGCCGCGCCCCGCGACGAGGCCCAGGGGATGCCCCGCCGTTCGCCGGCCCTCTCCCTGTCGATCGCGGTCGGCGGACGGGGGGCCGTGACCGGCCCCGCCGGGCCCGCTACTGCGCGCGGTGGCCGGTGGCGGCCTCCCGGCCCATGGCGCGGGTCACGGTGACGCGGACGTCCCTGCCGGCGGTGAAGTCGCTCTCGATGACCCGGCCGAGGGCTCCCTCCGGCAGTGTTACGCCGCCCTTGGCCTCTCCCGTGGACTCGGCCAGAAGCGAGAGGCGCCCGTCGTCGATGCCGGCCAGCACGTACTCGGTGTGGACGACCACCGGCACCTCCACGTCGTGGGCGCAGGGGTGCACGTCCTGGTGCTTCTCACCGGTGAAGACGTCGACCCCCGTGAGGTTCACCTCGACCAGTCCGCGCTGAGCCGACTTCGAGATCGAGACGTCGGTGAGCCTGCAGGCAACGCCGTCCATGAGCACATGGCCGTTCCTGCGCAGGGTCCCCGCCCGCATCGGGAACGTGTCGCTCGCACTGGCTTCCGCAGACGGTCCGAAGTCGAGGTCCACGTCGCTCATGCTGCCTCCTGTTGCGAAGGTTTCCGCTGGTCGAGCCGCAGTAGACCACCTCCGGCCGTGCGAAGCACCGACCGTTCCCCCTACGGGGTGAGCACCCGCCCGCCCGGCGGCCCGCGCTGAGCCACCCGGGTGAGGAACAGGCGATCCCGCATCGCAGAGGCGTTCTGGAGCGTCGACGGCGGACGGAACACGCCGCTGCCCGGCATGACCGCCGGACCGGCCCCCTCGGCCGCCCGCCGACGCATGCCGGCGCCCGGCCCCGACCGGCGACGCGCCCGCGCGGCGGGCCCTCGGCCCCCACCCGGCCGGGCTCCCGTCCGAGGCGGCGGCCCCCGGCCCGGCTCGCGGACCCCTCCTCAGGGACCGATCCGGGCGGCCCGCCCCGTCGTCCCGCTCACGGGGGAGGCGGCCACGGCCCTACGGGTCAGAGGCCGGCCGCGGCGTTCTGCCGGACCGCGGCCAGGGCGTCCTTGACCTCCTGGACCACGCGGGCCGCATCGTCGGGGTCGTGCACGACATCCGTGCGGTTCATGTCGACGACGAGGACCTCGCTGGCGGAGTAGTGCAGGTTCACCCAGTCGTCGTAGCCCGACCACAGGGTGCGGTAGTAGTCGATGAGGCCCTCGTCCTGCTCGAAGTCGCGGCCCCGCAGGCCGATCCGGTGCAGCACCGTCTCGAAGTCCGCCTTGAGATAGACCATCAGGTCGGGGGCCTTGCGGTACGGCAGGCCGTCGATCTCGCGCATCATCTCGCCCAGCAGGCCCTCGTACACCTGCATCTCGAGGGAGCTGATCCGGCCCAGGTCGTGGTTGACCTTGGCGAAGTACCAGTCCTCGTAGATGGACCGGTCCAGGACGTTGTCGCCCTGCTTGTACGCCTCCTTGATCGAGGCGAACCGGGTCTGCAGGAAGTAGAGCTGGAGCAGGAAGGGGTAGCGCCTCGCCTGGATCTCCTCGGGGCTCGCCGTGTAGAAGAGCGGAAGGATCGGATTGTCGTCGACGCTCTCGTAGAAGACGTCGCTGCCCAGTTCCTTGGCGAGCAGTTCGGCCACGCTCGTCTTGCCGATCCCGATCATGCCTCCGACGCAGATCACTGCCATACCTCACTTCTCCCCGGCGGTCTTCCAGTGCGTGGGCGTGCGGGCTGGGCATCTCACACCACTGAGACGCACGCCGACGGCACGCGATTCCCCGGGAGCTTCATGATCAGCGTCAGACGGTCCCCGTCCGGACCGGAACCGGAAACCCCTGATGCGGGCCGCTCTCATAGACCGGCCGGCCTGGCCCTTCCGCGGTCGCCGCACACAGCGACGAGCCCCGGCCCCGCGGCCAGCTTGAATCTTAGATGACGATTCACCCCCGCCGACCAGCCCCGCGGCCCGCCGCGGGGCTCCCGCCGCGCCACGACCGGCCGCCACGGCCGACCGCCTGCCGCGCCCGCCGGGCCCGAGCCCCGGCAGCCGGCCGTACCCACCCCACCCCACCCGCGCCACGGTGCGCGGCGGCGGCCAGGGCGGGGGGAGTCGGCACGCGACCTCCACGCCACCGACGCCGACCGGTCCCGGGCACGGCCCGCCGCACGGGGAACCCACCCGAAGGCGCTGCCGGTGACATCGGCAGCCAGGGCGGCAATCCCCCCTCCGAGGCGGGGAGGATGTCGGTGACAGGCGGCACCCGATCGAAGGCGACCATAAGATCACCGTTCCAACAGGTGCCGCTTGATCGGGATGGGCGTGCCCGGAGGACAACGAAAGGACAACCCGTCATGAGCAAGACCGAGCAGAAGGCATGGCTGGCCGGCGGCTGCTTCTGGGGCATGCAGGACCTCATCCGCAGGCTTCCGGGCGTGCTGAGCACGCGGGTCGGATACAGCGGTGGCGGCACACCCAACCCCACCTACCGCGACCACGGCACCCACGCGGAGTCGATCGAGATCGTCTTCGACCCCGCCGCCACCGACTACCGCACCATCCTCGAGTACTTCTTCCAGATTCACGACCCGACCACGAAGAACCGCCAGGGCAACGACATCGGCACCAGCTACCGCTCCGCCATCTTCTACCTGGACGAAGAGCAGCGGCGCATCGCCCAGGAGACCATCGCCGACGTCGAGGTGTCCGGCCTATGGCCCGGAACCGTGGTGACCGAGGTGGTCCCCGCCGACGAGTTCTGGGAAGCCGAACCTGAGCACCAGGACTACCTCGCCCGCTACCCCGACGGCTACACCTGCCACTTCCCCCGCCCCCACTGGAAGCTCCCCAAGCGGGCCTAAGGGCTGTCCCGTAGGCTCCGTCGCCGGCCGCCGACGCAGCCGTCATCCCGTGTGCCGACAGCCGTCGGCCCGAATCCCCGGATGCGGCCAGGCCGCAGCCGGGGCGCGACAGGCCGACGGCCGCCGGCGCGGCCACCGCACCCGCCGCCGCCTGCCGCCCGCCGCCTGCCGATGCCTCGCGCTCGACGACCCCCTGTCCGACTTCCTCGACGACCCGCCCGCCTGGACGCGCACCGTCACGCTGGGCGACCTGATGCGCCACACCAGCGGCATCCCCGACTACCAGGACCTGCTGGAGGCCGAGGGCACCGCGGTGACGGATTCGGCCGGCCAGAAGGAAGCGATCGCGGCCATCCTCGCCTCACGGCCCCAAGACCCGCCGGGCAAGCGCTTCTCCTACTCCAACTCCAACTACGTCCTCCTGGCCCACGTCGTCGAAAAGGCCACCGGCCGGCCGTTCCCCGCCTTCGTCCAGCAGGAGTTCTTCGACCCGCTGCACCTGGACATGACCCTGGCGCCGGCCACCGACGTCCCCGGGAAGGCGAAGTCGTACGACGAGGACGACGGCGCCTTCACCCCCGTCTCGTCCCCCTGGACGCAGTACGGGGACGGCTCCGTCCACACCACCCCCGGGGATCTCGTCCGCTGGGCCGACAACTGCCGCACCGGCCGCATCGGCGGCCCGCACCTGCTCGCCGGGGTCACCCGGGGAGCCGTCGGCGTCGGCGACGTCCTGCGCCCGCGCGGCATCGAGGAAGGACGCTACGGGGCCGGAATCCTCCTCCTGCCCGACAACACCCTGGTCCACCGCGGCGACTGGGAGGGGTTCCACAGCACCTTCATCGTCAGCCCGGACCGCGAGACGGCCGTCACCGTCGTGTGCAACGCGGACTCACCCGACCACTTCCGCGCGGCGAACCGGCTGCTGGACATCTGGACCCGCTGAAAACGGGCCTCACACGCACCCCCACCCCAAGGCCATTCCTTAGAGTGACGGATGGTAGCCGTGCGTGTGCGTTCGGGTCGGACGCGGAATGTTCGAAGCCGAAAACGAGCCGTCACGACGGCGCGACGGTTCACCATTCGGCGGGCCGGCCGGCACGGACACGATGACGCCACGCGACCCCAGGGGTGCCAGAAGCCGCCCCGGGCGCCGCCCCGTGGCGCGGCCGGCCCCGCACCCACGGAAGGAAACTGCATGAGGAAGCTCGCTTGGGCCGCACGGGGTACCGCCACGGTCGCGGCAGCCCTGCTCCTCGGGGCGCTCACCGCCCCGTCCTCGCTCGCGAACGACGACCCCGCCCGCCAGGACTCCCAGGCCCACGCCGAGCAGGCGAAGGACTGCTCGGTGTCGCGGGACGTGAGCTCCACCGTCGTCGACTACTCCGGAGCCGGCGGCCTGTTCGAAACCGTCTTCCGCGCCGCCACCGACCGGAAGGGACACGCCTTCCTCAACGACAGCCGCAACCCCGGCGTGTGGATCAACCTCGGCCTCCTGGCCAACGCGCCGAAGTGCGTGTCCGGCACCGCCGTGTCGGTCACCGAGGAAGACCCCGGGCACCTCTACATCACGCTCCTGGCCAGCAACGGAGTCATCCGCCAGGCCGTCTGCACCACCGCCTCCACCACCCCCTTCACCCCGGCGAACCTCCCGGGCGCATGCGGCGCGGGCTTCGCACCCCTGTCCGACACCCCGGTCGTCTGACACCACCGACCACCGACCACCGACCACCGACCGCCGAGCCGACCGCCGGTCGCCGAGCCGACCGCCGAGCGCCGATCGCCGAGCGCCGGCCGCCGAGCCGGCCGTGGGCTGAAGGGCCGTCACCCAAGCACCAGGTGGCGGCCCCTCGGCGCACCCCCGCCCCCCCGCGCCCCGACCGGTTCACCGCTCGTCGGTGCCCTCGCCCGCATCCTCAAACGACGCCCCGCGGCCCTGCTGCCCGCGGCGTTCCTCCGACTCCTTCGCGCGGACCTCCCGGCCGTGCTGCCCGGCGGACTCCTTCTTGCCGGTCCCCATGACCTCCTCGGCCGCTTCCTTGAGCCGTCTGCCCTTGTCCTTCATGCCCATGGCTCTCTCCTCGTGCCGGGACGGGCGCTCCCGCAGCGGGAACCCCCGGGCGGCGGCCCGGCCCCGGTCCGAGCCGCTCGCCCACGCCCTGCGACTACCCGGCACCCGGCCCCCGACCCACCGGAGGGATGGGTCGGCACGCGGCGGGTAGGTGCCGGGCAGCCCGGCGGACCTGCCGGCAAGGCGAGGGGGCGAGGAGGCAGACATGTCCGCACCAGACCCGGAGCCGCGCACCACACCGCCCCACGGCGGCGTACCGCCCGGCGAGACACCGCCCGGCGAATCGAGCACCGGATCCGGCGCCGGCCCGTACCGCCCTCTCACCCGCGGATGGGGCAAGGGCCCCCTCCTGCTGATCTGCCTGGTGGCTCTGGCCTGCGCCCTCTTCTTCCTCGCCTACGCCGTCATGCTGAACGTGTGAGCGGGCCGGCCGGCAGCGGGCCCATGCCGCGCCGCTGACGCAGGCCGAGGAGCAGCCCCACGCCTGCGACGGAGGGACCGTCGAGGAAGGCCGCAGCCCCGACAACGCCTGGCGAACGCGGGACGACTGCGCAGCGCGCCCGCAGCGGCGGGCATCGGCTACCGGCACCTGCAGTACGCCGGGCTACGGCCCCGTGGCGGGGTCGGAAGTGTTCTGAACCGCGGCTCGGAGCGGACGATTTCCGCCGCTCGATGTGCCGCTTCACGATCGACGGCGAGCCCGCCCACCGGCCCGGCGAAGAGCCGGACCGAGAGGTGGCCGCCGCCTCAGACCAGCGGTGAGCCGCCGCTGCCCGCGCGCGCCTGCTCGCGGGCGTCCCCGTCACGGGACGGCCCGCCGGCGCCCCGCCGGCGCCTGAAGGCCGGGACGGCCAACAGCCCGAAGCCGAGTACCGCCGCCAGGAGATGACCGACCGTGGTGAAGTCCGGCAGCGGCCCGTTCCACTCGGCCCCGCCCACAGGCCACCCGAGCACGAACGCCGCCCAGGGCAGGCGCCCCCGGCGGGGCAGGGCGAGCGTGCCGACCGCCAGCACCGTCTGCGCGCCGTAACTGACCCCGTAGTCCAAGGACTGCCGCACCGCCGCCGGATACCAGCCGTACCGCAGCCCGGCGGCGATGACGGCGGCGGTGAGCAGCGTGGCCGCGACATGCCCGCCGAGGAACACAGCCACCGCACGCCGCTTCCCCCACCGCGACTCCGCCCAGGCCAGGAAGCAGACCACCCCGAGACCCAAGGTGATCAGCGTGCCCACGAAGTCGGTCGACGCGACGTCCGTGAGCGTCCCGTCGAAGAACAGCGCGCTGCCGACCAGCGCGGACAGCGGATGGTCCCGCAGGTTGTCCAGGTTGCTGCTGAGGTACCCCAGCACGGCGGCCGCCCGATCGGCGGACACCCCGCCGATCCAGGCGTGCCCGGCCAGGAGCAGGCAGACATAGCCGGCGGTCAGCGGCGCACGGCGCAGATACCCCCGCACGGCGCGCAGCGCCCTGCCCAGGAGCCCCGACGATGGCTGAGGGTTCATCCGCGGCATTCTCCAGTCCAGTCCAGTCCGGTCCAGTCCGGTTCGGTCCGGTCCGTTTCGAGTCGAAGGCGGTGGACGGTTCGCTCGGCACCCCGCCGCGGCCGGTGCCCGGCCACCCCTCAAGGGGATGCGGTGTGCCGCGCCCGGGTTCCGGCGAATCCGCGACGGACGCGACGGCAGACGGCGACCCCTCGGCTGACGGACGCTCAAAACCCCAGGCCGGACGGGGTTTCCCGGATGTTTCCCGTTGCCCGTTGCAGTGGGCGACCCGCACCTCCTCGACACACACGCCTCCCGGGGAACAGTCTCGAAGTGCCCGACAGGACACCACGACGAGCACGACGCCCCGCGGCGACACCGCGCGGCGGAAACGGGGGACCCGACATGGCGGGACGCACAACAGCGGTGGCGGCGGTGACGGCGCTCACCCTCCTGACCACCTGGGCAGGAGCCCACGGCGCCACCGCGGCCACCACCACCGCGACAGCGGCGACGGCGGCGACGGCGGCGGGGGAGTGCAGGGTGCTCGCCCCCGGCGCCTCCGCGGTGGCGCAGAAGGCCGTGGCAGCCGCCTGCGAACAGATCGGCGTCTGGTACACCTGGGGCGGCGGCCACGGCCCACAGCCGGGCCCCACCTACGGCCAGGTCGACCCCAGCGACCCGGACAGCGCACACGACCCCGAGCGCCTCGGCTTCGACTGCTCGGGACTGGTCCGCTACGCCTACCACCGCGCGGCCGGCGGCGACCCGCTGACCGGCAACGCCTACCACCAGTTCCACTCACCGCAGGTGCAACAGCGCTTCACCGCCGCCCAGGGGACCGCACCGCTGCTCCCCGGAGACCTCCTGGCGTGGGGCTCGGGCGGCTCCATCCACCACATCGCGATCTACCTGGGCGCGGGCAAGATGGTCGAGGCCCGGGAATCGGGCACCCGCATCACCGTCAGCGACGTACGGCTGGGCGGCGACTACGCCGGAGCGGTCCGCATCGCACCGGCGGCGCAGGCACCCGGCACGTTCAGCACCTGGGGCACCGACGTGTGGACCCACAAGGAGCCGTCCACCACCAGCCCGCGGGTACACAAGTTCCCCGGCCCCACCACGGTGCGCATCGACTGCCAGAAACACGCCGAGCCCGTGACCGCCGAGGGCTACACCAACGACGCCTGGTCCTACCTGCCCGAGTACGGGGCGTGGATCACCAACATCTACATCAAGGGCCCCGCCTGGCTGGACGGCGTACGCACCTGCCCCTGAACACGCACCCCCCCCGCACCCCCACGCCACGCCCCGCGTATCCATCACGCGGCTCCCGAGTGAGCCGTTCTCCGAGGAGGAACCATGTCCGCACGCAACAAGATCGTCCTGGGTCTCGCCGCCGCCGCACTGGCAGCCGGCACGGCCACCGTGACCGGGCCCGCCGCGGCCGCTCCCGCCACCGGCAACAGCGCGGCCGCCGAATGCGGGGTGCGCGCAGACGGCAAGCTGTGGTGCGGCAACCGGGTCGGCGCCAAGGGCTACGAGCACCGCCGCTACAACTCCGCGGTCCGCGGGCCCCTGAACACCAGCCCCAGCTGGTTCCAGTGCTGGGGCCGCGGCGACCAGCACGCCGGCGGCAACAACGTCTGGTACTGGACCCAGCTGGACAACGGCCAGTGGGGCAACGTCGCCGCCGTCGACGTCCACACCTCCGTCGACCCCGCACCGGGCCTGCGCGAGTGCTGAGACCGAGGCCCTGAACCCGGCGGCGCGGCCCTCACCGGCGGACACCGGTGAGGGC
>NZ_MQUR01000093.1 GCF_001953875.1 Streptomyces amritsarensis
GGGGGGGGGGGGTGGGGGGCCGGGCGGCCCGGACCCGCGGGGGTACGGGTCCGGGCCGCCGGCCGGCTAGTCGACCCGGATCGGGAGCCGCCAGACCCCGGTGAACTCCGGGGAGGTGAGGAAGGTCGGCCTGTCGTCCGGGTCCACCCTCAGCTTCGGGAAGCGGTCGAAGAGGATGTTCATGGCCACCCGGCCCTCCAGCCGCGCGAGCGGGGCGCCGAGGCAGAAGTGGATGCCCCGGCCGAAGCCGATCTGCGGGTTGGGGGTGCGCGCCGGGTCGAAGACGTCCGGGTCCGCGAAGACGCGGGCGTCGCGGTTGGCGGCCGAGAACCACACCTCCAGCACGTCGCCCTCGGGGATCCGCACCCCGCCGATCTCCACGTCGCGGGTGGTGACCCGGTAGCCCGCGGCCAGCGGGCTCAGGTAGCGCAGGGACTCCTCCAGCAGGGTCGGCACCAGCGACCGGTCCTCGCGCACCCGCCGGTCCACGTCGGGGAAGGCGTCCAGGCACAGGATGGTGTTGCCCAGCAGCATGGTGGTGGTGATGTGGCCGGCCGAGATCAGCAGGTTGGCGAAGTTGACGATCTGCCGGTCGGTGAGCCGTTCGCCGTCGACCTCCGCCTCGACGAGCCGGGACAGCAGGTCGTCCTGCGGCTCGGCGCGCCGCTGCGTGACCAGTTCGAGGATGTAGAAGCCCATCGCCATCGCCGCTTCGGCCTGGGTGTCGAGGGACTCCTCCTGCGCCTTGTCGCCCTGGTGGGTGGTGAGCTGGGTGCTCGCCATGAGGGACTGGTCGGCCCATTCCTTGAGGAGCTCGCGGTCCTCGCGGGGGATGCCGAGCATGTCGCAGATGACGATCACGGGCAGCGGGTAGGCGAGGGCCTCGGCGAGGTCGAAGGTGTCGCCCTCGATCCGGTCGAGCAGCTCGTGGGTGAGGGCGGCGATGCGCGATTCGAGCTCGGCGACCATCTTCAGGGTGAAGGTGCGGCCCACCAGCTTGCGCAGCTTCTGGTGCTCCGGCGGGTCGGCCTGGGTGAGGTTGCCGTCGAAGGCGACGGCGGCCTGTTCGGGGCTGACGTAGCGGGCGGCGACCTCGGAGGAGTACGTGGCGGGGTCGCCGAGGATCTCGAGGGTCTCCGGGTAGCCGTAGACGTGCCACATCCCGACTTCGGGGTCGTACTCGACGGGCGCCTCGGGCCGGATGCCGCGCAGCCAGAAGTGCCGTGGATGCATCTCCCACTTGTCGAGGGGGGTGCTGGTGGTGGTCATCGGGGGTCTCCTTCGGCGGCCCGGTCCCGGGCCTCGGGTCGGCGCCTCATCGGACGAGGAGCGGAAGCTCCGAGGTCGAGATGACGTGGGGCAGCGGCAGGAAGGACGGCGGGTTGTCCGGGTCGGTCCGCATCTTCGGGAAGCGGTCCAGCAGGATGTCGGTGGCGATCCGCCCCTCCATGCGGGCCAGCGGCGCGCCGAGGCAGAAGTGGATGCCCCGGCCGAAGCCGATGTGCGGGTTGGGGTCGCGGTACGGGTCGAAGACGTGCGGGCGGGCGAACATGCGCTCGTCGCGGTTGGCCGCCGAGAGCGAGATCGCGACGAGCTGGCCCGGGTGGACCGGGACGCCGGCCAGCTCGCCCTCGGCGACGCACGCCTTGTAGGCCGTGGCGATGGGGCTGAGGTAGCGCAGCGACTCCTCGATCAGGCCGGGGGTGAGGTCGGGGTTGCCGCGGACGGCGGACAGGTGCTCGGGGTAGGCGTCCAGGCACAGGAGGGTGTTGCCGAGCAGTGCGCTGGTGGTGGCGTGTCCGACGACGAGCAGCTCGTTGGCGAAGTTCACCACCGCGTTGTCGCTGAGCCGCTCGCCGTCGACCTCCGCCTCGACGAGCTTGGTCAGCAGGTCCTCGCGGGGCTTGGTGCGGCGTTCGGCGGCGTGTTCGCGCAGGTACTGGAACATCTCCGGGACCACGCGCATGGCGGCCTGGGCGTCGACGTCCTCGTCGAGGTCCCGGTCGCCCGAGGTGAGGGCGACGGCGCTGTGGGCCATCCGGTCGACCCACGTCTTGAACAGGTCGCGGTCGCTCTGCGGCACGCCGAGCAGCTCGGAGATGACGATGATCGGCATCGGGTAGGCCAGGTCGTTCACCATCTCGATGCTGTCCTGGCCGTCGACCGCGTCGAGGAGTTCGTGGGTGATCTCCACCATCCGCGGCTCCAGGGCCGCGACCATCCCGCGGGTGAACGCCTTGCTGATGATCTTGCGCAGTTTGGTGTGGTCCGGCGGGTCGGACTGCAGCAGGGTGCCGTCGCTGAACTCGGGGTCGATCTCCACGTCGCCGGCGATGAGTTCGGCGACGTCGCTGGAGAACGTCTTCGGGTCGCCGACGACCTCCAGCACCTCCTTGTAGCCGTACACGTTGACGATGCCGTAGTCGTTGACCTCGACGGGATGCTCGGGCCGGTGCCCGCGCAGCCAGAAGAACTCGTCGTTGATGCCCAGGCGGTCGACGAAGGCCGCCGCTTCCGTCTCCTGCGCGCCGGCCGGTGTCCCGGTCATGGTCAGTTCCCCCCGAGGTGCTCGTTGATGATGCGGGCGATCTCGGCCGCGGGCTGGGCCTTCGGCATGCCCATGTGCGTGGCGTCGATGTCGTACTCGTGGACGGTGCCGGTGATGTGCGGGGCCCAGATGGCGGCGTAGGACTCGTCCGGGTTCTGGGTGGCGTTGAAGAAGACCGCGTCGCCGTCGTAGACGGGCGAGTCCCACTCCAGGAGCATCTCGGCGTGCGACTTGAACAGGTGGCTGCCGTTCTCCACCAGGGCCTCGCGGTCCTCGTCCACGCCGGAGCCGATGAAGAACTCCTTGAAGAACTCCCGGACCTCCGGCATGTTCACCGGGTCCTCGATGTGCCGGAACCAGCCGCTCGGCGGGCTGTCCATGAGGGCCAGCAGCGCCACCTGGTGTCCGCGCCGCTTCAGTTCGGCGGCGAGGGCGTGGGCGTACGTGCCGCCCGTGGAGTGCCCCACCAGGTGGTAGGGGCCCTCCGGCTGGGCCGCGAGGATCTGCTCCAGGTAGTCGTCGAGCATCGCCTGCGTGGACTCGGCCCGGCCCGTGCCGTCGAAGCCGCGGCCCTGGATGCCGTACACCGGCCGGTCCCCGAGGAGCTGGGCGAGGCCCACGTAGGACCAGCACAGTCCGACACCCGGGTGGACGAACCACAGGGGCGCCTTGGAGCCCTCGGTCCGCATCGGCAGGACCACCGCGAAGGGGTCCGCGAAGACGGGCGCCTGCGCCGT
This sequence comes from Streptomyces amritsarensis, assembly GCF_001953875.1. Lineage (GTDB taxonomy): Bacteria > Actinomycetota > Actinomycetes > Streptomycetales > Streptomycetaceae > Streptomyces > Streptomyces amritsarensis. Next base: position 3,286 of record NZ_MQUR01000093.1, read on the forward strand.
CTTGACCTGGTCCTGGAGGTACTCGGCCAGCTTGGCGACGGTCGTGGCCCCGAACATCACGCGGATCGGGACCTTGGCCCCGAGGACCGCGCGGATCCGGCTGATGAGCTTGGTCAGGCGCAGCGAGTGGCCGCCCAGGTCGAAGAAGTCGTCGTCGATGCCGACCCGCTCCAGTTCGAGGGCCTCGGCGAACAGCTTCGCCAGGGTGGTCTCGAGCGGGTTGCGCGGGGCACGGTAGTCGACTCCGCCGCTGTACTCCGGGTCCGGGAGGGCGTCGCGGTCGAGCTTGCCGTTCGGGGTGAGCGGCAGCTGCTCCAGGGTGACGAAGGCGGACGGGACCATGTACTCCGGCATGCGGCTGGTGAGGTGCTTGCGCAGGTCCTCGGCCACCACGCGCTCGCCCGGCGCGGGGATGACGTAGGCGACGAGCTGCTTGTCGCCGGCCAGGTTGTCGCGGGCGGTGACGACGCCGTGGTCCACCGCCGGGTGGGCCGCGAGGGCCGTCTCGATCTCGCCGAGCTCGATGCGGTAGCCGCGCACCTTGATCTGGTTGTCGGTGCGGCCGCGGAAGACGAGCTGTCCGTCGTGGGTCCACTCGACCAGGTCGCCGGTGCGGTACATGCGCTCGCCGGGCTCCCCGAACGGGCAGGCCGTGAACCGCTGGGCGGTCAGGTCCGGCCGGCCGACGTAGCCGCGGGTCAGGCCCGCGCCGGCGATGTAGAGCTCGCCGGGCACGCCCGGCAGGACCGGCCGCAGCGCGGAGTCCAGCACGTAGACGCGGGTGTTGCGGATGGGCCGGCCGATGGTGACGGCGGTGTTGGAGGTGAGTTCGCCGGCCGTCGCGCCGATGGTGGTCTCCGTCGGCCCGTAGCCGTTGAACATCCGGCGTCCGGCCGACCAGGTGGCGACCAGTTCCGGTGAGGCGGCCTCACCGGCCACCATCAGCGCCTCGACCGAGGACAGCGATCCGGCGGGCATGGCGGCGAGCACCGTCGGCGTCAGGATGGCGTGGGTCACCCCGAAGGCGTCGGCGGTCTCGGCGAGCGGCGCCCCGGGGGCGAGCCGGTCCGGGTCCGCCATGACCAGGGCTCCCCCGGCGAACAGGGACATGCACATCTCGCCGACGGAGATGTCGAAGCTCGGCGAGGCGAACTGCAGGACCCGGCTGCGGGCGGTGATGCCCAGGAGCCCGGTCACCTCCGCGACCATGTTCGCGAAGCCGGTGTGGGTGACGGCCACGCCCTTCGGGCGGCCGGTGGAGCCGGAGGTGTAGATGACGTAGGCGGTGTTGGCGACGGCGAGCGGGCAGGGCCGCCGCGCGTCGGCCGGCGGCGCGGGGTCCGCGCCGTCCAGGGCCTGGGCGAACTCCGGTTCGTCCAGGACCAGCAGCTCCGACGGGAGGTCGGGCAGCCGGTCGGACGTGGCCCGGTCCACGAGGATCAGTCCGGTCCCGGAGTCCTCGACCATGTAGGTGAGCCGGTCCGCCGGGTAGGCCGGGTCGAGCGGCAGGTAGGCGCCGCCCGCCTTCATCACGGCGAGGACCGCGACCGGCCACTGCGGCGAGCGCCGGAGGGCCACGCCGACGACCGTCTCCGGTCCGACCCCGCGCTCGACGAGGACCCGCGCCAGCCGGTCGGCCCGCGCGTCCAGTTCCCCGTAGGTCACCTTCTGGTCCTCGAAGAGGACCGCGGTCTCCTGCGGTGCCTCGGCCGCCTTCCGCTCGAACAGGGCGGGCAGGGTGAGCGCCGGCTCCTGCGTCCGCGTCCGGTTGAAGTCGAGCAGGAGGCGCTCGCGTTCGGCCTCGTGCAGGACGTCCAGTGCGCCCACCGGGATCTGCGGGTCGGCGATGAGCTGCCGCAGGATGTGCAGCACCCGCTCGGCGATCCGCTCCACCGTCGCCGCGCTGATGTCCTGCCGCTGGTACTGGAGGATCATGCGCAGGTAGGGCTCGGCGTCCGCGGCGAGGCCCACGAGGTAGGCGGCGCCGGCGGAGGGCCGGATCCCGGTGAAGGAGACGCCCGCCGCGGTGTTGGCCGCGCCCAGTGCCTCCTTGTCGACCGGGAAGGACTGGAAGAGCACGATGGTGTTGAAGAGCTCCTTCAGGCCGGCCTCCCGCTGGATGCGGTGCAGCCCGAAGTGGTGGTGGTCCAGCAGTGCCGTCTGGCGCTCCTGGAGGTTCTGCAGCACCTGGGCGAGGGTGTCGCTCGGCGCGTACTCGGCGCGGATGGGCAGCGAGTTGACGAACAGGCCCACCATCTGGTCGACGCCGGGCACCTCCGCGGGCCGGCCGGACACGGTCGTGCCGAAGATGACGTCCCGCTTGCCGGTGAGCTGTCCGAGCATCAGCGCCCAGACGCCCTGGACCAGGGTGCCCATGGACACGCCCAGTTCGGCTGCGCGCTTCTTCAGGGCGCGGGCCTCGTCCAGCGGCAGCGGGACGTCGACCTGTCCGACGCGGGCGTCGTCGCCGCCGTCCGCGGGGGTCTCGGCGGGGAGCAGGGTGGGCTCCGCGACGCCCTCCATCTCCTTGGCCCAGGCCGCCGCGGCGGCCTTGTCGTCGCGGCGGGACAGCCAGCGCAGGAACTCCCGGTACTCGGGCACCCGCGGCTGCTCGGAGGCGTCGCCCTCGGACGCGTACAGGTAGGCGAGGTCCCGTACGAGCAGCGGGAACGACCAGCCGTCGAAGAGCGCGTGGTGCACGGTGAGCACCAGCTCCGAGGTCTCCTCGGCGAGCTGGACCAGCGAGGCCCGCAGCATCGGCGGCGTCGCCGGGTCGAACTGGGCGTAGTGGTCCTCGGCGAGGATCCGCTCCAGCCCCTCCTCGCGGGCGCTGTCGTCGAGGCCGCGCAGGTCGGCGACCCGCCAGGGCAGTTCGACCTCGTCGAGCACGAGCTGGGTGAGGTCGCCGCCCGCGTCGGTGACGAACGCGGTGCGCAGGTTGGCGTACCGGTCGAGGAGCGCCTGCGCCGCCACCCGCATCCGGGCCGCGTCGACCCGGCCCTGGACGTGGAAGGCCACCTGCACGATGTGCGGGTCGAAGGCGTCCTCCTCCAGGCGCATGGTCTCGAAGAGCAGACCGAACTGGAGCGGGGTCAGCGGCCAGACGTCGGCCAGGCCCGGGTACTGCTCCTCCCAGCCCTCGATCTCGCTCTGCGTGAGACGGACCAGCGGGACGTCGGAGGGGGTCAGGCCGCCGGCGCCGGGGGTGGCTGCGTGGTGGGCGAAGCCCTCCAGCGCGCGCACCCACAGGTCGGCGAGTTCCCGTACCTCGGCCTGCGCGAGGACACCCGCCGGGTAGGAGACGCGGGCGTTGAACCGGGGGCCGTCGGCGGTGTCGGTGACGTAGGCGCTGATCTCGACGGTGGACAGCGCGGGCATGTCCGCGTCGAGGTCGGCGGCGAGGCCGAGGGCGTCGGCGGCCAGGGTCCAGCCGGAGCCCTGCCCTGCGTCGGCCGGGGCGGCGGCCGCGACCCGGCCCAGGTAGTTGAAGGAGATCTGGGGGGTCGGGCGCCAGTCGAGCTCGGCGGCGGTGGACGGGTTCAGGTGGCGCAGCAGGCCGAAGCCGACTCCCTTGTCCGGGACGGCCAGGAGCTGTTCCTTGACGGCCTTGAGGACGCCGCCCGCGGCGGCGCCGCCGGAGATCGCCTCCTGCACGTCGTGCCCGGCGAGGTCGAGCCGTACGGGGAACATGCTGGTGAACCAGCCGACGGTACGGGACAGGTCGGCGCCGGGCACGACCTGCTCCTCGCGGCCGTGGCCCTCCAGGCGGATCAGGGTCGAGGACGCCTCGACGCCGCGGTCGGCGCGCCACTGCGTCACCGCGAGGGCGAGCGCGGCCAGCAGGCCGTCGTTGACTCCGCCGTGGAAGGCCGTGGGCAGGGTCGTCAGCAGGGCCTCGGTGACCTGCTCCGGCAGTTCCAGGGAGACCGACTCCACGGTGGACATGACGTCCACCGCCGGGTCCAGCGGGCGTGCGCCGAGGACGGGGTCGTCGCAGTCGAGCACGTCGGACCACCGGGCGAGCTCGGCGATGCGGTCCGGGTCGGACGCCTCGTCGAGGAGGGCGTGCGCCCAGCGGCGGGCGGAGGTGCCGACCGCGGGCAGGGCCGGGGCGGAGCCCGCCTCGACCTGCTCCCAGGCGGTGGCGAGGTCGGGGAGCAGGATGCGCCAGGACACGCCGTCGACGACGAGGTGGTGCAGGACCACCAGGAGCCGGCCGGCGCCCCGCTCGGGGGCGAACCACACGAACTGGGCCATGGTGCCGGCGGCCGGGTCGAGCCGGCCGGTCGCGGCGTCCAGTTCGGCCCGGGCCGACTCCAGCCACGCCTCGTCCCAGATGCCCGTGCAGGGCACCCGGTGCACCAGCGCGGCCGCGTCGACCGTGCCGGGGGCGGAGACCTCCAGGCTGCCGCCGGCGTCGAGGACGAGGCGGGAGCGCAGGATGTCGTGGTGGTCGAGCACCGCGTCCAGTACGGCGGTCAGGCCGTCCTCGTCGATGCCGTCGGGCAGTTCGAGCGCCGCGGACATCGAGAACCGGTCGAAACTGCCGCCGAGTTCGAGCATGTACCGGGCGATCGGGGCGAGCGGCATGGATCCGGTGCCGCCGCCGTCCAGCTCGGCGAGGGCCGGGCCGAGGTCCGCCCCGCCCGCGGCGGCGGCCAGCTCGGCGACCGTGCGCAGTTCGAAGATCTGCCGCGGGTTGACCACGACGCCCTGGGCCTTCGCCCGGGAGACGATCTGGATGGAGCGGATGCTGTCGCCTCCGATGGCGAAGAAGTCGTCGTCGATGCCGACCCGCTCCAGGCCGAGGACCTCGGCGTAGACGGCGGCGAGCACCTCCTCGGTGCGGTCGCGCGGGGCGCGGTAGCTCTCGCCGGTGAAGTCCGGCTCGGGCAGGGCCGCGCGGTCCAGCTTGCCGTTGGGGGCCAGCGGCAGCCGGTCCAGCGGTACGAGGACCGCGGGGACCATGAACTCCGGCAGCCGGCCGGTGACGAAGCGGCGCAGCTCGCGCATGGTGAGGCCGGAGGTCATGTCGGCCTCGAAGCGGCCCTGCGCGTCGACCTGGCCGCCGGAGTCCGGCGAGCCGACCACGTAGCCGACGAGGCGCTTGGACCCGTCGGGGGTGCTCTGGGCGGTCACCACGGCGTGTTCGACGCCGGGGTGGGCGGTCAGGGCCGCCTCGATCTCGCCGGGCTCGATGCGGAACCCGCGGATCTTGAGCTGGGCGTCGCCGCGGCCGACGTACTCCAGCTGTCCGTCGGCCCGCCACCGGGCCAGGTCGCCGGTGCGGTACATCCGCGATCCGGGCGGCCCGTACGGGTCGGCGGTGAAGCGCTCGGCGGTCAGCGCGGCGCGGCCGTGGTAGCCGCGGGCGATGGCGCCGGCGACGTACAGCTCGCCGACGGCGCCCACGGGCACCGGCGCCAGGCCGGCGCCCAGGACGTAGGCGCGCATGTTGCCCAGGGGGGCGCCGATCGGGGCGGTGTGCGCGGCGTCCCACTCGCCGTCGGCCGGGAGCGCGAAGGTGCTCGCGTAGAAGCTCTCGGTCTGGCCGTAGGCGTTGACCACCCGCACGCCGGGAACGGCGTCGCGGACCCGGGCGGCCAGGGACGCGGGCAGTGCCTCGCCGGCGAACACCACGGCGTCCGCGGTGATCTTCCCCTCGACCTGGTCGAGGAGCTCGGCGAAGACGGAGGGGACGGTGCTGATCACGCCGCCGGTCCAGCCGCCGCGCTCGCCGATGACGAGGACGTCGCGGGCCAGTTCGACGGTGCCGCCCGCCGCCAGCGTGGTGAAGACCTCGAAGACGGAGACGTCGAAGTTGACGGAGGCGGCGGCGAGGGTGCGGGTGCCGCAGTCCACGCCGATCGTGGAGGCGAGCCGCAGCACGCCGTTGACGACGCCGGCGTGGGTGACGGTCACGCCCTTCGGGACGCCCGTGGAGCCCGACGTGTACATCACGTACGCGGCGTTGCCGGGCAGCACGGCCGCGGGCGCGGCCGCGGCCGGGTCGGCGGGGGCGCCGAGGGCCAGGTCGCCCAGGTACAGGCGGGGGGTCCCCGTCTCGGGCAGGATCCCGGCGGTGGCCGCGTCCGTCAGGACGAGCGCCGGGCGGGCGTCGGCGAGGATGTGCTCCAGGCGCCGGCTGGGGTACTTGGGGTCGATCGGCAGGTAGGCGCCGCCGGCCTTCAGGACGCCCAGCAGGGCCGCGACCAGGTCCGCGGTGCGCGGCAGGGCGACGCCGACCACGCTCTCGGGTCCCACGCCGTGCCGGCCGAGCTCGCGGGCCAGCCGGTTCGCCCGCTCGTCGAGCTCGCGGTAGGTCAGCGACTCGTCGCCGCAGACCAGCGCGACCGCGTCGGGGCGCCGCTGCGTCTGGAGCTCGACCAGGGCGGGCACGGTGACCTCGGGGGTCGGCTCCTGCGTGGTGTTGAAGCCGTGGAGCACCAGCTCGCGTTCGGCCCCGTCCACCAGCTCGACGCAGGCCACCCGCTGCTCGGGGGCGGCGGCCAGCAGGCCGACGATCCGCACGAAGCGGTCGGCGACGGCCTGGGCGGTCTCCCGGTCGAACAGGTCGGTGGCGTACTCCAGGAGACCCACCACGCCCATGCCGGGCAGGTCGGCCATGTTGAAGAACAGGTCGAACTTGGCGGTCTCGGTGCGGACCCGTTCGAACTCCACCTGCAGACCCGGCAGCGCGAAGTCCTTACGGGCGAAGTTCTGCCAGGCGAACATCACCTGGAACAGCGGGGAGTAGGCCGTGGACCGCTCGGGGTTGAGGACCTCCACCAGCCGCTCGAAGGGCACGTCCTGGTTGTCGTACGCGGCCAGGGACTTGGCCCGGACGCGCTCCAGCAGCTCCGTGAACGCGGGGTTGCCCGACAGGTCCACGCGCAGCACCCAGGTGTTGACGAAGAAGCCCACGAGTTCCGCGAGGGCCTCGTCGGTGCGGTTGGCGATCGGGGAGCCGATCGTCAGGTCGTCGCCGCCGCCGAGGCCGTGCAGCAGGACGGCCAGGGCGGACTGGAGCACCATGGAGGAGGTCGCGCCGCTGCGGCGCGCCAGCTCCTCGACCGCGGCCGCGACCTCGGGGGCCAGGGCGAACTCCACGGCGTCGCCGCGGTGGGAGGCCTTGGCCGGGCGCGGGCGGTCGGAGGCGAGCTGGAGCGGCTGCGGCACGCCCGCCAGTTCCCGGCGCCAGTAGCCGACCTGCGCGGCGAGCGCGCTGGCCGGGTCCTCCTCGTCGCCGAGCACCTCGCGCTGCCACAGCGTGTAGTCGACGTACTGGACGGGGAGCTGCGTCCACTGCGGGGCGCCGCCGTCCTTGCGGGCCGCGTAGGCGGCGGCGAGGTCGCGGGCCAGCGGGGCCATGGAGGAGCCGTCGCTGGCGATGTGGTGGATGAGCAGGACCAGGACGTGCTCCTGCGCTCCGATCCGGAGCACGGGGGCCCGTACCGGGATCTCCGTGGCCAGGTCGAAGAGGTACGCCGAGGCCTCGGCCATGGCGTCGTCCAGCGCGCCGGGCGCCACCTCCACGAGCGGGACCTGCAGCCGCGCCTGGTCGGCCGGCAGCACGTGCTGGGCGGGGACGCCGTCGGCGTCCTCGACGATCAGGGTGCGCAGGCTCTCGTGGCGGGCGACGACGTCGCCGAGTGCGGCCTCCAGGGCCGGCAGGTCCAGCTCGCCGGTCAGGCGCAGCGGGAAGGGGGCGTTGTAGGTCGCCGAGGGGCCCTCGAACCGGTCGATGAACCACAGGCGGCGCTGGGCGAACGACAGCGGTACGGAGTCGGGGCGTTCGGCGGTGCGCCGCAGCGGTGCCCGCACGGGCGCGCCGGCCGCGAGGTGTTCCACCAGCTCGACGACGGTCGGTGCCTCGAAGACGACCCTGATGGGCAGTTCGACGTCGAGGACCTGCCGGATCCGGCTGACGAGGCGGGTGGCGAGCAGGGAGTGGCCGCCCAGGGCGAAGAAGTCGTCGTCGATGCCGACCCGGTCCAGGCCGAGCACCGCGGCGAACAGGCCGCACAGGACCTCTTCCTGCGGGGTGCGCGGGTCGCGGCCGGTGGCGGCCGCCGCGAAGTCCGGGGCGGGCAGGGCCCGCTGGTCCAGCTTCCCGTTGGGCGTCAGCGGCACCTCGGCGATGGCGACGACGGAGGACGGCACCAGGTGCTCCGGGAGGCGCTCCTGGAGGTAGCCGCGCAGGGCCCCGACGAGGGTGCCGATCCGGCCCGCGGCGGCCGGCTCGTTGGCCAGGACCCGGTCGGCGCGGCCCGAGGGCGTGAAGCCGCCGGTGAAGACCTGGTCCGTGACGGGACCGGTAGGCACGATCACCGCGTCGAAGCACTCGGCGGCGGCGGACGACCAGGTGAGCAGGACGCCCCAGCCGCGCTCGGCGGCCCATTCGCGCAGGTCCTGCGGGTCCAGGACGGGGCCGGCGACGGCGGGCACCTCGATGACGCCGACCGCGGCGGCGGACTCGACCTCGTCGGCGAGCCGCGCGTTGGGGATGCGGGTGACGCGTACGGGCTGCTCGCCGTGGCCGCGGACGAACTCCTCCAGGCCGAAGAAGTCCTCGACCTGGCTGCCCCAGCGCAGCGCCGGGACGTCGCGCAGGTCGGTCGCGGCGACGGGCGCCTTGTGCAGGAGGACCTCGTAGCGGTGGCGGGTCAGCTCGTTGTGGGGGCGGCCGGCCTTCAGCCGGATGTCCACGCCGCCCGCTCCGTGCCGCTCGGCCCACCGGGTGAACCACTCGGGGTCGAGGACGAGCTCCTTCTCCATGAGGATCGCGCGGGCGACGGCGGCGCGGCTCACCGGGGCGGAGGCCTCGGGGTGCAGGGCGCGCTGCACGCCGCTGCGGAAGAGCCGCAGCGTGGCGGCGTTGCGGACGTCGCCGATCAGGACGCGTCCGCCGGGGGCCAGCAGCTCCATCGCGCCGGCCAGGACCCGGTCCATGTACTCGGCGTCGGGGAAGTACTGCACGACCGAGTTGATGACGACGAGGTCGAAGTGCTCGCGCGGCAGACCGGAGACGTCGTCGCCGTTCTGGTGGCGCAGGTGCACGCGGTCGCCGAAGCCGGTCTGCTCGACCTGCACCAGCAGCCGGTCGACGACGGCGGCGGACATGTCGGTCCCCCAGTACTCCTCCACCTGCCCGAGGGTCTGGGACATGAGCAGGCCGGTGCCGACACCGATCTCCATGACGCGGCGCGGCGACCAGTTGGTGATCTGCTCCACCGCGGCGTCGCGCCACACGGCCATCTCGTCGAGGGCGATGGGCGCCCCGCCGGTGTAGCTGGAGTTCCAGCCGGTGAAGTCCTCGCCCCAGGCGGCGTCGGAGACGGCGTAGAGGTCGTCGTAGATCTCCTCCCACTCGTCGACCTGCTCCTCGGCGCCGGAGGTGTCGGAGCCGTCGACGCGCGGGACGACGTACCCGACCAGGCGGCGTTCGCCGGCCCGGTCCTCGTTCCAGGTGACGACGGCCTGGGCGACGTCGGGGTGCGCGGCCAGGGCGGCCTCGACCTCGGCGGGCTCGATGCGGAAGCCGCGGATCTTGACCTGGGTGTCGGCGCGGCCCCGGAAGACGAGTTCGCCGTCCGCCGTCCAGGCCACGACGTCGCCGGTGCGGTACATGCGCTCGCCAGGGGCGCCGAACGGGGAGGCGACGAAGCGCTCGGAGGTCAGGGCCGAGCGGTGGGCGTAGCCGCGGGCCAGGCCCGCGCCGGCGATGTACAGCTCGCCGGGGACGCCGGGGAGGGTGGGGCGCAGGCCCGCGTCGAGGACGTAGACCCGCATGTTGTCCATCGGGCGGCCGATCGGGATCGGCTCGCCGACGCGCTCGGGGTCGGGCATGGGGTGGGTGGTGGCGAAGGTGGTGGTCTCGGTGGGGCCGTAGCCGTCGACGACCTCCAGTCCGGGGCAGGCCCGCAGGGCGCGGGTCACCGAGGCCGGGGAGACGACGTCGCCGCCGGTCCACACCTGGGACACGCCGGCGAAGCACTCCGGGTTCTCGTCGGCGATCACCTTGAACAGGCCGGCGGTCAGCCACAGCGCGGTGACCCGCTGCTCGGTGATGACGGCGGCGAGGGCTCCGGCGTCCAGCTTGCCGACGGGCGCCACCACGGCGGTGCCGCCGCCGAGCAGCGGGACCCACAGCTCGTAGGTGGAGGCGTCGAAGGACTGCGCGGAGTGGACGAGGACCCGCTCGTGGGCGCCGCCGCGGTAGCGGCGGTCCAGTGCGAGGCCGGCGACGGCCCGGTGGGTGACGCCGACGCCCTTGGGCAGGCCCGTCGAACCGGAGGTGTACATCACGTACGCGAGCTGGTCGACGCGGTCGTGTGCGGCGGCGGCCGGCGCGTCGGCGGGGGCCGCGTCGACGGCTGCGGCGGTGCCGGCGTCGTCGAGGACGAGGTGCGGGCAGGCGCCCTCGGGCAGGCCCGCGGCGATCTCGGTGTCGGTCAGGAGCAGCGTCGGGGCGGCGTCGCCCAGCATGAAGGCGATGCGCTCGGCCGGGTACTCGGGGTCCACCGGCAGGTAGGCGCCGCCGGCCTTGAGGACGGCCAGCAGGGCCGTGATCAGTTCGGGCGAGCGGGGCAGGGCCACGCCGACGACGGACTCCTGTCCGACGCCGCGGGCGGCCAGGACGTGGGCCAGCCGGTTGGCGCGGGTGTCCAGCTCCCGGTAGGTGAGGGTGCGGCTGCCGGAGGCGACGGCGACGGCGTCCGGTGTGGCGGCGGCCCGCTCCTCGAACAGGGCGGCCACGGTCCTGCGGGGGACGTCGACGGCCGTGTCGTTGAACTCCTCCAGGACCCGGGCGCGTTCGGCGGACTCCAGGACGTGGACCGAGCCGACGCGGGCGTCGGGGTCGGCCACGAGCTCCTGGAGGATCCGTGCGAAGCGGGCGGCGATGCCCTCGACGGTCGCCGGGTCGAAGAGGTGGTGCTGGTACTGGAGGGCGACCCTCAGGTGCGGGTCGGCGAAGGCCATCACGACCAGCGGGTAGTGGGCGCCGCTGAGCGGGCTGATGCCGGTGATCGAGATGCCCGCGGCCGAGTTCGCCTCCTTGATGGCGACGCCGTCGATCGGGTACGACTCGAAGCCGACGAGGGTGTCGAAGAGGACGTTCAGCCCGACGGAGCGGTGGATGTCCAGCAGCCCGTGGTGGTGGTGGTCGAGCAGGGCGCTCTGCCGGTTCTGCAGGTCGCGCAGCAGCCCGCCGAGGGTGGCGCCGGGGGTGCACTCCACCCGCACGGGCAGGGTGTTGATGAACAGGCCGACCATCGCGTCGACGCCGGGGACGACGGGCGGGCGGCCGGAGACGGTGGCGCCGAAGACGACGTCCTGGCGGCCGGTCAGTCCGGCGAGGACGAGCGCCCAGGTGCCCTGGACGAGGGTGTTGAGGGTGAGGCCCAGCTCGGCGGCGCGCCGGCCGAGGTCGCGGGCGTCGTCCGCGGACAGCGGGATGTCGATCTGGCCGATGCCGGCCGGGTCGGCCGCGGTGTGCGCGTCGGGGGCGATCAGCGTCGGCGACTCGACCCCGGCGAGCTCGGCGGCCCAGGCGCGGGCGGAGGCCTCGCGGTCCTGGCCGGCCTGCCACACCAGGAAGTCGCGGTAGCCGGGCACCCGGGGCAGCGCGGAGGCGTCGCCCTCGGAGCCGTACAGCCGCAGCAGGTCCTGCATGAGGACCGGGATGGACCAGCCGTCGAAGAGGACGTGGTGGGCGGTGAAGACGAGCTCCCAGCGGTCGGGGGCCATCATGACGAGGGACATCCGCACGAGCGGGGCGCGGGCCAGGTCGAAGTGCGAGGCGTGGTCCTCCGTGAGGAAGCGCTTCAGCGCCTCCTCACGGCCCTCCTCGCCGAACCCGCTGAGGTCGAGGTACTGCCAAGGCAGCTCCACCCGGTCCCGTACGACCTGCACGCGGTCGCCGGCCGCGTCGTACACGAACGCGGCGCGCAGGTTGGCGTACCGGTCGAGGAGGGCCTGCCCGGCGGCCCGCATGCGGGCCGGCTCGACCTCGCCGGCGAGGTGGAAGACGAGCTGCATCTGGTAGGCGTCGAAGGTGGATCCGGCGAGCTGCGCGTGGAAGAGCAGGCCGTCCTGCATGGTGGTCAGCGGCCAGACGTCCTCCAGGCCGGGGTGGCGCTCCTCCCAGGCCTCGATCTCCTCCTGGCCCACCCGCACCAGCGGGACGTCCGAGGGGGTCAGGCCGCCCGCGCCGGGCGCGGCGGCGTGCCGGGCCAGGGCCGTCAGGGCGGTGCTCCACAGCTCGGCGAGCTCCTCGACGTCCTCCTTCGCGAGCAGTCCGGCGGGGAAGGCGAGGCGGGCGGTGAGCTGCGGGCCCTGCTCGGTGTCGGTGACGAGCGCGCCGACGTCGAGGGTGGAGAGGGCCGGCATCCGGCCGCCCGGCTGCGCGATCAGCCCGGTGGTGCCCTCGGCGAGGGTCCAGCCCAGCCCGCGCAGGTGCTCGGGCACGTCCGAGGAGGACGAGAAGCGGCCGAGGTAGTTGAAGCCGATCTGCCCGGTGGGGTAGCGGCGCAGCACGTCCGCGGTCTGCGGGTTCAGGTATCGCAGCAGGCCGTAGCCCACGCCCTTGTCGGGGAGGGACAGGAGCTGCTCCTTGACGGCCTTGACCGCGGCTCCGGCGGCGGGGCCGCCCGCGAAGGCGTCGTCGAGGTCGATGCCGGCGAGGTCGAGGCGGGCGGGGAACATCGTGGTGAACCAGCCCACGGTGCGCGACAGGTCGGCGCCGGGGACGACGTCCTCCTCGCGGCCGTGTCCCTCGACCCGGATCAGGGCGGAGGACTCCTCGATACCGCGAGCCCGGCGCCAGCGGGCGACGGCCAGGGTCAGCGCGGCGAGCAGGCCGTCGTTGACGCCGCCGTGGAAGGCGGCCGGGAGGGTGGTCAGCAGGGTCTCGGTGACCGGCACGGGCAGCGTGAGCCAGGTGTGGTCGACCGTGGACATGGTGTCGACGGCCGGGTCCAGGGCGCGCGATCCGAGGAGGGGGTCGGGGCCCGCGACGACCGAGCGCCACAGGGCGAGTTCGGCGACGCGTGCGGGCTCCTGCGCCTCGTCGGCCAGGGCGTGCGCCCACCGGCGGGCCGAGGTGCCCGTCGCGGGCAGGTCGGGGGTGCGGCCCTCGCGGACCTGCTCCCAGGCGGCGGCGAGGTCCGGCAGCAGGATGCGCCAGGACACGCCGTCGACGACGAAGTGGTGCAGGACCAGCAGCAGGCGGCCCGCGCCGTCCCGGGGGGCGAACCAGACGAACTGCGCCATGGTGCCGGCGGCGGCGTCCAGCCGTCCGGTGGCGGCGTCCAGCTCGGCGCCGGCCCGCTCGAACCACCGCTCGTCCCAGATGCCGTCGCACTCCACGCGGTGGATCAGCGCGTCGGCGTCGACCGAGCCGGGTGCGGCCACCTCCAGGGCGGCGCTCCCGTCGCCGGTGACGAGCCGGGAGCGCAGGATGTCGTGGCGGTCCAGGACCGCGCCGAGGGTCGCGGCGAGCCCGGCCCGGTCGATGCCCTCGGGCAGGTCGACGGCCGTCGACATGGCGAACCGGTCGGTGTCCTCGCCCAGTTCGAGCAGGTACTCGCCGATCGGCAGCAGCGGCATCCGGCCGGTGCCGGCGCCGTCGAGCTCCGCGAGCTGCGGGCCGGTGCCGGCTTCGGCGCCGAGGGTGGCGACGGCGGCCAGCTCGGCGACGGTGCGGTGGTCGAAGATCTGCCGCGGGCTGACCTCCACGCCGCCGCTGCGGGCGCGGGAGACGACCTGGATGGAGCGGATGCTGTCGCCGCCGATGGCGAAGAAGTCGTCGTCGATGCCGACCCGGTCGAGGCCGAGGACCTCGGCGTAGACGGCGGCGAGGACCTCCTCGGCGGCGTCGCGCGGGGCGCGGTACTCGCCGCCGGTGAAGTCGGGCTCAGGCAGCGCCGCCAGGTCGAGCTTGCCGTTGGCGGTCAGCGGCAGTCGGCCGACCATGACGAACACGGCCGGGACCATGAACTCGGGCAGCCGGCCCGCGGCGAAGCGCCGCAGCTCGCGCACGGACACGTTGGTCGTGAGGTCGACGTCGAGGTCGCCGAGGCTGGCGACGGTCCCGAAGCCGCCCTGGTCGGCGTCGAGCGGGACGACGTGGCAGACGAGCTGCTTGCTGCCGCGGCCCTCCCGGATGGTGACCACGGCCTGGGCGACGCCGGGGTGCGCGGTCAGGACGGCCTCGATCTCGCCGGGCTCGATGCGGAAGCCGCGCACCTTCATCTGCGCGTCGTCGCGGCCCGCGTACTCCAGCTGTCCCGCGGTGTTCCAGCGCGCCAGGTCGCCGGTGCGGTACATGCGCGATCCGGGTGCGCCGTAGGGGTCGGCGACGAAGCGGTCGGCGGTCAGGGCGGCGCGGCCGAAGTAGCCGCGGCCGATCTCGCCTGCGACGTACAGCTCGCCGACCACGCCGGCCGGGACGGGCAGCAGGCCGGGGCCGAGGACGTAGGTGCGGACGTTGCCGAGCGGGGAGCCGATGGGGGCGCTGCCGGCGCCGTCCCACTCCTCGTCGGCGGGCAGGGCGAAGGTGGTGGCGTAGAAGGACTCGCTCTGGCCGTAGGCGTTGACCACCCGGACGCCGGGGATCGCCTCGCGGACGCGCCGGGCGAGGGAGGTGGGGAGGGCCTCACCGGCGAAGACCACGGTGTCGACGGTGATGCCGTCGCCGACCTGCCCGAGGAGTTCGGCGAAGACGGACGGGACGGTGCTGATCACGCCGCCGCTCCAGCCGCCGCGCTCTCCGATCACCAGTACGTCACGCACCAGTTCGACGGTGCCGCCGGAGCAGAGCGTCGCGAAGATCTCGAAGACGGACACGTCGAAGTTGACCGAGGTGCCGGCCAGTACGCGCGTCCCGGCGCCGACGCCGATGGCCGAGGCCAGTCCCAGGACGTCGTTGACCACGTTGGCGTGGGTGATCGCGACGCCCTTGGGCGTGCCGGTGGAGCCCGAGGTGTAGATGACGTAGGCGGTCTGGCCCGGCCGGGCGCCGGCGGCGGGGGCCTGGGCGTCCTGCGGGGCGTCGGGGCCGATGTCGCCGACGAACAGCCGCGGGACCTCCGTGGGCGGCAGTACGCCGACGGTCTCGGAGTCGGTCAGGATCAGCGCGGGCGCGGCGTCCTGGAGGATGAAGTCGAGGCGGCGGCTGGGGTACCGGGGGTCGATGGGCAGGTAGGCCGCGCCGGCCTTGAGCACCCCGAGCAGGCCGGCCACCAGGTCGGCCGTGCGGGGCAGGGCGACGCCCACGAGGGTCTCGGCGCCCACGCCGTGTGCGGCGAGCTCCTGTGCGATCCGGGTGGCCCGGGCGTCGAGTGCGCGGTAGGTGAGGGTCTCGTCCCCGGCCTCCAGCGCGACCGCGTCCGGGGTCGCCGCGGCCTGGCGCTCGAAGAGCTCGCCGACCGACACCCGGGGCAGCTCGACGGCCGTGTCGTTGAACTCGCCGACCACGGTGTCCAGTTCGTCCTGGCCCAGGACGGGCGCCAGGGCGACCGGGCGGTCCGGGCGGGCGACGACCTCGCGGATGACCCGAAGGTAGCGGTCCACGACGGACTGGGCCGTGGAGCGGTCGAACAGGTCGGTGGCGTACTCCAGGTAGCAGAGCATGCCCGGGCCCTCGGGGTCCGAGAAGTAGTTGAACTCCAGGTCGAACTTGGCGGTCGGGGTGGCGAGCACCTCGAAGCGCGCCCGCTCCAGACCGGGCAGCTCCAGGTCGATCCAGGCGTCGTTCTCCCAGGTGAACATGACCTGGAACAGCGGGTGGTAGGCGGTGGAGCGCTCGGGGTTGAGGACCTCCACCAGGTGCTCGAAGGGCGCGTCCTGATTGTCGTACGCCGTCAGGGCCTTCTGGCGCACCTGCTCCAGCACCCCGTCGAAGGTGGGGGCGCCGGACAGGTCCGTGCGCAGCACCCAGGTGTTGACGAAGAAGCCGACCAGGTCGGCGAGTTCGTCGTCGGTGCGGCCGGCGACGGTGGAGCCGATGGCGATGTCGTGGCCGGCGCCCAGGTGCTGGAGCACCACGGCGAGTGCGGCCTGGAGCACCATGGGGACGGTCATGTCCCGCTCGCGGCCCAGGGCCTCGACGGCGGCGAGCAGCTCGGCGTCGATCGGGAAGCCGACCGTGTCGCCGCGGTGGCTGGCCACCGGCGGGCGCGGGCGGTCCGTGGACAGGCGCAGCGGGGTCGGAACGCCCTGGAGCTCGTCCTTCCAGTAGGCGACCTGGGTGGAGACCACGCTCGCCGGGTCCTTCTCGTCGCCGAGCAGTTCGCGCTGCCACAGCGTGTAGTCGACGTACTGCACCGGCAGGTCGGCCCACTGCGGGGCCTCGCCGCGCAGCCGGGCGGTGTAGGCGGCGGCCAGGTCGCGGGAGAGCGGCTCCATCGACTCGCCGTCGCTGGCGATGTGGTGGACGAGCAGGAGCAGCAGGTGCTCGCGCTCGCCGGAGCGCAGCAGGGTGGCGCGGACGGGTATCTCCGCGGCCAGGTCGAAGGCGTACTGGGCGGCCTGGCGGACGGCCTCGTCGACCGCGTCGGGAGCGACCTCCACCAGCGGTAGGTCGACCTGCGCGCCGTCCACCGGCAGCACCTGCTGCGAGGGGACGCCCTGCTCGTCGACGACGATGAGCGTACGGAGGCTCTCGTGCCGGGCCACGACATCGCGCACCGCCGACTGCAGGGCAGTCCGGTCGAGCTCGCCGGTCAACCGCACGAGGAAGGGGACGTTGTACGTGGCCGACGGCCCCTCGAACCGGTCGATGAACCACAACCGACGCTGTGCGAACGACAACGGGATCATTTTACTGTCCACTCCTGTCCATCTTGCGCAGTCGAGGCCGGCTCGACGTGCCTGCGTTCTTGACCGTGCGCGAAAGTTCTGAGATTGCGTGGGACTCGAAGATCGACCGCAGGGGCACGCTCACGCCGAGCACCTTGCGGATACGGCTGGTGAGCCGTGTCGCCAGGAGGGAGTTGCCTCCCAGTTCGAAGAAGTCGTCGTTCATGCCGACCCGTTCGACGCCGAGCACCTCCGCCAGCAGCTCGCACAAGGCGGCCTCCTGCGGGGTGCGCGGGGCCCGGTAGGGGCGGGCCGCGGGCTCGGGCTCGGGCAGTGCCGCCCGGTCCGTGCGGCCGTCGCGGGTCAGCGGCAGCCGCTCCAGCGGCACGAGGACCGCCGGGACCAGGGCCGCGGGCAGCTGCTGGGCCGCGTGGGCCCGTACCTGCTCGGCCCAGGCCGCCGGGTCGGCGACGTCGTACCCGTCGGGGGCGGTGATGTAGCCCACCGACTGGGCGGTCCCGCCGGGCCCGTGGCCCTCGCGGACGACCACGACGGCCTGCTCCACCCCGGGGTGCCCGGTGAGGACGGCCTCGACCTCGGCCGGTGCGGTCCGCGTGCCGCGGACGGCCGCCTCCGGGCCGGTGCGCCCGAGGAGCTCCAGCCGGTCGCCGGCGGTCCGGCGGACCAGGTCGCCGGTGCGGAACATCCGCGATCCGGCCGGCCCGAAGGGGTCGGCGACGAACCGTTCGGCGGTCAGCGCGCCGTGGCCGCGGTAGCCGCGGGCCGGCGCGCCGCCCGCGAGGTACAGCTCGCCGACCGCACCGTCCGGTACGGGGGTGAGGCCCGCGCCGAGGACGTACGCCCGCACTCCGGCCAGCGGCGTTCCCACGGGCACGGTCCCCGTCCCGGGCGGCTGCTCGCCGTCGGGCGGTGAGTACGCCGTGGCGGGGCCGGTCTCAAGGTGGCCGTGGACGTTGACCAGGCGGGCGCCCGGCGCGGACCCGGCCACCCGCAGCGCCAGCGCGGCCGGCAGCGGCTCCCCCGAGAACACGACGGCGTCCGCGGCGATGTCCTCGACCGTCTCGTCGAGCAGGTCGGCGCAGGCCGACGGGCTGATGGCGAGCACCCCGCCCGGGCCGGCCGCGCCGTCGCGGAGCACCTCGACGCCGCCGCCCGCGCAGAGCGCGGCGACGATCTCCGGGACGGGGAGTTCGGTGTCGGGGCCGGCCGCCGGCAGCAGGCGCCGCCCGGCCGCGGAGCCGAGCCGCGCGAGCAGCCCGGGGACCCGCCCGGTCAGGTTGCCGTGGGTGGTCTCCACGCCCGTCGGCCCGCCCGAACTGCCGCAGGCGTACGAGAGGTAGGCGAGCGAGTCGGCCCGTACGGGGGGCGCCGCCGGAGCCGGCCTCCCGTCCCCGGCGTCCGCTTCGTCGAGGGTGAGGGCAGCCACGCCGGTGTCCGGCAGGGCGGGCGCGGTGTCCGCGTCGGTGAGCACGAGCAGCGGTCGGGCGTCGGTCAGGACCCGCGCGAGGCGGTCGGCCGGGTGCCGCGGGTCGAGGGGCAGGACGGCCGCCCCGGACTTCAGTACGCCGAGCAGCGCGACGACCAGCTCCGCCGACCGGGGCAGGGCCACCGCGACCGGGGTCTCCGGTCGGGCGCCGCGCGCGGTCAGGGCCCGCGCGAGGCGGTCGGCCCGCTCGTCGAGCTGCCGGTAGGTCAGCGACCGCCCGCCGTCGGCCACCGCCACGGCGTCGGGGGTGGCGGCGACACGCCGTTCGAACAGCGCGGGGACCGTCGTCGTACCCGGCGCGGCGTCCGCGTCGGCGGCCGCGAGGGTGCCGGGGCCGTGCAGGATCCGGTCGCGCTCGGCGGGCTCCAGGACCTCCACGGCGGCCACCCGGCGGGAGGTGTCCTCGGCCAGCTGGCGCAGGATCATGCCGAAGCGGGCGGCGAGGGACTCGGCGGCGGCCGGATCGAGCACGGTGTGCCGGTACTGCACCGCCAGGCGCAGCCGGTCGGGCTCGATGAAGGCGAGCACCGTCACCGGGTAGTGGCTGGCGGTGAAGGAGCGGATGCCGGTGATCGAGATCCCGGCCTGCCGGCTGGCCTCGACGATGCCGGCCCGGTCCATGGGGAAGGACTCGAAGCCGATGATCGTGTCGAAGAGGGATTCGACGCCGGCGGCCTGCTGGATCTCGCCGAGGCCGAAGTGGTGGTGGTCCATGAGCGCGGCCTGTCGGCCCTGGAGCCCGGTCAGCAGCTCGGCGACCGTGTCCGCGGGCGCGCACCGCACCCGTACGGGCAGGGTGTTGAGGAACATGCCGACCGTCGCGTCCACGCCGGGCAGGGCGGGCGGCCGGCCGGCGACGGTGGAGGCGAAGACCACGTCCTGGCGGCCGGTGAGCCGGGCCAGCAGGATCGCCCAGGCGCCCTGGACCACCGTGTTCAGGGTGACGCCGAGCTCGGCCGCGCGCCGCTGGAGCTCACGGGAGGCCTCGGTCGGCAGCGGCACCTCCGCCTGCCGCATGGCGATGTCCTCGCCCGCTCCTCCGGAGCCGTCCGCGGAGCCGTCCGCGGGGCCGTCCGCGGGACCGGTCCGCGGGGTGCAGACCACCGGGGCGAGCAGGGTCGGCTCCCCCACGCCGCTGAGCTCCTCACGCCAGACGCGCGCGGACTCCTCGCTGTCCTGGCGGGAGAGCCAGGCGAGGAAGTCGCGGTGGTTCCGGGCCGGTTCCAGCCCGGGGTCCTGCCCGTCCGATCCGTAGAAGGTGAGCAGGTCCTGCATCAGCAGGGGCACCGACCAGCCGTCGAACAGCACGTGGTGGGCGGTCAGGACGAGCTCGTGGGTCCGCTCGCCGGTCCGGATGAGGGACATCCGCAGCATCGGCGGGGCGAATTGGTCGAAGTGCGTGGCCAGGTCCCGCGCGAGGAACCCTTCGAAGGCCTCCGTGCGCTCCGCCCCCTCCAGGCCCGACAGGTCGAGTTCCTGCCAGGGCAGGGTGACGGAGTCGAGGACGAGCTGGACGAGGTCCCCGTACGCGTTGTGCACGAAGGCGGTCCGCAGCCCGGCGTGCCGGTCCAGCAGCGACTGGCCGGCGGCGCGCAGCCGGGCCGGGTCCACGTCGCCCGACAGGTGCAGTGCGTACTGCACCTGGTAGGCGTCGAAGGAGGAGTCCTCGAAGACCGAGTGGAAGAGCAGGCCCGACTGGAGGGCGGTGGTGGGCCAGACGTCGGTCAGGCCCGGGAAGCGCCGCTCCCAGCCGTCGATGTCGTGCTGGCTCGCCGTCACCAGCGGCAGGTCCGAGGGGGTCAGGCCACCGGCGCCGGGCTCGGCCGCGTGCCGGGCGAGCGCTTCCAGCGCGGCGCGCCACAGGTCTGCGATCTGTCCGACCTCGGCCGGGGAGAGCACTCCCTCGGGGGCGCTGAACACGGCGTTCAGTACGGGCCCGGTCGGCTGGTCGGCGACGGTGGCGTTGATGTCGAGTTCGGCGGAGGCCGGCATCCGCGGGTCCTGGGCGGCGTCGAGCTCGGCCAGTTCGGCGACGGCCGCGGCCTCGGGGGCCTGGGTGAAGCCGAACCCGCGC
This sequence comes from Streptomyces amritsarensis, assembly GCF_001953875.1. Taxonomy (GTDB): domain Bacteria; phylum Actinomycetota; class Actinomycetes; order Streptomycetales; family Streptomycetaceae; genus Streptomyces; species Streptomyces amritsarensis. The sequence continues at coordinate 23,670 of NZ_MQUR01000093.1, forward strand.
AGCTCGCCGGGCATGTCGGCGGCCGAGGAGAAGCGGCCGAGGTAGTTGAAGCCGACCTGTCCGACGGGGTGCTGTTCCAGGACGGCGGCGGTCTGCGGGTTCAGGTGGCGCAGCAGGCCGTAGCCGATGCCCTTGTCGGGGAGGGCCAGGAGCTGTTCCTTGACCTTCTTGACGGCCAGGCCGGCGGCCGGGCCGCCCGCGAAGGCCTCGTCGAGGTCCACCCCGGCGAGGTCGAGGCGCACCGGGAAGGCGGTCGTGAACCAGCCCAGCGTGCGGGCGAGGCTCGCGCCGGGCGCCGCGGTCTCTTCCCGGCCGTGTCCTTCGAGGCGGATCAGCGCGGAGGTCTCGTCGACGGAGCGGGTGCGCCGCCACTGCGCGAGGGCCAGGGCCAGCGCTGCGAGCAGCCCGTCGTTGACGCCGCCGCGGAACGCCGCGGGCAGGTCGGTCAGCAGGGCCTCGGTGACGGGCGCCGGGAGCTGCACCCGGGTGGTGTGCACGCGGGCCCGTACGTCGACGGCCGGGTCCAGCCGCCGGGCGCCGAGCAGCGGGTCGGGGCCGTCGACGATCGAGCGCCACAGGTCGAGCTCCGCGGTCCGGGCGGGGCGTTGTGCCTCGTCGGCCAGGGCGTGCGCCCAGCGGCGCATCGAGGTGGCGACGGGCGGGAGTTCGGGGGTGCGGCCGGCGCGGACCTGCTGCCAGGCGGAGGCCAGGTCGGGCATCAGGATGCGCCAGGACACGCCGTCCACGACGAGGTGGTGCAGGGCGAGCAGCAGCCGGCCCGCGCCCCGCTCCGGGGCGAACCACACGAACTGGGCCACTGTTCCCGCGGCGGGGTCCAGTCGGCCGGCCGCCTGCTCCAGTTCGCCGAGCAGCAGGGTGCGCCAGGACCCGTCGTCCCAGCGGCCGTCGCAGGGGACGCGGCGCAGCAGCGGATCCACGGCCACGGAGCCGGCGGGCGCGACGACCAGTCCGGCCCCCTCGCCGTGGCCGTCGCCGTCGGACACCAGGCGGGCGCGCAGCAGGTCGTGGCGGTCGACGACGGCCGTCAGGGTGGCGGCCAGGCCGGCCGCGTCGATGTCCTCGGGCAGCTCCAGCACCATCGCCTGGAGGAAGCGGTCGAAGCCGGGGCCCCAGTCGCGGATCCAGCGGGCCACGGGCAGCAGGGGCATCCAGCCCGTGCCGCCGCCGTCGAGCTCCTCCAGGACCGGTCCGGCGGCGCCCCGTGCGTTCGCGGCGGCGATCTCGGCGAGCCGCGCGACGGTGCGGTGCTCGACGGCCTGGCGGGCGGTGACGACGACGCCGCGGGCCCGCGCCCAGGACACGACCTGGAGCGACTGGATGCTGTCGCCGCCGAGGGTGAAGAAGTCGTCGTCGATGCCGACCCGGTCGCGGCCGAGGGCCTTCGCGTACAGCTCGGCGAGGATCTCCTCCTGCGGGGTGCGCGGGGCCCGGTAGGTGCCGCCCGTGAACTCCGGCTGCGGCAGCCGGGACTTGTCGAGCTTGCCGTTGGGGGTCAGGGGCAGCCGGTCCAGCAGGACGAAGGCGGCGGGGACCATGTGGTCGGGCAGGTGACGGCCGGCGTAGGCGCGCAGTTCCGCGGTGCCGAAGCCGGAGTCGAGGGCGATGCTGCCGTACGCGCTGCCCTGCGGGCCGCCGTGGCCGGGGCGGCCGGAGGCGGCGGGTACGACGTAGGCCACCAGCCCGCGGCTGCCGCCCTGTTCGTAGGGGAGGACCGCGGCGTCGGCGACACCGGGGTGGCCGCTGAGGACGGCCTCGATCTCCAGGGGTTCGATCCGGATGCCGCGGATCTTGACCTGGGTGTCGGCGCGGCCGTGGAAGACGAGGTCGCCGCCGGGGGTCCGCTCGACGAGGTCGCCGGTGCGGTACATCCGCGCGCCGGGCTCCCCGAAGGGGCAGGCCACGAAGCGCTGGGCGGACAGGTCGGGGCGGCCCAGGTAGCCGCGGGCCAGCGAGGCGCCCGACACGTACAGTTCGCCGATCACCCCAGTGTCCACGGGGCGCAGTGCGTCGTCGAGGACGTGTACGCCGGTGTCGGTGATCGGGCCGCCGATCGGCGGTACGCGGCCGTCGCCGGCCAGGGGGGCGCTCATGGTGGCGCACACGGTGGTCTCCGTGGGCCCGTACGCGTTGATCATGCGGCGGCCGGACGACCAGGTGGCGACGAGTTCGGGGGTGGTGGCGTCTCCGGCGACCACCAGGGTCTCGACGCCGGCCAGGGCGTCGGCGGGGACGGCGGCGAGGACCGGGGGCGGCAGCGTCACGTGGGTCACGCCGTGCCGGGCGATGGTCTCGGCGAGCGGGGTGCCGGGGGCCAGGGCCTCCTTGTCGGCGAGGACGAAGGTCGCCCCGGACAGCAGGCCCATGCACATCTCCCACACCGAGGCGTCGAAGCTCGGCGAGGCGAACTGCAGCACGCGGCTCACGGGGCCCGCTCCCAGCCGTTCGACGTGTGTGGCGAGCAGCGGGGCGAGGCCGTTGTGGGTGACGGCGACGCCCTTGGGCCTGCCGGTGGAGCCCGAGGTGTAGATGACGTACGCGGTCTGCGCGGCGCGCTGCGGGCGGATCCGGTCGGCGTCGGTGAGGGCGCCGGCGGCTTCGCGGGAGACCGCCCCGACGGTGTCGGGTGCGTCCAGCAGCAGTACGGGGGCGGGGAGTTCGGGAAGTTCGCCGCCGGTCGGCGTGTCCGCCAGGACCAGGCGGGCGCCGGAGTCCTGCGCCATGTAGCGAAGGCGCTCCGCCGGGTACGCGGCGTCCATGGGGAGGTAGGCGCCGCCGGCCTTGAGGACCGCGAGGACGGCCGTCCACAGCTCGGGCGAGCGCCGCAGGGCCACGCCCACGACCGTCTCCGGCCCGACGCCGCGGGTCACCAGGAACCGGGCCAGGCGGTTGGCCCGCGCGTCGAGTTCGCGGTAGGTCAGCGACGTCTCGCCGAAGACGAGGGCGACGGCGTCCGGCGAGGCGGCGACGTGCTTCTCGAACATTTCAGGAATCGTCGCCACCGGCACCGCCGCGTCATGGAACGAGCACAAAGCGACCATCCCCCAATGGTTGGACATGAAGACCGGGATCTCATGGGTTTGATTTCTCAATTAATCGCAGCCGGAACGTCGGCGCGGCAACCCGAAAAAGCTGCCATACAGGCATTGCCCACCGGGAGCTTAGGGCTCGAGAACCGTTCCGGCGATGAATTCGAGCAGCTCGGAGCTCAGTCCGGGCTCGAAGAGGTAGAAATGCCCGCTGGGGTAGACGCGCAGGTCGAACGCGGTGTCCGTGTGGGCGCCCCAGGTCTCCATCTCGGCGCGCGGCGCCCTGCTGTCGGATGCGCCGACGAGGGCGGTGATGGGGACGTCGAGGCGGGCGTCGACGGGCAGTGCGTGCCGCTCCCAGAGCGCGAAGTCGTCCATGACGGGCGGCAGGAGGGCTTCCATGGCGTCCTCGTCCTCGGCGAGCTCCTCGTCGAAGCCGCCGAGCCGCAGCACCTCGGCCCGGAACTCCTCGTCGGAGAGTCCGTGCAGCTGGGGGCGGTCGCGGAAGGGTACGGGCGAGGCCTGTCCGGAGAGGAACAGATGGGTCGGCCGGGGGCCGCCGCGGGCCTGGAGGGCCAGCGCCAGCTCGAAGGCGAGCAGGGCCCCGCAGGAGTGGCCGAAGAAGGAGAACGGGCCGTCCAGTACGGGCCGCAGGGCCTGCGCGAGCGTGCGTACGAGCGGGGCGACCTCGGTGGCGGGGTCCTCCAGGATCCGGTTCTGCCGGCCGGGCAGCTGGACGGCGACCACCTCGATGTCGGCCGGGAGCTGGTGCACCCAGTCGCCGAAGGCTCCGGCGCCGCCTCCCGCCTGGGGGAAGCAGACGAGTTGGTGGCGGTGTCCGGGCCGCCTGGCCCGCCATATGAAGGGGCTTTCGACGACGAGTCCGGCGCCGGTTTCCGTTGTGTGGCTGCGCGTGTGCATGGCCATGTCCCCTCTGCGTTGGGTCGGACGGAAGCGGGAAGCACGAAGAGGGAAACGGAATGCGAAATGCGGAACGCGATGCCGGATCCAATGGCGCGAAGGGCCGGTTCAGATCGGCCGTGAATTTGTTTCCCCGCTCTTCCGGATTGATCGTAGAAGTGGCCCGGGGGCGGGGCAAGGAATGCCCGCACTGGTCTGCCGCGGCGGTACTGGTGAGCGATTCCTGCTTGCGTTTTCGGCCACCGTGTCCCGTTGTCCGTACCGAGGGGGCGTGTGTGGGGGCGGTGGGCCGTCCCGTCGACGGGACGGCCCACCGCCCCCACGCACGCTGAAGGGGGCCGCCC
>NZ_MQUR01000081.1 GCF_001953875.1 Streptomyces amritsarensis
CCGGCTTCCTCGCCGCGGGCCCGCCGGCCGCGGCCGCCGACGCCGACCTCGTCCGCAACGGCGGCTTCGAAGCCGGACTCGACGGCTGGAGCTGTTCGGCCGGCAGCGGCACGCCCGTCACCGCCCCCGTCCACGGCGGCGCCTGGGCCCTCCGCGCCACCCCCGCCGGCCAGGACAACGCCCGCTGCTCCCAGACCGTCACCGTCAAGCCCGACTCCACGTACACGCTCGCCGCCTGGGTGCAGGGCGCGTACGTCTACCTCGGCGCGAGCGGCACCGGCACCACCGACGTGTCGGCATGGACGCAGAGCCCGGGCGCCTGGAAGCAGCTGACGGCCACCTTCCGCACCGGCCCGTCCACCACCTCGGTGACCGTGTACACCCACGGCTGGTACGGCCAGCCCGCCCACGTCACCGACGACGTCACCCTGGTCGGCCCCGACCCCGGCGGCCCCGGCGGGCCCCAACTCCCGGCCGCCCCCACCGGCCTGACCGCCTCGGCGGCCTCGTCGAGCTCGGTCCTGCTGTCCTGGACGGCGGTGCCCGGCGCCACCTCGTACACCGTCCACCGGGACGGCGCCGCACCCCTGCCGGTCACCACCGCCCCCACCGCGGTGACCGGCCTCGCCGCCTCCACCACGTACACCTTCCGGGTCAGCGCGGTGAACGCGGCGGGCGAGTCCCCGCGGAGCGCCCCCGTCACCGTGACCACGGGCAGCGGCGGAGGCGGGGGCGGCGGACTCCCCGCCCACGCGCTCGTCGGCTACCTGCACACCAGCTTCGCCAACGGCTCCGGCTACGTCCGCATGGCAGACGTGCCCGCCTCCTGGGACGTCATCAACCTCGCCTTCGGCGAACCGACCTCGGTGACCTCGGGCGACATCCGCTTCCGCCTCTGCCCGGTGGCGCAATGTCCGAACGTCGAATCGCCGGCCGAGTTCAAGGCGGCCGTGAAGGCGAAACAGGCCGCCGGCAAGAAGGTGCTGATCTCCATCGGCGGCCAGAACGGCCAGGTCCAGCTCCCGACCACCGCCGCCCGCGACACCTTCGTCTCCTCCGTCGCCCAGATCATCGACGAGTACGGCCTCGACGGCCTCGACATCGACTTCGAGGGCCACTCCCTCTCCCTGGCCGCCGGCGACACCGACTTCCGCAACCCCACCACCCCGGGCATCGTCCACCTGATCTCCGCCGTGAAGGCACTGAAGGCCCGCTACGGCCCCGGCTTCGTCCTGACCATGGCCCCGGAGACCTTCTTCGTCCAACTGGGCCACCAGTTCTACGGCTCGGGCCCCTGGGGCGGCCAGGACGCGCGTGCCGGCGCCTACCTCCCGGTCATCCACGCCCTGCGCGACGACCTCACCCTGCTCCACGTGCAGGACTACAACTCCGGCCCGATCATGGGCCTCGACAACCAGTACCACTCCATGGGCGGCGCGGACTTCCACATCGCCATGACCGACATGCTGCTCACCGGCTTCCCGGTCGCCGGCGACACCGCCCGCGTCTTCCCGGCCCTGCGCCCCGACCAGGTCGCGATCGGACTGCCCGCCACCACCCACGCGGGCAACGGCCACACCCCGCCGGCCGAGGTGGCCAAAGCCCTGAACTGCCTGACGAAGAGCACCGACTGCGGGACCTACCGGACCCACGGCACCTGGCCGGGCCTGCGCGGCCTGATGACCTGGTCGATCAACTGGGACCGCTTCGGGGGCTGGGAGTTCAGCCGGAACTTCGACGCGTACTACGGCAGGACCGCCTGACCGCCAGCAGCAGCGGCGTGCACATCAGCAGGCTGGCCAGCACGTCAAGCGGCCAGTGGAACCCCCGCAGCACCAGCCCGGCGGCCGTCGCCCCCGTGAGCACCAGGGCGGCGGCCGCCGGCCACACCCGGCCCGCGTACGGCCGCAGGAGCAGGGCCGCGCCCGCGTACGCCACGAAGGCCGTCGCGGTGTGACCCGAGGGGAAATAGCCGGCGGCCCACGGCTCCAGGGGGCCGGGACGGGCGGTCCACGCCTTCACCGGGACGACGAGGACCGGCACCAGGGCCATCGCCACCACGGCGGCCGCGGCGCCGCGGCGGTTGCCGCGCCGGACGGCGTACCCGGCGGCGAGGAGCAGCACCGGCAGGGCGACCGGGACGTTCCCGAGATCGGAGAGGGCTTCGGTGACCGCGTCGGGGACGGCGCGCACGAGCGCGGCGCTCAGCCGGCCGTCCCAGGACAGCAGCGGGCCCCGCACCAGGACCTGCCAGGTGATCAGGGCGAAGAGGACCGCGCAGAGCGCGGAGACGGCGAGCTCGCCGAGAAGGGTGGCCGGCCGTCCCGGAACAGGGGGGATGGTTCCGGGACGGCCGCCCGGACCGGGTTGCCGCACGCCCCGGGGGGTTTGGGGCGGTCGGCCGTCCGATCGGTGAGGAGTGTGCGCGAACGCATGCCCGGTACGGCGCTGGGGAAGCCCGGTACCGGTATCGCCCCCGGTTTCCCGGGAGCGGGCTGTTTCACTCATCTGCAGAAACCGTACGGCAGCGAAAGGGGGACCGACAGCAGGAACGCGCTCCCGCCATCGGCCCCCCACAGCTTCTTCACAGCGCCCGCCCGTTACCGCCGGTACACGGGGCGTGTGCTGCGCTCGCACGTTCTAGACGTTCGAGCAGGCGGTCGTACCGACCAGGGCTCAGATGTCCGTGCCGATGGCCGCGAACGCGGCCTCGATCAGGTCCAGGCCCTCGTTCAGCAGGTGCTCGCCGATGACGATCGGCGGGAGGAAGCGGAGCACGTTGCCGTAGGTGCCGCAGGTGAGGACGAGCAGGCCCTCGGCGTGGCAGGCCTTGGCGAGCGCGCCGGCCGCCTCCGGGAAGGGGGTCTTGGAGACCGGGTCCTTGACCAGCTCGATCGCGATCATGGCGCCGCGGCCGCGGATGTCTCCGATGATCTCGTACTTCTCCTGCATGGCCGACAGGCGGGCCTTCATGATGGACTCGATCTTCTTCGCCTTGGCGTTGAGGTCGAGCTCCTTCATGGTCTCGATGGAACCGAGCGCACCGGCGCACGCCACCGGGTTGCCGCCGTACGTGCCGCCCAGGCCGCCCGCGTGGGCGGCGTCCATGATCTCGGCGCGGCCGGTCACGGCGGCGAGCGGCAGACCGCCCGCGATGCCCTTGGCGGTGGTGATCAGGTCCGGGACGATGCCCTCGTCCTCGCACGCGAACCACTGGCCGGTGCGGCAGAAGCCGGACTGGATCTCGTCGGCGACGAAGACGATGCCGTTCTCGTTGGCGAACTTCACGATCGCCGGGAGGAAGCCCTTGGCCGGCTCGATGAAGCCGCCCTCGCCGAGGACCGGCTCGATGATGATCGCGGCGACGTTCTCGGCGCCGATCTGCTTGGTGATCTGGTCGATCGCCTGGGCGGCGGCCTCGGGGCCGCAGTTCTCGGCACCGGTGGGCCAGCGGTAGCCGTAGGCGACCGGGACGCGGTAGACCTCGGGGGCGAACGGACCGAAGCCGTGCTTGTACGGCATGTTCTTCGCGGTCAGCGCCATGGTGAGGTTCGTACGGCCGTGGTAGCCGTGGTCGAAGACGACGACGGCCTGGCGCTTGGTGTACGAACGGGCGATCTTGACGGCGTTCTCGACGGCCTCGGCGCCGGAGTTGAACAGGGCCGACTTCTTGGCGTGGTCGCCCGGGGTCAGCTCGGCGAGGGCCTCGCAGACCTCGACGTAGCCCTCGTACGGAGTGACCATGAAACAGGTGTGGGTGAAGTCGGCGAGCTGCGCGGAGGCGCGCCGCACGACGGCCTCGGCGGAGGCGCCGACCGAGGTCACGGCGATGCCGGAGCCGAAGTCGATCAGCTGGTTGCCGTCGACGTCCTCGATGATGCCGCCACCCGCGCGGGCCGTGAAGACGGGCAGCACGGAGCCCACGCCACCGGCCACGGTCTGCAGGCGGCGGGCCTGCAGCTCCTGCGACTTGGGGCCGGGGATCGCGGTGACGATCTTGCGCTCCTGCGGGACAGCAGTCATAGAGGGCTCCTGGGGGGTGTTTTCGGACGCACTTGTGTCTTTGTCCGCAGGCTAGGCCCGGGAGCGGCGGTCCTGCATGCTCCGTTCGGTAGTGATCTCAGCGTGTCCTTGTCCGCGACGGCCATAGAGCTCCGTCATTCGCCCCCCCGCCCGCCGCCGACCACTACATTGAGCGACGCAGCAGCGCAGGAACGGTCAGGGGGCAGGGGTTTCATGGACACCGACGGCACGCGCGAGACGCGCCCGACCCGCGCCGGGCACATCCCGAGACCCGCCGCCCCGCCCAAGCCGTCCCACGCGCCGACGGCCGGGCCGACGCTCGCGGAGTGGCTTCGGGTTCCGCGCTCCTCGGACGGACCGGGCGTATGGACGTACGGGCACGTGCCGCGGGCCGCCGAGGAGCCCGAGGTGACCCCCCTCCGCCAACTCGTCAGCGGGGCTCTGATCGCCCTGCTGGCAGGGCTGTTGCTGTGGTCCCTGCTGTGGAACGGCTACCTCGGCGGCTTCTGGCTCTGGCCCCTCTACATGTTCACGCCCGACTCCTGGGCGGGAACCGTGCCGGCGGTCGTGGCCTCCTACACCTGGTACGCCATCGTCGCCACCATCCTGATCGTCGGCTTCGGACGCCTCGGCCGGTGGCCCGAACTGCTGCGCCGGCTGCTCAGCAGCCGGGCCGTGCAGCCCCTGCACCCCGCCGAATCCGCCCCCCAGGCCGGCGGTGACGACGATCCCGTGCGGTGGCCGCAGTTGCGGGGGGCCGGGCTTTCGGAGGCGGCCGACCGGCTCGAAGGGGAGGCCGGGAGTGGGCGGATGAACGACGTCGACTACGCCCGGATCCGGCGGGCGTGGGACTCCGTCCGCGTCGACCCCTCCCGCATGCGGGCCTTCGCCGACTCCGTCCGCGACAAGGGCGCCGCGGCTTGCGTGCACCCCTCGGGCGACCGCGACCTGCCCGTGCGGGCCGCCCGGCACGATCTGCTGGCCCGGCAGGTGCTGCTCGGCACCGTCGAGGACGGCGTCCGCAACCCCTACGCCCGCCGCGGCACCTCCCTCGCGCTCGACCCCGACGTGCTCGGCACCTCCCTGCTCGCCGTCGGCCCGTCCGGGGCCGGCAAGACCCAGCGCCTGGTGCGGCCCGTCGTGGAGTCCCTCGCCCTCCAGGCGCTCGCCGGCCAGGCCGCCGTCGTCGCCGTCGGCGCGGCCGGCGCCCAGCTCGGGCCGGACGCCGCCTACGACGTCGTCGTCCGCATCGGCGACCCCGCCTCCGTCTACGACCTCGACCTCTACGGCGGGGCCACCGACCCCGACGAGGCCGCGACCCTGCTCGCCGAGGCCTTCGTCGGAGACGTCCCCGGCGTCGACGTCCGCCGGGCGGCCACCGCGCTCGCCCAGCTCCTCGGGCCGTTCCGGACGGCGTACGGCCGCTTCCCCGCCGTGCCCGAGCTGCGCGAGCTGCTCGACCAGGTCCCGGCCGCCTTCGACGCCCTGCGCCGCGAGCTCGCCGCCGACGGTCCCGCACACCACGCGATGCTGCGCGAGCTCGACGCCCGCACCCGCCAGCACGGGGCGCACGGCGACCCCGGCCCGGCCCTCGCCGACCGGGTCGCCCTGCTGGACCGGCCCGCGTTCGCCGGCTTCTTCGACACCACCGGCCAGGGCCGGCCGTTCTCGCTGCGCGCCCTGGAGCACCCGATCCGGGTCCGCGTCGACCTCCCCGAGCGGGGGCACGCCGACGCCTCCCGGATGCTGGCCAGGCTGCTGCTCGCCCAGTTCAACGCCGCCGCGGCCGCCCGCGCCGACCGCTCCCTCTTCGCCTTCCTGGCCTTCGACGACGCCTCGCACACCCTCACCCCCGAGACCGTGCGCGGCGTCCAGCGGCTGCGGTCGGCGCACGCGGGTGTCCTGCTCACCCTGCGCTCGCTGGACGACGTACCGGAGGCGCTGCGCACGCCCCTGCTCGGGGCGGTCGGCTGCCGGATGGCCTTCTCCGGTGTCACCACCTGGGACGGCAAGCGCTTCGCCGAGGCCTGGGGCACCGAGTGGGTGGAGACGCGCGACGTCACCCACCGCACCGTCTTCGCCGACCAGCCGCTCACCCGACTGATGCACTCCTTCCGCAAGCTCGTCACCGGCAAGGCGGTCACCACGGACGCGGTGACCGTCCGGCAGGTGGAACGGGAGCGCTGGTCCGCCTCGGACCTGGCGCACGCCGTGCCGCCGGGGCACGCGGTGCTCTCGCTCACCTCCGTGAAGGGGGAGCGCGCGGCACCGCTGCTGGTCCGGCTGGCCGGAACGGCCTGACCCGCGCCTCGACCCGTACGAGGTGGCAGAATCGAGGGGAGTCGTTCGTACGACACGGCGAAAAAGCGTCGACGGCTCCGCCTCCCCGCCGTCCCCTCCCGCTTTCGAAGGCTCCTGGTAACCGATGCCGCTGACCCTCGCCTCCCTCGTCCAGCACTCGGCGCTCAAGCTCAGCGTCCGCGCGGGGGAGGGCCGGCTGGACACCCCAGTGCGCTGGGCCCACGTCAGCGAGCTCGCCGACCCCGTCCCCTACATGGAGGGCGGCGAACTGCTCCTGATCACCGCGATGAAGCTGGACGCCGACGACCCGCAGGAGATGCGGGCCTACGTACGCCGCCTCGCCGCGGCCGGAGTGGTCGGCATCGGCTTCGCGATCGGCGTCAACTACGAGGCGGTCCCCGACGCGCTCGTGGAGGCGGCGCGCGCCGAGGACATGCCGCTGCTGGAGGTGCCGCGCCGGACGCCCTTCCTCGCCATCAGCAAGGCCGTCTCCGCGGCCCTCGCCGCGGACCAGTACCGGGCCGTCACCGCCGGTTTCGAGGCGCAGCGGGAGCTGACCCGTGCCGCGCTCTCCGCCGACGGCCCCGCCGAGCTCCTCGCGAAGCTCGCGGCGCACGTGCACGGCTGGGCGGCGCTCTACGACACCTCGGGCGCGGTCGTGGCGGCCGCCCCCGACTGGGCCGCGCGCCGCGCCGCCCGGCTCACCCCCGACGTGGAGCGGCTGCGGGAGCGGCCCGCGCCGGCGAGCGCCGTGGTCGGAGGCTCCGAGGACCGCGTCGAGCTCCAGTCCCTGGGCACCGGCCGGCGGGCGCGCGGGGCGCTCGCGGTCGGCACCGGCGCCCCGCTGGGCACCGCCGAGCGGTACGCCGTCCACTCCGCGGTCGCGCTGCTGACGCTGACCACCGAGCGGTCGCGGTCGCTGCACGACGCCGAGTCCCGGCTGGGGGCGGCCGTACTGCGGATGCTGCTGGCGGACGAGCCCGACCACGCCCGTGCCGTGGCCGGCGACCTGTACGGGTCCCTGCTGGACGCGCCGTTCCGGCTGGTCGTGGCCGAGCCGGCGCTGGCGGGGACGGCGCAGCCGGAGGGCCTGGCCCTGCTGAGCGACGCGGTGGAGTCCGCGGCCGCCCGCACCGGGGAGGCGCTGCTCGTGGTCCCGGAGCCCGGGCGGCTCGTGGTGCTCGCGTCCGACGCAGGCGCGGCCGTCCAGGCGTGCACCGCTCACGCGGAGGCCCTGGAGGCCCGGCGCGGCCGGGACGCGGCCGGCCCGGAGCCCGACGAACTGGTGATCGGGCTGTCCGCCCCCGCCGGGCCGGGCGGTGTCGCGGCGGCCCTGAAACAGGCCGACCAGGCCCTCGCCGTGGCCCGTCGGCGCGGGCGCCCGATGGTGGAGCACGAGGAGATGGCGGCGGGCTCGGTCCTGCCGCTGCTGGCCGACGACGCGGTGCGGGCCTTCGCGGACGGCACCCTGCGCGCGCTGCGCGAGCACGACGCGACGGGACGCGGGGACCTGGTGGCCTCGCTCCAGGCCTGGCTCTCCCGCCACGGCCAGTGGGACGCCGCCGCCGCCGACCTCGGCGTGCACCGCCACACCCTGCGCTACCGGATGAAGCGGGTCGAGGAGATCCTCGGCCGCTCCCTGGAGGACCCGGACGTCCGCATGGAGCTGTGGCTCGCCCTCAAAGCCACCTCCACTCCCGGCTAGGGCGTGTTCCGCGGGCGACAGTGACAAAGCGGCGCGACTTCGACGGCGGGTACTACACCCCGGATAAACGCCGAATCCCCCGCGGAGTCCTACGGTGGAGGGGTCAGGACCCACCGCACACTTCTCGAAGGGCCGGGATTCGCATGACTTCCACCCACGCCTTCTGGCTCGCCGGCCGCCAGGCCGCCGGCGAGGACAGCTTCGACGTCCACTCCCCGTGGGACGGCCGACTGGTCGGCAAGGTCAGCGTGCCCACCGACGAGCAGGTCGAAGAGGCCGTGGCCGCGGCGTACGCCGTGACGGCGGAGTTCTCCGCGACCCCCGCCCACGTACGGGCCGCCGCCCTGGACCACGTGTCCAAGCGGCTCGTCGAGCGCACCGAGGAGATCGCCCAGCTGATCTCCGCGGAGAACGGCAAGCCGATCAAGTGGGCCCGCGGCGAGGTCGGCCGTGCGGTGTCGGTGTTCCGCTTCGCCGCGGAGGAGGCCCGCCGCTTCAACGGCGGCGAGGCCCAGCGCCTCGACACCGACGCCGGCGGCGTCGGCCGTCTCGCGCTGACCCGCCGCTTCGTCAAGGGCCCGGTCCTCGGCATCGCGCCGTTCAACTTCCCGCTGAACCTGTGCGCCCACAAGGTGGCCCCGGCCATCGCCGTCGGCGCGCCGATCATCCTCAAGCCGGCCCCGGCCACGCCGCTGTCCGGCCTGATCCTGGGCGAGCTGCTCGCCGAGACCGACCTCCCGGCCGGTTCCTGGTCGGTGCTGCCGGTCGCGAACGACAAGATGCCCGCCCTGGTCAAGGACGAGCGCCTGCCCGTCATCTCCTTCACCGGCTCCGACACGGTCGGCTACGCCATCCAGCAGTCGGTGCCCCACAAGCACTGCACCCTGGAGCTCGGCGGCAACGCCGCGGCCGTGGTCCTCGACGACTGGTCCTCCGACGCCGACCTCGACTGGGCCGCGACCCGTATCGCGACCTTCTCGAACTACCAGGCCGGCCAGTCCTGCATCTCCGTGCAGCGCGTGATCGCCGACGCCTCCGTCTACGACCGCCTCGTCGAGAAGGTCGTCGCGAAGGTCCAGGCGCAGGTCACCGGTGACCCGAACGACGACGCCACCGACGTCGGCCCGCTCGTCTCCGAGGCCGCCGCCCAGCGCGTCGAGTCCTGGGTCGACGAGGCCGTCTCCGCCGGCGCCAAGCTGCTCACGGGCGGCAAGCGCGAGGGTGCCTCGTACGAGCCCACCGTCCTCGCGAACGTCCCCGACGGCGTCAAGCTCGCCACCGAGGAGGTCTTCGGCCCGGTCCTGACGCTGCTGCGGGTCGAGAACACCGACGAGGCCTTCGCCGCGGTGAACGACTCGAAGTTCGGCCTGCAGACCGGCGTCTTCACCCGCAACGTCCAGACCGCGTTCCGCGCCCACCGCGAGCTCGAGGTCGGCGGCGTGATCATCGGCGACGCGCCGTCCTACCGCGCCGACCAGATGCCCTACGGCGGCGTCAAGCAGTCCGGTGTGGGCCGCGAGGGCGTCCGCTACGCGATGGACGACTACACCTACGAGCGGGTCCTGGTCCTGACCGGCCTCGACATCTGATCTCGTACGGCCCACAGAGCCGACGGCCGGAGCCTACTGTGCGGGGGCTCCGGCCGTCCCCCTTTTCCCGGCCGGCCCCGGCTCCGGCCCCCGCCCCCGGGCACGGCGATTCCCCCGACTGGTCCGCCCCGGCTTTTCCCGCGGAGCCGGGCGGGGTACGACTCACAGGTAGCACCGGCCAGTAGGCCGGTACCACCGACTCCGGCGGCGAGGTGAGCCCCCTCATGTCCGCAACACAGCCCGTACAGCCAAGCGGCACACAGCCCAAGGTCACCGAGCGCGAGGCACGACAGGTCGCGGAAGCGGCCCGGGAACAGGACTGGCGCAAACCCAGTTTCGCCAAGGAACTCTTCCTGGGACGGTTCCGGCTCGACCTGATCCATCCCCACCCGCTCCCCACCGACGAGGACGTCCGCCGGGGCGAGGCCTTCCTGGCCCGGCTGCGCGAGTTCTGCGAGACCCGTATCGACGGCGCCCTCATCGAGCGCGAGGCGAAGATCCCCGACGAGACCGTCCGCGGCCTCAAGGAGCTCGGCGCCCTCGGCATGAAGATCGACCCCAAGTACGGGGGCCTCGGCCTCACCCAGGTCTACTACAACAAGGCGCTCGCCCTCGTCGGCTCGGTCAGCCCGGCCATCGGGGCGCTGCTCTCCGCCCACCAGTCGATCGGTGTGCCCCAGCCCCTGAAGATGTTCGGGACGCAGGCGCAGAAGGACGCCTACCTGCCGCGCTGCGCCACCACCGCCATCAGCGCCTTCCTGCTCACCGAGCCCGACGTGGGCTCCGATCCCGCGCGCCTGGCCACCACCGCGGTCCCGGACGGCGACGACGCCTACATCCTCGACGGCGTGAAGCTGTGGACCACCAACGGGGTCGTCGCGGACCTGCTCGTGGTCATGGCCCGGGTGCCGAAGTCGGAGAACCACCGCGGCGGGATCACCGCCTTCGTCGTCGAGGCCGACTCGCCCGGCATCACCGTCGAGCACCGCAACGCCTTCATGGGCCTGCGCGGCCTGGAGAACGGCGTCACCCGCTTCCACCAGGTCCGGGTCCCCGCCGACCAGCGCATCGGCGCCGAGGGCGCGGGCCTCAAGATCGCCCTCACCACGCTCAACACCGGCCGGCTCTCCCTGCCCGCCATGTGCGTCGGCGCCGGCAAGTGGTGCCTGAAGATCGCCCGCGAGTGGTCCGGCGTACGCGAGCAGTGGGGGCGTCCGGTCGCCAAGCACGAAGCGGTCGGCGCCAAGATCTCCTTCATCGCCGCCACCACCTTCGCCCTCGAAGCGGTCGTCGACCTCGCCTCCCAGATGGCCGACGAGGACCGCAACGACATCCGCATCGAAGCCGCCCTCGCCAAGCTCTACGGCTCCGAGATGGCCTGCCTGATGGCCGACGAACTCGTCCAGATCCGCGGCGGCCGCGGCTTCGAGACCGCCGAGTCCCTGGCCGCCCGCGGCGAGCGCGCCGTCCCCGCCGAGCAGATGCTGCGCGACCTGCGCATCAACCGGATCTTCGAGGGCTCCACCGAGATCATGCACCTGCTGATCGCCCGCGAGGCCGTCGACGCCCACCTGTCGGTGGCCGGCGACCTCATCGACCCCGAGAAGGCACTCGGCGACAAGGCCAGGGCCGGCGCCCGCGCCGCCGGGTTCTACGCCCGCTGGCTCCCCAAGCTGGCCACCGGCCCCGGACACGTCCCCGGCACCTACCGGGCCTTCCACCCCTCCGGCCACCCCGACCTCTCCCCCCACCTGCGCTATGTGGAGCGCAGCGCCCGCAAACTCGCCCGGTCCACCTTCTACGCCATGTCCCGCTGGCAGGGCCGCATGGAGACCAAGCAGGGCTTCCTCGGCCGGATCGTCGACATCGGCGCCGAGCTCTTCGCGATGAGCGCCGCCTGCGTCCGCGCCGAGCACCTGCGGGCCTCGGGCGAGCACGGCCGCGAGGCCTACCAGCTCGCCGACGCCTTCTGCGAGCAGTCCCGGCTGCGCGTCGAGGAGCTCTTCGGCCGACTGTGGTCCAACACCGACGACCTCGACCGCAAGGTGGTCGCCGGCGTCCTGTCCGGGACGTACGCCTGGCTGGAGGAGGGCGTGCTCGACCCCTCGGGCGACGGCCCCTGGATCGCCGACGCCGCTCCCGGCCCGTCGAACCGGAAAAACGTGCACCGCCCCATCCGCTGACCTGCGATCATCGCCGCACGTCGGACAGACGTACGAGGATGAGTACGTGTGCGGACCCGGCACACGTACGAGCACAGCACGAGGCGGACGAACCATGCCGACGGCCGAGCAGGACCGCACCAGCCGACGGCTGGCCTGGTGCGTGGCGCACCTGCTGCGCCACGCACCGGACCACGTCGTCGTCGACATGACCCGCCGGCTCGACCGGCAGACCCTGAAGTACCTCTGCCGCGACGAATGGCTGGCGGCCTCCACCGTCACCCTGCTGCTGCGCCACGGCGCCGCCGCCGACCGCGGCTACATCGCCCGCAACCCCCGCGTCGTGGGCCGGCCGCTGCCCGGCCTGCCCGGGCCGGCCCGCTACGCGCGCCGCCGCACACCGCCCGAGCTGCTGCCCCTCCTGCGCGCCGAACTCGGTCGGGACCCCGAAGCGGAACCCCTCACCGCCGCCGAGCTGATCGCCCTGCTGCGCCGGCACGGCCGCCGCAGGCCGCGGGTCCCCCTGGACATCCTGGCGCTGCCCCACGAGGCCGATCCCGGGTCGCTGCTCGCCGAGCACACCCGCCTGCCGCTGCCGGCCGGCTCCGTCGAGGCCCTGCTGCTCGCCGCCGACCTGCCCCGGGAGACGGCCTGCGGGCTGCTCGCCGCGGCCGCGGCGCCCGCGGACGGCCGCTCCTGGCACCGGCCCGCCGTCCGCGCCGTACGGATGGGCCGGCTCACGCACGAGGAGCTCGTCGCCCACGTCGCCCCCGCCCGCCGCACCCTGCTCCTCGGGCACCTCCCCGCCCGCCGCTGCCTGCGCTGGACCCTGCCCGAGCAGGCCGGCATGCAGACCGCCGTGATGCGGGCCCTGCGTCCGCTGGGCGACGACCCGCGCCTGTGGGCGGAGCTGCTGCGGCACGCCCCCGCACACCCCGGCCCGCTGCCCGCGCTGGTGGCCGGCATCGTCGACGGGACCCTGCCCGGACCGGACGGTGCGCGGGAGCCGGACCCCGAGCTCGCCAGGGCGGTGCGCCACCTCGCCCCGACCGCCGCCGAGCCCTCCGGGGACGTGGAGCGCGAGCTGGCCCTCGCGAGCCTCGCCGTGCCCATGGAGAGCGTGGAGGAGGACATCCGCTGGGTGCGCGACTGCCTCGACCGCGGCCTGCTCACCGGCGTCGACGTGATCCGGCACAAGCTGCCGGCCTGCTGGGCCCTCGACGAGGACCACTGGCTCGGCGAGGTGGACCACCCCGACCGGCACGACCACCCCGGCGCCGTCCTCGCCGCCCACGCCGAGGCGTACCGGCTGCTCACCCTCGCCCTCGGAGAGGACCCGGAGGCCTGGTGGCGCACGGCCCGCACCCTCCCCGACTTCGCCGGGACGCTCCCGCACCTCCTCCTGCGGGTCACGGAAGGGGGCTCCGTGTCGGGCCGTCCCTGACTTGCGGCAACAATGGGGGGCATGAGCGACCGTCCAGCCCCCCTCGCCGACCCGCACCTCCTCTTCGATGCCGCGGCCGGCCGCCGGGACATCGTGATCCTCGGGTCCACCGGCTCCATCGGCACCCAGGCCATCGACCTCGCCCTGCGCAACCCGGACCGGTTCCGGGTCACCGCCCTGTCCGCCGCCGGCGGCCGGGTGGCGCTGCTGGCCGAGCAGGCCCGGCTGCTGCGGGTCGAGAAGGTGGCCGTCGCCCGTGAGGACGTCGTACCGGTTCTGAAAGAGGCGCTGAGCGCCCAGTACGGCCCGGGCGAGGCCCTGCCGGAGATCCTCGCCGGGCCGGACGCCGCGACCGAGCTCGCCGCCTCCGCGTGCCACACCGTCCTCAACGGCATCACCGGATCCATCGGCCTCGCGCCGACCCTCGCCGCCCTGCGGGCGGGCCGCACCCTGGCCCTGGCCAACAAGGAGTCGCTGATCGTCGGCGGCCCGCTGGTCAAGGCCCTCGCGAAGCCCGGCCAGATCATCCCCGTGGACTCCGAGCACGCGGCGCTCTTCCAGGCACTGGCCGCCGGCACCCGCGCGGACGTGCGCAAGCTCGTGGTGACCGCCTCCGGCGGGCCCTTCCGCGGCCGCACCCGCGCCGAGCTGGCCGAGGTCACCGTGCAGGACGCGCTCGCCCACCCCACCTGGGCCATGGGCCCGGTGATCACCGTCAACTCGGCGACGCTCGTCAACAAGGGTCTGGAGGTCATCGAGGCGCACCTGCTCTACGACATCCCGTTCGAGCAGATCGAGGTCGTGGTCCACCCGCAGTCGTACGTGCACTCGATGGTGGAGTTCACCGACGGCTCCACGCTCGCCCAGGCCACCCCGCCTGACATGCGCGGCCCCATCGCGATCGGCCTCGGCTGGCCCTGGCGGATCCCGGACGCGGCCCCCGCCTTCGACTGGACCAAGGCCTCCACCTGGGAATTCTTCCCGCTGGACACCGAGGCCTTCCCCGCCGTGGGCATCGCCCGGCACGTGGGCGCCCTCGGCGGCACCGCCCCGGCCGTGTTCAACGCCGCGAACGAGGAGTGCGTCGAGGCGTTCCTGGCCGGTCGGCTGCCGTTCACAGCAATCATGGATACGGTCTCTGCCGTGGTCGATGAGCACGGGACACCGCAGTCGGGAACCTCCCTGACCGTCCAGGACGTCCTTGAAGCAGAGGCCTGGGCCCGGGCCCGGGCGCGGGAGATGGCGGCGCGGGCCGCCGCGGAGGCGCGCGCATGACACTTCTGATGACCGTGCTCGGAATCGTGATCTTCGCGGTCGGCCTGCTGGTCTCCATCGCGTGGCACGAGCTGGGGCACCTCTCCACGGCCAAGCTGTTCGGCATCCGCGTGCCGCAGTACATGGTGGGCTTCGGTCCGACCATCTGGTCGCGGAGGAAGGGCGAGACCGAGTACGGGATCAAGGCCATCCCCATGGGCGGCTACATCCGCATGATCGGGATGTTCCCGCCCGGCGAGGACGGCAAGGTCACCGCCCGGTCCACCTCGCCGTTCCGGTCGATGATCGAGGACGCGCGCTCCGCGGCCTACGAGGAGCTCCAGCCCGGCGACGAGACCCGGCTCTTCTACACGCGCAAGCCGTGGAAGCGCGTGATCGTGATGTTCGCCGGCCCGTTCATGAACCTGGTCCTGGCCGTGGCGATCTTCCTCACCACCCTGATGACCTTCGGGCTGAACACCCAGACCACCTCGGTGGCCACCGTCTCGGACTGCGTCATCCAGCAGAGCGAGAAGCGCGACAAGTGCCTGCCCGGCGACCCGGCCGCACCCGCCCGGGCCGCGGGCCTCAAGGCGGGCGACAAGATCGTCGCCTTCAACGGCCGCCCCGTCGACGACTGGTCCGCCCTGCAGAAGGACATCCGCGCCACCGTCGGACCCGCCACGATCACCGTCGTCCGCGCCGGCGAGCGCCTCGACCTCACGGCGAACCTGATCGAGAACAAGGTCGCCAAGACCGACGACAGCGGCAATTACGTCAAGGACGAGTACGTCACCGCGGGCTTCCTCGGCTTCGCCCCCGCCTCCGGCTACGTGCCGCAGTCCTTCGGCCAGTCCGCCGAGCGCATGGGGGAGATGATGGAGGCCGGCGTGCAGTCGCTGGTCGCTCTTCCCTCCAAGGTCCCGGACCTGTGGAACGCGGCCTTCAACGGGGCCGAACGGGAGCAGGACAGCCCGATGGGCGTCGTCGGCGCGGCACGCGTCAGCGGTGAGATCTTCGCCCTCGACATCCCCGCCCAGCACCAGCTGGTGTTCTTCCTGAACCTGCTGGCCGGCTTCAACCTCTCGCTGTTCCTCTTCAACATGCTGCCGCTGCTCCCGCTCGACGGCGGGCACATCGCCGGCGCCCTGTGGGAGTCGCTGCGGCGGGGCGTGGCACGCATCTTCCGCCGCCCCGACCCCGGCCCGTTCGACGTGGCGAAGCTGATGCCCGTCGCGTACGTGGTCGCGGGCCTGTTCATCTGCTTCACCCTGCTGGTGATGGTCGCCGACGTGGTGAACCCCATCAAGATCACCTAGCCCTCGCGGCGATCCGCACAGGGCCGACGGGAGCCGGGCACGCATCGTGCCCGGCTCCCTACGTTCGGGTGGTACGCCCCCTCGGATGCACGGGGCGTGCCGTGCTTGGCGTAATCTCGAAGCCTGGAGCCCGCCGATCTCGGGACCTTGATCCACACCTTGGGGTTGCACAGCAGATGACTGCCATCTCTCTCGGAATGCCGTCCGTGCCGACGAAGCTTGCCGACCGCCGGGTCAGCCGCAAGATCCAGGTCGGTTCCGTGGCCGTCGGCGGCGACGCGCCCATCTCGGTGCAGTCGATGACCACGACCCGCACCTCCGACATCGGCGCCACGCTCCAGCAGATCGCCGAGCTCACCGCCTCCGGCTGCAACATCGTCCGCGTCGCCTGCCCGACGCAGGACGACGCCGACGCCCTCGCCGTGATCGCCAAGAAGTCGCAGATCCCGGTCATCGCCGACATCCACTTCCAGCCCAAGTACGTGTTCGCGGCGATCGACGCCGGCTGCGCCGCGGTCCGCGTGAACCCGGGCAACATCAAGCAGTTCGACGACAAGGTCAAGGAGATCGCGAAGGCCGCGAACGACGCGGGCACCCCGATCCGCATCGGCGTCAACGCCGGCTCCCTCGACGCCCGCCTGCTGAAGAAGTACGGCAAGGCCACCCCCGAGGCGCTCGTCGAATCCGCGCTGTGGGAGGCCTCCCTCTTCGAGGAGCACGGCTTCAGCGACATCAAGATCTCGGTCAAGCACAACGACCCGGTCGTCATGGTCAACGCCTACCGCCAGCTGGCCGCGGCCTGCGACTACCCGCTGCACCTGGGCGTCACCGAGGCCGGCCCCGCCTTCCAGGGCACCATCAAGTCCGCCGTCGCCTTCGGCGCCCTGCTCTCCGAGGGCATCGGCGACACCATCCGCGTCTCCCTCTCCGCCCCGCCGGCGGAGGAGGTCAAGGTCGGCATCCAGATCCTGGAGTCCCTCAACCTCAAGCCGCGCCGCCTGGAGATCGTCTCCTGCCCCTCCTGCGGCCGCGCCCAGGTCGACGTCTACAAGCTGGCCGAGGAGGTCACGGCGGGCCTGGAGGGCATGGAGGTCCCGCTGCGCGTCGCGGTCATGGGCTGCGTCGTCAACGGCCCCGGCGAGGCCCGCGAGGCCGACCTCGGCGTCGCCTCCGGCAACGGCAAGGGCCAGATCTTCGTGAAGGGCGAGGTCATCAAGACCGTCCCCGAGTCGAAGATCGTCGAGACCCTCATCGAAGAGGCGCTGAAGATCGCGGCCCAGATGGAGGCCGACGGCGTCACCAGCGGCGAGCCGACCGTCGCCATCGGCGTCTGACCGCCCCGTCCGGCGCACCGCCCACACCCTTCCCGTCCGCCGGCGAGCAGGGCACGCCGTCCCCGCGCCGCGCCCCCGCGCGGCGCCGGGAATGCGTCGGCGGTCTCTGCCGAGCGCGCCGCAGGCGTCCGGCCCCGGCCCCGTTCCCGCAGTTCGGGAGCGGGGCCGGGGCCTTTTCGTGACCTGCGGACGCGGCATCGTCCGGCGCCGCCGGGTACAGTGCGGAGATCAGCAGACTTGCATGGTGAGGCCCCAGTGTTGACGCAGACCACCACCCGGGTCCTTGAGCCCAGTGATCTCGACGCCGCGCTCGACATCCTCGGACGCGAGCCGGTCGAGAACGCCTTCGTCACCTCCCGGGTCCAGGTCGCCGGACTCGACCCCTGGCGTCTGGGCGGCGAGATGTGGGGCTGGTACGCCGACGGCGAGCTCCGCTCGCTCTGCTACGCCGGAGCCAACCTCGTCCCCGTCTGCGCCGAGCCCGACGCCGTACGCGCCTTCGCCGACCGGGCCCGCCGCACCGGCCGCCGCTGCTCCTCCATCGTCGGCCCCGCCGCGCCCACCCGGCAGCTGTGGCAGCTTCTGGAGCCCAGCTGGGGCCCGGCCCGCGAGGTCCGCGCCCACCAGCCCCTCATGGTCATCGACCGCCCGTCCACCACGGTCGAGCCGGACCCGCAGGTCCGCCGGATCCGCAAGAACGAGATGGACCTGATCATGCCCGCCTGCGTGGCCATGTTCACCGAGGAGGTCGGCGTCTCGCCGATGGCCGGCGACGGCGGCCTGCTGTACCAGGCCCGCGTCGCCGAGCTCGTCGCCGGCGGCCGCTCCTTCGCCCGCGTCGAGGACGGCAAGATCGTCTTCAAGGCGGAGATCGGCGCCGCCACCCCCCGCGCCTGCCAGATCCAGGGCGTCTGGGTGGCCCCCGAGTTCCGCGGCCGCGGCCACTCCGAGACCGGGATGGCCGCCGTCGTCGAGTACGCGCTGCGCGACGTGGCACCCGTCGTCAGCCTCTACGTGAACGACTACAACACCGCCGCGCGGGCCGCCTACCGCCGGGTCGGCTTCCGTGAGGTCGGCGCGTTCATGAGCGTGCTCTTCTGAACCGGCGGGATACCGGGGCCGCGGCATTCCGGCGCACCCTTACCGCGAAGTAAGGTCACCGCATGCTGCCTTCCGGTGTCCGTATCGGCCCCCTCGACCTCGCCGCCCGGGTGGACGAGGCCCTGCGCGTGCAGGCCGTCGCCTTCGGCCTCAGCGAGGAGGAGGTCGGCATCCGGCGCTACATCGTCCAGCGCCACATGACCTGCAAGGGCGCCCGCGCCCTCGGGGCCTTCGCGGAGGACGGCGCGCTCACCGGCTTCGTGTACGGGATGCCGAACGACCGCACCCACTGGTGGTCCACCATCGTCGAGCCCTACCTGCGGGCCGGCGGGCACGAGGACTGGCTCGACGGCTCCTTCGTCATCACCGAACTGCACGTCCACCCCGGCTTCCAGGGCCACGGCATCGGCCGCGCCCTGATCACCACCCTCACCGACGCGGCGTCCGAGCCCCGCTCGATCCTCTCCGCCATCGACACCGAGAGCCCCGCCCGCGGCCTCTACCGGGCCCTCGGCTACGTCGACCTCGCCCGCCAGGTGCACTTCCCGAGCGCGAGCCTCCCGTACGCCGTGATGGGCGCCACCCTGCCGCTGAACAGGCCCTGAAAACGGGTTAACGGGCTCCCTCGGAGCCCCGGTAGCCTCCCGGCATGTCCACACACCACGTACAGCGCATGTCCCGCCTCATGGCCAAGACCCTCCGCGAGGACCCGGCCGACGCCGAAACCCTCAGCCACCGGCTCCTGGTCCGCGCCGGATACGTCCGGCGCAGCTCGGCCGGCGTGTGGACGTGGCTGCCGCTCGGCAAGCGGGTCCTGGACAACGTCAGCCGTGTCGTCCGCGAGGAGATGGACGCCATCGGCGCCCAGGAGGTGCTGCTCCCGGCGCTGCTGCCCAAGGAGCCGTACGAGGTCAGCGGACGCTGGTCGGAATACGGCGACCTGCTGTTCCGGCTCAGGGACCGCAAGGGCGCGGACTACCTGCTCGGCCCCACCCACGAGGAGATCTTCACCCTGGTGGTGAAGGACCAGTGCACCTCGTACAAGGACCTGCCGGTCATGCTGTACCAGATCCAGACCAAGTACCGCGACGAGGCGCGGCCCCGGTCGGGCGTGCTGCGCGGCCGCGAGTTCCAGATGAAGGACTCGTACTCCTTCGACGTCTGCGACGAGGGACTGGAGGAGTCCTACCGGCTCCACCGCGAGGCCTACGTCCGCATCTTCGAGCGGCTGGGCCTGGACCACCGGATCGTGTCCGCGGTGTCGGGGGCCATGGGCGGATCGGCGTCCGAGGAGTTCCTGGCCCCGGCCGAGGCGGGCGAGGACACCTTCGCGGACTGCCCCTCCTGCGACTACGCGGCCAACACCGAGGCCGTGACCTTCGCGCTGACCCCCGTCTCCGCGGAACACCCGCCGGCGGAGGAGGTGGACACCCCCGACACCCCGACGATCGAGACCCTCGGTGCCCACCTGGGGGTGCCCGCCTCGGCGACGCTGAAGAACCTCCTGGTGAAGGTCGACGGCGAGATCGTGGCCGTGGGCGTACCCGGGGACAGGGAGGTCGACCTCGGCAAGCTGGGCGAGCACCTGGCCCCCGCGGTCGTCGAGCTCGTCACGGCCGAGGACTTCACGGACCGGCCCGACCTCGTACGCGGCTACGTGGGCCCGCAGGGCCTGGAGAAGGTCCGCTACCTGGCCGACCCGCGGGTCGCGCCGGGCACCGCCTGGGTGACCGGCGCCAACAAGGCCGACACGCATGCCCGCAACGTGGTCTGCGGCCGGGACTTCGAGGTGGACCGGTACCTGGACGTGGTGGTCGTGGAGCCGGGCGACCCCTGCCCCTCCTGCGGGACCGGCCTCCGCCTCGACCGCGCGATCGAGATCGGCCACATCTTCCAGCTCGGCCGCAAGTACGCGGACGCCTTCGGGCTGGACGTACTGGGCCGCGAGGGCAAGCCCGTGCGGGTCACCATGGGCTCCTACGGCATCGGCGTCTCCCGCGCGGTGGCGGCCCTGGCCGAACAGACCGCGGACGAGCGCGGGCTGTGCTGGCCGGCGGCCGTGGCCCCGGCCGACGTCCACGTGGTGGCGGCGGGCAAGGCGGTGCCGCTGGCCCTGGCGGAGGAGGCGGCGACGGCCCTGGCCGGCTCCGGCCTGGGGGTCCTGCTGGACGACCGCGCGGGCCTGTCCCCGGGCGTGAAGCTCACGGACGCGGAACTGATCGGCGTGCCGTGGATCCTCGTGGCGGGCCGCCGCTCGGCCGACGGGGTGGTCGAACTCCAGAACCGCGCCACGGGCACCCGCGAGGAACTCCCCCTCACCGAAGCCCTCGGCCGCCTGACGGCCACGGCCTGACGGCCACGGCCTGACGGCCACCCGTCCCACGCCGCTCGCGCGCCGCGGGACCTCGGTGGGGCCGGGGGCCTTCGGAGGACGGGGCCGGCCGGGGCCGGGTCCTCCCCCCTCGGTCACGAGGGCTACGGCGGGGACTCGTCCGGGAACGGCGCCGGCTCCGCGGCCGCCGGGTCCAGGGCCGCGGCCCCCTCCGTCCTCGCGGGGTCCACCGCGGCCGGCTCCTGCCGCGCCCGGTCGACGGCCGGCGGGCCGTCGGTCCCCGCGCCGGCGACCTCGGCCGGCCCGGGGCCTTCGGAAGCCGGGCCGGCCGGGGCCGGTTCCTCCCGCGCGGGCGCCGCCGCGGGCGGCGGGGCGGCGCGCTCCAGGAAGCGCAGCAGCTCCACCGGGAACGGCAGTACCAGCGTGGAGTTCTTCTCGGCGGCGACCGCCACGACCGTGTGCAGCAGGCGCAGCTGGAGCGCCGCGGGCTGCTCCGACATGACCTCCGCCGCCTCGGCGAGCTTGTGCGACGCCTGCAGCTCCGCGTCCGCGTTGATCACGCGGGCCCGGCGCTCACGGTCGGCCTCCGCCTGCCGGGCCATCGACCGCTTCATCGTCTCCGGCAGGGACACGTCCTTGATCTCGACCCGGTCGATCTGCACCCCCCAGCCCACCGCCGGGCTGTCGATCATCAGCTCCAGGCCCTGGTTGAGCATCTCCCGGTTGGAGAGCAGGTCGTCCAGATCGGACTTTCCGATGATCGACCGGAGCGAGGTCTGCGCCATCTGGGAGACGGCGAAGCGGTAGTCCTCCACCGCCACCACCGCGCTCGCCGGGTCGACGACCTTGAAGTACACGACAGCGTCCACGCGCACCGTGACGTTGTCCCGGGTGATGCCCTCCTGCGCGGGCACCGGCAGCGTCACGATCTGCATGTTGACCTTGCGGAGCCGGTCGATCACGGGAACGATCACGGTGAAGCCCGGAGGGCGTATCTCATCCCGCAGCCGGCCGAAGCGGAAGACCAGGCCCCGCTCGTACTGCTTCACCACGCGGGCCGCGGCGCCCATGTAGACCACGGCACCCACGCCCGCGGCGACCACCGCTGTCAGCAGCTCTTCGACCATCACGGCCCCCTGCCGGACATACCTTCCTACCTACGGTATGCCCCACTTCGTGCCAGGGCGATCAGACCGGATCCCCCCAGGCCCCCTACAGCCAGGAGGCGAACTCCAGCAGGAGCTCCGCGTCCCGGCGGCGCCCCGCGGCCAGGGCGCGGTTGCCCGACTCCACCGCCCGGAAGAGCGTCCAGCCCCGCAGCCGCTCCCGGTCCACGTCCAGCGCGTCCGCCAGCCTGTTCACCCGGCGCCGGGCGCCGGCCGCGCCCGCCGAGGAGGCCACCTGGTCCTCCAGCCGGTCCCGGACCAGCCGCGCCAGGTCGTACGCCCGCTCGCCGACCAGCGGGTCGGGGCCCACCGTCAGCCACGGTGCCCGTTCGCCCGCCAGGACCTTGCCCTGCCGAAAGTTGCCGTGCAGCAGCAGTTCCTCCGGCGGGGCCGCCACCAGCTCCTCGCGCAGCGCCAGGGCGGTGTCGGCGAGGGCCCGGGCCTCCGCCGGGGCCGCCCGCAAGGCCTGCGACTGCCGCGCGGTGCGCTCGGCCGCCGTCTCCCAACCGTGCCCGGCCGGCGGCGCCACCCACAGCCGCCGCAGCGTGCCGCTGGCCTCCAGCAGCGCCTTCGCCTCCGGCAGCGACCGCAGCGACACCTCCGCGTGCAGCCGCTCCAGCAGCAGGGCCCCGTCCTCCTCGTGGTGGCGGGTGTCGAGGACCCGTACGGCGCCGAAACCGCCCCAGTGCGCCAGCGCGGCCAGCTCCCGGTCGGGCCGGGCGTGCGGAGGCGCCAGTTTCAGGACGGCAGGGGTGCCGTCCGCGTAGGCGACGAGGACGACCAGACTGCTGCGGCCGCCTGGGGCCTGCACCCGCCGGGCCCGTACGCCCCGCCGGGCGAGCGCGGCCTCGGTGAGCTCGGGCAACTGCCCCAGCCAATCCGCGTCCTGCGCCGTCTCCGGCATCTCGCCGAGCGCCCGTACAAGCCGCTGCGGCGGTTCGAAAGCCATGCGTGCGTGGTCCCTTTCAGCTGGTGAGGGCTCGCTATGCGCGTTCCGTGAGCCCAGGGAAGGCTACGCCGACACCGCGCCAGCGTGCCGCGCGCACCGCTGCGGCGCTGAGCGCGTCGGCCGCCTCGCGGCGCAGCGGGCCCTCCGCCGCCCGCACCAGATCGGAGTACGCGCCGGCCACCCGGTCCTCGATCACCGCGGCCAGTCGCTCGGCGTCGGCGGGGCCGCGCACCTCGAACGGCAGGGCGTACGCCGCCTCCGAGGGCCGGGGCGCGCCGCCCAGCTCGCGCACCGTCCGGGCCAGCGCGTCGCGCCGCGCGAGGTGGCCGCCGTACGCCTCCCGGGCCTCCGTGGCACGGGCGCCGGCGGTCCGCGCGCCGATCACCCCGTATCCGTAGACGGCCGCGTGCTCGGCGGCGAGGGCCGCCTGGGCGGCCTCCAGGGCCCGGCCGGCGGGGGAGGGTTCGGGCTTCACGGCGTGGCTCCGGGGGTCGAGGTCAGCAGGTGGACGTGCACGGCGCCGCAGGCGGCCACCGAGGCGAGCAGCCGGGCCAGCTCCCCCGGCGCCCCGGCCAGGTCGATGGTCCGGGCCTCGGACAGGCTCCGCTCGGCATCGGCGAGCGCGGTCAGGGCTTCGGCCGGCTGCGCGGGCACCGGCTCCCCGCTCGCCGCGGGCGCGGCGGCCCCCGTACCGCCGGACGGCGACGCCGAGGGGGAGGGCGTCCCCGGCGCGGCCGGGGACAGCGCGGCCGTGTGCGCGGCGACGGCGGCGCGCAGCGGAGCGAGCCGCGCGGCCAGGTCCGGATGGGCGGCGGCTGTGGCGTCGTAACGTTCCAGCAGTCGGGCACTGGCACCGACGGCCGCTTCCCGCATCCGCCGTTCGAGTGAAATCACCGGATCGGCGTCCGCCGGGCGGCCGTCGGTGCACCCGGTCAGCAGCGCGGCACCGGCCGCGCCGGCGGCACCGACGAGCAGGCTCCTGCGCGAAGGTCTGGAAGGCGGAGTCCAGGGCACGGCGACGTCCTCGTGGTGTGGGGCGGGGCAGGGTGGGATCACGGTACCCGGGGCCCTGGTCGCAGGGCGGACGGCAACACCCTCCGACACCGGATACCCTTTGACCTGACACACGACGGAAACCACAACAGCACACGCGGCCGAGGAGTCACCCGGATGAGCACGACCCAGAGCGACAGGCTGCGCGGACTGCTGGAGCCGCTCGTCGCCGCCAAGGGCCTGGACCTCGAAGAGATCGAGCTGTCGCGGGCGGGCAAGCGCCGGATGCTGCGGATCATCGTGGACTCCGACGAGGGCGTGGAACTGGACGCGTGTGCCGAGCTGAGCCGTGAGGTCTCCGACAAGCTCGACGAATCCGACGTGATGGGCGAGGACGAGTACGTCCTCGAGGTGAGCTCCCCGGGCGCCGACCGCCCGCTGACCGCGCACCGCCACTACGTACGGGCCATCGGCCGTCTCGTGAAGTTCCAGCTGTCCGCCGAGGACGGGAAGGGCGCCGGGGAACTGGTCGCCCGGATCCTCGACGTCGACGACGAGGGCATGGACCTCGAAGTACCGGGCGTGAAGGGCCGCAAGGCGACCGCCCGCCGCATCGCTTTCACCGACATCGCCAAGGCGCGTGTCGAGATCGAGTTCAACCGCAAGGACAAGAAGGAAGAGGAGGCGTAGCCGTGGACATCGACATGAGTGCCCTGCGGGGTCTGGTCCGGGAGAAGGAGATCTCCTTCGACCTGCTCGTCGAGGCGATCGAGTCGGCCCTCCTCATCGCGTACCACCGGACCGAGGGGAGCTTCCGCCGCGCCCGCGTCGTGCTGGACCGCACCAACGGTCACGTGGTCGTGTGGGCGACGGAAGACCCGAGGGATCTCGAAGAGGGCCAGGAGCCCAAGGAGTTCGACGACACCCCGTCGGACTTCGGCCGGATCGCCGCGACGACGGCCAAGCAGGTGATCCTCCAGCGTCTGCGCGACGCGGAGGACGACCTGACCTTCGGCGAGTTCGCCGGCCGGGAGGGCGACGTCATCACCGGCGTCGTGCAGCAGGGCAAGGACCCCAAGAACGTCCTCGTCGACATCGGCAAGCTGGAGGCCATCCTGCCGGTGCAGGAGCAGGTCCCCGGCGAGGAGTACCCGCACGGTCTGCGCCTGAAGGCGTACGTCGTGCGCGTGGCGAAGGGTGTCCGCGGCCCGTCCGTGACCCTCTCGCGCACCCACCCGAACCTGGTGAAGAAGCTGTTCTCGCTGGAGGTCCCGGAGATCGCCGACGGCAGCGTCGAGATCTCGGCGATCGCCCGTGAGGCCGGTCACCGCACCAAGATCGCCGTCCGGTCCACCCGTTCGGGCCTCAACCCCAAGGGCGCCTGCATCGGCCCGATGGGCAGCCGTGTGCGCAACGTCATGGCCGAGCTGCACGGCGAGAAGATCGACATCGTCGACTGGTCGGACGACCCGGCGGAGATGGTCGCGAACGCGCTGTCACCCGCCCGGGTGAGCAAGGTCGAGGTCGTCGACTGGGACTCCCGCTCCGCCCGGGTGACCGTGCCCGACTACCAGCTGTCCCTGGCCATCGGCAAGGAGGGCCAGAACGCCCGCCTCGCCGCGCGGCTCACCGGCTGGCGCATCGACATCCGTCCCGACACCGAGGTGTCCCCGGACGCGGACCGGGACCGGGGCGGGGAATAAACCGGTACCGGCCGGGGCTGTCCCGACGGTAGACAGGGTCCGCACGACCGCTGCCCAGGCAGCGGATCAAGACAACACGACAGCCGTTCGATCTTTACCCCCGCACTTGTCGGGGGAGAGGTCGGTGCGGGGAGGTAGACTTAGGCGTGTCTGGCCGGACGCAAGCCCGCGCATGCCCCGAACGCACCTGTGTGGGGTGTCGGGAGCGAGCGGCCAAGAGCGATCTGCTGCGGATCGTGGCGATCGAGGACGAATGCGTCCCCGATCCTCGCGGTACGCTGCCCGGCCGGGGTGCGTACGTGCACCCCGCCGTGGTCTGCCTCGACCAGGCGGTCCGCCGCCGCGCGTTCCCCCGGGCCCTACGGTCCGCCGGAGCGCTCGACACGGCGAACCTGCGCAATGCCGTGGCCGGGAAAGCCGGGACCACAGCGTAAGGAAGTAGTACGGCACGGATACCCCGTGCGGTCAGGTACCTCGCGAGTTGGAAGTAGGTCGAGATTGCGATGAGCACTCGATGAGTACGCGATGAGTACGCCCATGAAGTAGCGACGGTCCGGCGTAACCCGGACCTAAAAGGAGCGAAGTGGCTAAGGTCCGGGTATACGAACTCGCCAAGGAGTTCGGGGTGGAGAGCAAGGTCGTCATGGCCAAGCTCCAAGAACTCGGTGAATTCGTCCGTTCGGCGTCCTCGACGATCGAGGCGCCGGTTGTACGCAAGTTGACTGACGCACTGCAGGGGCCCGGCGGCAACGCCGGCAAGTCCGCTGCAAAGCCCGGCGCGCCCCGCAAGGCCGCGCCCGCCAAGCCCGCAGCGCCGTCCCCGGCCGCTGCGGCACGTCCTGCTGCCCCGAAGCCCGGCGCACCGGCCCCCAAGCCGGCCGCCGCCGAGGCCCCGTCCGCAGCCCCCGTGACGCCCGCCGCCCCCGGCCCGCGTCCCGGCCCGAAGGCTCCGGCCGCCCCGAAGCCCGCTCCGGCGGCGCCCGTGGCGACCGAGTTCTCCGCGCCTCCGGCGGCCCCGGCCGCCCCGGCGCGTCCCGCCGCGGCCCCCGGCCCCCGTCCGGCGCAGCAGCGTCCGGCCGCCCCGGGCCAGGGCGGTGCCCGTCCCGGCGCCCCGCGCCCGGCCGGCGCCACCCCCGGTGCCCCGGCACGCCCCGCAGGCACCCCCGGTGCCCAGGCACCGCGTCCGCAGGGCGCCCGTCCGGCCGGTCCCCGTCCGGGCAACAACCCGTTCACCTCCGGCGGCTCCACCGGCATGGCGCGCCCGCAGGCGCCCCGTCCGGCCGGCGCCCCGCGTCCCGGTGCCCCCGGCGCCGGCGGCGGCCAGGGTGCTCCCCGTCCGCAGGGCGGTCCCGGCGGCGCTCCGCGTCCGCAGGGTCCCGGCGGCGCCCGTCCGACCCCGGGCGGCATGCCCCGCCCGCAGGGCGGCGCTCCGCGTCCGGGCGGTGCTCCCGGCGGCAACCGTCCCAACCCGGGCATGATGCCGCAGCGTCCCGCTGCCGGTGGTCCCGGTCCCCGTCCCGGCGGCGGCCCCGGTGGCCGTGGTCCCGGTGCGGGCGGTCCCCGTCCCGGCGGTGCCGGTCGTCCCGGTGGCGGCGGCTTCGCCGGCCGTCCGGCCGGTCCCGGCTCGCGTCCCGCGGGCGGCGGCGGCTTCGGCGGTCCCCGTCCGGGTGGCGGCGGCTTCGGCGGCGGCCCGGCCGGCGCCGGCGGCGGCGGTCGTCCCGGCTTCGGCGGTCGTCCCGGCGGCCCCGGTGCCCGTGGCGGTACGCAGGGTGCCTTCGGCCGTCCCGGCGGTCCGGCCCGTCGCGGTCGCAAGTCGAAGCGTCAGAGGCGCCAGGAGTACGAGGCCATGCAGGCCCCGTCCGTCGGCGGCGTGATGCTGCCCCGCGGCAACGGCGAGACCGTTCGCCTGTCGCGCGGTGCGTCCCTCACCGACTTCGCGGAGAAGATCAACGCCAACCCGGCGTCGCTGGTCGCGGTCATGATGAACCTCGGCGAGATGGTCACTGCCACGCAGTCCGTCTCCGACGAGACCCTCCAGCTCCTCGCGGGCGAGATGAACTACCAGGTTCAGATCGTCAGCCCGGAGGAGGAGGACCGCGAGCTCCTCGAGACCTTCGACATCGAGTTCGGCGAGGACGAGGGCGGCGAGGAGTACCTGCTGCCGCGTCCGCCGGTCGTGACCGTCATGGGTCACGTCGACCACGGTAAGACCCGACTGCTCGACGCCATCCGCAAGACGAACGTCGTCGCGGGCGAGGCCGGCGGCATCACGCAGCACATCGGTGCGTACCAGGTCTCCACCGAGGTCAACGACGAAGAGCGTCGCATCACCTTCATCGACACCCCCGGTCACGAGGCGTTCACCGCCATGCGTGCCCGTGGTGCCAAGTCGACCGACATCGCGATCCTCGTGGTCGCGGCCAACGACGGCGTCATGCCGCAGACGATCGAGGCGCTCAACCACGCCAAGGCCGCCGGCGTCCCGATCGTCGTCGCGGTCAACAAGATCGACGTCGAGGGTGCCGACCCGACCAAGGTGCGCGGTCAGCTCACCGAGTTCGGCCTGGTCGCCGAGGAGTACGGCGGCGACACGATGTTCGTCGACATCTCCGCCAAGCAGGGTCTGCACATCGACTCCCTGCTCGAGGCCGTCGTCCTCACCGCCGACGCCTCGCTCGACCTGCGCGCCAACCCGGAGCAGGACGCTCAGGGTATTGCGATCGAGTCCCACCTCGACCGCGGCCGCGGTGCCGTCGCCACCGTCCTCGTCCAGCGCGGTACCCTCCGCGTCGGCGACACGATGGTCGTGGGCGACGCCTACGGCCGAGTGCGCGCCATGCTCGACGACAAGGGCAACAACGTCGAGGAAGCGGGTCCGTCGACCCCCGTCCTGGTCCTGGGTCTCACCAACGTCCCCGGCGCCGGCGACAACTTCCTCGTCGTCGACGAGGACCGCACGGCCCGCCAGATCGCCGAGAAGCGTGCTGCGCGCGAGCGCAACGCCAACTTCGCCAAGCGCGTCCGCCGGGTGTCCCTCGAGGACCTCGACTCCGTGCTCAAGGCCGGTCTGGTCCAGGAACTCAACCTCATCATCAAGGGCGACGCGTCCGGTGCGGTCGAGGCTCTCGAGTCCTCGCTGCTCCAGCTCGACGTCGGTGAAGAGGTCGACATCCGGGTCCTGCACCGCGGTGTGGGTGCGGTCACCGAGTCCGACATCGCCCTGGCGATGGGCTCCGACGCCATCGTCATCGGCTACAACGTCCGTGCTGCCGGCCGCGCCGCGCAGATGGCGGACCGCGAGGGCGTCGACGTCCGCTACTACTCGGTGATCTACCAGGCCATCGAGGAGATCGAGGCGGCCCTGAAGGGTCTGCTCAAGCCGGAGTACGAAGAGGTCGAGCTCGGTACGGCGGAGGTCCGCGAGATCTTCCGCTCGTCCAAGCTGGGCAACATCGCCGGTGTCCTCATCCGGTCCGGCGAGGTCAAGCGCAACACCAAGGCGCGCCTGCTGCGCGATGGCAAGGTCATCGCGGAGAACCTCACCATCTCCGGTCTGCGCCGCTTCAAGGACGACGTCACCGAGATCCGCGAAGGCTTCGAGGGCGGTATCAACCTCGGCTCCTTCAACGACATCAAGGTCGACGACGTCATCGCGACGTACGAGATGCGCGAGAAGCCCCGCGCGTAAGCGCGAGGCGGTTCGCACCGTGTCGTAACTCGGCAGCGACGCTGCGGGGGCCGGGGCCGGTCGGCGGAATATCCGTCGATCGGCCCCGGCCGTTGCGTGTACGGTTCTGGTGACCCGGCCGCGCGAGCGCCGGGTGATCCTGCCGGGCGACGGCCCGGCAGGCCACCGAACCCGCACCGGCGGGATATCCGGCAACTGCATGTACGTGGGGACTCTGTCCTTCGACCTGCTCCTCGGCGACGTCCACTCGCTGAAGGAGAAACGCTCCGTCGTCCGGCCCATCGTCGCCGAGCTCCAGCGAAAGTTCTCCGTGAGCGCGGCCGAGGTGGGCGACCAGGATCTGCACCGCAGGGCCCGCATAGGGGTCGCGCTGGTGAGTGGGGACGCGGGGTTCCTCTCGGACGTACTGGACCGCTGCGAGCGGCTGGTCGCGGCACGTCCGGAAGTGGAGCTGCTGTCGGTACGACGGCGCCTCCACGGTGATGAAGACTGATTGCTTGTCTGCAAGAAAAGAAGGAGACGGACCAGTGGCCGACAATGCGCGGGCGAAGAAGCTGGCGGACCTCATCCGGGAGGTGGTGGCGGAGAAGCTGCAGCGCGGTGTCAAGGACCCCCGCCTCGGTACGCACGTGACCATCACGGACACCCGGGTCACCGGCGACCTGCGGGAGGCCACGGTCTTCTACACGGTCTACGGCGACGACGAGGACCGCGCCAGCGCGGCAGCCGGCCTGGAGAGCGCCAAGGGCGTCCTGCGCTCCGCGGTCGGCCGGGCGGCGGGAACCAAGTTCACCCCCACCCTGACCTTCGTCGCCGACGCCCTCCCGGAGACCGCCAAGACCATCGAGGACCTCCTCGACAAGGCGCGCGCCTCCGACGCCCAGGTGCGCGAGGTCTCCTCCGGTGCGCAGTACGCCGGCGACGCCGACCCGTACAAGAAGCCGGGCGAGGACGACGACGAGGACGCAGCCGCGCAATGAGCACCAACGCAGGGAAGACTCCGGACGGCCTTGTCATCGTCGACAAGCCGTCCGGCTTCACTTCGCACGACGTGGTCGCCAAGATGCGCGGGATCGCCAAGACCCGCCGCGTGGGCCACGCCGGCACGCTCGACCCGATGGCGACGGGCGTGCTGGTCCTGGGCGTCGAGAAGGCCACCAAGCTCCTCGGCCACCTCGCGCTCACGGAGAAGGAGTACCTCGGCACGATCCGCCTGGGCCAGAACACCCTGACGGACGACGCCGAAGGCGAGATCACCTCCTCCACGGACGCCGCCGGGGTCACCCGGGACGCCGTGGACGCGGGCATCGCCAAGCTGACCGGCGACATCATGCAGGTCCCGTCCAAGGTCAGCGCCATCAAGATCAAGGGCGTGCGCTCCTACAAGCGTGCGCGGGACGGCGAGGACTTCGAGATCCCGGCCCGGCCGGTGACCGTCTCCTCGTTCCAGGTGTACGACATGCGCGAGGCGGAGGCCGAGGACGGCACCAAGGTCGTCGACCTCGTCGTCTCCGTCGTCTGCTCCAGCGGTACCTACATCCGCGCCCTCGCCCGCGACCTCGGCGCCGACCTCGGCGTCGGCGGGCACCTGACGGCGCTGCGCCGCACCCGCGTGGGCCCGTACAAGCTCGACCGTGCGCGGACCCTGGACCAGCTCCAGGAGGAGCTGACCGTCATGCCGATCGGTGAGGCCGCCGCCGCGGCCTTCCCGCGTTGGGACCTCGACGCCCGGCGGGCCTCGCTGCTCGCCAACGGCGTGCGGATCGACATGCCGCAGGAGTACGGGGAGGGCCGCACGGTGGCGGTCTTCGGGCCGCAGGGCCGACTCCTCGGGCTCGTCGAGAGCAAGAACGGGAAAGCGAAGTCCCTCGCGGTCTTCGCCTGATCGTTGACGTGGAGCGGTGAGCGCACGTCCCGTGCCGCTCACCGCTCCACGACCCCCCTCGGGTAGGTCTCTATCCACCCGGACGCCGCTATTCACCCGTCCGAGCAGGCGCTCGGAGTGAATGGAGGGAGCGTAAGGGGGCGCGTTCGCCACGTGCGCTTTTCGTGCCGATCTTCACCTGCCTACCGTCGTGGGCACGGGGCGTTGCGGGGAGTGGTGCGGCCATGGCGGAACTCGTCAAGATCTGCGATCCGGCCGGGCGGGAGCGCGGCAGCGGGTTCGTCGCGGACGACCGCGGGACGGTCGTCACCGCTCACGAGGCCGCCGACGGCCTGACCCGGTTCGTGCTGCACGGCCCCGGACGGACCTGGCCGGCCGACGCGGCCGACGTGACCGCGCTGCCGGGCCTGGCGCTGGCCCTCATCCGCACGGACGGGCTCGGACTGCGTCCGATGCCGGTGGCACAGCGCGAGTCGATCGCACCCGGGACCTACGTACGGCTGCCCGCCCGGGGCTGGCGGCAGGCGCGGGTGCTGGGGTGCGCTCAGGTCGCGCACCGGGCGGCCGGCGGGCTGTACGCGGTGCCCGCGGGGGCCGCGGTGGAGCTGGCGATCGGCACCGACGGCCGCGACGCGCTCGCGCAGGGCGGAGAGGCCTGCGGGGGGCCGGTACTCGACGCCGCGACCGGGGCGGTGCTCGCGGTACTGGGCACCGCACTGCGCGCGGAGCACCGCTCCGGGGGCTTCGCGGTGGCCCTGCGCGCGGCGGCCGACTGCGACCCGCACGGCCCGCTCGCCGCGCTGCTCGAACGCAACGCGGCGACCGTGCCGGGCCGGGGCGCCGACCTGAACCTCGCCGGGGCACTGGAACTGGCCGCGACCACCGTGGCCGCGGCCCTCGCCGCGGACCGGCCGGTCGAACGGCCGGTGGAACGGCCCGGCATCGCCGCCGAACTGGAGGCCTTCACGGCCGGGGACCGCCCGGTGCTCGGCCTCGTGGGCAACCCGGGCACCGGCCGCACGACGGAACTGGCGGCGCTGGCCGCCCGCCGGGCCCGCGGCGCCCGCCCCGCGCCGACGCTGTGGCTGCGCGGGGCCGACCTGCGCGCCGACGACACCTCGCTGGCGGACGCGGCGGCCCGAGCCCTGGCGGCCGCGTCCCGCATCGCCGACCGGGCCGGCCCGCGCACGGGCGTGGGAGGGGACGGGGGCGGGTCGTCGGGGCGCTCCCCGCAGGGCGCCGAACGCACCGCCGCCACCACGTCCGGCCCCGAGGGCCGTGCGGCGGCCCAGGAGCCGCCCCGGCGCGCGACCGGCCCGGCCCGAACCGCCGCCCGCGAAGCCCCGGGCACGGGATCCCGCTGCGCCGCAAGCCCGCCCGAGGAGCGGCCCGGCCACCTGGTGCCCGCCCCACGTGGGCCGATGCACATCGAGCGGCACAGCCACGCGGCACCGGGCCCGAACGGAAGCACTGAGGCGCTGTCCGGTCCGGCCGGGACCGTACCGGTCGGGGGTGCCGGCCGGGTGGTGTCCGGGTTCGGTGGCGCCGTGCCGGAGGGGTGGGCCGGGCCGTCGGTGTCGGGCTCTCGCGGGTCCGGGGAAGAGGGCCGTGGCCGGTCGGAGTGGAGCCCTCACGGGTCTGGGCCCGAACCGGGCGGGACCGTACCGGTCGGGGGTGCCGGGCAAGCCGTGCCCGGTCCGCGCAAGGCGTCGCCCGGCGAGGAGCGCAGCCGGCCGGCCTTCGGCGCACACCGGGCCGCGCCCGACGCGTGGGGCGGCGGGGCGGGTGGGGAGATCCGCGACCCGGCGGGAGCCGCATCGCACCTGGCGCACGTCGCCGCCCGAGCCGGCCGCCCCCTGCTCGTCGTGCTGGACGCCCCCGAGGAGATGCCGCAGGAGCTCGCCCACCGGCTCGGACCGTGGACCGACGCCACCACCGCGTGGCTGCGCGCCAGCGGGGCCCGGCTGGTCGTCGCCGCCCGGCCGGAGTACTGGGAGCGGGCCGGCGCCCTCCACCGGCCGGACGCCCTGCACGTCCCGGCCCGCGCGGACCGCCGGCTGCCGCCGGCCCTTCCGCTCGCGGACCTCACCGCCGCCGAGGCACAGACCCTCCGGGCTCGCCTCGGCATCCCCGCGGACGCCGTCCGCGAGGCCGACGCCCGGCACCCGCTCACCCTGCACCTCCTCGCAGGGATCCGCGCCGCCGAGGTCACCGCCGGCCGCCCCGGCCGCGACGAGGTCTTCGCCGCCCACCTCGACCTGCTGTGCCTGCGCAGCGCGGTCCGGATCGCCGCCGCCCGCAGCGACGCCGGGGGTGCCCGGGTGCACGGGCCCGGTGTCAGGCGGCTCGCCGCCCGCGTCGCCGGCCGCGTGCACGAGGCCGCCCGGCGCTGCCTCGGACCCGGGCGGGGACAGCTGGACCGGTCCTCCTTCGAGGAACTGTTCCCGTGGCGCACCGGCTGGGCCTCCGCCGTCCTCGCCGAGGGGCTTGTGGTGCCAGCCGGGTCCGGCTACCGCTTCGCCCACGAGGAGCTGTCCGACTGGATCCAGGCAGGCCACCTCGACGTCCCCACGGCGCTCGACGTCCTCGTCCACGGCCCCGCCCGGCCCGGGCCGCCCGTGCCCCGGCACCGGATCGGGCCTGTCCTGGAAGCCCTGCGCCGACTCCCCCCGGACCGGCTCCGCGAGGAACTGGCCCGGCTCGTCGGCGCGCTCGACGGCTTCGCCGAAGCCCCGGCCGCCGAAGCCCCGGCCGCCGCCGACGGCGCCGGCGACCGCGACGCCGCCGGCGACGCCGACCGGGCCTGGTGGGCCGCCCGGCTGCTGCGCGAGACCCTTCTGCGCCTCCCCGACGCGCGTGCGCACCTCCCCGTCCTGCACGCCCTCGCCGAGCATGTCGGCCGAGCCGGCCCGGGCGGATTCGGCGGCCGGTTCTGGAACCGGCTCCGGCTGCCCGAGCCCGACCGCCTCGACCTGCTGCGCCGGCTGCTGCCCGCCGACCCCGCCGAGGCGGTCCCGGGCGACCGCTACCTCGACGCCGTGGCCCGCCGACTGGCCCGGGCCCCCCGGGCGACCCAGCCGCTGCTCTGCGGCTGGTTCACCGACGGCCGCCGGCTGCGCGGCCGCCCCGGGGCCACCGTCGCCACCGCCGCGCAGGCCCTGCTGCACACCCACCGCCGCCTCGCCCCGGACGACCTCACCGAGGCGCTCGTCGCCGCCGCGCACCCCCGCGCCGACGAACTGCTCGCCGTACTCGCCGAGGAGGAGCCCTCCACCCTGTGCCGGGCCGTGCACCGCTGGGCACACGACGAACGCCCCTCGCGCAGGGTCGCGGCCGCCGCCTACGGCCTGGCCACCGCCCCGCACGTACGCACTCCCGCCGACCGGGAGCTCCTGCGCCACGCGGCCCGGGCGCTGCTGGCCCGCCCCGCCGACGTCACCCTGCACGGCAGCGCCCTGGCCGTGCTGCTGCGCGACCCGCAGGTCCGCGCCCGCTACCTGCCCGACGCGCTGGCGTCCTTCCGCGACCCCGAGGCCGGCTCCCGGCTGCCCGCCGACGCGCTGGTCGCGGCCCTGCCCGTACTCCCGGACCAGGACGCGGTGTTCGCCGCCCTGCGGGACCGCGCCGACGGGGAGGTGCTGCGCGCCCTGGCCGCGCTGAACACACCAGGGCTGGCCCGGCGCGCGGCCGAGCTCGTACGGGAGCACCTCGCGCACAGCCCCGGGGACGCCCCGCACGCCGCGGCGTTCGTGGACCGGCGGCTGGAGCAGGGGCCGGCCGCCGGCCCCGCGCTGCGCCCGCTCGTGCTGGACCTGCTGCGGACCGGGCCGACCGGGGTGCGGGCCGAGCTCGCCGCCGTACTGGGCGCACCGGGCGGGGAGGCCTCGTACGCGCTGCGCGGCGAGCTGGCCGGCGTGCTGCTGCGTGAGGAGAGGGATCCGCGGGTGCTGGACGCGTTCCTGGGGGCCGTCGCGGCGGGCGCCGCGGCGCGCCCGGAGGACCGCACGCGGGAGCTGCTGCGCCGCACCGGGCGGCAGCTGCTGCGGGCGCCCGGCGGGCCCGCGGTCTTCGAGCGGCGCACGGTGGAGCTGGCCCGCGCCCGGCCGGCCTTCGGGGCGCTCGTGGCCCGCTGGCAGGCGCAGGCGGCCACGGAGGCAGCGGCCCTTCTGGGGCCGAGCGCCCGGCAGACGGTGGAGGCCCTCGGCAGGGCCGGCGCGGATGTGACATGAGGACGGGCGACGCCGTCCCGCCGGGCCCCTCCCGCCCGGATGCCGATGCGGGGCACCGGGCCACGGCATGGCAGTCTTAGACCAGCAATCGGCAATCAGTTCAAGGACCAACCGGGTTCGGGCGAGGAGCGGTCACAGTGCAGCGGTGGCGTGGCTTGGAGGACATCCCCCAGGACTGGGGACGCAGCGTCGTCACCATCGGCTCCTACGACGGCGTGCACCGGGGACATCAGCTGATCATCGGACGCGCTGTGGCCACGGCGCGTGAGCTCGGCGTCCCGTCCGTCGTCGTCACCTTCGACCCGCACCCGAGCGAGGTCGTCCGCCCCGGCAGCCACCCGCCGATCCTGGCCCCCTACGACCGGCGGGCCGAGCTGATGGCCGGACTGGGTGTGGACGCGCTGCTGATCCTGCCCTTCACCGCGGAGTTCTCGCAGCTGTCCCCGGCCGACTTCATCGTGAAGGTGCTCGTCGACAAGCTGCACGCCCTCGCCGTCATCGAGGGGCCGAACTTCCGCTTCGGCCACCGGGCCGCCGGGAACGTCGACTTCCTGCGCGAGCTGGGCTCCACGTACGACTACCGGGTCGAGGTCGTGGACCTCGTGGAGCGCGGCGAGGCGGGCGGCGGCGTGCCGTTCTCCTCGACCCTGGCGCGCCGGCTCGTCGCCGAGGGCGACATGGACGGTGCCGCCGAGGTCCTGGGACGTCCGCACCGGGTCGAGGGCGTGGTGGTGCGCGGAGCGCAGCGCGGGCGTGAACTCGGCTACCCGACGGCGAACGTGGAGACGCAGCCGCACACCGCGATCCCGGCGGACGGGGTCTACGCGGGATGGCTGACGGCGGACGGCGAGCGAATGCCCGCGGCGATCTCGGTGGGGACGAACGTGCAGTTCGACGCGACCGAGCGGACGGTGGAGGCGTACGCGATCGACCGGGTCGGGCTGGACCTGTACGGCAAGCACGTGGCCGTCGACTTCCTCGCGTACGTGCGGGGGATGGCGAAGTTCGAGTCGCTGGACGGGCTGCTGGAGGCGATCGCCGACGACGTGAAGCGGGCGCGGGTGCTGACCGACGCGTACGACACGAAGCGCTGACGCGGGAACGGGCGAGGGCCCGTACCGTCGCGGATCCGATGCGGTCCGGGACGGTACGGG
>NZ_MQUR01000055.1 GCF_001953875.1 Streptomyces amritsarensis
CAGGCACCGCCGGGACCGGCGGGCCGGCGGGCCGCTCGACTCAGTCCGCCGTCGGCGCACCGGACGGCCCGGCGGCCCGGCGGTACTCGTCGTTGAGGCGCTGGGCCTCCTCGAGCTGGTCCTCGAGGATGATGATGCGGCAGGCCGCCTCGACGGGGGTGCCCTGGTCGACGAGCTCACGGGCGCGGGCTGCGACACGCAGCTGGTAACGGGAGTAGCGGCGATGGCCGCCCTCGGAGCGGAGCGGCGTGATCAGGCGCGCTTCGCCGATGGCGCGGAGGAAACCCGGGGTGGTGCCGAGCATCTCGGCGGCGCGGCCCATGGTGTAGGCAGGGTAGTCGTCGTCGTCCAGATGCCCGCCGAGCGGGCCTGTCGGATTCTCTGCTGTCATTGCACCTCGTTCTGAAACATGCAAAATGGCCCCGGCGCCGTACGGCACCGAGGCCCCCAAGGAACTTCACACGATCGGTCTACGCCAGTTCGGAGCCGGCCTTTTCCGCCCACCCGGTGTTCGACACCGTGGGGCCACTGTCCAAGCGGCGAAGGAAACCATAACCGGGCCACCACACAATGTCTACTCCGGCTGAATCAGATTTCCGCGGGTTTGACGGTGTGGTGGTCCGGACGGGCCGGAAGCCGGACGGACGGTACGCGCGGCGCCGCCCAGCGCCTCAGCTGAATACGACGGAGCGCAGCCGCAGGCGGTCGCCGAGCCTCCTGCCCGGGGGCATCACGTAGAAAGTGTCCCCGTTGCAGTCGGCGTCGAGGAAGACGGTGGCGGTGGCGTCCGTGAAGTTGCCGGGGGCGAAGGCGGGCAGGGCTGAATCGACCGTCTCGGGGATAGTGATGCACACCCGGCTCTCCGGGTCGGGCAGCGCACCGCGCAGGCTCACGCCGTTCAGGCCGACGTACGTGTACACGAACTCGCCGTTGGCGGCCGCAGCGGGCGACGACGGCAGGGCCACTGACAGCAGCAGGCCGCCGACGGCGGCGGCCAGGGCGCTACGCAAACGCATGGGTC
Organism: Streptomyces amritsarensis; assembly: GCF_001953875.1. Lineage (GTDB taxonomy): Bacteria > Actinomycetota > Actinomycetes > Streptomycetales > Streptomycetaceae > Streptomyces > Streptomyces amritsarensis. Next base: position 1,022 of record NZ_MQUR01000055.1, read on the forward strand.
TGTCCCTCCGAAGGAAACACGTGTGGGGCAGCGCCACCATCCCCGGCAGCGATTCCAGGTCGCCCGCTCGCCACGGCAGGAAGGTTTCACCGTCACCCGTTCAGCCCGTCGTACGCCTTCCGGGCTGCCGAGAGCAGTGCGAGCAGCCGCCGAGCCGCCCCCCCGGATGAACTCACGGGGCACTGCCTCAGTCGCCCCCGTGGTCGCGTGCGAACGCGGCGAAGACCTGTCGGGACGTTCCGCGGGTGTGCAGGAAGCGCTGGTCGAGGATGAGCGCGAGGTCTTCGAGTGCCGCACGCAGAACGGCGGCCGCCAGGCGGACGTCCGGGTGGCGGGCCGCCGCAGCCCGGTCCGCGAGGTCCTCGGCGTACGTGATGGTGCGGGCCAGAGAAGTACGGTCGTCGCCGTCGTGGAAGTAGTACGACTCGGCGTACTGCATGAAGTCCACCGAGATGACGGAGATGCCCGCGGCCAGTCCGTCGAGGATCGCCGCTCCCGCGTCCGCGTCGAGCTGCTCGGTCGTGGGGTGGGTGCGCGCGAGGTGGGACAGGCGCAGGGCGAGGGCTCTGCGGCGCGCCAGGGCCGGATAGATGCCCAAGGTCCAGGAGACCGTCGCGCTGAGCAGGACGAAACCCACGAGTCCTTCCACGGGGGCGAGGATCCTCAGCCACCCGTCGCCGGGTGCGATGTCGCCGAGGCCGAGGGTGGACACCGTGACCAGTGAGACGTAGAGCGCGTCGAGGAACCGCGCGTGATCGGCGGGCTCCAGGCCGGCGGTGTAGGTGAAGCCGTCCGGCATGTGGGGTGCGTAGACCAGGGCCCAACCCAGCACGACGGTCAGCGCCCAGACGGCGACCACCGCCACCATCGCCAGGGGGCCGGTCAGCCCTGAGGCGTGTCGGCGTCCCGGGAGCACTGCCGAAAGCCGCCACAGGCCCACCATGACCAGTCGGCTGAGCCCGCCATGGCGTGTGGGGTGCCACAGGGTGTTGAACACGTCGCGCAGCACGGACAGCACAAGGACCGCACCCAGCAGATTCAGCAGCCAGCCCATCCCTGCCCTCCTTCGGCTCCGCGACCAGCCTCCCGTACGGCGAAGGCGAGGCACCGGCGCCGCGCGCACCGCCTCCTCGCACGTCGACGGTAGTCAGTCCGCCGGGCGGCGGACTCAGCCGCCGGTGCCCGAGGTGGGAGCCGCGGTCCGCTGGTAGATGTCGGGGATGCCGTCCGCGTCGGCGTCAGCGGTTTCCTCCTCGTAGAGGCGGCGGTACGTCTGGTTGCGGCGGCGCAGGAGGACCGCCGCGAGCAGGGCCGCGGTCAGGGAGCCGATCAGGACGGCCGCCTTGACGTGTTCGCCGGCCTCCCCGGTGGGGAAGGCGAGTTCGCCGATGAGGAGGGCGACGGTGAAGCCGATGCCGGCGAGTACGGAGAGGCCCAGGACATCGGCCCAGGCGAGGTCGGGGTTGAGGCGGGCGCGGGTGTAGCGGGCGGCGAGGTAGGTGCCGAGGAAGATGCCGACGACCTTGCCGAGGACGAGGCCGATGACGACGCCGAGGGGTTCGGGCGTGGTGAACACCTTGCCGAGGGCGTCGCCGGAGATGGTGACACCGGCGGCGAAGAGGGCGAAGAGGGGGACGGCCACCCCGGCGGAGAACGGGTGGAGGAGGTGGGAGGTGCGGGCTCCGGGGGAGGCGTCCTCGCCCTTGTCGGTGGTGGTGCGCAGGATCAGGCCCATGGCGACGCCGGCGACGGTGGCGTGGACGCCGCTGTTGTACATCAGGGCCCAGGTGGCGATGCCGAGGGGGACGTACCACCACCAGCCGCGCACCCGGAAGCGCTGGAGCAGGTAGAAGACGGCCAGGCCGGCGAAGGCGCCGCCGAGGGCCCAGAAGTTCAGGTCGGAGGTGAAGAAGATCGCGATGATCAGGATGGCGCCGAGGTCGTCGACGACGGCCAGGGTGAGGAGGAAGGCCCGCAGGGCGGCCGGCAGGTGGGTGGAGATCACCGCCAGGACGGCGAGGGCGAAGGCGATGTCGGTGGCCATGGGGACGGCCCAGCCGTCGAGGCTGCCGCCGCCGGCCGTCGCGGTGAGGGCGTACAGGGCGGCGGGAACGGCCATGCCGCAGAGGGCTGCGACGACCGGCAGCGCGGCCGTGGCCGGCGTGCGGAGCTCGCCGACGACGAGTTCCCGCTTGAGCTCGATGCCTGCGACGAGGAAGAAGACGGCGAGCAGGCCGTCGGCGGTCCAGTGGCCGACGGAGAGGTCCAGGCCGAGGGCGGGTATGCCGAAGTGGAAGTCGCGTATCTGCTGGTAGACGTCCCCGAGGGGGCTGTTGGCCCAGATCAGCGCGATGACCGCGGCGGCCAGGAGCACCAGCCCGCCGATGGTCTCGGTGCGCAGGGCTTCGGCGATGGCGCGGCGCTCGGGCCAGGGGAGGAGGCCGAGGAAGGGGGAGCGCTGTGGGGGCGGGGCAGCGTTCATGGGGAATACCTCCGGGGCGTCGACGGTAAAGGGGCACACGGCCCCAAGAACGCCGACCAGACTTCCCGGCACACCCCGCGCCGGCTCATCGGTGCGATAAGCATTTTGACGCGTTCTTTACACCCTATCGGGCGTGCGGGGTGGCCGCCAGGGGGGCTTTCACGTGCTGGAACAGAGGGCGGCGGGCCCGTGGGCACCAAGGCGCGAGGTGCTCACGGGCCCGCCGCGAGGAGACGGGCCGCCGGGGGCGGTCAGACGGTGGTCTTCACCGGCTCCTGGTCTTCGTCGTCGTCGGCTTCGGTCTCCAGGCCGGCGTCGCGGCGGCGGACGAAGTCGAGGAAGTTGTTCAGCTCCCGCTTGACGACGGGGGCCAGCAGGTACAGGCCGATGATGTTGATGACGGCGAGCATGAAGAGCACCGCGTCGGCCATGTCGATGAGGGTCTGCAGCGTCAGCAGCGAGCCGGCCACCGCGACGAGGGTGTACATGACCTTGAAGGTGACCTCGCTGGCCTTGCTGCGGCCGAACAGGTGGGTCCAGGCCTTCATGCAGTAGTAGCCCCAGGTCAGCACCGTGGAGATCGCGAACAGCATGACGGCGATGGTCAGGATGTACGGGAACCAGGGCAGGACGGTCGCGAAGGCGTCGGAGGTGATGGTCACGCCGCCGATCGACTCACCGCCGTTGCGGAGCTCGACGTAGCTGGCCGGGTTGGCGATCACGATCGTCAGCGCGGTCATGGTGCAGATGATCACGGTGTCGATGAACGGCTCCAGCAGCGCGACCAGGCCCTCGGAGGCGGGGTGCTTGGTCTTGACCGCGGAGTGCGCGATCGGGGCGGAGCCGAGGCCGGCCTCGTTGGAGAACGCGGCCCGCTTGAAGCCGATGATCAGCGCGCCGAGCACACCGCCGGCGACACCCTGCGGGTTGAAGGCGCCCTCGATGATCGTGGAGATCGCGGCCGGGACCTCGGTGACGTTCACGAGGATGACGACGAGGCAGGCGGCGATGTAGATGCCGGCCATGGCCGGGACCAGCTTGCTGGTGACGGAGGCGATGGAGCGGATGCCGCCGAGGAGCACGATGCCGACCAGGGCGGCGATCAGGACGCCGAAGAACAGCGCGCCGGCCGAGGAGCCGAGCATGCCGGACTCACCACCGGTGACGGACACCAGCTGGGCGTAGGACTGGTTGACCTGGAAGAGGTTGCCGCCGAAGAGGCCGAAGAACAGCACGAAGGCGGAGGCCAGGACGGCCAGGACCTTGCCGAGGGTCTTGCCGCGGGCGCCGAAGCGGTCGGCGAGGCCCTTGGGCAGGTAGTGCATCGGGCCGCCGGAGACGGTGCCGTCGGCGTGCACCTCGCGGTACTTCACGCCGAGGGTCACCTCGACGAACTTCGTGGCCATGCCGAGCAGACCGCAGAGAATCATCCAGAAGGTGGCCCCGGGGCCGCCGATGGACACGGCGACCGCGACACCGGCGATGTTGCCCAGGCCGACGGTACCGGAGACGGCGGCGGTCAGTGCCTGGAAGTGGTTGACCTCGCCGGTCGAGCCCTTCTCGTCGTACTTTCCGCGCACCACGTTGACGGCGAGCTTGAACTTGCGGACCTGCACGCCCCCGAACCAGGCGGTGAAGACGACACCGGCGACGACCAGCCAGGCGACGATCAGGGGAAGTTGCGTGCCGCCCACAGGGACGGAGTAGAAGACGACTTCACCGAGCCATTTGGCTATGGGCTCGAAGAATCCGCTGACCGCCTGGTCGACGGACGTGGTGATGGAATCGAGTGACATCTGGAAGAACCTCGATGGCGCAGGACCGACGCAGTGCGGTGCGACGGTGGCAAATGCGGGCTTTGAGCGAACGCCGTTGTCCGGTCGGCGACCCGTGGCGCCGCCGGTTCCGCGGACTCGGAACCGGGGAGGACGCCTTGGTCGTGCTGGGTGGTGGGCCGGTGCGTGCCGGCGGCTCCCGCTCCGGCAAGGGGTGGGCCGAAGTGGAGTTGCGCATTCTTAGCACGCCTTTTATCCCTTCTTTAGTGACCTGCGCCACAAAGCCCGATCCTTTGCGGTATTTGCCCTGGTTCGGTGATGCGATCGTTATCCGGATCTGAGGTTCTGCTGAGCGAACGCGGTGTCGGGGCGACGGGGCAGCGCCCCGCCCGGTGAGAATCGGTCCCGCCGGGATCGGGACGCACCGCCGAAGCGGCGTTTTCGAATCTTCGGGGAGGTCGGAAGCCGCTGGTCCTTGACGCGGCCTTGATCCTCCGGCCCAATGACGGTGTCGTAACACGGGAGAGGGCCGGTAGGTGGCTGGACGTAACGCGCGGGGGTGGCAGGCGGTCTTCTCCGCCCACCCGGCCCGCACGGTGGTGTCGGCGTTCGCGCTGGTCATCGCCCTTGGCACGGTTGCTCTGATGCTGCCCGCGGCGTCGGCCGACGGTTCGGTCACCAGCCCTCTCACCGCCCTGTTCACGGCGACCTCGGCCGTGTGCGTCACCGGCCTGGTGGTCGTGGACACCGCCGAGCACTGGTCCACCTTCGGGGAACTGCTGATCCTCGCGCTGATCCAGGTCGGCGGTTTCGGGATCATGACCATGGCCTCGCTGCTCGCCCTGCTGGTCTCCGGCAGGCTCAGGCTCCGGATGCAGCTGACGGCGGCAGCGGAGACCAAGAGTCTGGGCCTGGGCGACGTGCGGCGTGTCCTCCTCGGCGTCGCGGGCTGCACGCTCATCGTCGAACTGGCCGTGGGCGCGTTCCTCGCGCTCCGGCTGCGATTCGGCTACGACCTCGGCTACGGCGAGGCCCTCTACTCGGGCGTCTTCCACTCGATCTCGGCGTTCAACAACGCCGGGTTCGGTCTGCACGGCGACAGCATCACCCGCTACGCCCAGGACGTCTGGATCACGCTGCCCATCGCGGTGGCCGTGATCCTGGGCGGCCTCGGCTTCCCCGTACTGCTGGAGCTCCTGCGCCACCGCAACCGGCGCCGGCAGACCGGTCTGCGCAACTGGACGCTCCATACCCGGCTGACCCTGGTCACCACCGCCGCCCTGCTGGTCGTCGGAACCGTGCTGACCTGCCTGCTCGAGTGGACCAACCCCGCCACGCTCGGCGCCTTCGACTGGGGCCAGAAGCTCATGAACGGCTTCTTCTACTCGGCGATGAGCCGCACCGCCGGCTTCAACTCCATCGACATGGGCGCCCTGCACGCCTCGACGCTCCTGTTCACCTGCACCCTGATGTTCATCGGCGGCGGCAGCGCGGGCACGGCCGGCGGTATCAAGGTCACCACCTTCTCCGTCCTGGCCGCCGCCATGGCGGCCGAGGTACGCGGCGAGCCCAACTCAACCGTCATGGGCCGCCGGCTCGCGCCGCACGCCCTGCGGCAAGCCCTGACGGTGGCCCTTCTGGGCATCGGACTGGTCATCGCCGCCACACTGGCGCTGCTGACCGTGACCAAGGCCCCTGCGGAGGCGGTCCTCTTCGAGGCGGTCTCGGCCTTCGGCACGGTCGGACTGTCCACGGGCATCACCGCGGACATCCCCGTGGCCGGGCAGCTGATCCTGATCCTGCTCATGTTCATCGGCCGGCTCGGCCCGATCACCCTGGTCTCCTCGCTCGCCCTGCGCGAGCGAGCGCGCCGCTACCAGCTACCCGAGGAGCGACCCGTCATTGGGTAACTACCTGCACAACCTGCGCCGACGCCGACACAAGCACCTGCGGGACTCCACCGGTCACGTGGCCGCCGACCAGCGCGTCGCCGTCATCGGCCTGGGCCGCTTCGGCAGCTCCCTGGCGAACGAACTGACCCGCCGGGGCTGGGACGTCCTGGGGATCGACACCGACCCCACACTCGTCCAGCAGCACAGTGACATCCTGACCCACTCGGCCGTCGCCGACTGCACCGACCCCGTCGTCATGCGCCAGCTCGGTGTAGGGGACTTCCCCAGCGTCGTGGTGGGCATCGGTACGGACATCGAGGCCAGCATCCTCGTCGCCTCCAACCTGCTGGACGAGAACGTACCCAACATCTGGGCCAAGGCCATCAGCCGCCAGCACGGCCAGATCCTCGAACGGCTCGGCGTCCACCACGTCGTCCTGCCCGAGCACGAGATGGGCGAGCGGGTCGCCCACCTCGTCACGGGGCGGATGCTCGACTTCATCGAGTTCGACGACGACTACGCGCTGGTCAAGACGATCACCCCGACGACGATCACCGGCGTCCCGCTCGGCGAGAGCGCCGTGCGCACCCACTACGGCATCACGGTCGTCGGCATCAAGCGGCCGGGGCAGGACTTCACCCACGCCACCGCCGAGACGGTCGTCGAGAAGGGCGACGTCATCATCGTCACCGGCAAGACCCGGGCCGTCGAATCGTTCGCCGAGCTCAGCTGACCGCCCGCCGCAGGCCACACCGCCCACCCCGTCCCGCGGGGCCCGGGCCGGCCGGGGCACGGCGTTCCACCGCGTGGTCGCCCGGAGCAGCGGAAAAACGACAAGAAGGGGGAAAGCCGGGTCTCAGGCGTCGCCGCGTGGCGGTGTTCCCCCGGGCACCGCTGGTGCGGGGCCGGCGGTGTCCTGCGGACGGCCGAGGAGTTCGGCCAGGCCGCGGCGGGTGGCGGCCAGCACGACGCGGTCCTCGGGCCGCAGGACGTAGCCGGGGTGCAGGTTCCACACCAGGCCGGGGTTTTGGCCAGGTGTCCTGGTGTCGGGGGTCGAGGCCAGGTCGGGGCGGCGGTCCTCCGGGGCGGCGGTGTCCAGGGCGAGCACCCGCCAGGCGCCCGGACGGAAGGACTCGGCGATGGTCCTGCCCTCCAGCTGCGGATGCCCGCGGACCTCGATGGCGGCGAAGAGCAGGACCCGGCGTTCCACCGGGATCGCACCGAGGATCTGGCGGCCCATCATCGCTCCGGCGAAGGCGGGAGCGGCGAGGTGGGTGACGCTGCGGCTGCGGGTGAGGGCCTCCGGGTGGGCGGCCCGGAGGGTGCGGTAGACCGCTGTGGCGAAGTCGTCGTCGTACAGACGCAGGACTGCCCTCAGGTCCGCCTTCAGCGATCGGGCGTACAGCGCTGCTTCGAGGTTCGTGGTGTCCGAGCTGGTCAGCGCGAGAAGGGTCTCCGCGCGGTGGATCCTGGCAGTCTCCAGGACTCCTTCCTCCGTGACGTCACCCAGCACCACCGGGACCCCCAGACCGCGGGCCAGCGCCAGCCCCCGGGCGTCGGGGTCGGACTCCACGCACACCACCGGGATCTCGAGCTCCCGCAGCCTGGCCAGGACCCGGGTGCCGACCTTGCCCAGCCCGAGCAGGACGACATGCCCCGACAGCGTGCGCGGCGGGCGGCGCAGGACCGCGGCCGTGCGGAACGCTCCCAGCCCCTCCAAGGCGGCCGCCACCAGCACGGGCAGGATCAGCATGCCGACCAAGCCCGCGAGGATCTGGAGCAGCTGGCGGCCGACAGATTCCTCGACAGCCGGATCGTTGATCGCGAAGATGTCGAGGAGGGTCATGTAGGCGGCGTGGAGGGGATGCTCCCCCGTCATGACCCAGCCGGCCAGCGCCAACGCGCCGACCGCGGCCCCCAGGCCGAACAGCACCCGGCGCAGGCGCCGGGAGAACAGCGAGCCCATGGGCAGCGCCGCCGCGGCGAGCCGGGTGCCGCTCTGCTGCCGGCCTGCGTAGGAGACCGCCTCCAGGGCGACGACGCCCCGGCCTGTCGCCGCCGCGACCGCCCGGTCGTCCGGCAGCAGCTGCGGGCCCCGCTCCCCGCTGTCCTCGGCTCCCTCGGCGCCGGCCGGGTCGGCCGTCGTCGCGGACAGCAGGGCCAGGGTGCACAGCCCGGGATCGGCCACTTCTCCCCGGCCGGGCGGTGTGCGCTCCACGGCACGCAGCAGCAGCCCGTCCGCCTGGACGACCTTGCCCGTGCCCGCGACCGCGGTGGCCGCCAGCGCGGGCGCCGCCGTGTCGGCATCCGAGAGCACGGTGGTCGAGGAATCCAGCTCCCGCAGGTCGATGCCGGGGTCGGCGACGATCGCCGCCTGGTCCAACAGCTCCTCCAGGTGCTGACCCAGTTTTCGGTTGTAGAGCCGGATCACCAGCCGCAGCCTCGGGTTCAGCCTCCGGGCCACCAGCGCCGCACGCAGGTTGGTCTCGTCGTCCTCGTAGACCAGCGCCAGCGCCGAAGCACCGGCGACCCCGGCAGCGGTCAGCACCTCCTCGGTGGGCTCGACCGCCTCCACCCACCGCACTTCTCCCGCCGTCCGGCGCTCGGCGGAACCCGGCCTGCGAGGCCGTGCAGAAGGTACGCGGGCCAACAGGCCCGGCCCCGTCCGGCCGGCCGGGCGCGCGGGCACCACGAGGGTCACCCGCTCCCGGTAGACGTCGCGCAGCTCAGCCGTGAGGCGATGGGCCAGTCCGTCGTCCCCGCAGACGACCATCCGGCCACCCGTGTCCGGGTGTCGGCGTGGTGAAGACGTCGATGACGCGACCCACGAATGCACCGAACGCACCGAACGCACCGCAACCCCCGATCTTCCCGAGGGCCGCTTCCCGAACGGGTCCGGATGCGCTGCGCGTTGCCGCCCGCAGGCACCGGGCGGACGGGGGACGGCAGGGCCGTCCGCCCTGCCGCCGCCCCTCCCCCACCGCCGGAGCCCCCCGACTCCCCCGGCGGCGTGTGACCCACCGCGGCTCCCGGCACGCAGGCGCGGCGGCACGGAAGTGGTTCACACCCCGATCCTGCACCTGTCCGGCAGGTATCCGCACTGCCGGTGGCAGGCAGTCTTCACGCCGCTCTGATGCCGATGTCGGCAGCGCCGTTGCAGCATGTCACCCTTGTCCGGCGTCAAGGACGTGTCAGGGACGCGTCGGAATCGGGGAGGAAGCATGGCGGAACGCACCGTGGCGGAGGAGTATCTGGCGGGGTACGCGCAGATACTGCTGGACGCCTGCAGCACCGGCCGCCGCCTCACCCGGGCCGAACTGGATGTCCGCCGCGCCGAGGGCGAACGGGCGGCCGAGGCGAATCTGGGGCTTCGCGTCCTCGTCCGCGCACACCTGTCCGAGGCGCGCAGAGTCCAGGAGGCGCTGACCACGCCCCGGGTCGCCGGCCTGCTCGCCGTGGTCGAGCAGGCCGTGGACGCCTTCGCCGAGGGCTTCGAACGGGCGCCCCAGCTGGCTGTACGTCAGGAGGAGGCGGCCAGGCGCGAGTTCATCGACGACCTCCTCGGCGGGGGCAGCGACCTCGGCCGCCTCGCCGAGCGCGCCGAACGCTTCGGCCTGCGCCTGTCCCGGGCCCACGCGGTGGCCGTCGCCATCGGACCCGAGCCGTACGGGGACGGCTATCCCGTCGCCCGGGGCATCGAATCGGCCGTCCACGCCCGCTTCGGGAACCGGCACACCCTGCTGGCCACCAAGGACGGCCGTCTGATCTGTGTGGCCCCGGGCGATCAGCCCGACGTCCTGGCGTTCTTCGCCAAGCAGGCGTACGCGGCGACCGACGGCGGCCGGGTGGCCGTGGGGCGCACCCATCCGGGACCGGGCGGTGTCGTCCACTCCTACGAGGAGGCCCTCAACGCCCTGGACCTCGCCGACCGGATGGGCCTGGAAGGGCCCGTCCTGCACGCTGCCGATCTGCTCGTCTATCCGGTTCTGGCTCGGGACCGCCAGGCGATGGCCGACCTCGTGGAGACCACCCTCGGCCCGCTGCGGGGGGCCCGCGGCGGGGCGCAGCCGTTGATCGACACGCTCTCCGCCTACTTCGACAGCGGCTGCGTCGCCGTCGAGGCGGCCCGCCGCCTCTCGCTCAGCGTGCGCGCGCTGACGTACCGGCTGGAGCGCATCCGCTCCCTCACCCAGACCGACCCCGGGGACCCCCGGCACCGCTACACCCTCCAGACCGCGGTCATCGGGGCGCGGCTGCTCGGCTGGCCGGACGCCTCGTCCTGACCGGGCAGCGGCACCGTGTGGTGTGGCGGGTCTGGCCCCTCCGGTCACAGGTGCAGGTCGCGCAGCCGGTAGCCGACGAGGCCGGCAGTGGCCGCGAGCACCGCGCCGGCGGTCATCAGGAGGGAGGCCTGCCCATGGGCCGGAGCATCGGGAACGGCGGCGAGATGCGCGAACGGGGACAGCAGGGCGACCCACGCCGGCAGTCCCGCGCTGTCGGCAATGACCTTCAGCAGGAATCCGCCCGCAGCGGGCAGGGAGCCGATGAACGCGACGGCCCGGGGTGCCCAGCCCAGGGCGAGGGCACCGGCGCCCAGGCACAGCAGCGCGATGGGCAGCACGTTCCAGGCACCGTGCAGCGCAGCGAGAAGGCCGAGGTCGGCGCCTACGGCCTCGGTCCCGACCCATGTGGCGAGACCGGCCACCGTCACGAGCACCACAAGCCCTCCGCACACGGCAGCGGTCTCGGCGACGAGCACGCGTGTCCGGGTGACGGGTTGGGCGAACAGGAGGGTCAGCCGTCGGTCGGCCTCGTCGGCGGCGAGGGCGGCCAGGCGGACGGCCGCGAAGGCTCCTGCCGGCACGGCCAGCAGCGCGAACAGGGTTGCCGTGTATCCGTGGACGGTGCCGAGTCCGGCGAAGCCAGCCTGTGCGGCGAGCTCGGCGAAGCGCGGGTTGTCGGTGAGGAAGGCCGTCATGGACAGGGTCAGCACCCCGATGAGCAGGTAGTAGGCGCCGATCCCGGCGGACCAGGCGGCCAAGGGCCGAAGCGTTCGCCGTACGGCGAAGGCCTGGACCGAGCCGAGCAGCCGCAACCGCGGGGCCCGACCGGAGGGAGGGCTCAGGTATCCGCCGCGGATGTCGCGTCGCCCGGAAGCAGCCGCGGCTGTGACGGCGACCGCCAGCCCTGCCGCGGCCAGGAGGAGCAGCGGCCAGAGCGAGGCCCCGCCGTAGGGGCGGCTCAGAGCGGTCAGGCCGAACGGGGAGAGCCAGTGCAGCCATCCCAGGGCGGGCAGACCGTCTGCGACCATCTTCGCCAGCATGCTCGCGCCGAAGGCGGCCACCGCCGCGCCGGTGGCCGCTGACCGGGTCGCGAAGACCTGCGCGGTCAGCGCGCCGACCGCGGTGAAGAAGATGCCGCACAGAGCCAGTCCGGCGCCGTGGACCGCGGCACCGGCCGCGGCGGCGCCCATGGCGGCCAGGCCTGCGAACGCGGCTGCGCCGGCGAGGACCTGCGCCGCGACCAGGACGGTGACGTGGCGTGCCACGACGGTCGTGACCGGCACGCGGCCGGCGAGCAGGACCTCCCACCGGCCTGCGTCCTCCTCGCCCCGGATGATCCGCGTCGCGGCGAGCAGCCCCCACACGGAGAGTACGACCGCCAGTGCCGTGCCCGTGCGCCACACGGCGAAGCCGCCCGGATCGTCCAGGGAGACCGGTTCGCCGAACAGGGTGCGGATCGCGGGATTCCCTGCCAGTGCCTCCAGCGCTGCGGCATCTTCCAGGTCCTGGACGGCGCTGCGGTGGGCTGCCACCGCCGTCGCCGACATCGCGGCCGTCAGCGCGGTGACGACGAGCGCGCCGCGCCTGACCTGGCGCCAGGCCAGTGCCGTCACCGCCCGCCACGGCGCCTGGTCGTACGGGACGGGACCCACCCGGGCGGATGCCGGCGTCACTGCGGGGTCCCGCCGTAGTAGCCGAGGAAGATCTCCTCCAAAGAGGGCTCCCTGACCGCCAGGCTCGTGACGTCCGCTGCCGCCAGTGCCTCCAGCGCCGGACCGGGCGGGCCGGTGAGAGTGAACCGCAGCGAGGCCGGGCCGGTCACCTCGACCGCCTCCGCGGCCGGCACCCGGCTCAAGTCGGGCGGTGTGCCGGCGAAGGACACCGTCACCTCGGTGCGGTGCAGGCGCCGCAGCTCCGTCACGGCGGCGACGTCGACGAGACGCCCGGCGCGCAGGATGGCCACCCTGTCGCAGACCGCCTCGACTTCGGCGAGCTGGTGGGAGCTGAGGAACACGGTCTGGCCGTGGTCGCGGGCCTCGTGGACGGCGTGCCGGAACGCGCGCTCCATCAGCGGATCGAGGCCGCTGGTCGGCTCGTCCAGCACCAGCAGGGGCGCCCGGGTGGCGAACGCCGCCACCAGCGCGACCTTCTGCCGGTTGCCCGTCGAGTACGCCCGTCCCGGTTTGGAAAGATCGAGTTCGAACCGCCGCACCAGTTCGTCCCGGTAGGGCCGGTCGGTTCCCGGGCCCGTGCGGGCCAGCAGTTCGAGGATCTCGGCGCCGGTCAGCTGCGACCACAGCGCCACGTCGGCGGGCACGTAGGCCAGGCGCCGGTGCGTCAGGGCGACGTCGCGCGCGTCGTCGCCGAAGACCGAGGCGCGGCCGCTCGTGGGGCGGGCGAGGCCGAGGAGCAGCCGGATGGTCGTGGATTTACCGGCGCCGTTGGGGCCGAGGAAGCCGAAGACCTCGCCGCGCGGGACACTCAGGTCCAGTCCGTCGAGGGCCAGGACACGGCCGTAGCGTTTGCTCAGGGACTGCGTGGAAACGGCGTTCGAGACCATGCGGGGCCTCCGGTTCGGCGCGGCGGGCACACGGCCCCTCATCGCCGACCAGGCTTCCCGGCACTCCGTCGCGAACATACTCCCGCCGGCGCACACCGGACAAGACGCAGGAGCCGACGAGCACGCTGTGCGCGGCATCCGGGGCGGGCATGGCGCATCGACCGCCGGCTCAGGCCCTCGCCGAAGCCGTGGCTACCCCCGGCCGGGTTCACCCGTGGGCCGGGCCGAGGGGCGTTCCGCGGGGGTGTGCAGGGCGGCCAAGCGCCGCTTGTACTCGTCCTCGTCGACCTCGCCTCGGGCCAGTCGCTGGGCGAGGATGTGTTCGGGTGTGGGGGCGGCCGGGGTGTGCATGTCCTCGTGAGGGCGGTCCAGGGCCCGGAAGAGGACCACGGCCCCGGTGATGATCAGCCCCCAGAACAGGACCATTCCGGCCGACATCGCGAACCAGCCCCACCCGCTGACGTCGTGGACGTGCCAGAACATCATCGCCGCTCACCTCCTTCGCCGACGGGGTTCGTCCTGTCTGCATCATCACGCCGACCGGGCTGCGCGGCAGGGGGCCGAACGGGCCCGTTCCGGGGCCGCCCGGTCCCTGCCGCGCGGTGCGGGGAGCGGGCGCATGCTGGAAGGGACGGGCCGAACAGGGAGGCGAGAACCCATGGGCGCCCTCGACGTCGTGGTCGTGGTGGCCGCCGTGGCGGTGATCGGCGGATTGGGCTGGTATTTCTTCGGGCCCCGCCGGGCCGGATCCGCCCGGCTGGAGGACGGGGTGCAGCGGGTGGACGTGGTCGTGCGGGGCGGCTACAGCCCCAACCTGATCAAGGTCCGCCAGGGCACGCCTCTGGAGCTGGTCTTCGACCGGCAGGAGTCTGGGGAGTGCACCTCCCGGGTCGTCTTCCCGGATCTGCACGTGAGCGCCGGGCTGCCCGCCCACACACGCACCACGGTGCGGCTGAGCCCGGACACACCGGGCACGTTCGGCTTCGCCTGCGGCATGAACATGATCCACGGCACCCTGCTCGTCGAACCGGACGGCCGGCCGGAATCCGCGGCACCCCCACCAGCTGCCGACCGGGCCGGCGCCGCGGCCGGTGGCGCCCCCGCAGCCCCCGTGGAGCGGTCGGCGGCCGAGGCGGAGGCCGCCGACGTCGCCGAGCGGCGGGCGGAGATCGCGGACCTGACCCGCCGGGTCGCCACCGGTGCGGTGCTCACCGCCCCGGTGCTGTTCGCGGTGATGGCGCACGAGTTGTTCGGGGCGGCCTGGGTACCGGAATGGATGCTGAACCACTGGCTCCAGCTGGCTCTGATCACCCCGGTGATGTTCTACACGGGGTGGCCGATCCACGTGACCGGCTGGCTCGCGCTGCGCCACCGCAGCGCCGACATGAACTCGCTGATCACCCTCGGCACGAGCGCCGCCTACGGCTACAGCCTCCTGGTCACCCTCGCCCCCGGCCTGCTTCCGCAGGACGTGCGCGAGGTGTACTACGAGGCCGTCGGTGTGATCCTGACCCTCATCCTGCTCGGCAGGCTGCTGGAGGCCCGCGCGAAGGCCGGCACGGGCGAGGCCATCCGTTCCCTGCTGGGGCTCCAGGCCCGCACCGCGCGTGTCGTACGGGACGGTACCGAGAGCGAGATCCCCGTCGAGGACGTCACCGTCGGCGACGAGATCGTGATCCGGCCGGGAGAGAAGATCCCGGTCGACGCCGAGGTCCTGAGCGGATCCTCCGCCGTGGACGAGTCCATGGTCACGGGCGAGCCGATGCCGGTCACCAAGCGCGCCGGGGACACCGTCATCGGCGCCACCGTCAACACCACCGGCTCCCTGCGGGTACGCGCCGCCAAGGTCGGCTCGGACACGATGCTCGCCCAGATCATCCGCCTCGTGCAGGCCGCGCAGGCGTCCAAGGCGCCCATCCAGCGCCTGGCCGACGCCGTCTCCGCCTATTTCGTGCCCGCGGTCATCGCCATCGCCGTCGCCACGTTCGCCGTCTGGTTCACCGTCGGGCCCGCCCCGGCCCTCACCCTGGCCCTCGTATCAGCCGTCGCCGTGCTGATCATCGCCTGCCCCTGCGCGCTCGGGCTGGCCACGCCCCTGTCGGTGATGGTCGGCACCGGCAAGGGCGCCCAGGCCGGTATCCTCATCCGCTCCGCCGAGGCCCTGGAGACCGCCCACAAGCTCGACACCGTCGTCCTCGACAAGACCGGCACCGTCACCGCCGGAAAGCCGGTCCTCACCGACGTCCACACCGCCGACGGCGCCGACGGGACCGAGCTGCTGCGGCTGGTGGCCGCGGCAGAGGAGCCCAGCGAGCACCCGCTCGGACAGGCCGTCGTCGCCGGTACCCGCGAACGGGGTGTGACCTCGCCGACCGATTCCGTCTCGGACTTCGACTCCGTCACCGGCCAAGGCGTCCGGGCCACCGTCGACGGCCACGCGGTCCTCGTGGGCTCCCCCCGCCTCCTGGCGGGCGCCGGCATCGACACCGGCGCGTTGAGCACGGAGGCGGCCCGTCTGTCGGCCGAGGGGAAGACACCCGTGCTCGTCGGGATCGACGGCAGGCCGGCGGGGGTGCTGGCCGTGGCCGACACCGTCAAGGACGACTCCGCGGACGCCATCGCCGCCCTGCAACGCCTCGGCATCGAGGTGGTCATGCTCACCGGCGACAACGCGCGTACCGCCGCCGCGATCGCCGCTCAGGTCGGCATCGGCCGGGTCCTGGCCGAGGTGCTGCCCGAGCACAAGGCCGACGAGATCCGTCGGCTCCAAGCCGAAGGCCGTACCGTCGGCATGGTCGGCGACGGCATCAACGACGCCCCCGCCCTGGCCGCCGCCGACGTGGGCCTGGCGATCGGCACCGGGACCGACGTCGCCATCGAAGCCGCCGACGTCACGCTGATCTCCGGTTCCCTCACCGGAGTGGTCACCGCCGTCAGCCTCTCCCGCGCCACCATGCGCAACATCAAGCAGAACCTGTTCTTCGCCCTCGTCTACAACGCCATCGGCGTACCCCTCGCCGCCGGCGCCCTCTACCCCCTGTGGGGCATCCGCCTCAGCCCCATCATCGCCGCCGGAGCCATGGCGCTGAGCTCCCTGTCCGTCGTGACCAACGCCTCCCGCCTGCGCCGCTGGCGCCCCGCTCCCCTGCCGCACGGCGCACCGGCCCGCGTCGAGCCCCGGGTCGAGACGACGGCCGACCGCCCCCACCCGTCTGCCGGCCGGGAGCACGGGGCCTCCGACAGCGCGGGTACCGCGCGACAGGTCGTGGACCCCGTGTGCGGCATGCGGATCGACCCGAGGGACGCCGCGGAGCACCGCATGACCGACGCAGGCGAGTACTTCTTCTGCTCCGCCCACTGCGCGGCCGCCTTCGACGCCGATCCGAGCCGCTACACCGCCACCCGCGACGACGCCCGCGAAAGCCGGTGAGCCGGCTCGGGAGCGCTCAGCCGAGGCCCGGCAGGGCGGAGACCATGAGGTCGATGAGCTTGATGCCGACGAACGGCAGGACGAGGCCGCCCAGGCCGTAGACGGCGAGGTTGCGGCGCAGGAGCTCGTGGGCGGATGCGGGCCTGTAGCGGACTCCGCGCAGGGCGAGCGGGATGAGCGCAATGATGATCAGCGCGTTGAAGATGATCGCCGAGGTGATGGCGGACCGGGGGCTGTGCAGGCCCATGATGTTCAGCGCCTCCAGGCCCGGATAGGCCGAGGCGAACATCGCGGGGATGATCGCGAAGTATTTCGCGACGTCGTTGGTGATCGAGAAGGTGGTCAGGGCTCCGCGGGTGATGAGGAGCTGCTTGCCNNCTGCCGCCCGCCTGCTCCCGCTTGATGAGGGCCATCTTGTCCTCCGGCGTGGCCTCCGCGAGGTACTCGTCGACACCGGCCTCGGCGGCGATGGCGCGGGCGGTCAGCTCGTTGTCCCCGGTCACCATGACGGTGCGGATGCCCATGCGGCGCAACTGCGCGAAGCGCTCGCCGATGCCGTCCTTGACGATGTCCTTGAGGTGGATGATCCCGAGGATCCGCGGTCCTTCCCAGTCGTGGACCGCGACCAGCAGCGGCGTACCGCCCGACTGCGAGACCTGCGCCGACCAGGCGGCGGCCTCCGCCTCCACCGTTCCGCCACGCATCGCCACCCAGTCCATGACCTGTGCGGCCGCGCCCTTGCGGATGGCGACACCGGCACCGTTGTCCCAGCTCAGGTTGACGCCGCTCATCCTGGTGCGGGCGCTGAACTGCTCGAAGCGCGGGTTCGCGAGCTCGTGCTCGGCCGGCGGCAGGAGTCCGTGACGCGCGGCGAGCTGGACCACCGACCGGCCCTCGGGGGTCTCGTCGGCCAGGGAGGACAGCTGCGCGGCGTCCGCCAGGGTGCCGTGGTCGATGCCCGGCAGCGGGATGAACCGGACGGCCTCCCGGTGGCCTTGGGTGATCGTGCCGGTCTTGTCGAGGAGGAGGGTGTTGACATCACCTGCGGCCTCCACGGCACGACCGGACATGGCCAGGACGTTTCGCTGGACGAGCCGGTCCATGCCCGCGATGCCGATGGCGGAGAGCAGGGCGCCGATGGTGGTGGGGATCAGGGTGACCAGCAGGGCGACCAGGGTGGTGGTCGACTGGCCGGCCTTCGCGTGGCCGGCCATCGGTTCGAGGCTGACGACGACCATGACGAAGACCACGGTGAGCGCGGCCAGCAGGATGTTGAGCGCGATCTCGTTGGGGGTCTTCTGCCGGGAGGCGCCCTCGACGAGGGCGATCATCCGGTCGATGAAGCTCTCGCCCGGGCGGGAGGTGACGCGGACGACGACCGCGTCCGACAGGACGGTCGTGCCGGCCGTGACGCCGGACCGGTCTCCTCCCGACTCCCGCAGGACCGGGGCGGATTCGCCGGTGACGGCCGACTCGTCGACCATGGCCGCGCCGTCCACGACGTCGCCGTCCGCCGGGATCAGCTCTCCCGCCCCCACCAGCACGAAGTCGAAGGGCTGGAGCTCGGCCGGCGTGACCACCTCGCTCTCCGCGGTGCGCAGGTTCGCCCCGTACGTCCAATGCCGCAGCCGCACGGCGACGGTGTCCGTGCGGGCCTTGCGGAGGGAGGCGGCCTGGGCTTTGCCCCGGCCCTCGGCGACCGCCTCGGCGAAGTTGGCGAAGAGGACGGTCAGCCACAGCCAGACGCTGATCACCCAGGTGAACACGGACGGGTGGATGAGTGCGGAGAGGGTGGTGAGGAGCGATCCGACGGCTACGACGAAGAGCACCGGTTTCCCGACCAGCGCGCGGGGGTGCAGCTTGGCGACGGCCTCTCGTGCGGAGGCCGCGAGCCGGCCTGGTTCGAGCATGTTCGCCGGTCCGGGGCGCTTGCGGGGCGGCCGGGTGACCGGGGGCTGCGGCCGGGTCCCGGGATCGGAGGGCACGTGCTGCGCGGCAGCGGAAGACATCGGTGTCCTTCTGAGTGGAAGCGAGAGGGCGGCCCCTGCTCGCGCGCGGGCGGGCAGGGGCCGTGAAAGGGAAGGGGCGCTGCCGGAACCCGCCACGTTCGGCACCCTCAGCCGTCGTCATGGAGTCAGGGTTTCCGGCAGCGCAACACGCTGGAACGTACCGCCGGCCGATCGGCACCCCCCGCTGCCGGTGGGGGAATTGGCGGCCTTTTGACGGTGGCGCACGGGATGTGTCAGGCCGCCGTCAAGAGTGCGTCAGCGCTGCCGGCGCGGGACCGACGCACGAAGGTCGCCGTCACCGCCGCAGGGCACCGGCGGTGCCGCGCGCCGGTCGCGTGCGTGCGCGGGGACGGCCCGAAAGGGATGAAAGCCGCACTTCGCGTCAGGTGCCCGCGGTCGGCGTAAGGGGTGCGTTAAAGGCGCCCCTGCCCCCGTATGGACCTCATCAAGGCCTCTTAACGCGCGGGCTCCTGCACGGTTTGCTCAGTCTCGGCCACTCCGGCCGATTCCATCTCATCACTTCATCTCAGGAGCTCACGATGGCCGATCTGGCCTTCGTCGTCACCACGGTCGCGATCTTCGCGCTGGTGGGCCTCATCGCCCGGGGGGTGGCGAAGCTGTGAACGTCGAGAACATCGTCGGCCTGCTGGTCGCCGCCGCCCTGCTCGGTTACCTCGTCCTCGCCCTCGTCAAGCCGGAGAGGTTCTGAGCACTGATATGAGCCCCGTGACCGCTGGTGTGCTCCAGCTGCTCGCACTGATCGCCGCGCTAGCGCTGGCGTACCGCCCGCTGGGCGACCACATGGCCCGCGTCTACTCCTCCGAGAAGCACTACAAGCCGGAGAAGTGGATCTACAAGGCCATCGGCGCCAACCCGTCGGCCGAGATGCGCTGGCCCGCCTACCTGCGCGCCGTCCTCGCCTTCTCCGCCGTCAGCGTCCTCTTCCTCTACCTGCTGCAACGCCTGCAGGGCAGCCTGCCCGGCTCGCTCGGCTTCGTCTCGATCGACCCCGACCAGGCCTTCAACACCGCCGCCTCCTTCGTGGCCAACACGAACTGGCAGTCGTACTCCGGCGAGCAGGCCATGGGCCACGTCGTGCAGACCGGCGGCCTGGCGGTGCAGAACTTCGTCTCCGCGGCCGTCGGCATGGCCGTCGCCGTGGCCCTCGTACGGGGCTTCGCGCGCTCCCGCACCGGTGAGCTGGGCAACTTCTGGGCCGACCTGGTCCGCGGCACGGTCCGCATCCTGCTGCCGATCTCCGTGATCGGCGCGCTCGTCCTCGTCGCCTGCGGCGTCATCCAGAACTTCGCCGGGATCCACGAGGTCGGGCAGTTCGCGGGCGGCACCCAGCAGTGGAACGGCGGCGCGGTGGCCTCCCAGGAGGTCATCAAGGAGCTGGGCACGAACGGCGGCGGATACTTCAACGCCAACTCCGCCCACCCCTTCGAGAACCCCACCCCCTTCTCGAACCTGTTCGAGGTCTTCCTGATCCTGCTCATCCCCTCCGCGCTGACGCGCACCTTCGGCCGCATGGTCGGCAACCTGCGCCAGGGCTACGCCGTCCTCGCCACGATGGGCATCATCTGGGTCACCTTCACCGGCCTGATGATGTGGACCGAGTTCGCCCACCACGGCCCGGCCTTCGACATCGCGGGCGGTGCCATGGAGGGCAAGGAGACCCGGTTCGGCATCGCCGCCTCCTCGATCTTCTCCGTCGCGACGACGCTCACCTCCACCGGTGCCGTCAACTCCTTCCACTCCTCGTACACGGGACTGGGCGGCGGCATCCAGCTGCTGGGCATGCAGCTCGGCGAGATCGCGCCCGGCGGTGTCGGCTCCGGCCTCTACGGCATGCTGATCATGGCGATCATCGCGGTGTTCATCGCCGGTCTGATGGTCGGCCGCACCCCCGAATACCTGGGCAAGAAGATCGGCACCCGCGAGATCAAGCTCGCGGCCTGCTACATCCTCATCACGCCCGCCCTGGTGCTGTGCTTCACCGCGGCCGCCATGGCCCTGCCCACCCCGGCCAACTCGATGACGAACACCGGCGCGCACGGCTTCTCCGAGATCCTCTACGCCTACACCTCCGGCGCCAACAACAACGGCTCGGCCTTCGCCGGCCTGAACGCCGACACCCAGTGGTTCAACACCACCATCGGCATCGCCATGCTGCTGGGCCGCTTCCTGCCCATGGTCTTCGTCCTCGCGCTGGCCGGCTCGCTGGCCGAGCAGAAGCCCGTCCCGGAGACGGCGGGCACCCTGCGCACCGACAAGCCGCTCTACGCGGGCCTGCTCGTCGGCACCATCCTCATCATCACCGGTCTGACCTATTTCCCGGCCCTGGCGCTGGGCCCGCTCGCCGAAGGGCTCGCAGCATGAGCACCGCTACACCCACCCGTGCCCCGCACGAGGACCTGCCGACCGGCCACAAGCCGCCTGCCGGCCGCGTCGGCGGGGGGCTGTTCGACGCCAGGCAGCTGCTGAGGTCCTTCCCCGACGCGGTCCGCAAGCTCGACCCCCGCATCATGGTCAAGTCGCCGGTCATGTTCGTCGTCCTCATCGGCTCGGTCGTCACGACCGTCCTGGCCGTGAAGGACCCGACGGACTGGTTCGGCTGGGCCATCACCGCCTGGCTGTGGCTCACGACGATCTTCGCGAACCTCGCCGAGGCCGTCGCCGAGGGCCGCGGCAAGGCCCAGGCCGACACCCTGCGCAAGGCCAAGACCGACTCCGTCGCCCGCCGTCTGAGCAGCGACGGCACGGGCGAGGAGCAGGTCCCCGGCACCGATCTGAGGATCGGCGACCTGGTGGTCTGCGAGGCGGGGGACGTCATCCCCGGCGACGGTGACGTCGTCGAAGGCGTCGCCTCCGTCGACGAGTCCGCCATCACGGGTGAATCGGCCCCGGTCATCCGGGAGTCGGGCGGTGACCGCTCGGCCGTTACCGGTGGCACGAAGGTGCTCTCCGACCGGATCGTCATCAAGATCACGACGAAGCCCGGCGAGACCTTCATCGACCGCATGATCGCCCTCGTCGAAGGCGCCGCCCGGCAGAAGACGCCCAACGAGATCGCGCTGAACATCCTCCTCGCGTCCCTCACGATCGTCTTCCTGCTCGCGGTCGTCACGCTCCAGCCGTTCGCCATCTACGCGGGCGCCGAGCAGTCGATGATCGTGCTCACGGCCCTGCTGGTCTGCCTGATCCCCACCACCATCGGGGCGTTGCTGTCCGCGATCGGCATCGCCGGAATGGACCGCCTCGTCCAGCGCAACGTCCTCGCGATGAGCGGGCGTGCGGTCGAGGCCGCCGGCGACGTGTCCACGCTGCTGCTCGACAAGACCGGCACGATCACGCTGGGCAACCGTCAGGCGTCGGAGTTCGTCCCCGTCAAGGGGACGACGGAGGCCGAACTCGCCGACGCCGCCCAGCTCTCCTCCCTCGCGGACGAGACCCCCGAGGGGCGCTCGATCGTGGTCCTCGCGAAGGAGAAGTACGGGCTGCGCGAACGCCACCAGGGCGAACTCGTGCAGGCCGAGTGGATCGCCTTCACCGCCCAGACCCGCATGTCCGGTGTCGACGTCGACGGCAGGAAGACCCGCAAGGGCGCGGCCGGCTCCGTCATCACCTGGGTCCGCGAGCAGGGCGGCCAGGTGTCCGACGACGCCGACCTCCTCGCGAACCGCATCTCCGAAGCGGGCGGCACCCCGCTCCTGGTCGCCGTCCAGGACGACAAGGGCGCCCGCGTCCTCGGTGTCATCCACCTCAAGGACGTGGTCAAGGACGGCATGCGCGAACGCTTCGACGAGCTGCGCCGCATGGGCATCAAGACCGTCATGATCACCGGCGACAACCCCCTCACCGCGAAGGCCATCGCCGAGGAGGCCGGCGTCGACGACTTCCTCGCGGAGGCCACGCCCGAGGACAAGATGGCCCTCATCAAGCGGGAGCAGGCGGGCGGCAGNNGGCAAGCAGCTCCTCATCACCCGCGGAGCCCTGACCACCTTCTCCATCGCCAACGACGTCGCGAAATACTTCGCGATCATCCCGGCCATGTTCGCCGTGGTCCACCCCGGCCTGGACAAGCTCAACATCATGGGCCTGTCCTCCCCCAACTCCGCGATCCTCTCCGCCGTCATCTTCAACGCGCTGATCATCATCGCGCTCGTGCCGCTCGCCCTGAAGGGTGTGCAGTACCGGCCCACCAGCGCCGACAAGATGCTCCGCCGCAACCTGGGGCTCTACGGACTCGGCGGCCTGATCGCCCCGTTCGTCGGCATCAAGCTCATCGACCTGCTCATCTCCCTCATCCCCGGAATCGGCTGAGACGACCATGAACAACTCAGTAGCCAGCACGGCGCGCCTGATCGGTGCGGGCCTGCGAGCCCTGCTCGTCCTGACCCTCGTGTGCGGTGTGCTCTACCCGCTCGCCGTCACCGGCATCGCCCAGGCCCTGTTCAACGACAAGGCCGACGGCTCCGAGATCAAGGACAGGAGCGGCACCGTCGTCGGCTCCTCCCTCATCGGGCAGACCTACAACCTGCCCAAGCAGGCTGCTTCTGATTCAACGGCGGGCGACGACCCCGAGGAAGCGGCCGAGCCGGACCTGAAGTGGTTCCAGCCGCGCCCCTCGGGCGGCCTCGGCTCCAACAGCGTCAACACGCAGTACTCCCTCATCCTCTCCGGCGCCACGAACCGGGCCGGCGACAACGAGGAGCTGGTCACGTGGGTCACCGACGCCAAGGCCGCCGTCGTCGCCGCCAACTCCACCGCGACGTACCAGGTCACACCGCAGGACGTGCCGGCCGAGGCCGTCACCTCCTCCGGCTCCGGACTGGACCCGCACATCTCCCCCGCCTACGCCGAACTCCAGGTCCACCGCGTCGCGGAGAGGAACGGCCTCGACGTCGAGCAGGTCGAGAAGCTGGTGGAGGACCACACGCAGGGCCGGCAGTTCGGCTTCTTGGGCGAGCCCCGCGTCAACGTGCTGGAGCTCAACACCGCTCTGAGGGACCTGTCCCGGAAGTGATGGCCCGTCCTCTGTGAACCCGGAACCGGCGGGGCGGGGAGTCCCGCGCCCCGCCGGTTCGCCACTGTGTTGCCCACAACGAAGGGAAGGCTGCGCACCGATGACCCGGGTGCTGGTGGTGGAGGACGATCCCCAGCTCGTCCGCGCGCTGAGGATCAATCTCCAGGCACGCAAGTTCGATGTCGAGCACGCCTCCGACGGCGGCAGCGCCCTGCGGCTCGCCGCGGCCCGCAAACCCGACGTCATCGTCCTCGATCTCGGGCTGCCGGACATGGACGGCATCGAGGTCATCAGGAGCGTGCGCGACCGGAGCCGGGTCCCGATCGTGGTGCTGTCGGCCCGGCACACCTCCGAGGACAAGGTCCGGGCGCTGGACGCCGGCGCCGACGACTATGTCACCAAGCCATTCAGCATGGACGAACTCCTGGCCCGTCTGCGGGCCGCCTCCCGCCGACAGGCGGAGCCGGGACGACGGGCAGGCGGCGTCACGCAGGTCACGACCGACGAGTTCACCATCGACCTGCTCGCGAAGAAGGTCCGGCGCGGCGAGCGCACCGTGCGGCTCACTCCGACCGAATGGCACCTGCTGGAGATCCTCGTCACCCATCCGGGCCACCTGGTCTCGCAGAGTCACCTTCTGCTGGAGGTCTGGGGGCCGACCTACAGTGAGAACACGAACTACCTGCGCGTCTACATGGCCCAGCTACGGCGCAAGCTCGAGGCGGATCCCTCTCACCCCAGGTACCTGATCACCGAGCCCGGCATGGGCTACCGCTTCGAACCCTGAGCAGAAGAAGAGTCACCATCATGGGACGCGGAAAGCTCCGTATCTACCTCGGCGCGGCACCGGGCGTCGGCAAGACGTACGCCATGCTGTCCGAGGCCCACCGCAGGATCGAGCGAGGGACCGACTGTGTGGTCGGCTTCGTCGAGCACCACAACCGGCCGCGGACGGAGGTGATGCTGCACGGCCTGGAGCTGGTGGCGAGGCGTGACCTGGAGTACCGGGGCACCACGTTCGCGGAGATGGACGTGGACGCGATCCTCGCCCGCAGGCCGGCGGTGGCCCTGGTGGACGAGCTGGCCCACACCAACATCCCCGGCTCCCGCAACGGCAAGCGGTGGCAGGACGTCGAGGAACTGCTCCAGGCCGGCATCGACGTGATCTCGACGGTGAACATCCAACACCTGGAGTCCCTCGGCGACGTCGTCGAGACCATAACCGGGGTACGGCAGCGGGAGACCGTGCCCGACGAGGTGGTCCGGCGGGCCGACCAGATCGAACTGGTCGACATGTCCCCCCAGGCGCTGCGCCGCCGCATGGCGCACGGCAACGTCTACAAGGCCGACAAGGTCGACGCCGCCCTGTCGAACTACTTCCGCCCCGGCAATCTCACCGCCCTGCGCGAGCTGGCCCTGCTGTGGACCGCCGACCGGGTCGACGAGTACCTGCGGGAGTACCGCGGCGAGCACAACATCCGCACCACCTGGCAGGCCCGTGAACGCATCGTCGTCGGCCTCACCGGCGGGCCCGAGGGCCGTACGCTCATCCGCCGGGCCGCCCGGCTGGCCGAGAAGGGCGCCGGCGGAGAGGTGCTGGCGGTGTACATCGCCGCGAGCGACGGGCTGAGCACCGCCTCGCCCAAGGAGCTCGCCGTCCAGCGCACCTTGGTCGAGGACCTCGGCGGCACCTTCCACCACGTCATAGGCGACGACGTCTCCGACGCCCTGCTGGAATTCGCCCGCGGGGTGAACGCCACGCAGATCGTCCTCGGCGTGAGCCGGCGCCGCTCCTGGCAGTACGTGTTCGGGCCCGGAGTCAGCGCGACCGTGGCGCGCGAGTCGGGGCCGGACCTCGACGTGCACATCGTCACCCATGACGCCGCCGCCAAGGGGCGCGGCCTGCCGATCCCGCGCAAGGCGCGGCTGGGGCGGTCCCGCATCATCTGGGGCTGGCTGATCGGCATCGCCGGCCCGGCCCTGCTCACCCTGCTGCTCAGCCAGGCCCTGCCCGACCTGGGGCTCGCGAACCACATGCTCCTCTTCCTGGCCTGCACGGTGGCGGCCGCCCTCCTGGGCGGACTGCTGCCTGCGCTCGCCTCGGCGGCCTTCGGCTCCCTGCTCCTGAACTACTTCTTCACCCCGCCCCTCTACCGGTTCACCATCGCCGACCCCAGGAACATCGTGGCCATCGCGATCTTCGTGGGGGTCGCGGTGTCGGTGGCCTCCGTGGTGGACCTGGCGGCCCGCCGCACCCACCAGGCCGCGCGCCTGCGGGCCGAGTCCGAGATCCTGTCCTTCCTCGCCGGCAGCATCCTGCGCGGCGAGGACTCCCTGGACGCCCTGCTGGAACGCCTCCGCGAGACCTTCACGATGGACTCCGTGGCGCTGCTGGAACGCGCGAGCGAGGTCGAACCCTGGACCCTCGCAGCAAGCGTCGGCAGCCATCCGGTCAGCCGGCCCGAGGACGCCGACGTCGACATGCCCGTCGGCGAGAACATGTCCCTGGCCCTGTCCGGCCGGGTGCTGCCCGCCGAGGACCGGCGGGTGCTCGGCGCCTTCGCCGCCCAGGCCGCCGTCGTCCTCGACCGGCAGCGGCTCGTCGGAGAGGCCGAGGAGGCCCGTCGGCTCGCGGAGGCGAACCGGATCCGCACCGCGCTCCTCGCGGCGGTCAGCCACGACCTGCGCACCCCACTCGCCGGGATCAAGGCCTCCGTCAGCTCGCTGCGCTCCGACGACGTCGAGTGGTCCGAGGAGGACCGGGCCGACCTGCTGGAGGGCATCGAGGAGGGCGCCGACCGGCTGGGCCAGCTCATCGGCAACCTGCTGGACATGTCCCGGCTCAACACCGGCACCGTCGTGCCGCTCATCCGTGAGACCGACCTCGACGAGGTCGTGCCGATGGCGCTGGGAGGCGTACCCGAGGACAGCGTCGAACTCGACATTCCCGAAACCCTCCCCATGATCGCCGTCGACCGCGGGCTGCTGGAACGCGCGGTCGCCAACATCGTCGAGAACGCCGTCAAGTACAGCCCGGCGGGGGAACCGGTCCTGGTCACGGCCAGTGCCCTGCACGACCGGGTCGAACTCCGCGTGGTGGACCGGGGCCCAGGCATCCCGGACGAGGCGAAGGAGCGCATCTTCGAACCCTTCCAGCGCCATGGCGACGCCCCGCGCGGCGCGGGAGTCGGCCTGGGCCTCGCCGTGGCCCGCGGCTTCACCGAGGCCATCGGCGGCACCGTGGCCGCGGAGGACACTCCCGGCGGAGGGCTGACCATGGTCCTGACGCTGCCCATGGCGGGACACGAGCCGCCGGTCGCCGCCGAGTTGCCCACCTCGGCCGTCAGCTGACGGCCGGCCCCCCTGCCGGAACAGCGGGAGCGCCGACCACGGGGCCGCAAGGCCGGCTCCCTCGCGGACCTCGACTCAGCGCGACCCCGCCGTCGCCGGCCGTAGCCGCGGGCGGCAGCGCGCTGGACGCACGCGCCGGGGACCACTTGGACCTCCCCCTTGGCCCACAGGGCCCTGCGCAGGGGTGCGCGCGAGTGCTGGGATGGGAGAAGGGTCCGATCGGGGAGACCTGCACGTCGCACGGGGCGAGTGCCCGTACCCGTGACCGAACGCTGTGAAGGAGCTGGTCATGCCTGCATCGCGCTACACCGTCAGCGACGTCATGACGCACACTGCCGTAGCCATCGGCCGGGAGGCGTCGTACAAGGAGATAGTCGAGCTGATGAGCGAATGGAAGGTGAGTGCGGTCCCCGTCCTGGAGGGTGAGGGCCGCGTCGTCGGAGTCGTCTCCGAGGCCGACCTGCTGCCCAAAGAGGAATTCCGCCGCGAGGAGCCCCGCCTGCCGGAGCAGCTGGACGAAGCCTCCAAAGCCGGCGCCGTCCTGGCCGAGGATCTGATGTCCAGCCCGGCGGTCACCGTCCATCCGGGTGCCACCATCGCCGAGGCGGCCCGCATCATGGCCCGCAAGCACGTCAAGCGCCTGCCTGTGGTGAACAGCGTGGGCATGCTGGAGGGCGTCGTCAGCCGCAGCGACCTGCTGAAGGTGTTCCTGCGACCGGACGAGGAACTGCAGGAGGAGATCCGCCAGGCCGTGATGAACGAGCTCGCGCCCGGCGCGCCCTTGGACTTCTCGGTACTGGACGGTGTCGTCACTCTGCGGGGAGGGCTGCACGACCGCGCTCTGATCCCCCTGCTGGCCCGCGCCGTCCGAGCCGTGGAGGGGGTCGTCGACGTCCGCATGGAACTCGACGGGGCGGTCACGGCCCCGACGTAGGGAAGCGCGTAACGCGACGCCGACACGGGCGTCACCTGACCCGTGCGGATACCTCGGGGTGGACGAGGAGCCCCTCATGGCCTACACGATCATCGCAGCACAGCGTCACCCACACGGCGCCTGGCGGCTTCCCGACTACGACCGGACCTGCGCGACCTTCACCTGGGACGAGGCCCGGTCCCGGATGAGCGGCTTGCCGGGGGGCGGCCTGAACATGGGCTTCGAGGCGGTCGACCGGCACGTCGAGGCCGGTCACGGCGACTGGGAGGCCCTGCGGTGCGTGGCCGCCGACGACTCCGTGACCCATGTGAGTTACGCGGACCTCGCCGCCGACGCATCGAGGTTCGCGCATGTTCTCGACGACCTGGGCGCCGCCCCGCAGGAGCGGGTCTTCACGCTGCTGGGCCGGCGCCGCGAGCTGTACACGGCGGCCCTCGGCACACTGCGTTCACGACGGGTCCTGTGCCCGCTGTTCTCGGCGTTCGGTCCCGAGCCGGTGCGACAGCGGCTCGCCCTGGGCGACGCCCGGGTCCTGGTCACCACCGAGGCCCTGTACCGGCGCAAGGTCGAGGAGATCCGCCACCGGCTGCCCGGACTGGCCCACGTGCTGCTGGTCGGCCCCGTCGCCGACCCGCCACCGGGCACGGCCGTGCTGGACCGCCTCATGGCGCGGGCCTCCCCGGTGTTCTCCGTGCCGCCGACCGGCCCCGAGGACATGGCCCTCCTCCACTTCACCAGCGGCACGACCGGCACGCCCAAGGCGGCCGTGCACGTGCACGAGGCGGTCGTGGCACACCACGCCACGGCCGCCTTCGCACTGGATCTGGGACCTCGCGACGTGTACTGGTGCACGGCCGACCCCGGCTGGGTGACGGGCACCTCCTACGGGATCATCGCCCCGCTCACGCACGGCGCCACGCTGGTGGTGGACGAGGGCGAGTTCGACGTGCACCGCTGGTACCGCATCCTCGACTCCCAGAAGGTCGCCATCTGGTACACGGCGCCCACGGCGATCCGCATGCTGATGCGCGCCACGCCCCGGGACGGCCACGGCCTCCCGGGACCGTACGACCTGTCCTCCCTCCGATTCGTCGCCAGTGTCGGCGAGCCGCTGAACCCCGAGGCCGTGGTGTGGGGACAGCAGGTGCTGGGCCTCCCGGTGCACGACAACTGGTGGCAGACGGAAACCGGCGCCATCATGATCGCCAACTATGCCTCCGGCGACATCCGTCCCGGATCCATGGGACGCCCGCTGCCCGGCGTCCGGGCGGCGATCCTCGAACGCGGGCAGGACGGACGCGCTGCGGTCACCGGCGGACACGTACGGCAGGTCCCCCATCCGGGTGTGGAGGGTGAACTGGCACTCCGGGCGGGCTGGCCCTCGATGTTCCGCGGCTACCTGAACGAACAGGGGCGGTACGACGCCTGCTTCGCCGACGGCTGGTACCTGACCGGTGACCTGGCGAGACGCGATGAGGACGGGTGGTTCTGGTTCGTCGGGCGCGCCGACGACGTGATCAAGTCCGCCGGGCACCTGATCGGACCGTTCGAGGTCGAAAGCGCGCTGATGGAGCATCCGGCTGTGGCGGAGGCGGGCGTGATCGGCCGCCCGGACCCGGTCGTGGGGGCTGTGGTGAAAGCGTTCGTCTCGCTGCGCCCCGGGTGCCGGCCGGACGACGCCCTCCGGCGCGAGCTCCTGGCGTTCACCCGGCGGCGGCTCGGGCCGGCCGTGGCACCGCGCGAGATCGCGTTCGACCAGAACCTGCCGCGGACCCGCAGCGGCAAGGTGATGCGCCGACTCCTGCGCGCTCGTGAACTCGGCTTGCCCGAGGGCGACCTGTCAACCCTGGAGAGCCGGTCTGACGGCACGTGAGGAAGGGCACGACCATGAGCACCACCACCAAGCGAGCCTCCGGTCCGAAGCGGGCGGGCGGGAGTCGTCGGCCGTCCGGGCCACCGGCGGACGAGCCGCGGCCCGGCCGCGACCATCGGCTGGAGGTGCTGCGGCAGATGCTGCTGATCCGCCGTTTCGAGGAACGCTGCGTCGAGCTCTACAGCGCGGCGGAGATCCGCGGCTTCGTCCACCTGTACATCGGTGAGGAGGCGGTCGCCGTCGGAGTCGGCCAGGCCCTGCGGGAAGAGGACGCCGTCGTCTCCACGTACCGCGAGCACGGCCACGCCCTCGCCCGGGGTGTGCCGTCCGATGCCGTAATGGCCGAGATGTTCGGCAAGGTCACCGGGTGCAGCCGCGGGCGCGGCGGGTCCATGCACCTGTTCGACGCGGAACGGCGGTTCTACGGCGGGAACGCCATCGTGGCCGGCGGACTGCCGCTGGCCGCCGGGCTGGCACTGGCCGACCGGATGCGCGGCACCGAACGGGTGACGTGCTGCTTCTTCGGCGACGGGGCCTACGCGGAGGGCGAATTCCACGAGACGGCCAACCTCGCCGCGCTGTGGCAGCTGCCCCTTCTGCTGGTCTGCGAGAACAACCTGTACGCCATGGGGACCAGTCTGGCGCGGGAACACGCGCAAACGAACCTCGCGATGCGCGCCGCGTCGTACGGTATGCCCGCCTGGACCGTCGACGGCATGGACGTGACGGCCGTCGAGGCGGTGGCACGACGGGCGGCCGATTCCGTGCGTTCGGGTGGCGGCCCGCACTTCCTCGAAGCGCGGACGTACCGCTTCCGGGCGCACTCCATGTACGACCCGGACCGCTACCGGAGCAAGGACGAGATTGCGCGGTGGAAGGCACGTGACCCGCTGGTGGAGCTGGAGCAGCGGATGCGCGCCGAGGGAATCCTGGACGACCCGGCGACCAAGCGGCTGGAGGAGGACGTGACGTCCGAGATCGACGCGGCCGTGCGGTCCGCCGGGGCCGCCCCGTACGAACCGGTCGCGGACCTGCTGCGGTTCGTGACGAGCACGACCGGGAGCACGAGATGAACACCCGTCAGTCCGCCGGGACGGCCGAAGCCACCCGTACGACGTATCGGGAGGCCTTGCGCGAGGGGTTGCGGGAGGCGCTCCGCCAGGACGACCGGGTCTTCCTCATGGGCGAGGACGTGGGCCGCTACGGCGGCTGCTTCGGCGTGAGCCTCGGCCTGCTGGAGGAGTTCGGGCCCGACCGGATCCGCGACACCCCCCTGTCGGAGTCGGCTTTCGTGGGGGCCGGCATCGGTGCCGCGCTGGGCGGGATGCGTCCGGTCGTGGAGATCATGACCGTCAACTTCAGCCTGCTGGCCCTCGACCAGATCATGAACAACGCCGCCACGTTGCTGCACATGTCCGGCGGACAGCTCAACGTGCCGATCGTGATCAGGATGACCACCGGTGCGGGACGCCAGCTCGCCGCCCAGCACTCGCACAGCCTGGAGGGCTGGTACGCCCACATCCCCGGTATCCGGGTCCTCACGCCCGCGACCCTGGACGACGCCCGGCACATGCTGGCAGCGGCCCTCGCCGACCCCGACCCCGTTTTGCTCTTCGAACACGGCAGCCTCTACAACGCGGAAGGAGTGCTGGACGGCACGATCGACGCCGTCGGCCTGGACTCCGCTTCGGTCCGCCGCCCGGGCACCGACGTGTCCGTGATCACGTACGGCGGGTCCCTCCCCAAGGCGCTGGCCGCCGCCGAAACGCTGGCGGAGGACGGCATCAGCGCGGAGGTGGTGGACCTGCGGTCCCTGCGCCCTCTGGACGACGCGACCGTGCTGGAATCGGTGGCCCGCACCCACCGGGCCGTGATCGTGGACGAGGGATGGCGCAGCGGCAGCATCTCGGCGGAGGTCATGGCGCGCATCACGGAGCAGTCCTTCTATGAGCTCGACGCACCGCTCCGCCGCGTGTGCAGCCAGGAGGTGCCGATGCCCTACGCGCGGCAGCTGGAGGAGGCCGCGCTGCCGCAGCCCGCCTCCATCGTGGCGGCGGCCCGAAAGGCGGTGGCCTGAGGTGGGCGAGTTCACCATGCCGTCCCTCGGCGCCGACATGGACGAGGGCACGCTCGTCGAGTGGCTGGTCACCCGGGGCGCCGAGGTGGCCCGGGGTGACGTCATCGCCGTCGTGGAGACGGCCAAGTCGACCATCGAGGTGGAGTGCTTCGAGTCGGGCACGGTCACCGAGTTCCTGATCGAGCCGGGCACGACCGTCGCCGTCGGAACGCCCCTGGCCGTCATCGCCCCCGCGGGGCCGACGCCTGCGCCCGGACCGCCCGTGCCCCTCCCCGTCCCCGCCGAGGCCGTGCCCGCCGAGGCCGTGCCGGCCACTCCCCTCGTCCGGCATCAGGCAGCGGTGGAAGGCGTGAGCCTCCAGGCCGTCCACGGCACCGGCAGGGGCGGCCGGATCAGGCGTGCGGACGTGGCCGAGGCCGCCCGTTCCGGGCCGGCGAGAGTCATCGCGTCGCCTCTCGCGCGACGCCTCGCCGAGTCCCTGGGTGTCGATCTCTCCACCGTGAGGGGCACCGGCAGCAGGGGCGCCGTCAAAGCCGACGACGTCCGCGCCGCGGCCGGGACCGGCGGCGGGAAGCCCGCTCGTCGAGGCGCCGTGGGGGAACCGGCCGGTCCGCGACCCGCAGCCACGCAGACCCCCGCTGCGCGCCCTGCCGGTGACCGGCTCGCCATCGCCCGGCTCATGTCCCGCGCCAAGCGGGAGATCCCGCACTACTACCTGTCGACGACCGTCGACCTCGCTGCCGCCCTGGAGTGGATGCACCGGCGGAACAGCACGCTCCCCGTCACGGAACGACTCGTCCCGGCCGCGCTCCTCCTGAAGGCGGTCGCTCGGGCAGCGCGGGAGGTGCCTGAGCTGAACGGCCACTGGCGCGAGGACCGCTTCGTGCCCGCGGCGGGTGTCCGCCTCGGTACGGCGGTCTCGCTGCGCGGAGGTGGTCTGGTCGCGCCCGCCCTCGCGGATGTGGACCGCATGCCGTTGGCGGACGTGATGGCGGCGATGAAGGACCTCGTCCTGCGGGCCCGGCGCGGCAGGCTCCGTGCCTCGGAGACTGCTGACCCGACGCTCACCGTGACCAATCTGGGCGACCAGGGAGTCGAGTCGGTCCTCGGCGTGATCTACCCGCCCCAGGTCGCGATGGTCGGCCTCGGCAGGGTGACCGACCGGCCTGTCGCGGTGGACGGCATGCTCGCCGTGCACCCGACCGTCACCGCGACCCTGTCCGCCGACCACCGGGCCAGCGACGGCGCGACCGGCGCCCGCTTCCTCACCGCGCTCGACCGCCTGCTCCAGCATCCGGAGGACCTGTGACCCACGACGAAGCCCTCGCGATGATCAGGGCCGTGATCGAGGAGGCCGTCCCCGGCGCCGACCTCGCGGCCGTGCCGCCCGACGAGCCCTTCCGGGAGCGTCTGGAGATGGACTCCCTGGATTTCCTCACCTTCGTCGAGCTGCTCGGCGGACGGACCGGGCTCGCCCTGCCGGAGCAGGACTATGGCGCCCTCGCCACCCTCGATGGCTGCGCGGACTACGTGGCATCCCGCACCGGAGGCCCGCCGGCGGCGCCTTCGTAGGGCCGGTCCGGTCAGCCCCCGCCCCATGCCCCGGTCGGCCCTACTCCCCCGGGCGCCCGTACGGCCAGGCTGATAGAGCCCTGGAACCCAGCGGCAGGAGGAAACCATGAAGCACTTGCGCACCGTGCACGACGTCATGACGCACGCCGTCGTCCCGGTCGACGCGTCGCACCCGTTACCGCCGGGCGTCTCCCTCCGGCCTGACGCCGACATCGCACGAGAAAGGACATTCCGGTGAGGCACAGAGAAGTGGGCGAGCTGATGACCCGTGACGTCGTCACGGTTGCCGGGCAGGCCACGTTCAAGGACGTCATCCGTACGCTCGACGAGCACAAGGTGTCCGCGGTGGCGGTCACCGACCCCGCCGGCCACCCGCTCGGGGTGATCTCCGAAGGCGATCTGCTGCCCAAGCCCGCCGATCAGGGGGACTGGTTCCGCTCACTGCCGCACCCCGAACGCTGGGAGAGCGAGAAGGCCGCCGGTACGAAGGCCGAGGAGCTGATGTCGGCGCCCCCGGTCTGCGCCCGGCCGGACTGGACGGTGGCGGAGGCGGCGCGGCTCATGGAAAGTCAGCGGGTCAAGCGGCTGCTGGTCGTCGACGACGCCGACGTCCTCGTGGGCATCGTCACCCGCGGCGACCTGCTGCGGATCTTCCTGCGCGACGACGACGCCATCCGACACGAGATCACCGGGGACGTCCTGGACCGGACCCTGCACCTGGATCCCGCCGCCGTGACGGTGGACGTGGTCGACGGAAAGGTGACCCTGAACGGCGTGGTGCGCTTCCGGAGCCTCATCCCCGCCGTCGAGCGACTGTGCCGGACCGTCGACGGCGTGGTCAGCGTCACGGATCGACTCGCGTGGGAGACGGACGACATCGACACACGTCGCTGAGTCAGTGGGCTGCGCGAGCCGGCACCTCGTCCGTTCGACGGGGGGTCGCGGGGGTGAGCGGCCAGGGCTCGAAGGGGGCAAGTCCCCCGGCGCGTACGGTGTCCACCGCGCACTGGTGCACCGAGCGGGCCGCTTCGGAGGGACAGGGCACAGGACTGCCGACCAGCGTGCACCACCTGGAATCGCCCGCGTACTGGACGGCGACGTGTGCCTGCTCCGCCTCCCAGGTGGTGCGGACCGTCAGTTCCCCTGTAAGAGGTCCTGCCTCGGCGGTGAGCACCCCGCCGGAGCCGGTGAACACACCTGGGGTGGTCCATGTCATGGATGCCATCTCGGATCACCTCGGAACAGGCAGGGATGTCGGCTGTCTGCATGTCATGGTCCCCCTCGGGGGTGACTCCGCACAGGGCCATGCGGTCCCATGACGGGGGTCCGCTCGGCCCTCGCCTGCTGCGGCGCTCGGGCCTACGGTCGGCCCCATGGATCGAGTGGGAAGGAGCCGGACGATGGACGTGTCCGCATACATGTCCGCCCCCGCCGTGTCCGTCACGGCCACCACGACCATCGGCGAGGCGGCCCGGTGCATGGACCTGCACGGCGTCGGATGTGTGGTCGTCACGGACGGAGAAGTCCTGCGCGGCATCGTCACCGACCGTGACATCGCGGTGCGCGCCGTGGCCGGAGGGTTCGACCGCGACGCTCCTGTGGGAGCGGTCATGACCACTCCGGCTGTCACCGTCGGCGCCGCCGAGGACGTCCACGCGGCGTACCGGACGTTCCGCACCAGCGGCGTCCGGCGCCTGCCCGTTCTGGACGGGCAGCGAGTCGTGGGCATGCTGACCGTGGACGACCTGCTCATGGACGTCTTCCGCAGGGTGGCGGACCTGCTCGGGCCGGTCGCCTGGAGCGTCCTGGAGGAGCCCCCGGGGCCCCGGGACGAGATCGGCGCACGCGCACCCGCAGGAACGGACGGAAAGAGTCCACCCGCTTCTCGCGGTTCCTGACGGTGCGGTGCACGGCCGTCAGCCGCTTCTCCCGCATCCTCGCGGGACTCTTTCCGTCACCTTCACCGCACCACGGCCCGGGCGTACGACGCAGCCGGCCCGCCGGTCGGCGGGTCGGCTGCGGGGTACGGCCGCTCAGGCGGCCGCGGCGAGTTCGCTGCCGATGTGGTGGGCCCAGGCCTGGATCCGCTCCGAGTTGCGGAAGTCCCCGCCCTTGCCGTGCCGGACCAGTGCCTTGGCGATGAGCCCGGGTGTGGACGCGGTGATGCTGCCTCCGAACGTGGCGTGTTCACGGGCGCCGAGCCGTTCCATCTGCCTGGCCACGGCCGGCACGGGCGGGATCTCGTGCTGCTCGGCGGAACTGTCGACCGGGCCGCTGCTGAACAGCCACACCGGGCGGTGCTTGAGGTACTGCTCGTTGCGTTCGGCGCAGTGCAGGGCCTTGCCGCTCCAGTGCCCGGCGTACAGGGACCCGCCGAGGACGACCGCGTCAAAGCCTCGGACGTCCTCCACGTCGTCCGCCGGGAGCACCACGGCGTCGAAGCCGTCCTCGCGGAGGGCCTTGCCGATCTCCGAGGCGATGCCGGCGGTCGCGCCGTGCCTGCTGCCGTATGCGACCAGCACCCTCTTGGAGTTCATGACGGCTCACCCGTCTGCGGGTCCTGGGGACGCCTGACGGGAATACTGCGCCGCCCTGCGGGGGGTTCGGGCTCCATCGGGACCCGTACCGTGAGGATGCCGTCCTCGTACGCGGCTTCGACCCCTTCGCTGGGAATCCGGTCGGGCAGCCGGACGCTGCGGCGGAAGGACCCGTAGCGGAACTCCGAGTGGTCCTTCTCCTCCTTGCTCTCGGTGTGCTCGGCGCTGACGGTGAGGGTGTCGCCGTCCACGGTGATCCGGACGTCCTTCTCCGGGTCCAGCCCGGGCATTTCGGCGCGGAGCGTGTACATGCCGTCGTTGTTGCTCACCTCGATCGGGATGGGGTGGGTGTCGAGGGCCGGCCGCCACATCGGGAAGCGCGGGAAGTCGGCGCCGAACCAGTCGGTGAAGTCGGGGAAGAGGCTGCGCCTCCGCTCCATCTGCGTGCCTGCCATGGGGTGCTCCTGAATCTCCGACGCCTGCGGCGGGCGCCTTCGTGTGGTTTCTGCCACCACTGTCGGCCCGTCTGCTCGCGGTCCGCTTGGGCCTGTCGGGGCAGCTACGGGACCATTCGGCCCGGGGCGGGAGCGCCGGAACGTGCGCGCTGGTGTCCCGCACGCCGCCCGGGTGCGTCGTTCAGTTCGCCGGCCCTTCGTGCAGATGCCGGACGTGGGCGTCCGGGCCGGGGAAGAACACCGTCGTACGGCCCGTGTCGGACCAGCGCACGTCGTACGGAGGGGTGCCGTCGGCGTGATGCAGGGCGATGACCTCCCCGTCGCGGCCGGGCTGGCCCACGGTGGGCCCGCCGACGACGATCTGGTCGCCGACCTCGGCGTGGATCCCGGATCCGTGCTCGGTTGCGTAGAGATTCATGGCTTTGCCTTTCCACGGAATGCGCCCCGCAGGAGCCGGGCGGCTGTGAAAGCGGAAACCCCGGCGGCTGCGGCGAGCCACATGCCGGTCCAGCCGACGGGGTCGGTGTCCAGCAGCGACCGCAGGGCTGGGACGTGCAGGGCCGCCACCGCCAGGACGGCGGATCCGGCCACGGAAGCGGGCAGGAAGAGGTTCTGCCTGGTCATCAGGCGGGCGCGCAGGCCGAGGGCCACGCCGAGCTGCGCCGCGAGCAGGGCGAGGAAGAGCACGCTCTGCCAGGGCAGGCCCACGGCTCGGGCGGCGAGGCCCGCCAGCAGGCTGACCACCGTGACGGCGGAGGCCAGGACGAGGAGGCGCTGCCACACCCCCGCGGCGAGTATGTGCTGCCTCGGCGGCCGCGGCGGCCGGCTCATCGCATCGGGCGAGACGGGTTCGGCCCCCATGGCCACGCCGGTGAGGCCGTGGGTGAGGAGGTTGATCCACAGGATCTGCCCGGCGCGCAGCGGTAGGGCCAGGCCGAGCAGCGGACCGATCAGCATGACGAGGATCTCGGCGGCACCGCCGGCCATGGCGTAGACGAGGAAGCGGCGGATGTTGTCGTACACCCGGCGGCCTTCCTCGACGGCCGTGACCACGGTGGCGAGTTCGTCGTCGGTGAGGACGAGGTCGGCGGCCTGGCGTGCCACTTCCGTGCCGCGGGCGCCCATGGCGACGCCGATGTCCGCCTGGCGCAGGGCGGGGCCGTCGTTGACGCCGTCGCCGGTCATGGCCGTGACGGCGCCGTGGGCCCGCCAGGCGTGGACGATGTCCACCTTCTGCTGGGGGTCGGTCCGGGCGAAGACCCGGACGCCCGTGAGGTCGGTGTCGGGCGCGGCGGCCAGCTGGGCGCCGGTGAGGATCTCGGCGGTCTCTCCCGCCCGGACGAGGCCGGTGCGCTCGGCTATGGCTCGTGCCGTCGCCGGATGGTCACCGGTGATCATCACCGGGTTGATTCCGGCCGCCCGGCAGGCGGAGAGGGTCGCGGGCGCCGCGGCTTTCGGAGGGTCGCTGATGGCGATCAGGCCCAGAAGCCGCAGTTCCCGCTCCGCCCCGGTCACGGGCAGCGGCTGCCAGAGCCGCTCGGTGCCGGCCGCCGCCAGGACGCGGAAGCCGCCGCCGGCCAGCGCGGCGGCCCGCTCACGGGCCTGCTCCAGCAGAGCGGGCGGTTCGGCCAGCACGGAAGCGGTGAGGACGGCCTCGGGGGCTCCCTTGAGGCAGACCAGCACGTTCCCGTCGGGCAGGTGGTGCAGGGTGGTCATGCGCTTGCGCATGCTGTCGAACGGTGCTTCCGCGATCCGGGGGCAGTCGCGGTGCAGCTCGGCGGGGTCGGGGCAGCCGGCCTTGGCAGCGGCGGCCAGCAGCGCCGCCTCCATCGGGTCACCCACCGCGGCCCACGCGTCCGGTCCGGTTCCCGACGGCTTGAGGACGGCGTCGTTGCACAGGGCCGCCGTGGTGAGGAGTTCCTGGAACGGTCGTAGCTGCTCGGCCGTCAGGGGACGCCCGTCACGGGTCAGTTCGCCGCGGGGGTCGTAGCCGCTGCCCGATACGTCGGCGGCCCCGGACGGGGTCCACAGGTGTTGGACGACCATGCGGCCTTCGGTGAGGGTGCCGGTCTTGTCGGTGGCCAGCACGCTCACCGAGCCCAGCGTCTCGACGGCCGGCAGGCGCCTGACGAGCGCCCCTCTGGCCGCCATCCGTCGGGCGCCCAGGGCCAGGGCGAGGGTGACCACGGCGG
Organism: Streptomyces amritsarensis; assembly: GCF_001953875.1. Taxonomy (GTDB): domain Bacteria; phylum Actinomycetota; class Actinomycetes; order Streptomycetales; family Streptomycetaceae; genus Streptomyces; species Streptomyces amritsarensis. The sequence goes on from NZ_MQUR01000055.1 coordinate 39,473, forward strand.
GAAGGGATTCGGGCACGGCGGCGACGGCGAGGCTGATGGCAGTGACGGCCATCGTGCTGGGTGCGAGGCCCCGTACCAGGCCCAGGGCGAAGAAGAGCACGCACAGGGTGATGGTGAGGAGGGCGAGCATACGGCCGAGGGAGGCCAGCCGGCGTTGCAGCGGGGTCGGTTCGTGGCCGTTGCCGTCCATCAGCGCGGCGATCCGGCCGAGGGCACTGGCGGGACCGGTGGCCGTGGCGGTGGCGGTGCCGCGACCGCGGACCACGACGGTCCCCGCGGACACCGTCTCCCCCGCGGACTTGTCGACCGGTTCCGACTCGCCGGTGAGCATGGATTCGTCCATCAGGAGCGCGGACGCGTCGCCCAGATCGGCGTCCGCGGCGACGATGTCGCCCTCACCCAGCAGCAGGGTGTCCCCCGGGACGACGAGGGCGGCGGGTATCTCGTGGGCGGCTGCGTCGCGCACGACGCGGGCGTGCGGGGCCGAGAGGGCGGTGAGCGCGGCGACGGCACGGTCGGCACGGACCTCCTGGACCACCCCGACGGTGGTGTTGACGACGACCACGAGTCCGATCACGACGGCGTCGGGGTAGTCCCCGATCAGGATGGTGAGCAGGGCGGCACCCAGCAGCACCAGGATCAACGGGTCTCGCAGCTGTGCCAGCACCCGGCGGTACAGGGGTGTCGGCCTGGGCGGCGGTACCTCGTTGCGGCCGTGGCGGGCCAGCCGGCGTTCGGCTTCGGCCTGGGTCAGCCCCGGGTGGCCCGGGGCGCGGGCGGCAGGTGCGTCGGTCGTACGGGTGGTCATGTCCGCCTCATCCGGTGGGGACGGTGATGACCGGGCAGTGCGCCCGGTGCAGGAGACCGTGCGCGGTGGATCCCAGTCGCATGCCGGTGTAGCCGCCCCTGCCGCGGCGGCCCACGACGACGGCCAGCGCGTGCTCGGCCGCGCGCGCCAGTTCCTCGACGGGATGGCCGACCAGTACCTCGTGCGTGAGGAGTACGTCCGGATACTTCTCGGACAGGCCGGCGGTGGTCTCGGCCAGCAGGGCGCGCTGCGCCTGAAGGGCTGCTTCCTCGTCGTGCAGCAGGAAGACCGGCGGCTGCCACACGGAGACGGACCGGACCTGTGCTCCGCGCAGGTCCGCAGCGTCGAAGGCGAACTCGAGGGCTGCGGCCGAGGCGCTGCTCCCGTCGATGCCGACGACGATGTACAGCGGCCGCTGCGTGATGTGCTCGGCGTCGCCCACGACGACGACGGGGCAGGAAGCCTGCGCCGTCACCGGGAGCACGAGCGATCCGGCGCTCAGCACCTCCGCGACGCGGCCCAGGTGCCGGGAGCCGAGCACCACCAGGCGGGCCTGCTCCGCCATCGCCGCTATGACGGGGGCGGGGAACCCGCCCCGCAGGTCGGTGGCGACGGCCAGCTCGGGATGCCGTTCCCGGACCCAGTCCCGGGCCTGCTCCAGCCGCTCGGCGCCCGCTCCTCGCAGGGCGGTCTGCCGTGGGGTGTCGTCGACGTGCTGGGCGTCGTGCTGGGGTGGGACCGCCAGCACGAGGCGGAGGGGAAGCCTGCGGCGGAATGCCTCGTCGGCCGCCCAGGCCAGGGGAAGGTGCCAGTTCCTGTCCGGGTCGATCCCCACGACGATGCCGCGAACGGCCTCCCGTGCGCCGGTCATGACCCGCTCCCGGATCCCGCGCGGAGCCGTGGAATGAGAAGGACGGGGCAGTGAGCGTGGTGCACGAGGCTGTGTGTGGCCCTGCCGAGATCGGGGGAAAGCCCGAGCGGGGTGGGACGGCGGCGGCCGCCCATGACCAGGAGGTCGGCGTGGCGGCTCGCCTCGACCAGGACTCCGGCCACCGAGAAGTTCTTCTCCCCGTCGCTGTCGACGGTCAGGTCCGGGAACTCGGCACGGATGGTGGCGGTGACGGCCCGCAGGGCCTCCGCGTGCTCCCCGCCGATGGCGTCGACGGTGTCGAGCATGGGGACGACGATGCCGACGGACTGCAGGATGTTCCAGACGTGCAGGAGCCGCAGGGACGCCTTGCGCAGCTCGGCCTCGCGGGCGGCGTAGCGGGCGCAGACGAGGTCGTGCTCGTCGCGGACGGCGGCGAGGACGGTGCCCCGCTCCTCCGCCTCGTCGATGCCGCGGACCACGATGACGGGAGTGCTGGCGGCGGCTGCGATGCCCAGGCCGACGGAGCCGAGCATGAGCGAGTCGAACCCGCCCAGGCCGCGGTTGCCGACGACGATCGTGCTGGAGAGGCCGCCGGCCCGCTTCAGGCTGGTGATGGCGTCCGAGCGGCTGAACTCCGTGGTCACGCTGAGACCCGGATACTCGGCGGCCACGGCCTTCGCCGTGTCGTCCAGCAGTTCCCGGCCGGCGGCCCGGACCTTTTCGATGGTCTCCACGGACACGTACAAGGCCCTGCCGTCGGTGTCCGCGCCGTAGACGATGTGGAGCGGACGGCCCCGGCGTGCGGCCTCCCCCGCAGCCCACAGGGCAGCGTGGCGGGCGGGCTCGGAACCGTCGACGCCGACGGTGACCGAGCTGCTGTCCGGAGTACGGATGGTGCTTTCCACGGTGACTCCCAACCGAGAGGCCGATGGGGACACCCCCACGGTGACCGGCCCGGGCGCCCTGGCAGGAGGGCCGCCCGGGGCCGCCCGGGGGACCAAAGGTCCCCATCGTCGGACGGCCGCACCGGCCCGTGGGCCGGGTGGCCCGTCCGGTCCCCGGACGGGGCCGTTCGGCCCTCGCTTCTGCCTGCGCTCCGGCGGAACGTGAAGGGCACACGCTCACTGTCACGCACAGGGCATCGGCCTCACGCGCTCGGAAACCGCAGGAGGAGCCCCATGAAGCACATCAAGGTGGCAGACCTGATGACCGACGAGGTCGCTTCCGTGACGCCGGCCACCCCGTTCAAGGAGGTCGCGAAGCTGCTGGCCCAGTACGACGTCTCGGGCCTGCCCGTCGTGGACGACGAGGACCGCGTCGTGGGCGTCGTTTCACAGACCGACCTGCTCGCCCGCAACACGGCGGTGCCCGGTCCGGGACAACGGATCGCGCCGCCCTCCCGGGCCCCCACGACGCGCGACCTCATGTCCGCCCCCGCCGTCACCGTCCGCGCCGAGGAGACGGCGGGAGCCGCCGCCCGGCTGATGACCCTCCGCGGTATCGAGCGGCTGCCCGTCGTCGACGTCGAGGACCGCCTCGTCGGCATCGTCACCCGGCGTGACCTCCTTCGTACCTTCCTCCGCCCGGACGCGGAGATCCGCCGCCGCGTCCAGGAGGTGCTCGCGGAACTCGCCGGCGTATCGGCCGAAGCCGTCGAGGTGCATGTGGTGGACGGGATCGTCACCCTGGAGGGCACGGTGCACCATCCGACCCGGGTCCGCCTGCTCGTCGCGCTCGTCGAACGGATCGACGGGGTCGTGGCCGTCGCACCGCGCATCACGGCCGGCTCCGACGACCCGGCGAACACCCGTACCGCTCACACGTCCGTGCCGTGGTGACGCACCAGGCCCGAATCGGAGGACCACACGCATGAAGAACCACGTCACGGTCGGGGTCGACGGCTCCGACGAGAGCCTTGCGGCGGCTCGCTGGGCTGCGCGCGAAGCGGTTGTGCGCCAGGTGCCGCTCAGGCTCGTCCACGCCGTCGACTGGCTCCTCGACCCGGTGCTCCCGGGCGTCGGCCGGCAGGACGCCGACAGCTGGACGGACCGCGCCGTGGCCGAGGCGGCGGAAGAACTGCGCCGGCGTCACCCCCGCCTGGAGATCACGACCCGCTGTCCGACGGGGCGCCCCGCCGCCGCCCTCGCCGCGGAAGCCGTCGACTGCGCGCTGCTGGTCCTGGGGTCCCGCGGCCTGGGCGGCCTGACCGGCTTCCTCGTGGGTTCGGTGGCACTGTCCACCGTGGCCGCCACGGACACCCCGGTGGTCCTCGTCCGCAGCACGGGCGAACCGGACACGGCCTCCGAGTCCGAGGCCGAGCCCGGCGCCGGGGCCGGCATCGTGGTCGGGATCGACATCCAGGAGGCCTGCGACCGGGTCCTCACCTTCGCCTTCGAGGAGGCGGAGCGCCGCGGCTGCACGCTACAGGTCGTACACACCTGGAAGATGCCTCCCGCGTACAGCTACGTCCCCCTTTTCGACTCCGACAACGAACGGGACATCCAGCGGAGCGTGGCGCGAACGGTCGAGGACATGCTGCTGCCCTGGCGGCGCAGGTTCCCGGACGTGGACGTCTCGACCGGGGTGTACGAGGGATCCGCGAGCGAGCGCCTCGTCCAGGCCTCCCGGGGAGCGGGCCTGGTCGTGGTGGGCCGGCATCTGCGTCACTCGCCCCTCGGCCCGCACCTCGGCCCCGTCACCCACGCGGTGCTCCACCACACGGCCGCCCCGGTCGCCGTCGTCGCCCATCCCTGAAGTCCGCGCGCCTGCGGATCCGGCATCGAGGAGCGTCATGGAACACCTGCGCACCGTGGCCGACGTCATGACCCGCGCGGCCGTCTCCGTCGACCGCGGAACCGTGTTCAAGGACATCGTGGAGACGATGCGCATGTGGAGCATCAGTGCCCTCCCCGTCCTGGACGAGGACGGGCACGTGTCCGGGGTGGTCTCCGAAGCCGACCTGCTGCTCAGCACCCAAGCCCCCGCTGTGGACCGGGCGACCACCGCTGAGCGGCTGATGACGTGTCCCGCCGTGACGGTGGAGACGACCGCCACCATCCCGGCGGCGGCCCGCCTGATGGCGCGCGGCCACCTCAAGCGCCTGCCCGTGGTGGACCGCGACGGCCGCCTGGTCGGCGTCGTCAGCCGCGGAGACCTGTTGAAGGTGTATCTGCGCCCGGACGCGGACATCGGCACCGAGATCCGGGACCTGATCAGGCTCCGGCTGCTGCCGCACGGCTCGTCCGACGTCCACGTCCACGTCGACAACGGCACCGTCTACCTGCACGGATCCATGCCGGAGCCGGCGCTGGAGGACGTCGTGGTACGCGCGGTGGGCTCCGTACCGGGGGTCGTGGACGTCAAGGCCGACTTCACGGTCCCGGCTTCCGCATGAGGGGTTGTGCTCATGAGGCACCGCAGCGTCGCCGAACTGATGACTCCCACGGCCGTCACGGTCCGCCCCGCCACGGCGTTCAAGGAGATCGCCCGGCTGCTGCAGGAATACGACATCACCGCCGTGCCGGTCGTGGACGGGACGGGGTGCCCGGTCGGCGTCGTGTCCGAGGCCGACCTCCTGCGTCGGCGCTTCCCCGGCGGTGCGTCGACCGCCGGGGACCTCATGACGAGTCCGGCCGTGACGGCCCGCCCCGAGTGGAGCGTGGTCCGCGCCGCCCGGGTGATGCAACGCCACGGGGTCAAACGCCTGCCCGTCGTCGACGCGCACGGGCGGATCACCGGCGTGCTCAGCCGGAGCGATCTGATCCGGCTGTTCCTCCGCCACGACCACGCCATCCAGGAGGAGATCGTGGAGGACGTCCTGACCCGCGTCCTGCGGATAGCGCCCTCTTCGGTCACCGTCGACGTGGAGGACGGGCTGGTGACGCTGAGTGGCACCGTCCACCGGGCGGAGCTGCTGCCCGTGATCGTACGCCTGTGCCAGAGCGTCGACGGCGTCGTCGATGTCGACAACAGACTGACCTCCGTCCCGGCCGCCGCCGACCGGGCCTAAGGGCTGTCCCGGTCAGGGAGCGAGGTCCCGACGGCGGAGGAGGACGTGGGCCAGCAGGAGACCGAGCAGCCCCACCCCTGCCAGGATCCCGAACTGCGGCCACAGGACACCGCCTTCGGCCAGGGCGTCGCCCGGGGTGTAGTAGTGGAACGGGCTGAGGAACCGCAGCGGCGCCGCCGGCGTCCAGGCCAGCGCGATGAAGTTGACGGCGAATCCCACCGCTGCGATGGCGATGGTCGCGCCGATCACCTGGGAGCGTCGGCGTCCTGCCGCCGACACGGCCATGGCCGGGCCGATCATGCACAGGGCGAAGCCGATGCCCATGAACCCGGCGGCGAAGACCCCGCTCAGCGGCACCGCCCGGTGGATCCCGGGGGACAGTGCCACCCCGGCCGCGACCGTGACCGTCGCGGCCGCGTTCAGGGCCAGCACCACGGCCAGCAGCGCTGCGGTCCTCTCGGCCAGCAGCCGGCTGCGGCTGACGGGCCGCACCATCACCAGTTCCACCGTTCCCGATTCCACGTCCGCCGCCACGGCGGCCGCCGCGAGCGAACCGATCGCGGTGAGCTGCATGGCGATCCAGAAGGGGTGGGTGAGGCCGGCACCCAGCAAGCCCGGGTAGCTGGCGATGGAGACGTTCCCGCTGGAGCCGCTGAACGCCTGGTAGGCGGAGGGCGGGCCCTTCCCGCCGGAGGAGAACAGATCTCCGGGAGCGAGGGCGCCTGCCACGACCACGATCAGTGCCTCGAAGGCGACCATCCCCAGCAGCAGGGCCCCCAGCATCCTGCGCCGGCGGTGCAGGGCGAGCCAGAACAGGGGCCATCGGTCCTTCACGCTTCCTCCTCCGGGCCGCCGTCGCGGTACAGGTCGAGAAACGCCTCGTCGAGACCGGCTTCCTCCACCGTGACGTCCGCGACGCGCAGGGCGAGCAGTCCGCGCAGAGCGCCCACCACCTCGCTCGGTGGTACGAGCAGGTCCACCCGGTCGTCCTGCCACTGCGGGGCCCAGCGTTCGGCGGCGCCCAGCGGCCGGCGCCCCTGCCCGTCGTCGAAGGTCAGCCGGATCCGTCGGGCGCGTGCCTCGCGCAGCCCGGCCACGCTCTCCACCGTCACCAGCCGTCCGTCGCGCACGATCGCGACCCGGCCGCAGGTGCGCTGCACCTCCGGCAGGATGTGGCTGGACAGCAGGACGGTCCGTCCGCCGGCCGCGGCTTCCCCCAGCAGGGCGAAGAACGTCTCCTGCACCAGCGGGTCGAGGCCTTCGGTCGGTTCGTCCAGCACGACCAGCCGCGGATCGTGCTGCAGGGCCTGCACCAGCCCCAGCTTCTGTTTCATCCCCCGCGAGTAGCCGGAGACGGGGCGGGCGAGGATCGGCGCGGTCAGGCCCAGCCGGTCGCACAATTCGGCGCGACGGGGCACCGGGGCGCCCTGGAGGGCTGCCAGCAGGTCGAGGGTCTCCGCTCCGGAGAGCTCCGGATACAGGCGCAGCTCGCCCGGCAGGTATCCGATCCGCGGTGCCAGCCGGAGGTGCTCGCCCAGCGGGTCCAGCCCGAGCACCCTGACGCGGCCCTCGGTCGGCCGCAGGAGGCCGGTGAGGCATCGCAGCGTGGTGGTCTTCCCGGCGCCGTTCGGTCCGAGGAAGCCGAAGACCTCCCCGGTGCGCACGGTCAGGCTGAGTCCGTCGACTCCCGTGACGTCCTCGTACCTCTTGGTCAGGCCGGTCACCTCGATCGCCGGCACGTCGTCCATGACTCCGTCGCGGGCCTGTGCTCCCGCCGCCACCGGCTCACGCGGGGGTGTGCGCGGTGCCGCGGTGCGATGTGGGCCGGCGCGTCTCACCGGATTGCCGAGCTGTCCGTCCAGCCGCCGTAGGGCTTGAGGGAGCCCTGCGGCGGTGCGCCGGAGTCGGCGATGTCGCGGTGGGCGATCCGCGTGAGCTGGTGGGCGAGGTCCTCCAGGGCGCGGGCGGCGGCGAGTTCGTCACCGATCTCGGGCACGTCCCGGTCCGTGGGGTTGCAGCGGGCGGTTCCGTGGCCGGTGAGCCGGTTGGAGCCGGTGTCGAGCTCGACGCGGACCTTGGTGGTGCCGTCCTCCTCGAAGAGGTAGACGCGGGACTTCCACTCGATGGTGTGGGACATGGTGTTCCTCCGGTGCTTCAGGTGGGGCGGCGGCGGCGCCGGGCCCACCGGCGGATTTCGTCGGTCCCCCAGACCAGCGGGGGGAAGAGGGCGATGAGGAGGACGACGTCCACCGGCAGGGCGGCGGTGCCGAAGAGGTGCTGGAGCGGGGGCGCGTAGACGAGCGCCGCGGTGAAGGCGAGTTCGAAGGCGATGCCGGCGAGCAGCAGCGGATTGGTGAGGAGGCCGATGTCGCGGAGGGCTGCGTGGTCGGTGCGGGCGGCGATGGCGGTGCCGACCTGGCAGGTGACGATGCCGGCGAAGGTGGCCGTGGTGGCGGTGAGATAGGCGTGGTGGAGGGGGGTGCCCGGGCCGGTGGGGTCGCCGGGATGCCATCCGGCCTGCCACAGCACGTAGAAGAAGGCGGTCATCACCAGGATGGCGGACACGGTGCCGAGCCAGCCCCAGCTGCGGACGAGCATGTCCTTGTTGATCACGCCCTCGGTACGGGGCCGGGGCGGGCGGGCCATGACTCCCGGCTCGGCGCGCTCGCGGCCCAGGGCGAGCGCGGGGAGGGTCTCGGTGCCGAGGTCGATGGCGAGGATCTGGAGCACGGTCAGCGGCAGGGGGACGGTGCCGCCGGACAGGGCGAACACCAGGAAGGGAACGACCTCGGGGGTGAGGTGGGCGAAGATGTAGACGATGAACTTGCGGACGTTGTCGTAGACGCGTCGCCCGGATTCGATGGCCGTGACGATGGTGGCGAAGTTGTCGTCGGTCAGGATCATGGTCGAGGCTTCGCGTGCCACGTCGGTGCCGGAGCGTCCCATGGCGACGCCTATGTGGGCACGGTGGAGGGCGGGCGCGTCGTTGACCCCGTCGCCGGTCATGGCGACGATCTGCCCGTGGGCCCGCAGGGCGTCAGCCACCTTCAGTTTCGTCTCGGGTGAGGAGCGGGCGAAGACGATCTCCGTGCCGGGCAGCCGCAGCAGGTGGTCGAGCTCGTGGTCGTCGATCGCCTCGGACTGGGCGATCACCCGCAGGTGCGGTACGCCGATGCCGACGGACCGGGCCACCGCGGCGGCTGTGGCGCCGTTGTCCCCGGTGACGATGTGGACGGTCAGCCCTGCCCGGTGGCAGCGTTCGACCGCGGCGGCGACTTCCGGACGCGGTGGGTCGTACAGGCCGACGAGGCCCAGCAGGTGCAGGTCCCGTTCGGCCTGCTGCCGCCCCGACGGCACGCCGGCACCGTCCGGCAGGTCACGCTCGGCTACGGCCAGCACCCTCATGCCCGCTTCGGCCAGGGTGTCTGCCGCGTCCTGCGCGCGCCGGGTCGGCTCTCCGCCCGCCAGGAGGGGCAGGACGGCTTCGGGAGCCCCCTTGGTGATGACCCGCAGGCGGCCCCGGTCCGCCGCCTGGACCACCGACATCAGGCGCAGGCGCGGATCGAAGCGGAAGCAGGCGCGGCGGTGGGCGTCCCGGTCGGCCGGATCCGCCGGGACGGCGCGCTGCGCCGCTCCGTCCACGAGGGCGATTTCGGTCGGGTCGCCGTGCCATGGCCCGTCGGGCTCGCGTGCGGCGGTGGTGCACAGGGCCGCCGCCCGGACGAGGGCGGTGCTGCCGGGCCCGGGCTCCGTGCCGTGCTCGGGCGTCCAGAGGGCGTTCAGGCGCATCTCGTTGCGGGTGAGGGTGCCGGTCTTGTCGGTGCAGATGACGTTGGTGGAGCCGAGGGTCTCCACGGCGCTGAGCCGCTTGATCACCGCGCCCTGTCGGGCGAGGACCCGGACGCCGACGGCGAGGGCGAGGGTGATGGTCGGCAGGAGCCCTTCGGGCACGTTGGCCACGAGCAGGCCGATCGCGAACATCATCGAGTCGGTGAGCGGCAGGCCCACCGCGACGCCGGTCACGAGGAAGACGGCACTCATGGCGACGGCGACCGCCGCGATCAGCCAGGCGACCTTCTTGACCTGCTTCTCCAGCGGGCTGGGTTCGCGCCGGGTGCGCTGGCTGAGGGCGGCGATCCGGCCGAGCTGCGTGTGGTCCCCGGTGGCGAAGACGATCGCCCGCGCCTGGCCCTCGGTGGCGCTGGTTCCGCTGAAGACGAGGTTCGGCTCCTGGAGCACCGGCACCGCCTGCAGGCCGGGACCGGCCAGCCGTTCCACCGGCGTGGACTCCCCCGTCAGCATGGACAGGTCCGCCTCGATCCCGCCTTCGGTCAGACGGGCGTCGGCGGCGATACGGTCGCCCTCCTCCAGGACGATGAGGTCGCCGGGGACCAGGTCCCGGGCCGGGACGTGCCGCGGCTGCCCGTCGCGGATCACCCGCGCCTGCGCCGGGAGGTAGCGGGCCAGGGTCTCGACGGCCTTCTCGGCCTGCCGTTCCTGGACGAGCGCGAACGCGGCGTTGACGAGGACCACGGCGACGATCGCCCAGCCGAGGACGTCGATGCCGGCGATGAACGCGAGCGCGGCGGCCGCCCACAGCAGCAGCGCCAGCGGGTGGGCCAGTTGGCGCAGGAGTTCTTGGAGGACGCCGGTCTTTGCGGCGGGGCGGACCTCGTTCGGCCCGTAGACCGCCAGCCGCCGTGCGGCTTCCCGGCTCGACAGCCCCGCGGGCCCCGTGTGGAGTTCCCGGCGGAGCAGGGGAAGGGGCTCCAGGGGATCGGGCACGACGTCCCGCGCGAGCCCCCTGTCGGCGAGGCCGTCAGCCATCGTCCGCTCCGGGGCCGGGGTGCAGACGGCCGGTCCAGAGGGGCTCGACCTCTTCCCATTCGGATTCCCACGCCCGGGCGCTGCGGGCGTCGACGACCCGGATCCCCAGGCGGACGAGGGCTCCTGCGAGCAGCACGATCCCGGTGAGCACCGCGGCGCCGAAGCCGAAGGCACGCAGGGCGAGGTCGGCGGTCACAGGGGGCGCCGTGGCGGCGTCGCCCCGGTCGTCGACCCACACCGCGACGGTGTCGCCCTTTCGGGTCTGCGCCGGCACGGGGACGGTGTCGGCATGCCTGCGGTCGGCGGGGTACTGCCAGGTGACGGGGGCGACCACGACGGGCCTGTCGCCCGGGCGCGGTCCGGTCCGGTAGCTGGTTTCGCCGACGGCGGTGGCCGTGACGACGTGCCGGTGCCGGGCCAGGGTCTCGGCGGCATGGCCGGCGTCGATCCACACGGCCCGGCCGACGGCGATACCGCAGACCACCGCGAGGAGGCAGGCGACGGCGAAGGCGGCGTGCAGGAGCACGCGGGTGCGGTCGGCCTTCCTGCGGAGCGGATTGGCCGCCCCTGGCGTCCGGTCGTCGTCCATGGCTCACCTCCGCGTTGCACGGCTGCCGTGGCGGGCCGCCCGGTCAGGCCGCCGCGAGTTCGGCGCTGATGTGGTGGGCCCAGGACCGGATGTGCTCGGGAGCGCGATAGTCCCCGCCCTTGCCCTGGCGCAGCATCGAGCGTGCGACGAGCCCGGGGGTGCCGGCCGTGACGCTGCCGCCGAACGTCTTGTGTTCGCGCGCGCCGATGAGCTGCATCTGCCGGGCGACGGCGGGGACCGGGGGGATGTCGTGGTCCTCCGCGGAGCGGTCGAGCGGGCCGCTGCTGAACAGCCACACGGGACGGTGCCTCAGGGACTCCGCGTTGCGTTCGGCGCAGCGCTTGGCCTTGCCGCTCCAGTGGCCGGCGTAGAGGGAACCGCCGAGGACGACCGCGTCGTAGGCGCGGACGTCGTGCACCTTGCCCGCGGGCAGCACCACGGCATCGAGGCCGTCCTCGCGGAGGGTCCTGCCGATCTGCTCGGCGATTCCCGCGGTGGCTCCGTGTTGGGTCCCGTAGGCGACCAGGACCTTCTTGGCGGTCATGGCGGGGCCTCCTCGTCTCGTCCGTGTGGGCCGATGCCACTGTCACGCGGCCGGCGGCGGCTGCGCATGGGCCGGACGGATCCCGACCGGGGCCGTTCGGTCCCCGTCGCGGCGCCGCTCCTCGGCCGCGGCGACGTGCTGCTTGACGGCGGCGAAGCTGTCCGGGGCCACGGAGAGCGAGTCGATCCCGACGCCGACCAGGAAGGCGGCGAAGCCGGGGTCGTCGCTCGGGCGCTGACCGCACAGGCCCACGGGGCGGCCTGCGGCGTGGGCCCGCGGGACGAGAAGGCCGATCAGGCGGGTGACGGCGGGGTCGTTCTCGTCGAAGACGTCGGCGAGCGCCTCGGAGTCCCGGTCCACGCCCAGGGTGAGCTGTGTGAGGTCGTTGCTGCCGATGGAGAAGCCGTCGAAGCGTTCCGCGAAGTCCTCGGCGAGCAGCACGTTGGCGGGGATCTCCGCCATCACGTAGACCTGGAGCCCGTTCTCGCCCCGCCGGAGTCCTTCGGCGGCCATGACGTCGAGGACCTTGTCGGCCTCCTTCAGGGTGCGGCAGAACGGGATCATGACGATGACGTTGGTCAGGCCCATCGCGTCGCGGACCCGGCGCAGCGCCCTGCATTCCAGGGCGAAGCCGTCCCGGTAGCCGTCGCTGTAGTAGCGGCTGGCTCCCCGCCATCCGATCATCGGGTTGGCCTCGACCGGCTCGAACGGCCGGCCACCGAGGAGCTTGGCGTACTCGTTGGTCTTGAAGTCGCTGGTGCGCACGATGACGGGGTCCGGCCACCGGGAGGCGGCGATCCGGGCGATGCCGTGGGCAAGGCGGTCGGTGAAGTACCGGGTGCGGTCGAGACGGCCCTCGGTGAGCTGGTCGACGGCGCAGCGGTCGCCCGCGTCCAGCCGTTCCGGATGCAGCAGGGCCATGGGGTGGACCTTGACCTGGTGGGCGACGATGAACTCCAGGCGGGCCAGGCCCACGCCGTCCGCCGGCAGCCGCCACCAGCGGAACGCCGCCGACGGGTCGGCCAGGTTGAGCATCACGCGGGTCCGGGTGGCGGGCAGGGCCGCGAGGTCGGTCTCGGTCTCCTCGTACGGCACCAGGCCCGCGTAGACCTTGCCGCGGCTTCCCTCCGTGCACGAGACGGTGACCTCGGCCCCGTCGTCGAGGACCTTCGTGGCGACGGCGGTGCCGACGACGGCGGGAACGCCGAGTTCGCGGCTGACGATCGCCGCATGGGAGGTGCGACCGCCGTGATCGGTAACGATCGCGGCGGCCCGCTTCATGATCGGTTCCCAGTCCGGG
>NZ_MQUR01000130.1 GCF_001953875.1 Streptomyces amritsarensis
TCGGCGCTTTCCAGGTTTTCGCTTTCGCGTTTCCCTTTCCGGCGATTCCAACCTTACCAGACCATTTCCTTGCCGTTACCGGCTTGGATTTGAATTCGGTGGCCGTTGGAGAGCCTTTCCCTTTCGGGCGGATCAGACTTTATCAGGTCTCCCCGGGTCTGATTCCCACCCGCCCGCGCGACTCGAACCGGACACACGTGTGTGCCGGGGGATCTTGCGGGGTGGAGACGTAAACGTACTGGAGCGGGGCCCCCGGATGCAAATCCGGTTGCCCCGCTCCGGTGACGGCGCTACGGCGAGGGCCTGATCAGACCTCGACGACGACCGGGAGGATCATCGGGCGCCGGCGGTAGCTGTCCGAGACCCACTTGCCCATCGTGCGGCGGATGAGCTGCTGGATCTGGTGCGGCTCGGCGACGCCGTCGGCCGCGGCGCGGGCGATGGCTTCCTCGATCTTCGTGACGACGGGGCCGAAGGCCGCGTCCTCGATGCCGGAGCCGCGGGCCTGGATGTTCGGGCCGCTGACCACCTTGCCGGTGGTGCTGTCCACGACGACGTAGACCGAGATGATGCCCTCGTCGCCGAGGATCCGGCGGTCCTTGAGCGAGGACTCGGTGACGTCGCCGACGGAGAGGCCGTCCACGTACACGTAGCCGGCCTGCACCTTTCCGGAGATCCGGGCCTTGCCGTCGACCAGGTCGACGACCACACCGTCCTCGGCGATGACGATCCGGTCCTTGGGGACGCCCGTCATGGCACCGAGCTCGGCGTTGGCCCGCAGGTGCCGCCACTCGCCGTGGACCGGCATCAGGTTCCGCGGCTTGCAGATGTTGTAGAAGTACAGCAGCTCGCCGGCCGAGGCGTGGCCCGAGACGTGCACCTTGGCGTTGCCCTTGTGCACGACGTTGGCACCCCAGCGGGTGAGGCCGTTGATCACGCGGTAGACCGCGTTCTCGTTGCCCGGGATCAGGGACGACGCCAGGATCACGGTGTCGCCGGGGACGATCCGGATCTGGTGGTCGCGGTTGGCCATGCGGGACAGCGCAGCCATCGGCTCGCCCTGCGAACCGGTGCAGACCAGCACGACCTCCTCGGGAGGCAGGTCGTCGAGCGTCTTGACGTCCACGACGAGGCCGGCGGGGACGCGGAGGTAGCCCAGGTCGCGGGCGATGCCCATGTTGCGGACCATCGAGCGGCCGACGAAGGCGACCCGGCGGCCGTACTCGTGGGCTGCGTCGAGGATCTGCTGGATGCGGTGCACGTGGCTGGCGAAGCTGGCCACGATGATCCGGTGGTGGGCGTTGGCGAAGACGTTCCGCAGGACCGTGGAGATCTCGCGCTCCGGCGGGACGAAGCCCGGGACCTCGGCGTTCGTGGAGTCGGACAGCAGGAGGTCGATGCCCTCCTCGCTCAGGCGCGCGAAGGCGTGCAGGTCCGTGAGGCGCTTGTCCAGCGGAAGCTGGTCCATCTTGAAGTCGCCGGTGGCGACGACCAGGCCCGCGCCGGTGCGGATCGCGACGGCCAGCGCGTCCGGGATGGAGTGGTTGACCGCGATGAACTCGCAGTCGAAGGGGCCGAGTGCCTCGCGCTCCCCCTCCTTCACCTCAAGGGTGTAGGGGCGGATGCGGTGCTCCTGGAGCTTGGCCTCGATGAGGGCCAGCGTCAGCTTGGAGCCGATCAGCGGGATGTCCGGCTTCTCCCGCAGGAGGTACGGGACGGCGCCGATGTGGTCCTCGTGGCCGTGGGTGAGGACGATGCCCTCGATGTCGTCGAGGCGGTCCCGGATGGACGAGAAGTCCGGCAGGATCAGGTCGATGCCGGGCTGCTCCTCCTCGGGGAAGAGGACGCCGCAGTCGACGATCAGCAGGCGGCCGTCGTACTCGAAGACGGTCATGTTGCGGCCGATCTCGCCGAGACCACCCAGGGGGGTGACCCTGAGGCCGCCCTTGGGCAGCTTCGGCGGCGGACCGAGTTCCGGATGCGGATGGCTCAAAAGTGTCTCCTTCACCACGCGCGCCACGTACCCGGAAGGCACGTGGCGCGCATGTCATTCGTGCACTTGCTGTTGTCTGCTCTGTATTTGTTCGGTGGTGCTTGTTCAGTTGTGAAGTCTGTTGTCAGAGCTGTACCCCGCCCGCGGCGAGATCGAGCTTGAGCTGAGCCGTCTCTTCGTCGGTCAGTTCGATCAGCGGGAGCCGCAGCGGGCCGGCGGGCAGGCCCTGGAGGTTCAGCGCACCCTTGGTGGTCATCACACCCTGCGTGCGGAACATCCCCGTGTAGACGGGCAGCAGCTTCTGGTGGATCTCGGCGGCCTTCTGGACGTCGCCGGCGAGGTGGGCCTCCAGCATCGCGCGCAGGTCGGGCGTGACCACGTGGCCGACGACGGAGACGAAGCCGACGGCGCCGACCGACAGGAGCGGCAGGTTCAGCATGTCGTCGCCCGAGTACCAGGCCAGGCCGCTCCGCGCGATGGCCCAGCTGGCACGGCCGAGGTCGCCCTTGGCGTCCTTGTTGGCCACGATGCGGGGGTGCTCCGCAAGCCGGACCAGGGTTTCGGTCTCGATCGGGACACCGCTGCGGCCGGGGATGTCGTACAGCATGACCGGCAGCTCCGTCGCGTCGGCGATCGCCGTGAAGTGCCGGTGGAGGCCCTCCTGCGGGGGCTTGCTGTAGTACGGGGTGACGGCGAGCAGGCCGTGGGCGCCGGTGCGCTCGGCCTGGCGGGCCAGCTCCAGGGTGTGGCGGGTGTCGTTGGTACCGATGCCGGCGACCACGTGGGCGCGGTCTCCGACGGCTTCGAGGACGGCTCGTACGAGGTCGTTTTTCTCCGCGTCGGTGGTGGTGGGCGACTCACCGGTGGTGCCGTTGACGATCAGGCCGTCGTTGCCTGCGTCCACCAGGTGGACGGCGAGCTGCTGCGCGCCGTCGAGGTCGAGTGCGCCATCCGCCGTGAACGGCGTGATCATGGCGGTGAGGACCCGCCCGAAGGGGGTCTGCGGAGTCGAGATCGGAGCCATGGGTAACACGCTACTCGCTGCCATGCTCGCGGTGTCCCCTCGGGGGACGTCAACAGGGTGTTGGACGCCGGCACTGCCTGCTCGGGGGTTCAAGCAGTGCCGGGTCCGTTTGATCAGCCTAGATGAAGTTTACGAAACGTGGCAATACGGACACTTCGGACTTGACTCCGTACATCTGTACGCCACGGGTGTAACGGACCTTACGGGGCAACACGCCCGTTGCTGTTGTACGCCGCGTACGTGAGCGGCATGAGCCCGGCCCAGTGCTGCTCCATCTTCTCGCCGACCATCTCGATCTCCCGCTGCGGGAAGGACGGGACGGTCGCGAGCTCGTGCTGCGTGCGCAGACCCAGGAAGTGCATCAGCGAGCGCGCGTTGCAGGTGGCGTACATCGAGGAGAAGAGGCCGACCGGCAGGACCGAACGGGCTACCTCCCGGGCCACGCCCGCGGCCAGCATCTCCTGGTAGGCCTCGTAGGCCTGTACGTACGAGTCCTCCATGACGCGGGCGGTCAGCTCCTGCTGCGCCTGGGTGCCCTCGACGAAGACGTACTTGCCGGGGCGGCCCTCCTGGACGAGCTTGCGCTCGGCGTCCGGCACGTAGAAGACCGGCTCGAGCTCCCTGTAGCGACCCGATTCCTCGTTGTACGACCAGCCCACGCGGTGACGCATGAACTCCCGGAAGACGAAGATCGGGGCGCTGATGAAGAAGGTCATCGAGTTGTGCTCGAACGGGCTGCCGTGGCGATCCCGCATCAGGTAGTTGATGAGGCCCTTGGAGCGCTCCGGGTCCTTCTGGAGCTCCTCCAGGGACTGCTCGCCGGCCGTGGAGACGCGGGCCGCCCACAGCACGTCGGAGTCGGCGGCGGAGTGCTTCACCAGCTCCACCGTCACGTCGCTGCGGAAGCTGGGTTTCAGATCTGAAGCGGCGGTCTCGCTCACCGGGGGTCCTTCCAAACGTGCGTCCTGGGGCGCGCCCACTCTACGGCGCCCCTCGCGGGTCCCCGCGCATGCCCGTCTGCCGCCGGGGCATCCGCACAGCTGACGCACAGCCATGAATTTTGGTTGATGTCCCGAAATCCGGCACGGATTGGGCGGCCCGTACGTCCTAAAGACAGAACGCACCCGCATCGAGCCCGAGGAGTTCCGCTCTCATGTTTCGCCGGCGCGAACCCGTTCCGTTCGCCTTCGTCGCCGAGGCCGACCGTTTCCGCAGCAATGTCACTCCACCGCCGCGCGAGCGCCTGGGCAAGGCCCAGTTGGCCGCCCGTAGTCTGGTCGGGCTGACCGTGGTCGCGGGGCTCGCCGGCTCGCTGCTCTTCGGCATACCGGCGCTTCAGCCGAACAAGGCACCGGAGAAGTCGCAGCAGTCGACCGCGTCCGAGGGGCGGTAGCCTCACGGGCACAGCCCAACCGAACGTGCATGTGAGTGAGGTCCAGCCGTGCCCCTGTCCTTCCTGACGGCCGACGGCGCATCCGATGCGGATGACGACGCCGACGAGGTCCTGGCCCACGCCGACCACGACCGCTGGCGGCGGCCCTACCGGCCCGGCCCCTGGCGGGTGGCCATCTCCGCGGTGCTGCTCCTGCTGTCCGCCTTCATGCTCCTGGCCACCATGATCGTCGCCTTCGCCGGCGGGGGCTGGGCCGGGGCGGGTGCCTGCCTGGTCGCCGCCCTCGCCGTCCTCGCGTCGGCCCTGCAGATGCTGCGCATCGGCGTGTGGGTCAGCCGTACGGGTCTGCGCAGGGTCGGCTTCTTCGTCACCCGGACGATCGCCTGGAACCAGGTCACCGACATCCGCACGGTGCAGCAGCCGGTGCGCTGGCTCGGGCTGCCGAGGACCGTGCAGGGGCAGGCGCTGACGGTGTCCGCCCGCGGCGTCGAGGAGCAGCCGGTGCTGCTGACCGACCACAACGCCGACTTCCTGTCGCGGTCGGAGGCCTTCGACCGGGCCGCGGACACGGTCGAGGCCTGGGCCGAGGAGTACCGGCCCGTGCCCGCCTGACACCCGGGTCCCGGGGTACGGCGGGACGCGCCGCGTGGGGCCCGTACAGGTGTCAGACCTGTACGGGCTTCTTGTCGTGCAGGGCGATCGCCCGTTGCATGGCCTTGCGCGCCCGCGGGGTGTCGCGGGCGTCGTGGTAGGCGACGGCGAGCCGGAACCAGCTGCGCCAGTCCCCCGGCGCGTCCTCGGTCTCGGCCTTGCGGCGTGCGAAGACCTCGTCGGCCGAGTCCCGCAGGATCCGGCCGTAACTGTCGCGCTCCAGCTCGTCCACGGGCAGTCCGCCCTCTGCCTCCAGCTCACCGGCGAGCTGGTTGGCCCTCGTGACGAACTGCGTGTTCTTCCAGAGGAACCAGATGCCGATGAGCGGCAGGATCAGCACGGCCACCCCGAAGGTGACGGTGAGCAGGGTTCCCTGCCGGATCAGCAGCAGGCCCCGGCTGCCGACCAGGACGAAGTAGACGACCAGGACGGCAGCCGTGATGAAGTACGTGATCTTCGCGCGCATCGTGAATCAGTCCGGTCAGCCCAGGTCGAGGAAGTTTTCCAGGCCGAACGTGAGGCCCGGGGTCTGCGTCACGCGGCGCGCGCCGAGCAGGATGCCCGGCATGAAGCTGCTGTGGTGCAGGGAGTCGTGACGGATGGTCAGGGTCTCGCCCTCGCCGCCGAGGAGTACCTCCTGGTGCGCGAGCAGGCCGCGCAGGCGGATGGCGTGGACGGGGACCCCGTCGACGTCGGCGCCGCGCGCGCCGTCGAGCGCGGTGGCGGTGGCGTCGGGCTGCGCGCCGAGGCCGGCCTCGGCGCGGGCGGCCGCGATGAGCTGCGCGGTACGGGTCGCGGTGCCGGAGGGGGCGTCGACCTTGTTCGGGTGGTGCAGCTCGACGACCTCGACGGACTCGAAGTAGCGGGCGGCCTGGGCGGCGAACTTCATGGTGAGGACCGCGCCGATGGAGAAGTTCGGTGCGATGAGCACACCGGTCTTCGGGGAAGCGGCAAGCCACGCGTCCAGCTGCGCGAGGCGGTCCTCGGTCCAGCCGGTGGTGCCGACCACGCCGTGGATGCCGTGGCGGACCAGGAACTCGAGGTTGTCCATCACCGAGGCGGGGGTGGTCAGCTCGACGGCGACCTGGGCGCCGGCCTCGGCGAGCGTCTCCAGCTTGTCGCCGCGGCCGAGGGCCGCGACCAGCTCCATGTCCTCCGCGGCCTCGACCGCCTTGACCGCCTCGGAGCCGATGCGGCCCTGGGCGCCGAGGACTGCCACGCGCAGCTTGCTCATAGTTGCTTCCTAACGTGCGTACGGAACTAGGCGACGACCTCGTCGAGGCGGGCGGCCTGCTTCTCCTTCAGCGGGCCGATGACCGCCAGCGAGGGCCGCTGGGCCAGTACATCCTGTGCGACCGAGCGGACGTCGTCCGGGGTCACCGCGGCGATCCGGGCGAGCATGTCGTCGACCGACATCTGGTCGCCCCAGCACAGCTCGCTCTTGCCGATGCGGTTCATGAGCGCGCCGGTGTCCTCGAGGCCGAGGACGGTCGAACCGGAGAGCTGGCCGATGGCCCGCTTGATCTCGTCGTCCGCCAGTCCCTCCGTCGCGACCTTGTCGAGCTCGTCGCGGCAGATGCGCAGGACGTCGTGGACCTGGTTGGGCCGGCAGCCCGCGTACACGCCGAACAGGCCGGTGTCGGCGAAGCCCGAGGTGTAGGAGTACACGCTGTAGGCGAGGCCGCGCTTCTCCCGGACCTCCTGGAAGAGGCGGGAGGACATGCCGCCGCCGAGGGCGGTGTTCAGCACGCCGAGCGCCCAGCGGCGCTCGTCGGTGCGCTGCAGGCCGGGCATGCCGAGGACGACGTGGGCCTGCTCGGTCTTGCGGCTCACCAGGTCGACGCGGCCGGAGGTGCGGATGCGCTTGGTGCCGGTGCGCGGGCCGATCGGCTCGGCGTCGGTGCGGGTGAGGGCGCCGGCCTTCTCGAAGGCGGCGCGGACCTGGCGTACGACCTTGTTGTGGTCGACGTTGCCGGCGGCGGCCACGACGAGGTGGGTCGGGTCGTAGTGCTTCTTGTAGAAGCGGCGGATCCGGTCGGCGCCGAGGGCGTTGATCGTGTCGACGGTGCCGAGGACGGGGCGGCCCAGCGGGGTGTCCCCGTACATCGTCCGGGCGAACAGGTCGTGGACCATGTCGCCGGGATCGTCCTCGGTCATCGCGATCTCTTCGAGGATGACCCCGCGCTCGGCGTCGACGTCCTCCTCGCGGATCAGCGAGCCGGTGAGCATGTCGCAGACCACGTCGATGGCGAGCGGCAGATCGGTGTCGAGCACCCGTGCGTAGTAGCAGGTGTACTCCTTCGCCGTGAAGGCGTTCATCTCGCCGCCGACCGCGTCGATCGCGGAGGAGATGTCGAGGGCGCTGCGCCGTCGCGTGCCCTTGAAGAGGAGGTGCTCCAGGTAGTGCGTGGCGCCGTTCAGCGTGGGGGTCTCGTCGCGGGAGCCGACGTGCGCCCAGATGCCGAAGGTGGCGGAGCGGACGGAGGGCAGCGTCTCGGTGACGACGCGCAGTCCGCCGGGCAGGACGGTGCGGCGGACGGTGCCGATGCCGTTGCTGCCCTTGAGCAGGGTTTGGGTACGGGCGACGGCCCGCCCCTCCGAAGAGGGGCGGGCCGTCACACGGGAACTACGCGACGTCACTTGTCGGAGTCGTCCTTGTCAGCGTCGTCGGCGGCGGCCTCGCCCTCGATCACGGGGATCAGGGAGAGCTTGCCGCGCTGGTCGATCTCGGCGATCTCGACCTGGACCTTGGTGCCGACCGCGAGCACGTCCTCGACGTTCTCCACACGCTTGCCACCGGCGAGCTTGCGGATCTGCGAGATGTGCAGGAGGCCGTCCTTGCCGGGGAGCAGGGAGACGAAGGCACCGAAGGTGGTGGTCTTGACGACCGTACCCAGGTAGCGCTCGCCGACCTCCGGCATGGTCGGGTTGGCGATGCCGTTGATCGTGGCGCGGGCGGCCTCGGCGGCCGGGCCGTCGGCGGCACCGATGTAGATGGTGCCGTCGTCCTCGATCGTGATCTCGGCGCCGGTGTCCTCCTGGATCTGGTTGATCATCTTGCCCTTGGGGCCGATGACCTCGCCGATCTTGTCCACGGGGATCTTGACGGTGATGATCCGCGGGGCGTTCGGGGACATCTCGTCCGGCGTGTCGATCGCTTCCATCATCACGTCGAGGATGTGGAGGCGGGCGTCGCGGGCCTGCTTGAGGGCGGCGGCCAGGACGGAGGCCGGGATGCCGTCGAGCTTGGTGTCCAGCTGGAGCGCGGTGACGAACTCCTTGGTGCCGGCGACCTTGAAGTCCATGTCGCCGAAGGCGTCCTCCGCACCGAGGATGTCGGTGAGGGCGACGTAGTGGGTCTTGCCGTCGATCTCCTGGGAGATCAGGCCCATGGCGATGCCGGCGACGGGGGCCTTGAGGGGCACACCGGCGTTCAGCAGCGACATGGTGGAGGCGCAGACCGAGCCCATGGACGTCGAACCGTTGGAGCCGAGGGCCTCGGACACCTGGCGGATCGCGTAGGGGAACTCCTCGCGGGTCGGGAGGACCGGCACGATCGCGCGCTCGGCGAGCGCGCCGTGGCCGATCTCGCGGCGCTTCGGCGAACCGACGCGGCCGGTCTCGCCGACGGAGTACGGCGGGAAGTTGTAGTTGTGCATGTAGCGCTTGCGGGTCACCGGGGAGAGGGTGTCCAGCTGCTGCTCCATGCGGAGCATGTTGAGGGTGGTGACGCCCAGGATCTGGGTCTCGCCACGCTCGAACAGCGCCGAGCCGTGCACGCGCGGGATGGCCTCGACCTCGGCGGCGAGGGTACGGATGTCCGTGATCCCGCGGCCGTCGATGCGGACCTTGTCCTTGATGACGCGCTCGCGCACCAGGGCCTTGGTCAGGCTGCGGTACGCGGCCGAGATCTCCTTCTCGCGGCCTTCGAAGGCCGGGAGGAGCTTGTCGGCGGCGAGCTCCTTGACGCGGTCCAGCTCGGCCTCGCGGTCCTGCTTGCCCGCGATGGTCAGCGCCTGGGAGAGCTCGCCCTTGACGGCGGCCGCGAGGGCCTCGTACACGTCGTCCTGGTAGTCCAGGAAGACCGGGAACTCGCCCTCGGGCTTGGCGGCCTTGGCCGCCAGGTCCGCCTGGGCCTTGCAGAGGACCTTGATGAACGGCTTCGCGGCGTCGAGGCCCGCGGCGACGATCTCCTCGGTCGGCGCCTCGGCGCCGCCCTTGACGAGGGCGATGGTCTTCTCGGTGGCCTCGGCCTCGACCATCATGATCGCGACGTCGCCGTCCTCGAGGGTGCGCCCCGCGACGACCATGTCGAAGACGGCGTCCTCGAGCTCGGTGTGCGTCGGGAAGGCGACCCACTGGCCGCGGATCAGCGCGACGCGGACGCCGCCGATCGGGCCGGAGAAGGGCAGGCCGGCGAGCTGCGTGGACGCGGACGCGGCGTTGATCGCGATGACGTCGTACAGGTGGTCCGGGTTGAGCGCCATGACGGTGGCGACGACCTGGATCTCGTTGCGCAGGCCCTTCTTGAAGGACGGGCGCAGCGGGCGGTCGATCAGGCGGCAGGTGAGGATCGCGTCCTCGGAGGGCCGGCCCTCACGGCGGAAGAAGGAGCCGGGGATCTTGCCGGCCGCGTACTGCCGCTCCTCGACGTCCACCGTCAGGGGGAAGAAGTCGAGCTGGTCCTTGGGCTTCTTCGACGCGGTGGTGGCGGAAAGCACCATCGTGTCGTCGTCCAGGTAGGCAACGGCGGAGCCGGCGGCCTGGCGGGCCAGACGGCCCGTCTCGAAGCGGATGGTGCGGGTGCCGAAGGAACCGTTGTCAATGACGGCCTCGGCGTAGTGGGTCTCGTTCTCCACTAGCGTTTTCTCCATTTTCGTCGTCTCCGTCCGCCGCCCGTGTGGCGGAGGACGGTTGCGGAGAAGCGCTCCTGGGGTGCTGGCCGGTCTTCGATCGAAGCACCCGGTTCGTTGCCCGTGGGGCATTCCGGGTGCCACTACCGAGGACCGGCGGCGTGGGAGGGCGCTCCTCCTCTTCAGTTGTGCACGTCTCGTCGTCGGACGTACACGTGCGTCCGTTCCAGACTACAAAGGGACTGGTCCGTAGCGCACGTACAGCAAAGGGAGCGGCCCCCGGATGTGGGAACCGCTCCCTTCACGGCGTCTTACTTGGCGCCGGCCGCACCGCGGCGGATGCCGAGGCGCTCGACCAGCGTACGGAAGCGCTGGATGTCCTTCTTGGCCAGGTACTGCAGCAGGCGGCGACGCTGGCCGACCAGGATCAGCAGACCACGACGGGAGTGGTGGTCGTGCTTGTGGGTCTTGAGGTGCTCGGTCAGGTCCGAGATGCGGCGGGAGAGCATCGCGACCTGGACCTCGGGGGAGCCGGTGTCGCCCTCCTTGGCACCGAACTCGGTGATGATCTGCTTCTTCGTAGCGGCGTCGAGCGGCACGCGTACTCCTCGTTTGGGTCTTCGTTGCCACCGAGTGCCCCAGGTCTGAGTCTCTGGGGAGCTTCCGTTACTCGGGAGGCGGGGTCCGCTGAGCGCAGTCCACAGACCCTTCGAAGGGGATCCGGGGGACGCGTACACAAACGGCCGTCACACAGCGTACCAGGCTGCCGCTCCGCCCCGTCTCAGCTGGTGAGAGCGCGGGCCCGGGCGTACACGTCGAGCACGGCCAGGGTCAGGGGCACCAGGCTGAGCAGGACCGCCGCCTCGGTGAGGTCGAGCAGCCTTCCCCAGAAGGGTGACAGGCCCTTGCGGGGGATGACAAGCGCAATTCCCGCGAGGAGGGCCGCGCCGGCGGCGACGGCGGCGGTGAGCCAGATCGTACGCAGGTCCAGGCCGCTGCGGTCCTGCTCCAGGAGCAGGGCTTCGAGCAGCGCCTGCGGCGGGTGCAGGGACAGGCCCAGGATCAGCAGCGCGACGGCGGCGAGGCCGGCCGCCAGGGCGCACACGACCTGGGAGGTGTACCGGAAGAGGCGGGCGCGCAGCAGCATGGCGAGCCCGGTGGCCAGGGCCAGCAGGCGGGCCCAGGTGTTGTCGGAGAAGCCCAGGACGGCGGCGGCGCCGACGGCGACCGCGGCGCAGCCGCCGACCAGGCCGAGGAGCATCTCGTGCCCGCGGCGGGCCTGGGCGGCGATCGCCTCGGCGTCGAGCGGGGCGCCCTGCTCGTGCTGGTCGGCGTCGGCCTGGTCGCCGTACGGGGCGGTGTCGTAGCGGTCCGGGGTCGTGGTGTCGTCGACGTAGTCGGCCGTGGCGCTCGTCGGGGCCTCGTAGCCGATGGGCAGGCGGGCGAAGCGTGCGGAGAGGCCGGGCAGGAAGGCGACGAGGCCGATGGCGACGGGCGCGCAGACGGCGGCGGTGTAGGTGGCGGAGGCCTCGGTGGCGATCGCGGCGAAGGTGGCGAGGGTGCCGGTGGCGGCGACGAAGGTGGCCGCGACGAAGGGGGCGTCGCCGCTGGGGGCGAGCGCGACCAGGGCGACGGAGGCGACCAGGACGCAGACGCAGCCGAGGAGGAACTGGAGCCGGCCGGGTCCGTGGCCGGCGGCGGGGCCGACGATCCCGGATCCGGCGATCAGCAGGTGCGGGAGGGCTCCCAGGCCCAGGGCCGTGGCGGAGAGGCGGTCGCGGTAGACGCGGGCGCGCACCCCTGCCACGGCGGTGAGCAGGATCCCGACGGCGCCCGCGATGATGCCGGGCAGGCCGTGCATGTCGTGGCGGACGGGGTCGGCGTACCACAGGACGAAGCCCAGCATCACGAGCAGCACGGCGGAGCCGGCGAGGCCCGCGCCGCGCAGCATGTCGTCGCTCCAGCGGTGCCGGTCGCGGACGACGGCGGAGGCGACGGCGTCGGAGACGTCGTCGAAGACGGCCGGCGGCAGGGACTCGGCGAAGGGGCGCAGGCTCAGCACCTCGCCGTCGAGGACCTGCTGGGCGGCGAGGGTGCGGGCGCCGTCGAGGACGGTCCCGGAACGGCGGACGAGGTGGAAGCCGGTCGGGGCGCCGACGGGCTGGGTCTGGCCGGTGAGGCGCAGCAGCTCGGGGTAGACGTCGGCGACGGCGATGTCCTCGGGGAGGGCGACGTCGATGCGGCTGTCGGGGGCCACGACGGTGACCCTGCAGAAACCCGTCGTACCGGCCGTACTCACCTGCGTGACCCCCTTGGTTGCTGTCCGCGCCCGTGCTCGATTCGCGGATGCGCATGCTGCGCGCGACACCCTACCGGGCGTATGAGCGACAGTCGGCAAGTAGGATCACCGTCGCGCTGGGGATACCCCCTGCGCGCCCGGGACTTGGGGGCGCCGGTTGCGACGTCCCGTCCGTTTTCGAGGGATTGATGCTCCGGTGAGCCAGATCGTCGTCAAACGCCCGCCGCGGTCCCTGCCGCCCGAGGTTCCTTCGGAGGAGCTCAGGCTGGAGGCTCCCCCCGAACTTCCGCGCGGGCAGCAGGAGGGCATGCTGATGCAGCTCCTGCCGATGCTCGGCATGGGGTCCTCCGTCGTCTTCTTCTTCATGCCGGGCGCGGCTCCGTTCATGCGCATCATGGGTGTGCTGATGCTGGCCTCGACGGTGGGCATGATCGTGGCGCAGCTGGTGCGCCACCGGCGCGGTACGCAGGGGCAAATGGCCGATGTGCGCCGGGACTACCTCAAGTACCTCGCCCAGACGCGCCGTCAGGTGCGGCGGACCGCCCGGGCGCAGCGCGACGCGCAGCTGTACCTGCACCCGTCCCCGGAGCAGTTGTGGTCGGTGGTGGCGGACGGTTCGCGGCTGTGGGAGCGGCGGGTCGGCGATCCGGACTTCGGGCAGGCCCGGCTGGGGCTGGGTGCGCAGCGCCTGGCGACGCCGCTGGTGGCGCCCGAGACGGCGCCGGTGGACGAGCTGGAGCCGCTGACGGCGGGCGCGATGCAGCGCTTCCTGAAGGTGCACTCCTCGCTGGACGGGCTGCCGATGGCGGTGTCGATGCGCGCCTTCTACCACGTGGCGGTGTCCGGGGAGCCGGAGTCGGCGCGCGGTGCGGCGCGGGCGGTGGTCGCGCAGCTGGCGACGCTGCACTCCCCCGAGGACCTGATGGTGGCCGTGGTGGCCGCGCCCGGTGCGGTGCCCTCGTGGGACTGGACGAAGTGGCTGCCGCACACGCAGCTGCCCGGGCAGGTCGACGGGGCCGGTACGAAGCGGCTGTTCGGCGACGATCTCGCCGAGCTGGAGGGGATGCTGGCGTCCCGGCTGGAGGGGCGGCCGCGGTTCAGCCGCGATGTGTCCCCGGTGCTGGACCAGCCGCACCTGGTGGTGGTGCTGGACGGTGGGATGGTGCCCCCGGACTCGGTGTTCGCGGCGGCCGAGGGACTGCAGGGCGTCACCATCATCGAGGTGGTCGCGGGCGAGCTGGACGAGCCGCGCGGCGGTCTGTCGGTCGTGGTGCGTCCGGGCCGGCTGCGTCTGGAGTCGGGCGGCGGGGTGGTGTACGAGGGTGTCCCGGACACCCTGTCGCTGCCGGCGGCGGAGGCTCTGGCGCGGCAGCTGGCGCCGCTGCGCACGGGCGGCGGGGACGACGACGAGCCGCTGCTGGCGAACCTGGACTTCACGGACCTGCTGAACCTGGGCGACGCGGCCGCCGTCGACGTGGCGCGGACCTGGCGGCCGCGGTCCGCCGGCGAGCGGCTGCGTGTGCCGATCGGCGTCGGCGAGGACGGCGCCCCGGTGATGCTGGACCTGAAGGAGGCCGCGCAGGAGGGCATGGGCCCGCACGGCCTGTGCGTGGGTGCGACCGGTTCCGGCAAGTCGGAGCTGCTGCGCACCCTCGTGCTGGGTCTGGCGGTCACGCACACGTCGGAGACGCTGAACTTCGTGCTCGCCGACTTCAAGGGCGGTGCGACCTTCACGGGCATGGGCCAGATGCCGCACGTCGCGGCGGTCATCACGAACCTGGCGGACGACCTGACGCTCGTGGACCGCATGGGCGACTCGATCCGCGGTGAGCTGCAGCGCCGGCAGGAGCTGCTGCGTTCGGCGGGCAACTACGCCAACATCCACGACTACGAGAAGGCCCGCGCGGCCGGCGCCCCGCTGGAGCCGCTGGCGTCGCTGGTGCTGGTCATCGACGAGTTCAGCGAGCTGCTGACGGCGAAGCCCGACTTCATCGACATGTTCATCCAGATCGGCCGCATCGGCCGTTCGCTGGGCGTGCACCTGCTGCTGGCGTCGCAGCGGCTGGAGGAGGGCAAGCTGCGCGGCCTGGACACGTATCTGTCGTACCGGATCGGCCTGCGGACCTTCTCCGCGGCGGAGTCGCGTACCGCGATCGGTGTTCCGGACGCCTACCACCTGCCGTCGGTGCCCGGTTCGGGCTACCTGAAGTTCGGCACGGACGAGATGGTGCGCTTCAAGGCGGCGTACGTCTCGGGCACCTACCGCTCGGGCGGGCCGGACCTGTCGGTGGGGCAGTTCCCGGTGGAGCGGCGGCCCGTGCTGTTCACGGCGGCCCCGGTGCCGGTGGTGTACGCGGCCCCGGACCCGGCGTACCTGGCGGCGCGGTCGGGGCGGGAGGACGACGCGCTGGCGGACACCGTGCTGGACGTGATCGTGGGCCGGCTGGAGGGCCAGGGGGTGCCGGCGCACCAGGTGTGGCTGCCGCCGCTCGACCAGGCTCCGCCGCTGGACCAGCTGCTTCCGGCGCTGGCACCGAGCGCCGAGCGCGGGCTGCACGCGGAGGGCTACACGCGGCCCGGCGGGCTGATCGTGCCGCTCGGCCTCATCGACAAGCCGTTCGAGCAGCGGCGCGAGGTGCTGTACCGCGACTTCTCGGGTGCGGCGGGCCACCTGATGGTGGTGGGCGGTCCGCAGTCGGGCAAGTCGACGCTGATGCGGACGCTGGTGTCGTCCTTCGCGCTGACGCACACCCCGCGCGAGGTGCAGTTCTACGGGTTGGACTTCGGTGGCGGCAGCCTGTCGGCGATCGCCGACCTGCCGCACGTGGGCGGTATCGCCTCGCGTCTGGACCCGGAGCGGGTGCGGCGCACGGTCGCGGAGGTGGGGGGCATCCTCAACCGCCGCGAGGAGTTCTTCCGCGCGAACAACATCGACTCGATCGGCACGTACCGGCGCCGGCGGGCGGCGGGCGACCTGCCGCACGAGCCGTGGGGCGACGTGTTCCTGATCGTCGACGGCTGGGGCAACTTCCGCGGCGAGTACGAGGTCCTGGAGCAGGTCGTCACGGACATCGCCTCCCGCGGTCTGGGCTACGGCATCCATGTGGTGATCACCGCCGCGCGGTACATGGAGGTGCGGGCCGCGCTCAAGGACCAGATGCTGGGCCGGCTGGAGCTGCGGCTCGGCGACACCATGGACTCCGAGTTCGACCGCAAGGTCGCGGCGAACGTCCCGCAGGGGATGCCGGGGCGCGGCCAGGTGCCGGAGAAGCTGCACTTCCTGGGTGCGCTGCCGCGGATCGACGGCTCGCACGAGGCCGCCGACCTGTCGGAGGCCACCACGGCCTTCGTGGAGGCGGTCCGGTCCAACTGGACGGGGCCCGCGGCGCCCGGGGTACGGCTGCTGCCGCGGCTGCTCCACTCCGACCAGCTGCCCAAGGGCGGGGAGTTCCCCGAGCGCGGGATCTCGATCGGCATCGACGAGACCGATCTGGAGCCGGTGTTCGTCGACTTCGAGACCGACCCCTTCCTGCTGGTCTTCGGCGAGAGCGAGTCGGGCAAGACGAACCTGCTGCGGCTCATCGCCAAGCAGATCGCGGAGCGGTACACGCCGGAGCAGGCGCGGCTGGTCGTGGGCGACTACCGGCGGACCCTGCTCGGGGCGCTGCCGGAGGAGCACCTGCTGGAGTACGCGCCGATGGCGAGCTCGCTGCAGATGCACATGGAGGCGCTGGGCGGGGTGTTCTCGCGGCGGCAGCCCCCGCAGGACGTCACTCCGCAGCAGCTGCGCGACCGCAGCTGGTGGACGGGCCCGGACGTGTTCATCATCATCGACGACTTCGACCTGGTGGCCACGAGCCAGGGCAATCCGCTGGCGCCGCTGGTGGAGTACCTGCCGTTCGCCCGCGACACGGGGGTGCGCTTCATCATCGCGCGCAGCTCGGCGGGTGCCTCCCGCTCGATGTACGAGTCGTTCATGCAGCGGATCAAGGAGCTGGGCGCGCAGGGCGTCGTCCTGTCCGGCGATCCGGCCGAGGGCGATCTCGTCGGCACGGTCCGGCCGCGTCCGATGCCGCCGGGCCGGGGCTACTTCGTCTCGCGTCGGCGGGGCACGTCGCTGGTCCAGCTCGGCCGGATGCCGGGCGGTATGTGAGCTCCGGGGCGCAGGGCGTCGGCCGGATCGGCTGGAAAGCCGTCCCGGCCGGCGGCGCCTCCCCGATAATCGGCGGGGAAGACCGCACCACCGAGGGAAAGGCCGCCCATGGGCACCCAGCAGGAGAAGGACGAGCTGTACGCGCTCGACATCAGCGGTGTGGAGTGGGAAGGGCCGCCGGGGACCAGTCCGGAGGAGGAGCGGGTGGAGATCGCGCGGCTGCCCGAGGGGGCGGTGGCGATGCGGTCCTCGCTGGACCGGGAGACGGTGCTGCGCTACACGGCCGCCGAGTGGGAGGCCTTCGTGCTCGGTGCCAGGGACGGCGAGTTCGACCTGGACCGCCAGGAGCCCTGAGGGGCGGCAGGACATGCCGAAGGGGCGCGCCCGCCACGGGCGCGCCCCTTCGGCGTGCCGGGACCCGGTGGCCCGGGGCCCGGGCGG
>NZ_MQUR01000102.1 GCF_001953875.1 Streptomyces amritsarensis
CCCGGCACACCGTGCGGTGTGCCGGGCCGTCTCCCCGCCGGAGCGGAACGGGTCAGTTCATGCCGCCCATCAGCGCGTTGACCTTCTTGCGGTACATGAAGATCGCGACACCGGCGAGCACGGCGGCGAACGCCTGGAAGAGGATCACGCCGACACCGTTCAGCTGGACCTCGGCCAGGCCGAGCAGACCGGTGATGCAGTCACCGGCGGTGACGGCCAGGAACCAGACGCCCATCATCTGGGAGCCGTACTTCTGCGGCGCCATCTTCGTGGTGACCGACAGGCCGACCGGGGAGAGGCACAGCTCGGCGAGCGTGTGCATCAGGAAGATGAGCACCAGCCACCACATGGTGACCTTGGTGTCGTTGCCGGCGGTCTGGCTCAGCGGGATGGCGAAGACGAAGAAGGAGGCGCCGACGATGACCAGGGCCGCCGAGAACTTCACGATCGTGCTGGGCTCGCGGTTGCGGCGGGCCAGCGCCACCCACGCGGCGGCGAAGACCGGGGCCAGGGCAACCACGAAGAGCGGGTTCAGCGACTGGAAGATCGTGGTCGGGACCTCCCAGCCGAACAGGCTGCGCTCGGAGTTCTTGTCGCCGAACAGCGAGAGGGTCGAACCGCCCTGGTCGTAGATCATCCAGAAGACGGCGGCGGCCACGAAGAACCAGATGTAGGCGCTCATCCGGGTCTGCTCGCCGGGGGTGAGGTCCTTGTCCCGCTTGATCCGGGTGAGGACGGCGACCGGGATGATCAGACCGGCGATGGTGATCGGGTACAGCGCCCACTTGATGGTGAACATGTCCGCGGCGACGACGGCACCGTAGAAGACGGCGACGGCGGCGAGGACGGCGAGGGCCTTGGTGATCACGGCCTTGCGCTCGGCCGGGCTCAGCGGGTTCGGGACGATGCTGCTCTTCGGGCTCAGCGTGCGGCCGGCGAGCAGGAAGATGACCAGGCCGACGCCCATGCCGACGGCGGCGAGGAAGAAGCCCAGGTGCCAGTTGACGGTCTCGCCGATGGTGCCGATGACGATCGGCGCCGCGAAGGCACCCACGTTGATGCCGATGTAGAAGATCGTGAAGCCGCTGTCACGGCGCGGGTCTTCCGCGTCCTTGTACAGGTGGCCGACCATCGTGGAGATGTTGGCCTTCAGCAGACCGGAGCCGACCGCGACGAGCAGCAGGCCGACGAAGAACGCGAGCTGGCCGGGGACGGCGAGGGCCACGTGGCCCGCCATGATCACGAAGCTGGCGACGGCGACCGTCTTGCGGGCACCCCAGACGCGGTCACCGAACCAGCCGCCGGGCATGGCCATCAGGTAGACCATGGCCACGTACACGGAGTAGATCGCCGTGGCCGTCGCCGCGGTGAAGCCGAGACCGCCGCCCTGGCTGCCGGTCGCGGCGTCGACGCCGCCGGAGACCAGGTACAGAACGAGAAGCGCACGCATGCCGTAGTAGGAGAAGCGCTCCCACATCTCGGTCATGAACAGCGTGGCCAGGCCGATCGGGTGGCCGAGGACGGTCTTCTCGTGAGCGGGGCTCGGTGAGGCCGTCGTCAGGCTGGAAGCCATGGTCGATCCTTGCTTGCTCGGGACGCTTCGGCTTCGTGAGCTCATCCGCGCCCGTGTGGGGGGTGGCCGGCGCCGGCGGACGGAGTCCCACCCCACGCCTCGGGGTCTCGCCCCCGTCGCACAGGGGGTGAAGGGAATCCGCAACCGGGATCCACGCCCACCCGCGCACCATCGCGCGAGGGGCCCGGCCAACAGTTCGTTCACTGTCGTGGGGGCCGGCCGGGTCGGTCCTCGGTGGGACTGCCCGCCCGGTTCAGGACAGAAATAGAGACCCTTGCGCTGTTTTTCGGCACAAAGGTCCCTGAGGTGGTGCATCAGGCGTCTCGCCACCATACGACACGACACTGTCGCATATGAAAGGACTTGAGAGATGGATCACAAGGCGAGTCGGGAACCGTTCGACCATATTCGAAGGCGCTCGGCGGCCCATAACGGCAGATCGGAAGGGGTCTGCAGGCAGGCCTCTCGAAACAGTCGCCGCGGACTACCATCACCCACATGACGCGTGTACTGCTCGCCGAGGACGACGCATCCATCTCGGAGC
Source organism: Streptomyces amritsarensis (assembly GCF_001953875.1). Lineage (GTDB taxonomy): Bacteria > Actinomycetota > Actinomycetes > Streptomycetales > Streptomycetaceae > Streptomyces > Streptomyces amritsarensis. The sequence goes on from NZ_MQUR01000102.1 coordinate 2,118, forward strand.
CCCTGGCCCGCGCCCTGCGCCGGGAGGGGTACGAGGTCGAGGTCCGGGAGGACGGCCCCACCGCCCTGGACGCGGGACTCCAGGGAGGCGTCGACCTCGTCGTCCTGGACCTCGGACTGCCGGGCATGGACGGACTCGAAGTCGCCCGGCGGCTGCGCGCCGAAGGCCACGGCTTCCCGATCCTGGTCCTCACCGCCCGGGCCGACGAGGTCGACACGGTCGTCGGCCTGGACGCGGGCGCCGACGACTACGTGACCAAGCCCTTCCGCCTCGCCGAGCTCCTGGCCCGGGTCCGGGCCCTGCTCCGGCGCGGCGCCGCCGAGACCCCCCAGCCCCCCGCCACCCACGGCGTGCGGATCGACGTCGAGTCGCACCGCGCCTGGATGGGCGAGGAGGAGCTCCAGCTCACGGCCAAGGAGTTCGACCTGCTGCGCGTCCTGGTGCGCGACGCCGGCCGGGTCGTCACCCGCGACCAGCTCATGCGCGAGGTCTGGGACACCACCTGGTGGTCCTCCACCAAAACCCTCGACATGCACATCTCCTGGCTGCGCAAGAAGCTCGGCGACGACGCCGCCAACCCCCGCTACATCGCCACCGTCCGCGGCGTCGGCTTCCGCTTCGAGAAGAGCTGACCTTCAGGGCCCTTCCTCCGGACCAGGCCGGGCTCGCGTGCCCCGGCACGCCGCCGCTCCCCGATCCGGCCTGATCCGGAAGAAAGGCCCCAGCCCATGCGCCGCCGCCTCATCCAGTCCACGCTCGCCGTGGTCCTCGTGGTGATCGCCGTGTTCGGGGTCTCCCTCGTCATCGTGGAGACCCGGACCATCACCAGCAGCGCCCAGGACCGGGTCGAGTCCGAGGCGCTGCGGCTGGTGAGCGTCGTCGAGGCGGACGTCCTCGAGAAGCAGCCGACCGACCCCGCCGCCCTCGCCGAACTGCTCGACGCCGGGCACTACGCGCGGATCACGGTCCCCGGGCAGCCGGTCGTGGAGGTGGGCGCGTCGATCCCCGACAGCGTCGTACGCGGCACCGCGCACGGCGAGCAGGGCGAGACCGTCGTCGTGGAGGAGGCCCGCTCCACCGTGACCAGGGAGGTCGTACGGACCCTGGCCGTGGTCGGCGCGGTCGCCCTGCTGGCCGTCGTGGCGGCCGTCCTGCTCGCCGTACGGCAGGCGAACCGGTTGGCCTCCCCGCTCACCGACCTCGCCGAGACCGCCGAGCGGCTCGGCTCCGGCGACCCGCGGCCCCGGCACAAGCGGTACGGGGTTCCCGAGCTGGACCGCGTCGCGGACGTCCTGGACTCCAGCGCCGAGCGGATCGGCCGGATGCTCACCGCCGAGCGGCGCCTCGCCGCCGACGCCTCCCACCAGCTGCGCACCCCCCTCACGGCGCTGTCGATGCGACTGGAGGAGATCACGGTCACCGACGACCTGACGACCGTGCGCGAGGAGGCCACGATCGCCCTGACCCAGGTGGAGCGGCTCACGGACGTCGTACAGCGGCTGCTCACGAACTCGCGGGACCCGCGCACGGGCTCCGCGGTCCCCTTCGACCTCGACGAGGTCGTCAAACAGCAGGTGGAGGAGTGGCGGCCGGCCTACCGCAGCGCCGGCCGGGCCATCGTGCGCTCCGGGAAGCAGGGCGTACGGGCCGTCGGCACCCCCGGCGCGGTCTCCCAGGTCCTGGCCACCCTCGTGGAGAACGCCCTCATGCACGGCGGCGGCACCGTCGCCATCCGCACCAGGGTGATCGGCAACCAGGCGGTGCTGGAGGTCACGGACGAGGGACCGGGCGTCCCGCCCGACCTCGGCAACCGGATCTTCGAGCGGGCCATCAGCGGCCGCAACTCCACCGGCATCGGCCTCGCGGTCGCCCGGGACCTCGCCGAGGCGGACGGCGGCCGTCTGGAGCTGCTGCAGACGAAGCCCCCCGTGTTCGCGCTCTTCCTCAGCCGTACGGCACCACAGCCGGCCGAACGCGAGAAGACGGTCCGCTAGCGGACCGGGGCGGGCGGGCGGCGCCTAGTTGTTCGCGGGCTCCGGCCGCGGCAGCGGCTCGGGCCTGCGCTCCGGCCGGCGCAGCGGCCCCGGCCCGGGCTCCGGCGCCGACTCGGTGGCCGCAGCAGGCGCGGCGACCGGCGGCAGGGCCTTGAAGACCCAGGTCCGGTACGACCAGAAGCGGAAGACGGTGGCCGTGCCGATGCCGATGAACTTGAAGACGTTGCTCGCGAGCGGGCCGTCCCACCCGAAGCCGTAGGTGGCGGTGTAGAGCACACCGTTCTCGATGACCAGCCCGATCGCGCTGAAACCGGCGAAGAGCGCCATCTCGCGGGTGCGGCCGCTCTGGGCGCGGTCCCGGTAGGCGAAGTAGCGGAAGCCGAGGTAGTTCGTGGCGATGGCCACGACGGTGGCTATCACGCTCGCACGGACCACCTGCAGATCGGTGGTGTGGCGGATCAGGTTGAAGACACCCAGGTTGACCAGGACACCCAGGCCGCCGACCGCCCCGAACTTGGCCACCTCGCGCACGAGGCCGCGTACGCGTTCGAGGACCGATCCGCGCTGCGTGGTCATCAGTAGGCCAGTCCCGTCGGTCACCGCCCCCGCACGGGGCGTCCGGTGTTCTCCGTCAACCCACCCATGCTAAGTCTCCCCCCTGTACTCCGTCTGTGCCTTCCGGCACCCTGCGACGCACGGCACACCCGGGCGATCGCGCCAGGGCACGTCCGGATGGCGGAATACCGGCGGATACCCTGGAGGAGTGACGTTCCCGGTAGTCGGCATGGTCGGCGGCGGTCAGCTCGCCCGCATGACCCACGAGGCGGGCATCCCCCTCGGCATCAGATTCAAGCTCCTCAGTGACACACCACAGGACTCGGCGGCCCAGGTCGTGAGCGACGTCGTCATCGGCGACTATCGCGACCTGGAGACGCTGCGTGCCTTCGCGCGCGGCTGTGACGTGATCACCTTCGACCACGAGCATGTACCCACGGAGCACCTGCGGGCCCTGGAGGCGGACGGCATCCCCGTCCGCCCGGGGCCCGACGCTTTGGTACACGCCCAGGACAAGGGGGTGATGCGCGCCAAGCTCGACGAGATCGGCGCACCCAGCCCCCGCCACCGGATCGTGCGCGATCCGGACGACGTGACCGCCTTCGCGGACGAGGTCGGCGGGTTCCCCGTCATCCTCAAGACCGTGCGCGGCGGCTACGACGGCAAGGGGGTGTGGTTCGTCCGCACCCCGCAGGACGCCGAGGCCCCGTTCAAGGCGGGCGTCCCGGTCCTCGCCGAGGAGAAGGTGGACTTCGTCCGCGAACTCGCGGCGAACATCGTCCGCTCCCCGCACGGGCAGGCGGTCGCCTATCCCGTCGTCGAGTCCCGCCAGGTGGACGGGGTCTGCGACACGGTGATCGCTCCCGCCCCGGACCTCTCCGAGGACCTGGCGGGCGAGGCCCAGGCCCTCGCCCTGCGCATCGCGCAGGAACTCGGCGTGACCGGCCACCTGGCCGTGGAGCTGTTCGAGACCACCGACGGCCGCATCCTCGTCAACGAACTGGCGATGCGTCCGCACAACAGCGGCCACTGGACCCAGGACGGGGCCGTGACCTCCCAGTTCGCCAACCACGTACGCGCGGTCCTGGACCTTCCGCTGGGCGACCCGCGCCCCCGCGCCAAGTGGACCGTCATGGCGAACGTGCTGGGCGGGGACTACCCCGACATGTACGCGGCCTACCTGCACTGCATGGCCCACGACCCCCAGCTGAAGATCCACATGTACGGCAAGGACGTGAAACACGGTCGCAAGGTCGGCCACGTCAACACCTACGGCGACGACCTGGGCGATGTGCTGGAGCGCGCACGCCACGCCGCCGACTACCTCAGAGGAACGGTCACGGAATGAGCACCACCGCCGCAGGGCCCGTCATCGGCATCGTCATGGGGTCCGACTCGGACTGGCCCGTGATGGAGGCCGCCGCCCAGGCCCTCGACGAGTTCGAGATCCCCTACGAGGTCGACGTGGTCTCCGCCCACCGGATGCCGCGCGAGATGATCGAGTACGGGGAGCAGGCCGCCGGGCGCGGCCTGAAGGCGATCATCGCGGGCGCGGGCGGAGCCGCCCACCTGCCCGGCATGCTCGCCTCGGTCACCCCGCTGCCGGTCATCGGCGTCCCCGTCCCGCTCAAGTACCTCGACGGTATGGACTCGCTGATGTCGATCGTCCAGATGCCGGCGGGAGTTCCCGTCGCCACCGTCTCGGTCGCCGGAGCGCGCAACGCCGGCCTGCTCGCCGTACGGATGCTGGCCGCCCACGACACGGAGCTGCTGGCCCGGATGCGCGACTTCCAGCAGGAGCTCAACGACCAGGCCACCGAGAAGGGCAAGCGGCTGCGCACGAAGGTCGCGAACGCGGAGTCCTTCGGATTCGGCAAGTGAGCGCGGCGCAGCGTCTGGCGGAGGCGCACGAGCTGCTGGCCGAGCACCCCGTCGTGGACGGTCACAACGACCTGCCCTGGGCGCTGCGCCAACAGGTGCGCTACGACCTGGCGCAGCGGGACATCGCCGGCGACCAGTCCGCACACCTGCACACCGACATCCCCCGGCTGCGCGCCGGGGGTGTCGGGGCCCAGTTCTGGTCCGTGTACGTACGGTCCGACTACGCGGGCGACGAGGCGGTCAGCGCCACCCTGGAGCAGATCGACGCCGTCGGCCAGCTGATCGACCGCTATCCCGGCGACCTCGTGCGGGCGCTGACGGCGGACGACATGGAGCAGGCCCGCGCCGCCGGCCGGATCGCCTCGCTGATGGGCGCCGAGGGCGGCCACTCCATCAACAACTCGCTCGCCACGCTGCGCGCCCTGCACCGGCTGGGCGTGCGGTACATGACGCTCACGCACAACGACACCATCGACTGGGCGGATTCCGCGACCGACGAGCCCCGGCACGGCGGTCTGACCGACTTCGGCCGCGAGGTCGTCCGCGAGATGAACCGCGTCGGCATGCTGGTGGACCTCAGCCACGTCGCCGCGACGACGATGCGGGACGCCCTCGCCGTCTCGGCCGCGCCGGTGGTCTTCTCGCACTCCTCCGCGCGCGCGGTCTGTGACCACCCGCGCAACATCCCCGACGACGTGCTGGCGCTGCTGCCGGCCAACGGCGGGGTGGCGATGGCGACCTTCGTCCCGAAGTTCATCCTCCCGGCGGCGGTGGAATGGACCCTGGCCGCCGACGAGAACCTGCGGGCGCACGGCTTCCACCACCTCGACACCACCCCCGAGGCGATGGCCCTGCACCGGGCGTTCGAGGCGGAGCGCCCGCGGCCGGTGGCCACGGCCGCCACGGTCGCCGACCACCTGGACCACATGCGGGAGGTGGCCGGGATCGACCACATCGGTATCGGCGGGGACTACGACGGCACGGCCTTCACCCCCGCCGGCCTGGACGACGTGGCGGGCTACCCGAACCTGGTGGCGGAACTCCTGGCGCGGGGCTGGTCCAGGGCCGACCTGGCCAAGCTGACCTGGTCCAACGCGGTCCGCGCGCTGCGCGACGCGGAAGCGGTCGCACGCGAGTTGTCGGCGACCCGAGGCCCGTCGAACGCGGTGATCTAGCGGTGCAAGCGCTGGTCCGGCAGGTGGGGTCACGCGGTGTGACCGCGGTTCACCCGAACGCCCCACCTGCCGGGCGGCCGCGGCGCGGCCCGTGTCACGGTGGCTCCAGCTCTCCCTGCTGCCGCCGAGACCGGAGCGAACGCCATGGCCGACCTGCAGGATGAACCTCCCTCCGTGGGCATCGGGGCCCCGGACCTTCAGGCCCCCGCCGGACCCGAGACGACGGCGAGCGCCCTCGAACGGGCCGCCGCGCTGCTGTCCGTCCACCCCGTCGCCGACGGGTGCAACACCCTGGTGTGGACCCTGCGCCAGAGCCCGTACCACGACATCGAAACCCCCGACGCGGGCGTCGACACCGACATCCCGCGCCTGCGCGCCGGGGGAGTGGGGGCCCAGTTCTGGTCCCTGCTGGTGCCGCCGGGGGCCCGGCCCCCCGAGGACGGCGCGGCCGGCGACCGGGTGGTCTGCGACACCCTGGAGCAGATCGACGCGGCGCTGACCCTCGTCCGCCGCTACCCCGAGAGCCTCCGCCTCGCGCTCAGCGCCGACGACATGGCCGACGCCCGCAACCGCGGCCGGATCGCCTCGTTCCTCGGCCCCGTGCCGGGCCGTGCGCTGACCGGTTCGCTGGGCGCGCTGCGCGCCTTCCACGCACTGGGCGTACGGGCCCTCGCTCCCGCGGGAGCGCCCTGGGCGCAGGAGGCGCTGACGGCCTTCGGCCACGAGGTGGTGCAGGAGGCCAACCGGCTGGCGATCCTGCTGGACCTCGCCGGGTGCGAGCCGGCCGTCGCCCGTCAGCTCGCGGGCGCCTCCAAGGCCCCGGTGATCATCTCGAACACGGCGGCCGCCGCGCTGAACCCGCATCCGCACAACGTCTGCGACGAGGTGCTCGCCCTGCTGCGCGAGACGAACGGCCTCGCGATGGTCACCTTCGACACCGCGCGCACCGGGGACTCCCTGCACGCGGTGGCGGACCACCTCGACCACGTACGGGCGGTCGCCGGCCCGGAGGGCGTCGGGCTCGGCGCGGCCTTCGGCACCGAGCCGCCGGGCCACCGCCCGACCGGCCTGACCGACCCGTCCGGCTACCCGCGGCTCATCGCGGAACTCCTCGACCGCGGCTGGCCGGAATCCGACCTCGCCCTGCTCACCTGGGGCAACGCCCAGCGCGTCATCCGCGACGCGGAATTCACCGCCCGCCGCCGCCCGAGCCCCGCCGGCGTTTGAGGCGCGGGGTCCGGGGCGGAGCCCCGGGTCCTTCGCGGTCCGGGCAGCCCCCGCAGGGTCAGGCCCGGGGCCGCCCCATCGCCCGGTACGTCCAGCCGGCGGCACGCCACCGCAGCGGGTCCAGCGCGTTGCGGCCGTCCAGCACGAGCCGGTCGGTGACCACGCCGGCGAGCTCCGCCGGGTCGAGGTCGCGGAACTCGCGCCACTCGGTGAGGTGGAGGACCACCTCCGCGCCGCGGGCCGCCGCGAGCGCGGAGTCCGCGTACCCGAGGGTCGGGAAGACCTGCCGGGCGTTGTCCATGCCCTTGGGGTCGTAGACGGTGACCTGACCGCCCTGCAGGTGGATCTGGCCCGCGACGTTGAGGGCGGGCGAGTCCCGTACGTCGTCCGAGTCCGGCTTGAAGGTGGCGCCGAGCACGGCGACCCGCTTGCCGAGGAACGACCCGCCCACGGCCTCGCGGGCGAGCTCGACCATGTGCCCGCGCCGGCGCATGTTGATGGAGTCGACCTCGCGCAGGAAGGTCAGCGCCTGGTCCGCGCCCAGCTCGCCCGCGCGCGCCATGAAGGCCCGGATGTCCTTCGGCAGGCAGCCGCCGCCGAAGCCGATACCGGCCCGCAGGAACTTCGCGCCGATCCGCTCGTCGTAGCCGATGGCCTCCGCCAGCTTGACCACGTCACCGTCGGCGGCCTCGCAGACCTCCGCCATCGCGTTGATGAAGGAGATCTTGGTGGCGAGGAAGGAGTTGGCGGCGGTCTTGACGAGCTCGGAGGTCGGGAAGTCCGTGACGACCAGCGGCGTCCCCTCGGACATGGGGGTCTCGTACACCTCGCGCAGCACCTTCTCGCCGCGCTCGCCCTGGACGCCGATCACGATCCGGTCGGGGTGCAGGGTGTCCTGCACGGCGAAGCCCTCCCGCAGGAACTCCGGGTTCCAGGCCAGCTCCACGTCGTCGCCCGCCGGGGACAGCTCCACCAGCTTCTCCGCCAGCCGCTGCGCGGAACCCACCGGCACGGTGGACTTGCCGACGACCAGCACCGGCCGCGTCAGGTGCGGGGCGAGGGAGGCCATCGCGGAGTCGACGTAGGACATGTCGCACCCGTACTCGCCGTGCTTCTGCGGGGTGTTCACGCAGACGAAGTGGACGTCGCCGAAGGCGCCGACCTCCTCGTAGGAGGTCGTGAACCGCAGCCGCCCGGTCGAGCCCGGCAGTCCGGCCACGTGCTTGGCCAGCAGCTCCTCCAGGCCCGGCTCGTACATAGGTACCCGGCCCGCGGCCAGCATCTCGATCTTCTCCGGCACCACGTCCAGACCCAGCACCTCGAAGCCCAGCTCCGCCATCGCCGCGGCGTGGGTCGCGCCGAGGTAGCCGGTGCCGATCACAGTGATCCTGAGGGGGGCCATGGGTGCTCCAGAGGTGCGGGGCCGTTTGCGGCAACTGAGCATAGTCGGGCCGCTCGGCGGGCACGGCCCCCAGGGAGTGCACCTTCTGTCACGCAACTCACGTGGGGCGCCCATATCGCCATCCGTGAGCGGACCACTAAACTTGGGTTACTTAACGGTAGTTAGCATCACGTTTTTCGCGTGTCACCCTGGGGAGTGAGAGATCTTGGCGGGTTCTGCCGACTTCGACCTGTACCGCCCGGCCGAGGAGCACGACATGCTCCGCGAGTCGGTCCGCTCGCTCGCCGAGGCGAAGATCCTGCCGTTCGCAGCCGCCGTCGACGAGGAGTCCCGCTTCCCGCAGGAAGCCCTCGACGCGCTGGTCGCCAACGACCTGCACGCCGTCCACGTGCCCGAGACCTACGGCGGTGCGGGCGCCGACGCCCTCGCCACCGTGATCGTGATCGAGGAGGTGGCCCGTGTCTGCGCCTCCTCCTCCCTCATCCCGGCCGTGAACAAGCTCGGCTCCCTCCCGGTGATCCTCTCCGGCTCCGAGGAGCTCAAGGCCAAGTACCTCGGCCCGCTCGCCAAGGGCGACGCGATGTTCTCCTACGCCCTCTCCGAGCCGGACGCGGGCTCCGACGCCGCCGGCATGAAGACCCGCGCCGTGCGCGACGGGGACTTCTGGGTGCTCAACGGCGTCAAGCGCTGGATCACCAACGCGGGCGTCTCCGAGTACTACACGGTCATGGCCGTCACCGACCCGGAGAAGCGCTCCAAGGGCATCAGCGCCTTCGTCGTCGAGAAGTCCGACGAGGGCGTCTCCTTCGGCGCGCCGGAGAAGAAGCTCGGCATCAAGGGCTCCCCGACCCGCGAGGTCTACCTCGACAACGTCCGGATCCCCGCCGACCGCATGATCGGCGCCGAGGGCACCGGCTTCGCCACCGCGATGAAGACCCTCGACCACACCCGCATCACGATCGCCGCCCAGGCGCTCGGCATCGCGCAGGGCGCCCTGGACTACGCCAAGGGCTACGTCCAGGAGCGCAAGCAGTTCGGCAAGCCGATCGGCGACTTCCAGGGCGTGCAGTTCATGCTCGCGGACATGGCCATGAAGATCGAGGCCGCCCGCCAGCTCACGTACTCGGCCGCCGCCAAGTCCGAGCGCGTCGACGGCGACCTGACCTTCTTCGGCGCCGCGGCCAAGTGCTTCGCCTCCGACGTGGCCATGGAGGTCACCACGGACGCCGTCCAGCTCCTCGGCGGCTACGGCTACACCCGTGACTACCCGGTGGAGCGCATGATGCGCGACGCCAAGATCACGCAGATTTATGAAGGAACGAATCAGGTCCAGCGCATCGTCATGGCGAGGAACCTGCCGTAGCAGGGTTTTCGCAGTTCAGCGGCCCTTTCGGGTGGCCCGGGAGCTGTGATCGACTTCCGGTCCGTTCGGGCCCGTTCCGGGCCGTTCCTGGGCGTCATGCTGGGGAAATCCTGGGCTGGTGCTGAGGTCAGAACCGGCTTTTACCTGCACAAACGACAAGACCCCCGGCGCGATGCCGGGGGTCTTTCGTATGGGCCGGGTCAGGCGACTTCGTCCCGCTCCGTGGGATCGTCCGCACCGGGCGTCAGCATGGTTGCGATGGCCGCGCGTCCGCGCTGCTCCGCCCCCTCGAAGATGTAGTGGTAGTGCTCGCGGAGCACGTCCGTGCTGCTGTGCCCCATCCAGTCGGCCACGTCGTTCTCGGGGACGCCCGCGTAGAGCAACCGGGATCCGTAGTAGTGCCGCATGGAATGCGGCTTGCAGTAGGGCACCTCGCCCTTCGTCAGGGCGGGCAGCCAGATCTGCCGGTAGAAGTACGAGGCGTACACGTACCCCGTGCGGGTCACGTTGGGGAACAACAGGCGCTCCGGTCCCCACACTCCGTGGTTCTTGATGTGCCTGCGCAGCTCGAACGCCACGTTCGGCGGGAGTGGCACGATGCGCCCAGGCTCCTCCTCGTCCCGGGCCTTGATGTGCCGTCGTTGCAGAGCGCTGTTCTTGCCGGACTCGGATTCGCCGTCCTCCGCGATCTGGAAGTCAACGCGCAGGACCTCAGCCTGGAAGTCGAGCTGATCGCGGGAGACCGCCATGGCCTCACCGATCCGCAGACCGCATCCCGCCATGAGCCAGAGCATCGCTCGGTACCGGGGCGGGGCCCCGTTGAGCATCGCCAGGACTTCCCGAGTCGTCAGCCGCCGGGCGTTGCTCTTGTGCTCGCGGATCTCCTTGGCGCGGCTGCCCGCATGCCTGATCTTCTTGCATGGGTTGCGCCCGATGATCTCTTTGACAACGGCCCAGTCCATCATTCCGGAGAAGAACGAGAACCGCTGGCGCCGGGTCCGCGCCGAGAGCTTGCGGTCCTGCTCCATCCACAACAGCCACTGCTCGATGTCCGCGACCTTCAACGAAACGATGGAGCGGGCCTTGAAGAACGGTTCCAGGGTCGTGTTCTGGATCGATCGGTACTGCTTCTTGGTGCTGTTCTCCAGCTTCCTTTGATTCGTCCACTGCTCCCAGACCGCCGTCACCGGCTGCTTCCCCAGCTTGTCGTCCAGGTAGGTTCCGGCGTCTAGCTCCTGCTCCTTCCGCTTCCGGTGATCGTCAGCGCGCTTCTTCGTCTCGAACGACTTCTGCCGTTGCTGGCCGTCCGGGTCGTACCAGAACGTCGTCCACTTCTTCGGGTCGTCCTTGGAACGAGCCACCCATGCCCTTGCCACGTGCCGGCCTCTCTCGTCGTGAATGGGCCGCCCCCGTGCCGTCCGTGGCTGCCCCCTGCCACAAGTCTGCGCACTGACCACCCTGGGTTGTCAACACCGGGTGGACCGCCCTGGGTGGTGTATGGTCGGGGCATGCGAGCAGACGGGAGTGGATTCGAGATCACCCAGCAGTACGGGGGCTGGGTGGTCCGGCTGTGGTGGCCGGAGGGGCCTGTCACGGGTGGTCCGCAGCGCATGACGGTGGAACCGGCCGACGATGCCGAACCCCGCGACGTCGTGCGGGGCATCTCCACGACCGTTCTCCGGAGGCTGGACATCGCTGCCGCCATGCAGCTGGCCAGGAAGGCGCCGGAGGCTCAGAGGACCCTCCAGGACTTCACGCAACGGCTAGACGCCTCGGGTGAGGCCGCAGGGCGCCTGCTGGCCGAGGAGGGCGTCTCGGAGCGCTACCTGGCGACTCTGGCCCTGACCTACTCCGCCATGGCTGCGGGCGGGGCCCCTGCTCCGGTCCCGTGGCTTGCCCGGCTGATCCAGCGGCGCCCGGAGACGGTCAAGGACCACTTGAAGAAGGCGCGGAGGGACGGCTACTTGGGCACGGTGGCGGGCAAGGCTGGTGGAGAGGTGACCGACAAGACCAAATCGGTGCTGGACTCCATGGCGGGCGCGGAAGGTTAGCCGAACCGCCGTCCTCAACTTCATATTTCGTTGGATGCCCCCGAGGCGACTCGGGGGTTTTGTTTTTCTTGGAGGTGTGGTGGTCAAGCTGTTGACGGTTGCTGATGTGGCCGAATTTCTGAGTAAGCCTGAGAGCTGGGTCTATGACAACTGGCGCAGCAAGAAGATTCCGTTTCGGCGGGTGGGCCAGGCCCTCCGATGCCGGCCGTCAGACCTGGAGAAGTGGCTGGACCGGCAGAACTGAAGAGCATGACCAACGACGCCCCCGAGGCAACCGGGGGCTTTTCTTTTTCCTGGAGCGGTACTTGACCACAGTCGCTGTGAAGCTTGTTGACCTCGTGTGTGCTACCTGCCGCGAGCCCTACATGTACGAACGCCCGTGGGGGCCGGGCAGGAACCCGGCAACGAACCCGGACCACCCGGAGTGCAAGCAGGTTCGGGAGAACCAGGGGCGGGGCGGTGCCGTTCCGATGCTCGACGACGACCGCGTGAGCCTGCCCAAGGTGGACGGACGGGAACTGTCCGACGCCTACGGATGGGCCACCGCCCGACCCCGCGTGATCACCCTCTCCGAAGACGCCCGCCCGCTGTGGCGGATCGTTCGCCGGTACGCGCGCATCCTGGGCGAGACCCTGCCCGAAGGGCAGGCCGTATTCATCGAGCGGACGGCGGAACAAACCCTTCGAGTAGCGGCCTGCCTCGCCGCATCCGAGTGCTCCGAGACCATCACGGAAGAGATCTTGTCCGCAGCCTTCACGCTGGTACGCCGATCCGTCCAGGACGCGGTACGGATCAACAAGGGAGCCGACTCTCCGAAGGTGCAGCGGAAGCCGCTCAGCCTCGCTGACAAGGTCCGCGCCCGCGTCGAGATGTACGGAGGCAGTGCCATCTCCTCACAGGTGCTCCCGTACGTGGGGGCGACCGCAGCGGAGGTCAAGGCCCTGCCCGGAATCGTGGTCACCGTGGAACGGTCGGGGAAGACGGGCCGACCTGCGACCGTCTTCACGCTCCGCGGTGACGCTTCCCGTCACCCAGAGCGCCAGCCGGCCAGCGCGGAGCGTGAGGAGAACCGCGCCACAGTGGTTCGCCTGGACTCCTACCGCCCGACCCCGAAGCCCGTTCCTGCGGACAGGCCGGTGAAGCGGCCCGCCGCCGCCCCGCTTTCCGATTCCAACCCGTTCCACGCACTGCTCTGAACCTCCCAACAAACCAAGCAAGCCCCTGCCGATCGGCCGGGGCTTCTTTCGTTGGTTCGACTACTCCAACCTGAACTACGCTCGGTAGAGCGAAGGGCGCTCAGCTACCTGATCCGGGCTGAGACCGTCCACGGTCAGGTTGCCGGTCCACAGATGATCTCGGTTGGCGTAGGTGACTTCGAAGCTGACTCGCTTCCCGCCGGGCTCCAGCTTCCAACCCTGGTCGGGGAACTGCGCGATGCGGTCGCTGCCGCAGACGAACGCCCGGGTCGCCTGGATCAGAATCCACTGTGCGAGTTCGGTTTCCTTGGCTGCGGGCCTGCCACAGGAACGGGCCATCTGCCACAGCCGTGGCCACTCGACACTGGGGGTCAGGGGGCCGATCACGGCCACGTCCCCGATCCGTCGTTCGTCAAGATGGTGGGTGGCGTAGCCGAAGACCGTGCCGAACATCGCGAATACCGTGACCCGACTTCGTTCGGTCAGGCCCTCGTCATTGCTGCTCATCTTTGGAACCCTTGGCTGTGGCGGTCCGGGCGCCTTAGCCACGCCCGGACCGCTTCCGTTCAGTGGTGGCTCAGCAGCCGTCGCCGTCACCGCAGCAGGCCGGCGGGTTGCACTCCTTCGCGGCACCCCACAGCTGCTCGTCGACGTAGAAACCGGCAGCCTTCACGCGGTCGACCACGGAGCCGATGAGCGGACGGGTGCGGACGGTGGCCTTGGGCTCGTGTCCGAGGAAGAACCCGAACTGCTCGTCGCACCACGCGGCGTACGCCTGGGTGTGGAGCACGAACGAGTGCCATCCGGGGTCGACCGCGTCGGACGGGGTCATGTCGAACGCGCGGGTGTCGCCCATGACCTTGAGGAAGGCAAGGGCCTGGTCCACGATCCTGCGGGCAGTGGACAGCTCGTGTCCGTACTCCTCCGCGCAGAACTCCGACACCTTCTCGAACAGCTCGGGACTGACGAGGTCCCGCCCGCGCCGTAAGGCGACGGGAGATTCCAGCATGGTCGTCACAGTGAGATTCCCTCTCTCTCGACGGTTGGGGACTGGTTACGCGGCGGGCGGGGGCGGGAACTGCTCGCCGCCCTCCTTGTCTCCGGGATCGGTCATCTCTGCACCTCCTCTCGGTGCGTGAGCCGGCCGAGGGCCCACCCCCGCAAGGGGCGGGAGTCAGAAGGGAGCTGCGGGCAGCCGAAGAGCTTCAGCGATCTGCTCAACCACATCGGCCGGGAGCTTGCCGAAGTCCACGTAGGCCCCTCCGTTGTGGGTCACCATGGGCCGAAGGCTGTTCCCCACCGTCTCGGGAACGCCGAGGGCGGCCAGGGCCATGCGTATGGACTCCGAAGCGTTGTCGGCCCGGCCCCAGGAATCCCGCCACATCTGCATGTCCATCAGTGACCGGTCCTGTGCATCCGCAGCAGGACGTTGCAGTCGGCCACCGTGGTGCCGTCGCCTTCGAGTCCCGCCGCCTTCCGAAGCTGGCCCAGGCGCGTGCACTCGGCGCATCCCGGCACGGGGCGGGGCCGAGGCCGTTCCAGCCGCACCGGCAGCTCCACCGGCTTTTCCTGCCACCGATTCGGTTCCGTCTTCATCGCGCCGCGCCCTCCCGATCGTCTCTGAGGTCGATGAGACGACGGTAGGAACCCATGAATCCGCGGGTCCACGTTGTTGCAGGTTGTTGCAGTCCAATTACCCGAGAGAGTCGATTGCCCTGCTGATCAGAGAACGGGCCCGAGGTCCGTAAACGGCCATCTCCGCGAGTCGCGTGTGTGCGCGCAAGTAGATGTCGACCTCGGTGGGGGTGGTGACGGTGACCTTGGCCGCCAGCAACTCGACGTGTACCCGCTTGTCGTCGAAGACGGTGAACGTCTCAGGCCCCCACATGACCCGGGATGCAGCCCTGGGGATGATCCCGAGTGAGACGGCGGGATAGGACATGGCTGTTAGCAGGTAGCCCAGCTGGCCCGCCATCACGGCGTCGTCCCCGATCCGGTGTGTCAGGACGTCTTCCTCCACGAGCAGCACGACACGGTGGTGCCCGTCACGGATGATGTGCGATCGGTCCACGCGAGCCGCCGCAGCTTCGCTGACATCGTCCGGCAGGTTCCGGAAGTCTGCGATCAACGACAGCAGGGCGTGTGCGTACCCCTCGGTCTGGAGCAGGCCGGGCATGACCCGCGAGCAGTAGACGCGGAACAGCTTCGTTCGCTCGTAGAGCGGGACGCTGGCCTCTTGGAGTCTGCGCAGACCGGTGCGCTGCATCCGCCGCCACTCGACGTACATGGAGTCTGCCGAGCGGGAGGCGGCGATCAGGTCGGCGGCTCGTTCACCGGCGCCGCAGGCCGCACACCAGGCGCGGATGTCCGTGTCGGAGGGGGCGGTCTTGCTTGCCTCGATGCGGGAGGTCTTCGCCTTGTTCCAGTTGCACCGATCGGCCAGCCCTTCCATCGTCAGACCGGCATCCAGGCGAAGCTCCCTGAGCCGCGCGGCGACAGAATCGCGGGCGGCCTGGGCACTGGAGAACGGCGACGATGGCATGGGCTGACAGATGGATGGTGGATCAGACCACGTAGTCCTCGTGCGTGATGCCGCGCTCCCACGCGGTCTCGAAGGAGGCAGCGAACAGCTTCAGGACGGCCGGCTCGCAGGAGAACTCATCCTCGACGAGAGAACCGTCCCCCGCGAAGTGGTGAATCCGGGCGAGCCGGTCATCGAACAGCCAGTAGTCGTTGCACGGCAGCACCAAATCCGAGGACAACCGTCGGGGCACCCATCGAACCTCCTCGCCCGCAGCGAGGTTGGCCCGGGTCATGTAGTGCTCCCAACGAATGTATTCGGAAACCGGTTCGCTGATGATGCGCACCCGGCGGATGGAAACTCCGCGTGCGACCGCAGCGGCGATCTGGTCATGGAAGGGCCGCCACCACGAGGAACGGTCGTCCCAGGCGATCCTGCTCCCAGCCCGCCAGGCTGCGAACCGCTCGTTGTCGCCGTAGTCGTCGCGCATCTCCAGATGAACCGCCGAGCGGGCGGTGTCCCGGAGGCACTCAGCGAAGCTCGGCTGCTGAGCGTTCAGCGGCATCGCACGCCTTCCTGATTTGGTCCACCATGCGGGCCGGGATGCGGATCACGGCTTCCGTGTCCGGGATCGGGCCGAATGTGAGGCACTTCTCTTCGGTCGTCTGATCTGTCTTCCACCCTTGGAGGACAAGATCAGCGGTCTCGTCGTCCACCCAGACGGTGGGACAGTGGTCCTCGTCGGTGTTGGGGTCCTTGCCGAAGAACAGTAGAGACATGGCTACCTCTCCCACGTCGAGCCTGTTGCGACTTGTTGCACGACCCTCGCGGCCTGTCGGCGGGCCCGTCAAGAGGGTCTGCGGAGGGGCAACGGCTACCCGATGGCCTTTGGACCGGCCTGACCAGGGCTGAGACCCTGGCGATCATGGGGGAATCCCGGGGCGGACCCCACTACAAGGGGTATTCGTGCAGGTAGAGGGCGTATGAGCTGTAAAGCACGCAGATCTACGAAGGCACGAACCAGGTCCAGCGGATCGTCATGGCGAGGAACCTGCCGTAAGCCGCAGGGCTTCGGCCCGCGCGCACCCAGGCGACCCCCGGCCCCGGCCGGGGGTCGTCCTGTACGGGATCGACCGGCAGCGCACGGCCGCCCGGCTCGCGGCCGCCGGGTTCGTCCCGGTACGTGACGGGGCCGCAGGCGGGGCGTGCGGCACCGCGGGCGGCAACTGTCCGGCCGCGCCGATCCGTTCGCCTCCTGACGACGCGAACACCTAGTCATTTCATGACATACCAAGCGCAGCGCCCGTACGGTGCGCGCGCCGGCCGGCACATCCGGCACCGGCTTCCGGGCGTCCCCGGATGGGCTAAATTTGGACCTTCGTACGCCGGAATCGGTTGGGGAGAACGCAAATGACGGAAGCGATCCTGCTGGTCGGCGGACAGGGGACACGGCTGCGTCCCGTGACGGTGAACACGCCCAAGCCGATGGTCCCCACGGCAGGCGTCCCGTTCCTCGCCCACCAGATAGCCAGGGCCGCCGCCGCCGGTGTCACGCACATCGTCATGGCCACCTGCTACCTCGCCGAGGTCTTCGAGCCCTACTTCGGTGACGGTTCCGACTTCGGCCTCAGCCTCGAGTACGTGGTCGAGGACGAACCCCTCGGGACGGGCGGCGCCATCCGCAACGCCGGGCAGCGCCTGACCGGCGGCCCCGACTCCTCCGTCCTCGTCTTCAACGGCGACATCCTCACCGGCCTCGACATCCGCGGCCTCGTGGAGGCCCACGAGGCGGCCGACGCCGACGTCTCCCTGCACCTGGTACGGGTCGAGGACCCGCGGGCCTTCGGCCTCGTCCCCACCGACCCCGACGGGCGGGTCCTGGCCTTCACCGAGAAGCCGCAGACGCCCGAAGAGATCATCACCGACCAGATCAACGCCGGCTGCTACGTCTTCCGCCGCAGCGTCATCGACTCCATCCCGGCCGGCCGCCCGGTCTCCGTCGAGCGCGAGACCTTCCCGGGCCTGCTCGCCTCCGGAGCCACACTGCACGGGGTCACCGAGAACACCTACTGGATGGACCTCGGCAAGCCCGAGTCCATCATCCAGGCCTCCGCCGACCTCGTCCGCGGCGTCGTCCCCTCCCCGGCCGTACCCGGCCGCCGCGGCGAGTCCCTGGTGCTGCCCGGCGCGCAGGTGGCCGCCGGAGCCAAGCTGTCGGGCGGCACCGTCGTCGGCGCCGGCGCCCGGATCGAGGCCGGCGCGGTCGTCCAGGGCTCCATCGTGCTCGACGACGCGGTCATCGGCCGCGACGCGCAGGTGAACGCCAGCCTGATCGGCGCCCGCGCCCGCGTGGGCGCGCGCACCGTGCTGGACGGCACCGTCGTCGGCGACGGCGCGGCCGTGGGCGACGACAACGAACTGCGGGCCGGCGCCCGGGTGTGGTGCGGGGCGGAACTGCCCGCCGCCGCCATCCGCTTCTCCCCGGACGCCTGAATCCCGGTCCGGGGAGGCGGGGAGGCCGCCGCCGCGGTCAGTTGCCGCGGACGGTGACCTTCTCGTCGTTCTGGATCTGCTTCACCAGCTGCTGCACCTTCGCCTTGTCCCAGACGAGGTTGCCGCCGCGCTGCCCGGAGATCGGGATGTTCATCGACACGCCGTCACCCCCGTTGACGCCCTTCATCGCGAAGAACATCTGGGCCATGTCGTACAGGCCCATGTCCTTGTCGACGATGAGGGTGTCCAGGCCCGCGCCGAGCATCGGGTACAGCGCGAACGGGTTCAGGATCGTCGACGGGGTCGCGGCCTGGTTGGCGAGCGCCGCCAGGAACTTCTGCTGGTTCTTCGTCCGCTGGAGGTCCGACTCGGCGAAGGCGTACCGGGTCCGTACGAAGGCCAGCGACTGCTCGCCGTTCAGCGTCTGCCGGCCCGCCTTGAAGTCGGCGCCCGACTTCTCGTCCTTGAAGCCCTGCTCGATGTCGAGCTCCACGCCGCCCAGCGCGTCCACGATGTTGGCGAAGCCGGCGAAGCCGATCTCGGCGTAGTGGTCGATGCGCAGGCCCGTGTTGTGCTCCACCGTCCGCACCAGCAGCTCCGGGCCGTCCTCCGCGTACGCCGCGTTCAGCTTGACCCGCCGCCCCTGCGCGGGGAACGTCTTGCCGGACTGGGAGCCGACGAAGGAGGGGATCTCCACGTCCGAGTCGCGCGGCAGCGAGATCATGGTGTTCCCGCTGGAGCACTTCGCCAGGATCATCATCGAGTCGGTCCGCTTGCCCTCGGCCGAACCCGTGTGGAGCTTCTTCTTCTCCTCCGCGGACATGCCCTCGCGGCTGTCCGAGCCCACGATGAGGTACGTCGTGCAGTCGCCCTCCTTCGGCCGTTCGATGACCTTGGAGAGGTCGACCTCGCGGCGCACCTTGGAGTCGGCCCACAAGTAGGTGGAGACGGATGTCACAAGGAGCGCGGAGACCAGGACGATCGAGCCGACCTTGATGCGCTTGCGCCAGTCCGGGGCCGGACCGGGTGCCCGCCCGGGGCCGCCGGGGCCCGACGGCCCGCCGGGACCCTGCGGCCGGCCCGGGGCGCCGCCCGAGGGCGAGCCGTAGACCTGGCCGGTGTTGTAGCCGCTGTCGTAACCGCCGTAGGTGTCGTGGGCGCCCGCCTGCTGCGGGGGGACGCCGGGCGTGGGCACCGGCCCCGCCGGGCGCTGCGGCCGCGGCGGCTGCACGGGCTGCGGGGGCCGCGGCGGCTGCTGGGGCTGCCGCTGGATGTGCCGCATCCGCTGCACACCTTCGGGCTGCGGACGCGCGCTGCCGCGTCCGTAGGCGTCGTCACGACCTTCTGGCCAGTCATTCATGCGCCAAGGATGCCTGCCCGGGCGGCGCCCGCGACAGCCCGGGGGAGGTTCCGTACCGGTGCTGTTGCAGAGCTGATGCCTGCCCGACCCAACTAAGGTGTCCGTATGACACAGATACCGGGCGAGCTGCCCGGGAAGCCGACCGCCGCCTCCCGGACGACCCTGAGCCACATCATGACCGCCAACGACACCAACCTCTTGGGGACGGTGCACGGTGGCGTCATCATGAAGCTGGTCGACGACGCCGCCGGCGCCGTGGCGGGCCGTCACTCCGGGGGCGCGGCCGTCACCGCCTCCATGGACGAGATGGCCTTCCTCGCACCCG
Organism: Streptomyces amritsarensis; assembly: GCF_001953875.1. Lineage (GTDB taxonomy): Bacteria > Actinomycetota > Actinomycetes > Streptomycetales > Streptomycetaceae > Streptomyces > Streptomyces amritsarensis. The sequence goes on from NZ_MQUR01000102.1 coordinate 21,661, forward strand.
TGCGCGTGGGCGACCTCGTCCACGTGAAGGCCCAGTGCAACTGGACCGGCCGCTCCTCCATGGAGATCGGCGTACGCGTCCTGGCCGAGCGGTGGAACGAGTCCACCCCCGCCACCCAGGTCGGCAGCGCCTACCTCGTCTTCACCGCGGTGGACTCCGAGGGCAAGCCCCGCCAGGTCCCGCCGGTGCTCCCGCAGACGGAGCAGGACGAACGGCGCTACCAGGAGGCCCAGATCCGCCGCACCCACCGGCTCGCCCGCCGCCAGGCCATCATGGCCCTGCGCGAGGAGCGCGCCGCCCAGGGCTTCGACGACTGAGACGGGCCGAGGCGGCCCGCCGCCCCGGGCCCGTACGGCGCGTACGGGCCCTCAGTGGCCGCAGACCACCTGGTCGCCGCTGACGACCCCGAACGCGCCCTGGTACGGGTCCTCCGCACGCACCGGCACCACCTTGCGGTAGTCCGCGCCCGCGATCACCGTGACCGTCCGGCCCTGCCCGGCGACCGCCCGCAGCTCACTGCCCGGCAGCGCGGTCGCCACCGACCGCGCGGAGCGGTCCCAGCGGGGGTCGTAGGTGATCACCGTGCGCTTGACGTCGCGGCCGGCGCCGTTGCCCGGGGCGCCTGTGGTGTCGAAACCGGTGGCGCGCAGCGCGGAGTCGACGCGCCCGCCCAGCCCGTCGATCCGGGTCCCGTTCTCCACCTGGACCCGGACCTGGGCCGGGGGCACGTCCACCGGCACCGCCGCGGGCCGGCCGGCTGCGGCCTTCCCGGGCCGGGCCGGGGCCAGCGGCCGGTCCTCGCGCAGCGCCTCGAAGAGCTTGGCCGCCTTCGGCTCGTCCCACTTCACGGTGGAGCCGATGCCCTTGACGCGGAACGAGGGGCTGCCGATGGGCACCGAGGCGAACTCGGAGGAGGAGGGGGTGAAGTCCCGCATCGCCTGCCCGAGCGCCAGCATCTGCTCCGAGCCGAAGCCCTTGTCGGCGCGGACCGAGCCGAGCAGGGTGGAGCTGAGCTCCTTGAACTTGACGGGGTTCAGCAGCACCCCGCCACCGGTCGCCTGCTTGATCAGGGCGGCGACGAACCGCTGCTGGCGCTGCATCCGGCCGAGGTCGGAGGCGCCGTCGACGTGGCGCGAGCGCACGTACTGCAGGGCCTGGCCGCCGGTCAGGCGGTGGGTGCCGGGCAGCAGGTCGAGGCCGGTGTTCGGGTCCCGCATGGTCTTGGCGGTGCAGATCTCGACGCCGCCCATCGCGTCGACCGTCTTCATGAAGCTGGTGAAGTCGACCTCCAGATAGTGGTCGATCTTCACCCGGGTCATGTTCTCGACCGTCCGCACGGTGAGGTTGGGCCCGCCCTCCGCATAGGCCGCGTTCAGCCTCACGGGGTGCGCCTTGTGCGCCTTTCCGGTGACGAGGTCGCGGTGCGCGGGCACTTCGGCGTAGCTGTCGCGGGGCAGGCTGACGACGCTCGCCCGCTCCTTGTCCGCCGACAGGTGCACCAGCATGATCGTGTCCGTGCAGTGGCAGGGCGCTCCGCCCAGGCGGTACTCGCGCTTCTCCTCGGGGCTGATCTTCTCCCGGCCGTCGGTGCCCACCAGCAGGAAGTTGATGCCGTGTCCGGCCTGCGGGCGGTTCTTCATGTCCTTGAAGGGGTCCACCCGTTCGATCCCGGTGTCCAGACCGGTCATCACGGCGTGCCCGATGGCTCCGGAGCCCAGCACCGCCACCGACAGCCCGGCCGCGATCCGCACCCCCCAGCGGGGCCGGCCCTCCCGGTGCCGGGCCGGTCCGCCGCCGCGCCGCACGCGCTGAGGCCGGGGCGGCCCGGCTGGACGGATGGGACGGTGCGGCTGGGGCACGGGGGACACCTCCGCGGGAGCACAGGGATACCGGTCGAAGGACGGGCCGGCCCTCATGCGGCTCAGCCGGCCGATTCGACAGAACAGTAGGCCCATACGATCAGCCGCTGTCCGTACCGATCACTCGGCGCGCACCTGGTTCCCCCGTACGCGGTAACGTGACACCGATACCCGACCTTGAAGGACCACATGCCCGCCCAGCAGCCCGCAGTCTCGGTGATCATGCCGGTGCTCGATGAGGAGCACTACCTCCGTGAGTCCGTCCGCCACATCCTGGAACAGGAGTATGCGGGCGAGATGGAGGTGGTGATCGCACTCGGGCCGTCCACGGACCGGACCGATGAGATCGCCGCGGAACTCGTCGCCGAGGATCCCCGCGTCCACACCGTCCCGAACCCCACCGGCCGGACCCCGGCGGCGCTCAACGCCGCCATCAAGGCCTCGCGTCATCCGATCGTGGTACGCGTCGACGGTCACGGCATGCTCTCGCCGAACTACATCGCCACCGCCGTCCGCCTTCTGGAGGAGACCGGTGCGCAGAACGTCGGCGGGATCATGCACGCCGAAGGCGAGAACGCCTGGGAAGAGGCCGTCGCCGCCGCGATGACCTCCAAGATCGGCGTCGGCAACGCCCCCTTCCACACCGGCGGCCAGGCCGGTCCGGCCGAGACCGTCTACCTCGGCGTCTTCCGCCGCGCGGCGCTGGAACAGCAGGGCGGCTACAACGAGGAGTTCATCCGCGCCCAGGACTGGGAGCTGAACTTCCGCATCCGCGAAGCAGGCGGGCTGATCTGGTTCTCGCCCGAGCTGAAGGTCCAGTACCGCCCGCGGCGCTCCGTCAAGGCGCTGGCCAAGCAGTACAAGGACTACGGCCGGTGGCGGCACGTGGTGGCCCGCTACCACTCGGGCTCCATCAACCTGCGCTACCTGGCCCCGCCGACCCTGGTCTGTGCGCTCGCCGCGGGCGTGGTCGTGGGCGCGACCGTCACCCCGCTGGGCTTCGCCGTCCCGGCCGGCTACCTCGCGGCCATCGCCGTGGGCTCCGTCCCCGCGGGCAGGGGGCTGTCGCTGAAGGCCCGGGCCCAGATCCCCGTCGCCCTGGCGACCATGCACCTGTCCTGGGGCTTCGGCTTCCTGACGAGCCCGCGCGCCCTGGCGAACAAGCTGATCGGGAGCCGCCGCCCGGCCGTGGTGCCCGGCGTCCCCCAGGCCTGAGACGTCCGACGGGACCGAAGGGGCCCGGCGCGGAGGCTGCGAGCGTACGCAGCCTCCGCGCC
>NZ_MQUR01000028.1 GCF_001953875.1 Streptomyces amritsarensis
CCTGGGCGGCACCACCGCCCAGGCCGCCGATGATGGCGCTGATCAGGATGACGACGACGAAGAAGACGCCGAGGGTCGGCATCGCGCCGACGCCGGCGACGAGCAGTACCCACTTGCGGTTGTTCTTCTTCTTTCCGCCTCCGCCGCCCTGTCCCGAGGCCACCTGGGCCGCGCTCTTGGCGGCCTTCGCCACCTTGGCGGCCTTCGACGCGGCCGCCAGTACGGCAGGAGCCACCACGGCTGCCTCACCCTCCCTTGGGCTCGGGCGCGCCCACGTTGCCCAGGCCGTAGATGTCGAAGCCGCTCACCTGCCACTTGCCGCCGCTCTTGCGCGCGCTCACCAGCCAGGTGTTGGTCTCGGTCTCGGCCTTGCGGCCGTCGTTCGAGCGGGTCGCGGTCACTTCCACCACGCTCGAGATCGTCTGGCCGCTGCCGCGTGTGAGTTCGTCGGCGATCAGCGCGTCCCGGCGTACGAAGGCCTGTCCTGTGGAGGAGCACTTGGACTGCCGGCACACGGCCCAGGCCTTGTCGCTGGGCAGCACGGTCAGTTTCTTCATCGTCTCGCCGCCCTCGGTGAGGGCCAGCAGGCGCGGTGCCCAGGAGGCGGTGTCGTCGGTGTACTTGAAGGTGTTCAGGCCCGCCATGTAGTCGGCCATCGTGCGGTGGGCCTCGACCAGGTCGTCGGGCTGAACGATCGGGGGCACCCCGGAAGCCGCCCCGGACTGCGCCCCGGCGGTCCCGGCGGCGGAACCTGCACCCGTACCTGTGCCCGCGCCTCGTGTGGCTGTGGTCGCGTTGGGCTTGGCATCGGCCTCGGCGCCGTCCTCGCCGTCGAAGACGATGAGCACGACCAGGCTGCCGACCAGCAGGGCACCCAGTAGTGCCAGCGCCAGTACCGCACTTCGCTTGTTTTCGGCAGGAGAATCCACCGTCCCGGCCCTCCCTCAGTCAGGTCGCCGAGACACGGTAGGTGGCGGGACGGCCGGCCGGACGTGCGCTTTCCTCGCGGGGAAAGACGAGGAAAGGGGCGGGGAGGGGTGGGGAAAACGCCTGGTGGGCGCGGGAGATGCCGGCGCGGACGCCGTTAGGGCCGCTGAGTGTGCCCCCACCGGGCACCTACAAGGGCTGAGCCTCGGGGTCGTACTCCTCCAGCGGGAGCGCGTCGAAGGGATACGCGGTGTGCCCGCCCTCCTTGGGCGAACAGGCTGCGAACGGGCCGAGGTCGGTGTCCATCAGCACGCGCAGGTGCGGATCGGCGTGGTGCAGCCACCACGTCGACAGGCCGAGCGTCGGTTCCAGGCGCAGTTGCTCCCAGGCCAGCCACAGCGCGGACAGCCGCGCGCCGGCCTCGGGGTGCTCCCACCAGCGGGGGCACCAGGTGGCGGAGGACCCGTTCAGCCGGCGACGCACCGTCGGGGCGAGGAACTCCTTGACGAAGGCGAAGACGTCCGAGAAGTAGAGCTCGACCTCCTCGCCGGGGGGCGGTACGTCTTCGTGACCGGTCACTGCTCGATCCCAGGGGACTTGGGGGCGGCCTCGGGCACCGGGTTGATCGTGCCGTGCGTGCCTGCCACGACGGGGCGGGGGCGCGGCGGCACGACCACACGGCTGGGAACTACCCCGCCGTGCACGAAGGAGTGCCCCAGCGGGGGTGCCTTGGGCTCGGGTTGCGCAGGCGCAGCCGGTGTGGGCACCGACTGCGCGGGTTCGGCCTTGGCCGGCTCGGACTGAGCGGGCTCAGGCTGGGTGATCTCGGACCCCGTGGCCTCCGCCGCGGGCGCGGTCAGCTCCTCGTAGCTCGTGGCCGCACTCAGCCTCGCGACCGCTGCGGTGTGCGCCTGCTTCAGGTGCTCGGGGACATCGATGGCGCCGAGCTTGGCGGCGAACTGCTCGGGAGTCGTCGTCCCCTCCTTGTAGTCCTCCAGCCGTAGCTGACACCGGATGGAGTCTTCGGACAGAAAGGCGTACATGCTCTCCGGCAGGTGGGCGTGGTGGGGGAACTCGACCGGAAAGCGCACGGCCTCCTTGCCCACGCCCTCGGGGCCGAGGACCCGGGGCATCTCCATTCGCCCCAGTACCGAACGGGCGCCGATGTCCGCGGCGAAGATCTCGACCTCCCCGGTGGCCGCTTTGGCGTAGCACTCGGAGGCGGCGTCCCAGATCTCCGCGGGGCTCTCCTGGACGTACTCCTCGTCCAGACCGAACCGCTTGATGAGCGCCGATTGAACGTTCTCGTCCCACAGCTCGTACGAGTCCAGCCGCCGGCCCACCGGAGAGTCCTCCAGCACCTGGTAACCACGGCTCTCACCGCACGCCTGGGCGAGGAACCGGTGCCCCACCTCGCGCGGGGCACCCTCCGGCTGGGATTTGAAGGACCAGAGCGCGCGGGTCTCACCCCGGTGCTCGGCGGTGGGCGATTCCGTCTTCGCGACGTGGGTGGCGAATTGCAGTACGTCCGCGAACTTCTTTTCGCCACCCGCCGCGATCCATTCGCCGTACAGGCGGTCCACGGCCTGCTTGACCCGCTCCGGGGGGAGAGGACGGCCTTGCTGGTACGCGTCCTCGAGATCGATGGCACGTTTGATCTCGGCCTGTGTGAACCGGGGGGCCTCTGTCACCGGCGGGCCTTCGCGTACTCGGCGGGGGGACGGATTTCGAGCGAGACGGCCGAGCCACCCGCCATGTCGGCGGTCCACGTGGGAAACGTGACCGACTGCGTCAGCGTGATGAACGGCAGTCCCGGAACACCCGCCTCCGGTGCCCAGTAGGCGAAGCGATAGGGCTCACGGTTGAGCATCCGCTCATCCCGGTCGGACCAGTACGACGGGTGGGGCGGATCGGGGAAGTCGACCGAGTCCCAGGATCCGGTCCAGGTCGGAGCGCCGAGCACCGTAGCGGCCGCACTGAGAAATTCCGGCCACCTCGCAGCTGCGGTGTCGAGCACCGCACCGTTCTCGGCCGCTGTCTCAGCCCTTGTCTGCCACGTGTAGTGGACGAGGCTTGCCAGGGGGCTCCACAGGCCACCCACCCGGTCGTAGAACGTCCATTTTCCGCCGCTGCGCGTCCGGACGCGCAGCTGCCGATCGAAGGTCAGCGGCTCCCAGCCGTACCGCCCACACCACGTGTCGAACTCTGCCGATCCGCTCTGCGGCGGTCCGGCCCACACCGAGGGCCAGTCGTCGACGGCCTTGAAGCCCGCCAGTTCGGCGGCAAGGTCCTGGGGTGTCCGGCCGGTCGATTCCGTCAGCATGTGTGTCTCCTTCGTCCGTGGTGCGTTTGACCGTATCTCGTCAGGAAAGCAAGATCCCGAGCGCGAACACGGCGAGGACGATCGCACCCATGACAAGGCGGGCCTTCGGGTCCTCCCGCTCCCACAGTTCGTGGACCACGGCCCAGCCGGTCAGTCGCGCCGCGCGGCCGTTGTGCAGGCTCGCTGCCTCCGCCGGTCCGTCAGGCTGTGCGCCGTCCTCGGCCCCCTCGGCGTCGGGGTCGTACAGGGCGTCCGCACCCGTCACCCCCTGCTGCTCCTGGGCGACGACCACCAGGCCCTCCAGCAGGTCGGGCATGGTGTGCGGCGTGAGGGGATACGCGACCGTGCCGTGCGCGGTGCGCAGGCAGAGCTTCGCCTGCCAGGGGTTGCCCGGCTCGTAGTCGGCGATCCAGGCGTGCTCGGCGTCCGCGACCGGCACTTCGGTGGGCTCGTCGGCGGTGCCCGCGTCCTGCCACGGGTGAACCTTCAGCTCGCTCAACTCTCGTCCTTCGGATGGTCGGGGACGGCTCCGCGCCCGCAACCCGGGCACAACCCGGCATTGTGACGGAGCCGCAGGTCGGTCGCCTCGCCATCGGCCCGCGGTTTTCCCCACAGGGATTCCTTATTTTTTCCTCACTTCTCCCCGTGAGGAAAAGCGGAAGGGGAATGTCGGCTCGATTTGCCACACTGCCGACCGCACCTGGTCTCACCAGGCCCGCCGCACGCCCGACCGGCGGACGGGGATCACACGCGGGGGGAGAACCGAGTCGATGACGGACCACAGCAGTTCTGCTGACGGGGCCGGCGAGGGATGGCCTTCCCAGCAGCCCGTCCCGCCCCAGCTCTCTGCGGAGGCCGCCCGCAGTCAAGTGGCCGCGGCCTGGGTGCGCGTGGCCCCGCAGTCCAACGTTCCGCCGGGGCAGGTGGCTGTACCGAGCCTTCCGCCGCGCGCGGACCGACCTGCCGGCGAGTCGAAGAAGGAAAAGCGGGAGCAGGCGAAGGCCGAGCGCAAGGCCGAGTACGAACGCAAGAGGGCGGCCCGCAAGGCCGAGTACGAGAGCAAGCAGGCCGCGCGCGCGAGCCGCAAGGGCGGCGGAAAGGTTTCCGTCCCCGCGACATCCGCCGAGGCCACCGCACCCACCGCCGGTGCGGCCCCGTCCGCCGCCCAGGCTGCCCCCGCGCCCGCGCGGAGCGGCGTCAAGGGGCCGGAGGCCCGGTTCGACGTGCCGCGCCCCGGAGGCCGCCTCCCCTCGAACGGCCGGAGCACGCACGTCGCCCTGCGCGCGACCCTGTTGGTCACCACCTGCGCCTTCGCGCTGGGGTCCTGCGGCGTCACGGGCCTGGTCATCGGCCGGTCCTCCGTCTCCGTATCGCCCGCAGCCCTGGACGACAAGGACCTGGACCGCTACCGCCTCACCGACTTCCCCGTTCAGTCGGCGGCCGTCTTCGCCGAGGAGTACGCATCCCTCTGCATGACGTACGCACCGGAGAACACCGACAAGCGACGCGAGTCCCTCGCCCGCTACATCTCGGCGGGCGTCGACCGGGACTGCGGCTGGAACGGGAAGGGCAAGCAGCAGGTCAAGCAGGCGAACTGGGACGGGACCGTCGAAGAGCTCCCCGAGTACGGGAAGAACGGCCGGTACCTCAACATCCAGGTCACCTACACGGGCGGCCGCACCACCACCCTCTCCGTACCGGTGTACGTCAAGGACCTCGCCGGAGCGTCGGGGCTGCGGATCGTCGGCAACGTCGGCGAGATGCCGCTGCCCGTCCGCGACACCGCGCCCGCGTTGGAGAAGTCGGAAGAGGTCGTCGACCAGGAACTCTCCACGCAGCTCAAAGACCAGGTGCTGGCGGGCTACTTCAAGGCATGGGCCGCGTCAGACACCACCGCCCTGACCCGCTTCACCACCCCTGATGCCACGCCTGCGGCGGTCTCGGGCCTGGCCGGCGCGCTGACCGCACCGGTGGTCCAAGAGGTCCAGGCGCTGGCCCCCGAGGGCACCGAGGTCGGCAAGAAGGCCACATACGCCCAGGGCCAGGCGGTCCCGGCACGGGTGACGGTCGTCTGGGGCGGTGGAGGTGCCGATGACGCGAAGGCGGAAGTGGCCCTGAAGCGCTCGTACCGGGTCACCGTGGTGAACACGGCGCAGGGCTGGTTCATCAAGGACATCCACGGCGGTGTCATGGACCCGACGGGTGGACGGGCGGACACGCCGAGCCCGGCCTCCCCGACCGCCTCCCCGACCGTCGCCCCGGCCTCCGGAGCGAGCGCTCCGGCCGCCGCGGCCGCCGCCCCGTCCGGCGCCGCCTCGCCCGCGTCGCCCAAGCCGGCTGCTTCCGCGCCGGCCCACTGAGTCGGCGTCGTGCACGGCGGCGTACCGGCTGCCCTGCGCGACGCACCACCCATCCGTATCCCTCACACCGAAGGACACCGCGTGATCCTGGCAGCAACGACCCTCGACAGCATGTTTGGCAAGATCCAGGACATCCTGGGCGGCCTGGGCATCACGATCGCCTCCTGCGCCCTCCTCATCCTCGGCATCCGGATGCTGCTGTCGATGAAGCGCGGCGAAGGCATGCGCGAGGCCTTCCAGGGCTTCGGCATGATCGCGCTGGCCGCCTTCATCATCGGTGGCGCCGCCGGCCTCGCCGGAATGCTCATCAGCCTCGGCGAGCAGATCGGCGGCAAGGGCTGATCCCGGGTCCCGGCCGCGCCGCAAGGGACGTGGCCCGCCGCCGTGGACGCGCCGCCCACGACCGCGCCCGCGACCACATCCACGCCCGCGACCACGCCGGCGCCCGCGCCCACGCCCAGCGGCACGCAACCAGGCCAGAGAGGGGGACCGACTGATGACACAGGAAGCGCCGGATGCACCGGCGACCATGGTCGCTTACGACCACACGGACCTGCTGAACCGTCCCAAGCGCATCTGGAACTGGGGCAACATTCCGCTGCCCGGTCTGCTCCTGCCCGCCCTGGGTGCCGCTTTCGCTTTCGGCGTGCTGTGGATCGTGGTCCTGCTCTCGGTGTCGGCCTTCGTGCCCTTCCTGGGGCTTTCGCTCATCACGTCGGTCCTGTACCTCGGGCCGCCGGTCGGCGTCTACTTCGTCTGGGGCCGACCGCTGCCCTCGGCCCTCACCCTCAGCCAGCAAGTGGTGGTGTGGGCCGACTACTGGGTGCAGCCCAAACGGCTCCAGGGCCTGGCCGCGGACCGCGAACCGGAGGAGCTGCACTGGCAGGTCATCCTCTGGCAGCCGCAGGCGCGCCGCTGGCACAGGCGCTACGACGCGGCACTCGCGACGGCGGCCCGGGACGGCTCCTCGTACGCCGCCTCCGCCCCGTCCCCGTCTCCGAGCACGTCCTCACCGAACGCGCCCGCCGAGACCGCACACTCCGAGACTGCAGGATGACTCGTCCATGTTCATGCTGATCATTTTTGGCGGGGCGGTCGCCTTCTTCCTCGTCGCCATGCTCCTCGCGTCCACTTCCTCCAAGAAGAATGCCGGTGCCAAGAACGCCGGCTCCAGGAACGGCGGCTCCCCACGGAGCCAGGCGCCGGCCAAGCGGCGCGAGGAGATGCGGCTGCCCTACCGGTACGCCGACGACCTGATCTTCGTCCACGGGGACTCCGTCTGGACGGGCATCGCCCTGCCCACGGCCATCGACGAATACCTCAACGCCGTCGAGCTCCAGGCCATGGCCGAGGCCCCGGCCCGCGCGCTGCTGAACCTCGCCCGCGGTGACCGCAACGTCGAGTGCCACTACCGCAAGGTGTACCGGCCGATCACCGCCCAGGACTGGGCCGAGCAGCTCAACGCCGTGGCCTGGGACCCGACGGAGAACTACAAGGCGTACAACTTCCGCAAGGCCGAGTACCAGGAGCGCATCGGCGCGCTGCGCGAACGCAACATCCTGCTCGTCAAGCTCGGGTCGATGAAACGGAAGTCCGGCGGTGAGAGCGGCGTGCTCCCCGGCGGCGACGACCCGGTCGAGGAGGCCGGTCTGACCCAATCGGTACGCGGTGCCGCCGACACGGCGGCCGCCGGTGCCACAGGCGTGCACGACGAGCACCTGTCGCCGGAGCTCCTGGCCCGGTGGACCCAGGTCGCCCGCGAGGTGCACGAGAGCCTCGACGGTCTCGGCGGTTCCCCGCTGAGCCGCGAGGAACTGGTCTGGCTGATCCGCAAGCCGCTCCACGGCGACCTGCCGGTTCCCGCCGAGCCGGTGCTCGGCAGCCGTTCCTGGGGGCCCGACCAGTTCGACCTGGTGGTCGACTTCTCCGGCGAGAACCACAAGACGCACATCGTGCTGCACCAGTACGACGAGATGACCGGTGAGCGGCACACCAGCTACACGACGACGCTCGTCGCCGCGAGCTGGCCCACCGAGACCCGTTTCCGGCAGTCCACCGCGTGGGCGCGCTACGCGGCGCAGCATGTCGACTTCCCCGTGGAGATCGACATGCGGTTCTCCCTCATCCCGTACCTGAAGTTCCAGGACCGGGCGAAGAAGATCAGCGGCAACCTCGTCGACGAGATGAACGACATGGCCAACTCGGGACGTGCCCCCGGCACCCAGCTGGCCGCGCAGGTCACCCGTGCGCAGAACCTCCTCGACGACGTGGAGGAGCACAAGATGCCGGGCATGGAGGCGCAGATCCGCTTCACCGTCTCGGCCCCCGACCTCGCCGAGCTGGAGCGCCGCCGCCGCGTCCTGGAGATGCAGTTCAAGCAGGACCTGAAGGTCACCCTGCTGCGTCCGAGCCGCCAGCAGTGGCGGCTGCTGCAGTCGCAACTGCCGGGTGACGCGCCCAAGCTGCCCATCGCGCCGTACCTGCGCCTCCAGGAGGTCGAGCAGCTCGGTGCCGGGCTGCCCACCGCGGGCACCGAGCTCGGCGACAACCCCGAGCGCCGCTCCGGCAAGCAGCTCGGCTGGGTCGGCAACCTCGTCGGCTGGGCGGGCAAGACCCCGGTCCACTACTCCCTGCACGTCGGCCCGGCGCGCAACGACGGCGGTGGCGTCGCCATCGTCGGAGCATCGGGCGGCGGCAAGTCCTCGCTGGCCCTGCAGAAGTTCTACGAGGAGTCGGAGGCGGGTGTGCGCTGCCTCGTCATCGACCCCAAAACCGACTTCGCCCAGCTCTGCTACTACCTGGCCTTCGGGTCCCAGGTGAACGATCCCGAGTTCCCCCTCGATGCCGAGGCGGGCCTCCTCGGGACCGCGCAGAGCCGCTTCCAGCCGGTCAATCCCGAGTTCTGGGCCGAGACCGAGGTCGTCGACCTCCTCAAGGGCCAGGCCGGCGTGCTCGACCCCTGGGTGGTCGCCCGCGACGTCCCCTCCGGCCGGCTGCTCGCCGAGACCATGCTGAGGGGCTTCCTCGGGGACGAGGACTACCAGCGGGTGCGCCTTCCCGTCATCGAGGCGATGGCCACCGTGGTCGGCTGGTACAACTCGGCGATCAGGCAGGCCACCGAGCAGGGCCTGAGCGCCCGCGACGCCGAGCGCCAGGTGCCCAGGCCGACGCTGTGGCAGGTGGTCGACGAGGTCATCCGGGCGTACGACGAAGCGGTGGCCTCCGGAGACCGCGAGGCCGTCAAGGACCTCAAGCTCGCCCAGATGCTGCTCACCGAGCTGCGCACCCTGCCGTACGCACGCCTCGCCTTCTCCGAGAACCCGCAGACCCTGTCCGCCATGCGCAAGCGCCGTACGGTCATCACCCTGCGCGGTTTCCAGACGCCGGCCTCCTCCGACCCGCGCAGCTGGAACCCCGCCGAGCGGTTGGCCGCCACCGCCCTCATGGCGGTCGTGGAACTGGGCAGCCAGATGCTCGACGTGGGCTACGAGAAGAACCCCGTGACCGGCGAGGTCGGGCTGCGGCCCAAGGCGCTGTTCGTCGACGAGGCGTATGTCGTCACCGCGACCGAGAGCGGCCGCGACCTGATGCGGCGCGCGCTCAAGCAGGGCCGCTCGTACCTGGCGGTGATCGTCCTGATCACCCAGCAGGCCATCGACCTCGTGCAGATCGAGGACTCCGAGGCGCGCAGCGGTGGTGCCAACCAGATCCACACCGTCTTCGCGTTCAAGCAGAAGTCCGCCCAGGAGGCCTCGCTGGTGGCGCCGCTGCTCGGCCGGCCCGAGAGCGACACCAAGGTGTCCAACTCCCTTCAGGAGCTGCGAACGGGTGTCTGCCTGCAGCGGGACGTCGACAAGAGGGTCGGCACGGTCGCGGTGGACCTCGTCTTCCAGGAGATCCTCGCCGCCACGGACACCAACGGCACCACCCGTCCGGGCCGCCAGGCCACCGACCCGCCCCTCAGCGTGTGGGACTGGACCTTCATGCAGGAGGCCGCCCGCGAGGAGCGGGCGGCCGAGGCCGAGGCCGCCCGATAGCGGTGCCTCGCACCAAGACCCATCCGAACGCATAACCCAGGGAGACACACCATGCGCCTGTCCAGGACCCTCACCGCAATGACCGCGGCCGTCGCGCTGACGGCACTGACCGGTTGCGGTGGAGAGGGAAACAGCGGGCCGCTGGCCGCCCTCGGCCTGCCCAAGGCGGACAACATGGCTGCCGTCGAGAAGCTGATCAACGCCAACGGCACCTGTCGCGAGCTGGAAGGCGGCCCGAAGCACCTCGACAAGGACACCGCGAAGATGGTCGACGACCCGGCCTTCGCCATCAAGGAGAGCGCACGCTGCAAGGACCGAAACGGCAAGAGCATCTACCTGCTGCTGCTGTCCGACATGAAGAAGTTCCAGGAAGCGAACAAGAAGGCGCAGGAGACCGACGAGGACTTCGACTCGTCCTACCTGATCGGCCAGAACATCGCGCTCGTCTCCAAGGGCGACGACACGGTTCGGGGGCTCATGGCGGCCAAGTTCGCCCTCATGAGCTGCAATCCCCAGCACACGAAGGACATCCCCAGCGGCTACAAGAAGGACGAACCCCTGGTCAAGGGCTGCGTTGTGACCGACTACATCCCCGGATAGTCCGCGCGCCGGCCACTGCCCCTTGTCCGATGCGGAACCTTTGAAGGAAGCCGATGTTCGTGCGCCCCAGCACCACACCACGCCGAACCGCCGATGCCCCCCCGTCGCTCAGTGACCGGCTGAAGGGGGTCGGGCGGGCAGCCAGGGCCGGGGCGTTCGTGATCCTCGCGCTGATCGCGCTGACCCTGGCGACACCCGGCACCGCGTCCGCGGACTTCTCCTGCAGTTTCACCGGCGACGACTCCTACGAACTGGACTCACCGGGGGCCAACGGCGAGTCCGTCTTCCCCGCCGTCAACCAGTGGGAGAGCGAGGCTCAGCGGGCCAAGAACCTCAACGACACCACCGGCATGATCACCGGGGCGGTGAACATGCCCAACGGCGCGGACCAGTACACCATGTACGAGATCAACGCCATGCGCGGCATGAACTGGACCGGCACGCAGAGGGACATCGGAGACGCCTCCCAGACCGATTCCCGTTGGGACGCCAGCGGCGCCGACAACTGCAAGGTCATGGACTATGTCAACAACGGCATCGCCAACATGGTCTTCGACGGCACCAAGATCCTGACGCGCGTATCCATATCCATCAAGGAGTTCGCCTCCAACCCCAGCCCCCTCAGCGGGCTGTACACCGGCCGGGACAACGTCGTCGAAACGCTGAAGACGAAGGTCTTCGTCCCCGCCGTCCCAGTCATGATCGCCCTCACCGGCTTCTGGGTCTTCACGAAGTGGCGCAAGGGCGAGATGCGTGAAGCCTGGTCCGGCGTCGGCTGGGCCGCACTGACCACGGTCGCCGTCGTGGCGCTCCTGACCGGCGGCAACTTCCACAAGGTCATCAATACGGCAGACGCGGGTATCGCCGAGGCCAACAGCCTTCTCAGCGCAGCGGTGCTGGGCGGCATCTCGGACGAGATGCAGCCTCCTTGCGACCTTCCCGCGAACGCGCCCAACCGCGGTCTGCGGCAGTCGAGCTGCGCCATGTACGACACGCTGGCTTTCCGGCCCTGGGCGCTGGGGCAGTTCGGCGCGAGCGGCACGAACTGCATCTTCAAGCGGAACGAAGGCGGCAAGGTGGCCAACGGTGTGTGCCATCCGGGAGACAGCGTCACCAAGAGTTGCACCTGGGGAAAACCGGGTAGTGCCCGCTGTGAGGACCTGCGTGTCCGTCAGATGGTTTCGCAGTCCATGACCAACTTCGATGTCGCCAAGGACGTGAGCACGGAGAAGAAGTACAAGGAGGACTGGTACGGGGTCCGTCAGGACATGGCGGGCGGCAAGGGCTCCAACCAGGAGACGGAAGACCCGAAGAAGCGCGTGTACCCGGTCGCCTACAACGAATGGGCGGGTCGCGACGCCGGAAACCGGATCGGGCTCGCCTTCTACTCCCTCGTGGCCGCGCTGATCGTCGGCATCATGGTGATCGTGCTCAGCGCGCTGACCCTGCTGTGGCACGCGGTCACCCTCATCATGATCATCATGCTGCCGCTGATCGCCACGCTGGGCATCCATCCGTCCCAGCAGAAACTGCTCAAGGGCTGGCTGCAGACCTTCATCCACAGCTTCGTCCTGCGGGCGGGCTTCGGCGTCATCCTGACCGTGCTCCTGATGCTCTACCAGATGATCCTGCCCGCCAGGATCTCCCTCGGTATGCAGCTGCTGATGTTGCTCCTGGTCACGGTCGCCGTCGTGATGATGCTGAAGAAGCTGCTCGCCGGGAACTTCAGCCCGCAGATCGCCGGGGCGCAGGACGCCCTGGGCGTGGGGGACATGGCGAACACCGTGGGCGGCAAGCTGGCCCAGTACGCCCCTGGCGCCGCAGCCGGCGTCGCGAAGAAGACGGGCCGTGTCGCCGGAAAGACCGCGGCCGGAACGGCGAAGGTCGCGGGGGGCGCGGTGAAGCTGACGGGGAAGGCCACCGGAAAGGGCGCGCTGGCCGCCGCGCGGGCCTACGACAACAAGAAGAACGACAGCCGGTGGCAGAAAGAGGGCAAGCTCCCTGTCCGCAACTCCAGGCGTGACCAGCGCAGGCGTGCGTACGAGGCCAACGAGGTCCAGAGGGACGCGTACCAGAACGTGCTGGACCGGCGGGCGCAGCCGTCCCCGGCGGGCGGGGAGCCGTCGTCCGAGCCGGCGCGCCAGAGCGGCCGCGTCAGCCCGGGGAACTCGACACCCCCAGCCCCGGCACCAGCCCCTGCCGTCGCACCGCAGCAGGGTCCTCGGCCCACCGGCGGTCGGGTGAACGCCCCTGACCCCGGCCCCGCACGGCAGCAGCCGCGGCCGTCGGCGCCCGACCTCCAGAGCACGCCGACACCGCCGAACCCGTCTCCGCCGCCCGCGCCACGAGAGGGCGACGGCAGGGTGTCCCGCTAGGAAGGCCCGAACATGGCAAGTGTCATCGCCGACCACCCGCCGCAGGAGCTCGCCGCCGAACTGAGTGCGTTCCTGCGCGTGGACTGGCGTGCGGTCTGGCCCGGGATACCGGACGGTGAGGCCGAGCGCGCCGAGTGGTGCGCGGCCTTCGGCTGGGAGCCGCTATGGCTCCAGTCGGGCCTGTGGGTGCGTACGCCGCAGGGCGGCCGCCTGCACCTGGCCTCGGCGCCCGGCCCCGGCCGGCCCGTGACCCGGGCGTCGTACACCGTCTGGAAGGCCACTGCGGCCGAGGAGTCCGAAGGCGAGGCCGTCCTGGCGGTCGCCCTCGACCGCTACGCGGCCCACCTCGCCCGTATGACGGCGGCGTTGGGGGCCCCTGGCCGGTGGGGCGACGCCGAGGAGCGGGGGTTGGAGAGCGGTGCCCCGTACCGGATGGCCCAGTGGAGGTACGCCAATCCGCTCGCCCCGGTGATCGTTCTCGATCTGGACCACCGGGCCGGCGGGTACGCGGGGGGTGGGACGATCTCCCTCGCCTTCCACGGGCCGGCCGACCCGAACCCGGACAACGGCCCAGGCTGGCTGCTGTGACGTACGAGATGTGAGAATGAGAGACCACGACATGAGCACCCCCTTCGAACCGCCGGTGGACCGCACCCCGCAGGAACTCGTCACGGAGCTGCGCGGACTGACCGACGTCCACTGGGAGACCGTCTGGAACGGCCCGCCCCCGGCCAGTCAGGGCCTGGACGAGTGGTGCGCCCAGTTCGGCTGGACGCCGACCCAGTTCGAGTACGTCCTCAACGTGCGCACGGCCACGGGTGGCAGCCTGACGTTGAACGCGATGGGCGGTAGCTGGGCACCCGTGCAAAGCCTCCGGCACTGGGTGTGGGGCGCGGCGGCGACCAGCCCGGAGGGCAACCCGAGTGTCCTGGCTGAGGCCGACCGGGTCTGGCCCCTCTACCGAGACGCCGTGTCCTCCGTACTCGGCGCACCGGCCTGGGAAGGCGCCTGGGATTCCACCGCCTTTCCGCGCGAGCTCGGTGAGTTCGCGATCCCACAGGACGCCGACCGCATCGAGGAGAAGGACCCCTATCACATGGCCTACTGGGAGCTCGCCGCTCCAGGAGGCACCCTCGTGAGCCTGCGCATCTCACCGGCTGTGGGCACCGCCGACGGGTCTGATGCCGGCGTGGTGAACATGAGCCTTCGGGTCTATCCCCGTCCTCTGGAGGCCTGACGACGGTGGGCCCGGAACCGATACCGGCGGGTGTGGAGGAGGGCGCCCTCCTGCGGGCGAACGCCCGGCACAAGGCAACCCTGGATGCCAAGGCCAATGCACGATCTATAGCGCGGCGCATCAGGGCTGCGGCCACGGCGGCAGGGCTGGAGGACAAGCTGGCGGCGGACGGCAAGTCCCGCGTGTCCAAGGCAAGGCAGTACATCGACGCGCTTGCCGAGGACAAGGCGAAGCTCACGCCACCCGACGGGACGAAGCCCATCAGTGCCTTCTGGTCATACGGCATTGAGCACCCGAAGGCGCCGAAAAACGACCGGAGTGTCCCGTTCCTGTCGCAGCGTTTCTTGGCCGAGGAGTGGGCCGCTCAGCAGAACGAGAGGGCCCCCGGCACCGCACAGACCCTCGAGACGACCCGGGGTGGCCGGGAACTCGACGACATGTTCCTCTGGGAAGACGAGGTCATCGAGGCTCTTGGTGGTGAGAAGGCGGGCTTCCCTGAGGGCTATGCCAAGGCCACCTGGGCCAAGATCTCCGAGACGTACGCCGGGCTGGCCGATGGCCGGGTGTTTGTGTTCGGGCAGACCGCGGACACCCGGTCGATCCTTCATCAGCAGGAACTCGGCACGCTCCGCGGGAACGAGAACGTCGGTCTGGAGAACATCCACTTCGTCTACGAGGCGCCCCGGTCGTGGCCGGAGGTCACCCGTACGGAAGCCGGTACGAACACCGTGCGGGGCGTCGCGCAGTTCGACAACAAAGACCTCCCCCACTACATCGACCCGCAGGGCTTCGCGGCCGAAACCCCCGAGGCCCGCAAGGCGAAGATCGACAGCCTCCTGGTGGGCGTCGCGCAGGCGCAGGAACAGTCCCCGGCCCCGGCCCAGGCTGTCGAGCAGCAGGCCGCGCCGAAGGGACCGGCCGCCCCGCTGTGGCAGATGGGTTTCCAGCAGCCGCAGACCATCACGCGGCCCAAGCGTTCCGGTCCGGCCTCCGTTGTCGGCGCCCCAGGAGCTCCGCCCCTCGCTCCCCGCCCCCTCGCAACCGGTATGGACGGTCCGGCATGACCTCTCGCCCCTCCCTCGAAGCCCTCCGTCGGCTGCTCCGCCAGGAGCGCGACGACGCGTGGGCCGTGCGGATGTTCCGCCGGATCGTCCTCGGGATCGCCGGCGCCTACACCCTCTTCACGCTCGCCTCGGCCGGCAAGGGCGCGTTCGCCATGGTGTGCGGGCTGCTGTTCCTGGCCGTGGCCGTCTGGATGCTGCGCCGGCGCGGCCAGTTGCTGCTCGGGCTCGCCTCGACCGTCGTCACTGCCGCGATGACCGGCTACCTGGCGGCCGTGGGCGACATCGCGCGGGGATCTGCCAGTGGACTCCTCAGCGGCCAGGCGGTCTTGGGCTACTGGGCCCTCGGCGGTATGGCGCTCCTGGGTGCCTGGATGCTGAAACAGCCCCGGGGCCGCCGGGGCGTCACCGTCGTCCTGGCCGACGTACTGCTCATCTGCGCGTCCGGGGTGGGCATGCTGGCGCCGCTCTTCGGCGTCCCTCTCGGATTCATGTGTGTCGCGGGGGTTCTGACGCTCCGTAGCGGAACTTTCCGCTCCGTGAAGCGGTGCGAACGGGCGGTGAAGGGCCGGGAGGTTCGCAGGCTCCTGGCAGCCGCTGAAACGGATGGCCGGTGAGGTGGGCTACCTTTGTGTAATAAATGATCAACAAGGTTCGTTCCGGCTTTGCCGCTGCCAATTCCCCTGTTCTAGAGTCCCCTTTGGTCACAGGAAACATCGGGGGACCTCTTTGATGGCCAAGACGGCGCCGAGAACCCGGCCGGCAGCGACGCTGCCGGCCACCACCACACTTCTGCCTTGCCAGCGGCGGCCCGACATATTCAAGGAGCCGCTCCTTGAGCATCCGCCCGCGGGTGTCCAGGAACTACCCTTCCGGACGCGCAGGAGTCAGGCCCTCACCCACGCGGCCCGGGAGCTCTGCTTCTCCTGTCCGCTGAGGGCGCAGTGCCTGCGGAACTACGTCGTCCGGTTCGATCCGGGCGGCTACGCCGCTGCCACCACCGAGCAGGAGCGGCGCTGGATCCGCATGTGGCTGCACATCGGTGACAGCCGGGGACGTCTGCCCGCCGCCGATTCCGCCTCCGGCGGGCTCGGTGAAGCAGTCGAAGCCGCAGCTGTACTCGACGCCTTCAGCGCCCTCCAGACGCACCGGGCGCGCCGGTCGTCCGGTGTCGGCCGGGGGCCGGTTCCCGCCCAGCGGCAGGGTCCGGCACAGCACTTCACAGCAGATCGACGACAGCGCGCCCACACAGACGAGGTTTCGACAATGGCGGCTCCGGCCCTGCCGGGGGAACGGATCACCTACTCGCTCGGTGATCCTGCCCTGGCCATACAGAAGACCGTGCTCGGTCCGCTGGCGCGCGCCACGCTCCTCATGCTCAAGGTCGCCGAGCAGCTGGCGGGGATGCTCGCGCTCACGCCGTCCGCTGCGGTGGAGCCCGAGTTCCTCGCCGCCCTGGGAAAGACCCGCCTGAGCCTGGAGTCCTGGCGCACGGCAGCCGGTGACGAGGCCGCCTACGAGATCGCGGACAGCGGCCTGACCGGTTCCGTGAGCATCGAGCTCGCGACCAGTGACCCTGTCGCCGCCATGCGGCAGGACATCTTCGAGCCCCTGCTGCGCCGCCTGGCGGACTCGCTGCACCGTGTCGAGTCCATCACGGCGGTACTCGTCCCCGCAGCCGGCACCGGGAACTCGGCCTCCGTCCCGCACGCCCCGAAGCTGGCGGCGGTACTGGAATCGGTGCGCGAGCTCGGCTCCCACCTGGAGCGCTACCAGCCCCTAGCCCTGCGCCAGGAGCACGGCGAGGGCCACGCGGGCATCCAGCGCGACGATCACCCGCACCACGCCGCGACGGGCGGGTCCGGATCCTGGAGCGTCCCCAGCCTGCGCCGCGCCGTGGAGACGGCAGTGTCCTCCTTCCCGGGCCACTTCACCGGTCGCGACGTGATCGGGGTGCTGCCCCCGGGTGCGTACCAGGACGCGGGCAAGTCGGTCAGCAACGCCCTGTCCGCCATGGTCAAGTCGGGCCGACTGCTACGGGTCTCGCGCGGTACCTACACCGCGCACCCGCCGACCGTAGGCGAAGCCGTCCCGAACTCCTGAAAGGCAGTTGCTGTGCAACCCACTCCTCCGGCCGCGGAAGTGCGCGTCTTCTCCTATCACGCGGGCCTGATCGACGGGGTCCCCGTGACGGCCCCGCCCTTCGGCACCATTCAGGACGTCGTCATCGGCATCCTCCAGCAGCGTGCCCAGCAGCTCGGCTTCCCGACCCCCGCAGTGATCACCGACGACCGCTACGGCGGTGCGGTCCGCCTCCTGATCCATCCCGACGGCAGCACCGAAACCCTGCCCGAACCCGACCGCTGACCCGCCGCGCTCGGCGGTGACCGGGTCACGCGTCACCCGTGACCGGGGTCACCGTGAGGAGTGGCTGGGGTGAGGCCGCCTCCGACCCCCATCCCGGCCATGCATGCCGCGAGGGTCTCGTCTCAACTGCGGTCCCGTTCCGGGGACAGTTTCATCGTGTAGCCGAACCGCTGCACAGCCGGGCCCTGGCGGCGCTCGATGAGAATCGGACTCTGGATGAACTCTTTGGGTCACCTGCTGCGGGACCTCTCTTCACGCTCACGCACGCTTTTCCGGACCGAAAGCCCAGACGCTCATCGTGACGATCACGAACGTGCTGCCGAAGCACCTTGACGGCTGCTTGCTCGGCCGTGCGCCCCGGTGGTCACCGGGGCGCAGGCCATACTCAGCCGCCCGCCATGCCCCGAAGTTCATGCAACGTGAGACGCGCCTCCTGGGCGGCGACGCCTCCTTCGAAGCGGACGCCCTCGGTCGCCAGGACGTCGGCGGGTGAGTCCGTGCGGGTGGGGTCGGTCCAGCGGAATCCGGGGCTGACGCGGCCCGCTGCGTTGAGGACCCGCCAGGCGTTGGGGCACTGGCCGCAGGTGGCCAAGTGGGTGCCGACCGGGACGGCGTGGCTGTTGACCACAGCCGCCACGTCCCCGTAGGTCGTCCACCGCCCGGCAGGGACAGCGTTCAGGAGGGCGTGCAGGCCCGTCCAGTCCTTGCTGGTGCCGTTGAGCTGCTTGGCTAGGCCCGCCAGGTGGGTGGCGGCCAGTGCTCTCCACTCGTCAGGGTCGACGGTGTCCGGGACGTGGGCGGTGTCGATGTCCCACCAGGTGGTGCCCTGGATGCCGTCGGCCTTGCGGCCGGTCACGCTGGTGAAGATGTGGTTGGCCAGTCCGGTCGGCGTGTACGGCTTGCCGTCGGCCTGCCATGTAAGTGGCTTGGCGGTGTTGTTGCTCCACGTGACACTTGCTCGGCTGCGGTCCTCACCGACCCAGGCCAGGATGTCCTCGCGGATGCCTTCGGTCACTCCGTGCCTCGGCGTCAGCCGGAGCAGGGCCCCATCCGGGAGCAGTCCGGCGCCGACGATGACGTGCACGGCGTTCTGGGCCCGCGAACGTTCCTCCAACTTCTGGGCCGCGGCCTTGGCCTCGATTCTGGCCGGAGCGAGAGTGAACTCCTCCACTTCCGGGGTGGGATACACCTTGGTGAAGCCGGCGATGAGCTGGTCCTTCACCTTCCACAGGCCCACCTGGATGAGGTCGATGTCGAGGTTCATCTCCGACAGCCACACCACGGTGTGGGTGACCTGCTTGGGAAAGTCGGCAGCGATGATCACCTGCCTGGGACGCTGGAGCAGTTCAGGGCTCCAGTCCCCGTCCACGTGGTCGAGGAGGCGCTGGCGGCACGTGTCGAGTTCGAGGTTTTCGCCCCGCCCCTTCCGGAATTCGCGGTGCGCCTGGGCCAGCGTGTCGAGGTCGAACCGGGACACCAGGGCGGCGTAGGTGATCGCCTGGAGGTGGACGTCGCGGTCGGCGATGCCCCGTTTCAGCTCGACCACCACGAGGCGCCCGGTGGCATCCAGGCCCAGGACGTCCAAGCGGTCGCGCGCCGGCACCCCGTCCGTGTCGGCCCACCGATCGAACTCGGAGGTGATCACGAGCACCGATTCGCCGAGGACCTGAGGGTGCGCGATCACCCACTCCTGGAGGTGCTGCCGTTCGAGGAGGCCTTCCGTCGCCAGCGTGGTCGGTGAGACCGGCGTGGCCGAGTAGCCGTCGACGGTGAAGAGATGATCCACGCTGTCCCCCTGCCCCGATGTGTAGGCCAGGCGCTCTCACGTCGGCCGCCCCGAGCCTACGTGCGGGTCGCTCCCCGGGTCAGTTCGTTGTGGTAGATCGCGGAAGGGCTTGGGAGCCGACGGGGAGCCACTTTCGAAGCCGGCTCCCCGTTGGCTCCCAAGGCAGGGGCAAACGCCAAACAGGGGCCTGATCCACTGAGTGGATCAGGCCCCTGACCTGGTCTTACGAAGTCGGGGTGGCGGGATTTGAACCCACGACCTCTTCGTCCCGAACGAAGCGCGCTGCCAAGCTGCGCTACACCCCGATCGTCGCCCTGAAGTGTTGCTGTCCTGGCGACATCGATTACTTTAGCGGACCTCTCGCCGGAGACGAAATCCGGTTTTCGCGGAGCGGGCGGTGGGGCCCTACTCCTTCGGGGTCAGCGTCAGGAGCGTGGCCTCCGGCGGGCACGCGAAGCGGACCGGGGTGAAGCGGTTGGTGCCGCAGCCGGCCGAGACGTGCAGGTAGGAGCGGTGGCCCGCCGCCTCGTGCGTGGACAGCCCCTTCACCCGCTTGGTGTCCAGGTCGCAGTTGGTGACCAGAGCCCCGTAGAAGGGGATGCACAGCTGGCCGCCGTGGGTGTGGCCCGCGAGGATCAGCGGGTACCGGTCGGCGGTGAAGGATTCGAGGACCCGCAGGTACGGGGCGTGCACCACGGCCAGGGAGAAGTCCGCGTCCGCCTCCGGCCCGCCGGCGACGCATCCGTAGCGGTCCCGCTTGATGTGCGGGTCGTCGAGGCCGGTGAAGGCCAGCTCCAGCCCTTCCAGCTTCATCCGCGCCCGGGTGTTGGTGAGGTTGAGCCAGCCCGCGGCGTCGAAGGCGTCCCGCATCTCCTCCCACGGGTTGTGCACGGCGCCGACGACCGGCTTGTTGCCGTTCAGCCCGTGCCGGCCCTGGACCTTCTCGACCAGGTAGCGCCCCGGGTTGCGCAGCCGCGGCCCGTAGTAGTCGTTCGACCCGAAGACGTACACGCCGGGGAAGGACATCAGCGGGCCGAGGGCGTCGAGGACCTCGGGGACGCCCTCGGTGTCGGAGAGGTTGTCGCCGGTGTTGACGACGAGGTCGGGACGCAGGCCCGCCAGCGACTGCAGCCAGGCGCGCTTCTTGCGCTGCCCGCCGACCATGTGGATGTCCGAGACCTGGAGTACGCGCAGTGGGCGCATCCCCCGGGGAAGCACCGGCACCGTGACCCGGCGCAGCCGGAAGGACCGTGCCTCGAAACCGGCGGCGTAGGCCACACCTGCGGCCCCCACCGCAGCGATTCCGGCAGCCGCTTTCAGTGGTACTCCGTAACGCGCACGCATGGACCCATCGTCGCAGACCGGAAAACAGGTGAGCGCCACCGTCCCCGCACCTGGCACACTCACCTGCATGACCACGCTCAAGGCCAAGCTCCAGGAAGACCTCACCACCGCCATCAAGGCGCGCGACGAGCTGCACTCGTCCACGCTGCGCCTGACCCTTGCCGCCATCACCAAGGAGGAGGTCGCGGGCAAGGAAGCCCGTGTGCTCTCCGACGAGGAAGTCCTCAAGGTGATCGCCAAGGAGGCGAAGAAGCGCCGCGAGGCCGCGGATGCCTTCGCGCAGGGTGGTCGTCCCGAGCAGGCCGCGCGGGAGAGCGCCGAGGGCGAGTTCCTGGACACCTACCTGCCCAAGCAGCTCTCCGACGAGGAGCTCGCCGGGATCGTGGCGGAGGCTGTGGAGGAGGCCCGGTCGGCGGGTGCCGAGGGGCCGCGGGCCATGGGCGCCGTCATGAAGATCGTGAACCCGAAGGTCTCGGGCCTGGCGGAGGGCGGGCGTGTCGCCGCCGCCGTGAAGAAGGCGCTCGCGTAACAGGCCGCGCGGCAGAGGTACGGGCAGACAGAGAGGGAGGGCCCCGGCCGTATCGGCCGGGGCCCTCCCTCGTGTCGTGTCCGCGTACCGGCCGCGACGGCTACTGGCCGTCGCGGCCGCCGATCACCGTGCCCGGGTCGATCGTGATGCCGGGGAAGGGGTTGTCCGGCTGGTCGGCCCCGCCGCCCGTGGCGCCTCCGCCGGGGCCGCCGGTCTGGCCCGTGCTCTGGCCGCCGGGCCGTCCGCCGGGCTTGCTGTCGCCGCCGGGCTTGCCGGGGCGGCTCGGGCTGGTGGACGGCTTGTTGCCGCGGGGACCGCCGGAGGGGACGTTCGGTTCCGCGATGTGGACCGTGGTGAAGCGCAGGGCCTCGCGGCCGGCCAGCGCGCCGGTGATCGCGTCCTTCCAGATCGGGCCGGGCAGGCCGCCGCCGAAGACCTTGGCGTAGGACCTGCCGCCGATCACGATGTTCTCCATCGTGATCTTCTTGGCGCCGCCGGAGCCGACCCACACCGCGCCGGAGACGTTCGGGGTGTAGCCCACGAACCAGGCGTTGTAGCGGGAGTCCGTCGTACCGGTCTTGCCCGCGCTGTCGCGGTCGGTCAGGCCGGCCCGCTCACCGGTGCCGGAGTCGACCACGCCGCTCAGCAGGGTGTTGATGGTGTCGGCGGTGTTCTGCGACATCGCCCGCTCGCACTTGCTCTTGGGCACCGCGAGCGCCTTGCCGTGCGCGTCGGTGATGGACTCGATGGCGACCGGGGTGCAGAAGACGCCGCGGTTGGCGAAGGCCGCGTACGCGTTGGCCATCGTCAGCGGGGACATCTCCTCCGAGCCGAGCGCGATGGCGGGGCCGTCGGCGAGCTTCGCGCCGCTCGCCGGAACCACACCCAGCTTGGCCGCCATCTCCGACACCGGGCACAGGCCGATCTCGCCGATCATCTCGACGAAGTAGGTGTTGATCGACTTCTCCATCGCCGTACGCAGCGCGTACGGGCCGATCTCGTCCTCGGTCTCGTTCTCCGCGGATTCCTTCTGGGTGTTGATGTACTGCGAGCCGTCGCAGCGGGAGATCGGGCTCGGGTAGTCGAGCTTGTTCGGGGCCCCGTAGACCTTCGTCGGCGGCATCCCCCGCTCCAGGGCGGCGGCGGCGATGAACGGCTTGAAGGTCGAACCGACCTGGAAGCCGAAGTTCGAGCCGCCCATCCGCTTGTCCACGGAGTAGTTGATCTGCGTCTCGTTCTTGCCGAAGCCGTACGGCTTGGACTGGCCCATCGCCAGGACCCGTCCGGTGCCCGGCTGGACCATGGTCACAGCCGTCGCGATGGAGTCCTCCTGGTAGACGTGGTCCTTGATCGACTCGTTGGCCGCGTCCTGCGACTGCGGGTCCAGGGTCGTACGGACGGTCAGGCCGCCCTTGTTCCAGACCTTCGCCCGCTCCTCGCGCGTCTTGCCGAAGACCGGGTCGGTCAGGAAGGTGTTGCGCACGTAGTCGCAGAAGAAGCCCGCGCCCTTGACCGCCGTGATGCAGCCGTTCTTGGGCCTGGTGACCTTGAGGGTGACCGGCTTCGCCTTCGCCGCGTCCGCCTCCGCCTGGGAGACGTCCTTGGTGTCGGCCATGCGCTGGAGGACGATGTTGCGGCGCTTCATGGCCTCCTGCGCGTCGTTGACCGGGTCGTAGCGGCTCGGTGACTGCACGACGCCCGCCAGGAGTGCGGACTCCTCCAGGGTCAGGTCCTTGGCGGGCTTGCTGAAGTAGCGCTGGGCCGCGGACTCGATCCCGTAGGCCTGCTGGCCGAAGTAGGTGATGTTGAGGTAGTTCTCGAGGATCTTCTTCTTCCCGAGCTCCTCCTCGACCTGGATCGAGTACTTCAGCTCGCGGATCTTGCGGCCGAGGCTCTTCTCCTGGGCCTCGCGCACCTTGGTCTCGTCGTCGCCGGCCTCTTCGACGAACACGTTCTTCACGTACTGCTGGGTGAGCGTGGACGCGCCCTGCGCCGCGCCGCCCTCCTGCGCGTTGCGGTTGACCGCGCGCAGGATGCCCTTGAGGTCGACCGCGCCGTGCTCGTAGAAACGAGAGTCCTCGATGGCGACGATGGCCTTCTGCATGTACGGGGAGATCGACGTGAGCGGGACCACCTGCCGGTCGCGCGAATAGACGGTGGCGATCAGGCCACCCTCGGCGTCGAGAATCGTGGTCCGCTGGCTCAGCGGCGGTGTCTTGAGATTGGCCGGGATCTCGTCGAATCCCTCGACCGTGCCCTTGGCGGCCAGTCCCAGGGCTCCTGCAGCCGGAATCGCCATGCCCGCCAGCACGACGCCGGAGAGAACGGACACCCCGAGGAACTTGGCGGCCTGCTGGCTCCCGGTGAGCCCGCCGCCCGAGCGCTTCTTTCCCATGGAGGGCAGCCTACGTTCTGATTCGCCGGACACACGCGAATGCCTTGGCCTAAGCTGACCCCAACTGTCACAGCAGTCCGGTGCGACATCAACCCCTCGGCTTGATTTTCACCCTTCCCGAATGGGGTGGACTGATGTCCGAATCTTGCCGAACCGGTGCAGCCGATCCGCCGATTGCACCCGAATCGTCGGAATGGCCGGGCATGTCGCCGGATCACTCCGTCGGGTGATCTGCCGCTTACCCATAGTCCGTTCGGACCATTCAAGATTGGGCCCGTCGGGGGTGTTGCACTGTGCCCGCCTTCCGTAACGTCCTCAACTGGCAGCGGTGAATATGCCGCTACCGCCGTGGGGGAGCCTCGATTCGGGAGAGGACGGCGCCGGGATGGGCTGGGTTACCGACTGGAGTGCGCAGGCAGCCTGCCGCACTACCGATCCGGATGAACTGTTCGTTCAAGGAGCGGCACAGAACAGGGCCAAGGCGGTGTGCACCGGATGTCCGGTGCGGACCGAATGCCTGGCCGATGCGCTCGACAATCGCGTCGAGTTCGGCGTGTGGGGCGGAATGACCGAGCGGGAACGACGTGCGCTGCTGCGCCGGCGTCCCACCGTCACCTCGTGGCGACGGCTGCTCGAAACCGCCCGTACGGAGTACGAGCGCAGCACGGGCATCCTCACCATGGATGCAGACGCGGAGATCGACGTTCCGTACGAGACGTACGCGGCAGCCGGGTAGCACACGCGGCCACCGCCTTCGTACGAACGCCTACGCTCCGGCCGGCACCCCGGCCGCGAGTCGTTCTCCGATGGCCCGCAGCCCGGCGAGGTCGTGCACATCGCCGGGCAGGGCGGCCACTTCGGTCACCGCCACCTCGGGGTGAAGCGAGGTGAAGCGATCACGCGTGCGCTGCTCACGCGCGATCACCTGCATCCGTTCGGCGTGCAGGCGCAGCAGTCCTGCCGTGATCCGGTCGACGGCCGTGGTGTCGTCATCGGCGCCGGGGGGTTCGGCGGCCGTGTCACGAAGTCCAGCTTTCCCGGACTCCTGATCGACAATGCCGCCTTCTTCAAGATTCTCTGCGGCGGCCAACGCCCGTTCGGCGGACAGCTGGTCGGCGCCGCTCGCGTGCACGCGGTTGAGCACCAGGCCGGCCAGCGGCATGCGCTCCTCGGCCAGCCGCTCCACGAAGTACGCCGCCTCGCGCAGGGCGTCCGGTTCGGGCGCCGCCACCACGAGGAAGGCCGTACCGGGCGCCTGGAGCAGCCGGAAGGTCGCGTCGGCGCGTGTGCGGAAGCCGCCGAACATCGTGTCCATCGCCGCCACGAAGGTCTGCACGTCCTTCAGCAGCGAGGCGCCCATCAGCTTGCTGAGGGTGCCGGTCATCATCGACATGCCGACGTTCAGGAACTTCATCCCGGCCCGGCCGCCCACCTTCGCCGGAGCCATCAGCACCCGGATGAACTTCCCGTCCAGGAAGGACCCCAGGCGCTTCGGCGCGTCCAGGAAGTCCAGCGCCGACCGGCTCGGCGGGGTGTCCACGATGATCAGGTCCCAGTCGTCCCGGGCCCGCAGCTGCCCGAGCTTCTCCATCGCCATGTACTCCTGCGTGCCCGCGAAGCCCGCCGACAGCGACTGGTAGAAGGGGTTGGCGAGGATGGCACGCGCACGTTCGGCGTCCGCGTGCGCTTCGACGATCTCGTCGAAGGTCCGCTTCATGTCCAGCATCATGGCGTGCAGTTCGCCGCCGTCCTCCCCGGCGACTTCGACCCTGCGCGGGGTGTTGTCCAGCGAGTCGATCCCCATCGACTGCGCGAGCCGCCGCGCCGGGTCGATGGTCAGCACGACCGCCTTCCGCCCGCGCCCGGCCGCCCGTACGCCCAGTGCCGCGGCCGTCGTGGTCTTGCCGACGCCGCCCGCCCCGCAGCACACGATGATGCGGGTCTCCCGGTCGTCCAGCAGCCGGTCGACCGCCAGCCGCGGCGGAGTGTCCAGGCCCACCGTCTCCACCCCCTCGCTCATTCGGCCACCGACTGCTTGCGAAGTTCCTTGGCCAGCTCGTACAGCCCGGCCAGATCCATCCCCGCGCCGAGCAGGGGCAGTTCGTACGTCGGCAGGTCCAGGCCCGCCAGTACGGAGCGCTGCGCGCGCTCCAGCTCCACCCGGCCCGCGTGCTCGGCGGCCTGCGCGAGCAGCGGTTCGACGAGCCGCTCGGCCAGCCCGCCGCGGCGCGCACCGCCCAGGCCCGCCCGGGACAGCGCCTTCGCGACGCCGGCGCGGTGGTCCTCGGCGGCGGTGCGCAGGGTGTCCTCGTCGAGGTGGTGCGGGCGGACCATGTTCACCACGACCCGGCCGACGGGCAGCCCCGCCTCGCGCAGTTCCGCGATGCCGTCCGCGGTCTCCTGGACGGGCATCTCCTCCAGGAGGGTGACCAGGTGCACCGCCGTCTCGGGCGACTTGAGGACCTTCATGACGGCCTGCGCCTGGTTGTGGATCGGGCCGAACCGGGCCAGGCCCGCCACCTCGTCGTTGACGTTCAGGAACCGGGTGATCCGCCCGGTCGGCGGCGCGTCCATGACCACGTGGTCGTAGACGTACTGTCCGGCCTTGTCCTTGCGGCGCACCGCCTCGCACGCCTTGCCGGTCAGCAGCACGTCGCGCAGGCCCGGGGCGATGGTCGTCGCGAAGTCGATGGCGCCGAGCTTCTTCAGCGCGCGTCCGGCGGAGCCGAGCTTGTAGAACATCTGGAGGTAGTCCAGCAGCGCCCGTTCGGCGTCGATGGCGAGCGCGAAGACCTCGCCCCCGCCGGGCGCCACCGCGATCTTCCGCTCCTCGTAGGGGAGCGCCTCGGCGCCGAAGAGCTGCGCGAGCCCCTGCCTGCCCTCGACCTCCACCAGAAGAGTCCGTCTGCCCTCGCGCGCGAGGGCAAGCGCGAGTGCCGCGGCGACCGTGGTCTTGCCGGTGCCGCCCTTGCCGCTGACCACCTGGAGCCTGCTCACATCGACCGAGCCTAACCACTCGGCTCCCGGGGCGCGCATGAGCCCCGCATCTCAGGCACTACCCTCGCTCCCATGACCAAGAAGTTCGAATACGCGACGGTCCCGCTGCTGGTCCACGCCACCAAGCAGATCCTGGACACCTGGGGCGAGGACGGCTGGGAGCTCGTCCAGGTCGTGCCCGGCCCGAACAACCCCGAGCAGCTCGTGGCCTACCTCAAGCGGGAGAAGGCATGAGCGGCGTCGTCGACGCGAAGCTGGCCGAGCTCGGCCTGACCCTGCCCGAGGTCGTCCCGCCGCTGGCCACGTACCAGCCGGCCGTGCGGTCGGGCGCCTACGTCTACACCGCGGGCCAGCTCCCGATGGTGAAGGGCAGCCTGCCGGTCACCGGCAAGGTCGGCGCCGAGGTCTCGCCGGAGCAGGCCAAGGAACTGGCCGCCACCTGCGCGCTGAACGCCCTGGCCGCCGTCAAGTCGGTCGTCGGCGACCTCGACAAGATCGCGCGCGTCGTGAAGGTCGTCGGCTTCGTCGCCTCGGCCCCCGACTTCACCGGCCAGCCGGGCGTGCTGAACGGCGCGAGCGAGCTGCTGGGCGCCGTCCTCGGCGACAAGGGCGTCCATGCCCGCAGCGCCGTCGGTGTCACGGTCCTGCCCCTCGACGCGCCCGTCGAGGTCGAGGTCCAGGTCGAGCTGGTCCCCGGGGCCTGATCCCCGCGGGAGCCGTACGGATCGGGGCGCGGCGCCGCTCGCCGGGCCCGCCCCGCTCCGGTCGCCGCGCGGCGACCGCTGAAAGGGCGACCCTCGAACATCGGGCCGGATGGCCGTAGCATCCGGCCATGCCGAATGGTCAGCAGCAGCCCCCCGCCGGGGGCCAGTGGTACCCGCCCGAATGGCCCGACCGCATCCGCGCGCTCGCGGACGGCTCGCTCACCCCGGTGCCACCGCGGCTCGCCGCCACCGTGATGCTCCTGCGCGACACCGAGGACGGGCCCGTCGTCCACATGCTGCGCAGAAGGGCCTCGATGGCTTTCGCCGGCGGTGCGTACGCCTATCCGGGCGGCGGGGTCGACCCCCGTGACGAGGAGCACCACGTCGGCTGGGCGGGCCCCTCCCAGGCCGACTGGGCGGCCCGGCTCGGGACCGACCCCCGCACCGCCCAGGCCATCGTCTGCGGCGCCGTGCGGGAGACCTTCGAGGAGGCGGGCGTCCTGCTCGCCGGCCCCACCCCGGACACGGTCGTCGGCGACACCACCGGCGACGACTGGGAGGCGGACCGGCAGGCCCTCGTGGCCCGGGAGCTGTCCTTCGCGGACTTCCTCGAACGCCGCGGCCTGTGGCTGCGCTCCGACCTGCTGGGGGCGTGGGCGCGCTGGATCACCCCCGAGTTCGAGCCGCGCCGCTACGACACCTGGTTCTTCGTGGCCGCCCTCCCCGAGGGCCAGCGCACCCGCAACGCCTCCACAGAGGCCGACCGGACCGTGTGGATCCGTCCGGCCGACGCCGCCGGCGGCTACGACAAGGGCGAGCTGCTGATGATGCCGCCCACCATCTCCACACTGCGCTCCCTGGAGCCGTACGGGAGCGCCGCGGACGCGCTCACCGCGGCCGCGGCCCAGGACCTGGCCCCGGTGCTGGCGCAGGCCGCGCTGGAGGACGGCGAGGTGGTGCTCAGCTGGCCGGGCCACGACGAGTTCACCAAGCGCGTCCGCCTCGGGCGCCCCGGAGGCACCGGAGGCCCCGCATGAGCGACGCCGCAGCACTGCCCGGACAGCCCCGCGCGGTCGTCGCCTCCGGACCGGCGACCGCCCGTGCGGTGAACGTACTGGCCCCCAACCCGTCCGCGATGACCCTGGACGGCACCAACACCTGGCTGCTGTCCGAGCCGGACTCCGACCTCGCCGTCGTCATCGACCCAGGGCCGCTGGACGAGGCCCACCTGCGGGCGGTCGTCGCCACCGCCGAGCGGGCGGGCAAGCGCGTCGCGCTGACCCTGCTCACCCACGGCCACCCCGACCACGCGGAGGGCGCCGGCCGCTTCGCCGAGCTGACCGGTACCAAGGTTCGCGCGCTGGACCCGGCCCTCCGCCTGGGCGACGAGGGCCTCGCCGCCGGGGACGTCATCCGGACCGGCGGCCTGGAGCTGCGGGTGGTGCCGACGCCCGGCCACACCAGCGACTCGCTCTGCTTCCACCTGCCCGCCGACCGGGCGGTGCTGACCGGCGACACCATCCTCGGCCGCGGCACCACGGTGGTCGCGCACCCCGACGGCCGCCTCGGCGACTACCTGGACTCCCTGCGCCGCCTGCGCTCCCTCACGGTGGACGACGGCGTGCACACGGTCCTGCCGGGCCACGGACCGGTCCTGGAGGACGCGCAGGGCGCCGTCGAGTACTACCTGGCCCACCGGGCGCACCGGCTCGCGCAGGTCGAGACGGCCGTCGAGGACGGCTTCACCACCCCCGAGGCGGTCGTCGCCCGGGTGTACGCGGATGTCGACCGCTCCCTGTGGCCGGCGGCGCAATGGTCCGTCCGGGCCCAGCTCGAGTACCTTCAAGATCACGGATTGATCCCTGGAGGACCCGAATGAACACCGTGTTCCTGCTCGTCGTGCTCATAGGCACCGCCGGATGGATCACCTCGACGGTATCGCTGCGCGTGAAGAGCCTCCAGGCGCAGGCGGACCGCACGGAGCGCCGCCTGGCGCTGCTGCTGGACCACCTGGGCGTCGAGGAGCCGGAGCCGGCCGGCATGAACGAGGTGCGGGCCCTGATCCGCGAGGACCGGCAGATCTCGGCGATCAAGGCCTACCGCCGCATCACCGGCGCGGGCCTGGTGGAGGCCAAGCTGGCCGTCGAGGCCCTCGCCGCCACCGTGCAGAAGGACTAGGCAGGGGCTGTCCGACCCCGATCCGCCGGGCACCTGCCGGCTCCCGCCCCCGCGCCGGGGCTCCGCGTCTTGGTGCCGTGGCGGGCCGTGTACTCGTCCGCGAGCCACGGGCCGAGGTCCTCGACGTACGAGAGGGGCACGGCCGGATCCTCGACGGGATCCAGGGCCACCGCGGCCGCGGCCCGCATCTGGGCGGCGCGCTGCGGGTAGTAGCTGCCGAAGACTTCCGCGGACTCGGCCAGATCGCTGGTCCAGCCGCCCCATCGGGGCATGACGAGCGTGAATCCCGTGCGCACCAGGCGGCGTGCGAAGAGCCGGCTCAGGCTCCGGTACTCCTGCGGTGCGGAGGCCTCCCGCAGGCGCGTGCGCCATTGGGGGAGGAGCGAGGCCAGGTCGCCGTTGGTCTCGCGGGCGAGCAGGCTGTCCGGCCGGTAGCGCGGCAGGTGCTCGGCCAGGTCCGCGCCGAGCAGCGGGGTGCACAGGCAGGCGAGGAACCAGCCCAGGTCGAATCGTTCCTCCTCGCTCAGCACGGTGTCCTTGTCGTGGAGCAGGACGCCGACTCCGTCGATCTCCTCGAAGTCCTCGTCGATGCTGCGCGCGAGGACCTCGGCGGTGTCGCGGTCGTCGTCCGAGGGCTTGTGGTGCAGGACGAGGAGCAGGTCGAGGTCGGAGCGTCCGGGCCGGGCGGTCCCGCGCGGCACGGACCCGTACAGGTACGCGCTGTGCAGCCGGCGGCCGTACGCCTCGGCCGTCCGCTCGCGCGCGGCGGCCACGGCCCCTCGGAACGCGCGCTGCACCTGCCCGAGGGAGCCCTCGCGCTCGAAGTACCCGTAGGCGTCCAGACCCCTGTGCTCCATACCTCCACTGTGCACAGACCGGCCCCGCGGGTGGTCGAGGCGCGGGGGAGCCGGGAGGGGGCCACCGCGAACGGATCCGCCCGGGTACGCGGAAGGGTCCTGCCCGGCCGGGCAGGACCCTTCTGTCGCGACTGACTGCCGGTGCTGTCAGCGGGAGCGCTTCGCGAGGCGCTCGACGTCCAGCAGGATCACCGCACGCGCCTCCAGGCGGAGCCAGCCGCGGCCGGCGAAGTCGGCCAGGGCCTTGTTCACGGTCTCCCGGGAGGCGCCGACGAGCTGCGCGAGCTCTTCCTGCGTGAGGTCGTGCACCACGTGGATGCCCTCCTCCGACTGCACGCCGAAGCGGCGCGACAGGTCGAGCAGTGCCCGGGCCACGCGGCCGGGAACGTCGGAGAAGACCAGGTCGGACATCTGGTCGTTGGTCTTGCGCAGGCGCCGGGCGACGGCGCGCAGCAGCGCGGTCGCGACCTCGGGCCGGGCGTTGAGCCAGGGCTGGAGGTCGCCGTGGCCGAGGCCGAGCAGCTTGACCTCGGTCAGCGCGGTGGCGGTGGCGGTGCGCGGGCCCGGGTCGAAGAGCGACAGCTCGCCGATCAGCTCGCCGGGGCCGAGGACGGCCAGCATGTTCTCGCGGCCGTCGGGGGAGGTGCGGTGGAGCTTCACCTTGCCCTCGGTCACGACATACAGCCGGTCGCCGGGGTCGCCCTCGTGGAACAGGGCGTCACCGCGTGCGAGGGTCACCTCGCCCATGGAGGCGCGGAGCTCCGCGGCCTGCTCGTCATCGAGCGCCGCGAAGAGCGGGGCGCGCCGCAGAACGTCGTCCACGAGTCTCTCTCCTATGTCGACCAGCTCAGGGGACCGTGCTCCCCATTTTGCCGGACGGCTCAAACAGTGCGATCAATCACAAGGATGCCGGACGGACGGGCATGCTGTGCGGCGAGAGGCCAATCGGAGTGGTGTTACCTGAGGTCCAGGCGGGTGTCAGCGCCCGGCCTTAGGCTGGCCGGGTGTCCAATAAGCCGGTGAGAGCACAGGCCAAGGGGTCCGCAGGAGTGACGGACGCCCAAAATTCAGCTGTGGGCGAACAGGCCCCCTCGAAGGTGCCCCAGAAGGCCGCGGCCGCCTCCCAGGGCAAAGTTTCGGCCAAGAAACCGAAG
The DNA here is from genome assembly GCF_001953875.1 of Streptomyces amritsarensis. GTDB lineage: Bacteria > Actinomycetota > Actinomycetes > Streptomycetales > Streptomycetaceae > Streptomyces > Streptomyces amritsarensis. The sequence continues at coordinate 31,232 of NZ_MQUR01000028.1, forward strand.
GCTGCCAAGCCGGAATCCCGCCTGGCCATGGTGCGCCGGGCCCGCCGCATCAACCGCGAGCTGGCCGAGACCTACCCGTACGCCCATCCGGAGCTCGACTTCCGCAATCCCTTCGAGCTGCTCGTCGCCACGGTGCTGTCCGCCCAGACCACCGACCTGCGGGTGAACCAGACGACGCCGGCGCTCTTCGCGGCCTATCCGACCCCCGAGGACATGGCCGCGGCCGTCCCCGAGGACCTGGAGGAGCTCATCCGCCCGACCGGGTTCTTCCGGATGAAGGCCAAGTCGCTGCTGGGCCTCTCGCAGGCGCTGCGGGACGACCACGGCGGTGAGGTGCCGGGACGGCTGGAAGACCTGGTCAAGCTGCCGGGCGTCGGCCGCAAGACCGCCAACGTGGTCCTCGGCAACGCGTTCGGCGTGCCCGGGATCACGGTCGACACCCACTTCGGCCGGCTGGTGCGCCGCTGGAAGTGGACCGAGCAGGAGGACCCGGAGAAGGTCGAGGCGGAGATCTGCGCGATCTTCCCCAAGAGCGAGTGGACCATGCTCTCGCACCGGGTCGTCTTCCACGGCCGCCGCATCTGCCACGCCCGCAGACCCGCCTGCGGGGCCTGCCCGATCGCCCCGCTCTGCCCCGCGTACGGAGAGGGCGAGACGGACCCGGAGAAGGCGAAGAAGCTGCTCAAGTACGAGAAGGGCGGCCAGCCGGGCCAGCGGCTGAGCCCGCCCCCGGACTACCCGGGCCTGCCCGCGCCGCCGCTCGGCGCGGTCGCCGCGCAGGAGTCGTAGGAGCCGTAGGAACGAATCGGTACCCGGACCGCGTTTGCGGTGTGGGAGACGCTGTTGACAGAGGAACGCGGACAGGAGCGCCTATGACGCGCGGTACACGGGACGAGGCCGGGGTCACTGCGGGAGTGCGCGAGGGGGGCGGCCCGGCCGTCACCACCGCGGGGCTGCCCGACTGGCTGGATCCCGTCGTCAAGGCGGCCCGGACCGTGGAGCCGCGGCAGCTGAGCCGGTTCCTGCCGCCCGAGGACGGCCGGGGACGGCAGTCGGCCGTCCTCATCCTCTTCGGCGAGGGCCCCCGCGGGCCGGAGCTGCTCCTGATGGAGCGCGCCGGCACGCTGCGCTCGCATGCGGGCCAGCCGTCCTTCCCGGGCGGCGCGCTGGACCCGCAGGACGGGGACCCGGTCACCACGGGCCCGCTGGCGGCCGCGCTGCGCGAGGCCGAGGAAGAAACCGGACTCGATCCTTCCGGCGTGCAGCTCTTCGGGGTGCTGCCCCGGCTCTACATCCCCGTCAGCGAGTTCGTCGTGACCCCGGTCCTCGGCTGGTGGCACACCCCGAGCCCGGTGGGCGCCGTGGACCCGGCCGAGACGGCCCGCGTGTTCACGGTCCCCGTGGCCGATCTCACGGATCCCGCGCACCGGGTCACGACGGTCCACCCGCGGGGCCACCTGGGCCCCGGATTCACCGTCGAATCGGCCCTCGTCTGGGGTTTCACGGCCGGGGTGATCGACCGGATCCTGCACTTCGCCGGCTGGGAACGCCCGTGGGACCGATCACGCCAGGTCCCGCTCGACTGGCACGCATGAGACGGTGGCCCACGTGAACGTGCTGGACATCCTGTTGCTGCTCGCCGCCGTGTGGTTCGCGATCGTCGGCTACCGCCAGGGGTTCGTCGTCGGCATCCTGTCGGTGATCGGCTTCCTGGGCGGTGGCCTCGTCGCCGTTGCCCTGCTCCCGCTGATCTGGGACCGGGTGACCGACAACGGCACCCAGGTGTCCACCACGGTCGTCGTCATCGCCGTCGTGGCGATCATCATCTGCGCCTCGGTCGGCCAGGCGCTGACCACGCACCTCGGCGGCAAACTCCGCCGCCAGATCACCGGTACGCCGGCGCGCGTGCTCGATGCCACCGGCGGCGCCCTGGTCAACGTCGTCGCGATGCTCCTGGTGGCCTGGCTCATCGGCTCGGCGCTCGCCGGCACCTCGCTGCCCACGCTGGGCAAGGAGGTCCGCAACTCCAAGGTGCTCCTCGGTGTTTCGCGGGTGCTGCCCGACCAGGCGAACAGCTGGTTCTCGGACTTCAGCTCCACCCTCGCGCGCAACGGCTTCCCGCAGGTGTTCAGCCCGTTCTCCAACGAGCCCATCACCGAGGTGCAGGCGCCCGATCCCGCGCTCGCCACCAGCCCCGTCGCGGACGTGGCCAAGCGCTCGATCGTGAAGGTCGTCGGTACGGCGCCCAGTTGCAGCAAGGTGCTGGAGGGCACGGGCTTCGTCTTCGCGCCCGGCAAGGTCATGACCAACGCGCACGTCGTCGGCGGGGTCGGCGAGCCGACCGTGCAGATCGGCGGCGAGGGCAGGCTGTACGACGGCAAGGTCGTGCTCTACGACTGGGAGCGCGACATCGCCGTCCTGGACGTGCCCAAGCTGAAGGCGCCGCCGCTGGAGTTCACCGACAAGGATGCGGCGAGCGGCAGCGACGCGATCGTCGCCGGCTTCCCGGAGAACGGCGCGTACGACGTCCGCGCGGCCCGGGTCCGCGGCCGGATCAATGCCAACGGACCGGACATCTACCACCGCGGTACTGTCCGACGGGACGTCTACTCGCTGTTCGCGACCGTCCGCCAGGGCAACTCCGGCGGCCCGCTGCTGACGCCCGACGGCAAGGTGTACGGGGTCGTGTTCGCGAAGTCCCTGGACGACCCGAACACCGGTTACGCGCTGACCGTGGACGAGATCCGCGACGACATCGAGCAGGGCCGGACGGCCGAGCGCCGGGTCGAGAGCCAGGGCTGCGCCCTCTGACGCGGCGCCGCCGCCGGGTCTTCCTACGTCCGCGGATGCCGCAGGCGTGCGGAGACCCAGCGGGCCCGGCGGCGCAGGATGCGGGGGATTCCGAGACGTGGGTCGTGGCCGTGCCGGCCGGCCCTCTCGTGCGTGCCCGGCGTAGCTGCCGAGCGGCGTTCGTGCGCGGTGTCACCGTAGTCGTGCGTCCAGCTCATACTCGGCTCTGTGCCCGGGCCCCAAGGTCCGTAACCCCGTCCGGGGCGGCCAATTGGCCTATGCGCCGGGCAATTGAATGCCTGTAAGACGATCGGAGCACTGAACTGCCGTTCGCGCGACGGACGGTCACCGGTCCGGTTCGGGGTCCTTCAGCCAGTTCACCAGCTCGGTCGAGAAGGCGACGGGGTCCTCCTCGTGCGGGAAGTGCCCGAGACCGTCGAACAGCCGCCACCGGTACGGGGCTTCGACGTACTCGCCGGATCCGGCGGCGCTGCGCGTGCGCATCACCGGGTCGAGCGAACCGTGCAGGTGCAGCGTGGGCACCCGGACCGGCCGCTTCATCCGGCGGTTGAACTGCAGCCCGTCGGGCCGGGCCATCGACCGCATCATCCAGCGGTACGGCTCGATGGAGCAGTGGGCGGTGGACGGGATGCACATGGCCCGCCGGTACACGGCGAGGTCCTCCTCCTCGGGAGGACGCGGCCCCGACCAGTCGCGGATCAGGTCCCCCACGAGGGCCCCGCCGTCGGCGACGAGCTGCCGCTCGGGAACGAACGGCCGCTGGAAGCCCCAGATGTGGGAACTCGCCCGGGTCTGCCCGAAGTCCGACAGCATCGCCGAACGCCACCGCCGCGGGTGGGGCATGGACGACACGACGAGCCGGCGCACCAGCTTGGGCCGCATCACGGCCGCCGTCCAGGCGAGGTATCCGCCCAGGTCGTGCCCGACGAGCGCGGCGTCCGGCTCGCCGAGGGACCGTACGACCCCGGTGATGTCGAGGGCCAGGTTGGCGGGGTCGTAGCCGCGCGGGGTGCGGTCGCTGCCGCCGACCCCGCGCAGGTCCATCGCGACGGCCCGGTAGCCGGCGTCGGCCAGCGCGGTCAGCTGGTGCCGCCACGTCCACCAGAACTGCGGGAAGCCGTGCAGCAGCAGCACCAGCGGCCCGTCACCCAGCTCGGCGACGTGGAAGCGGGCGCCGTTGGCGGCCACGTCCCGGTGCGTCACCGCTTCCCCGCCGGGGAGGTCGAGCCGCACAGCTGTGGCGGCCGTGGGCGGAGTGCTGGGGTCCGGTGTGGGCGCTGTCATGAGGACGAGCGTGCCACACCCACAGCCTTGTCACTGACCGGCCGCGGGTGCGGCTTGACGGTCCCGACCAGCGCGGCGGTCTGCTTGACCGAGGCGATGGACTTCTCCGGCGGCTTGACCTTCTTGAACTTGCGTACGGCGATCAGCGCGAGCACGCCCGCGATCAGCAGGAACGCACCGCCGACGATCAGGAAGGACCAGGCCAGGCCGAGCCCCAGATTGTGGATCCCGTACGCCGCGGCGAAGGTCAGCACCGGGAGGGAGAAGACGGCGAACACTCCGGCGGAGGCGATGGAGGCGCTGCCGCTGCCCACGCGCTTGGCGTCCTCGCGCAGTTCCGCCTTGGCCAGGGCGATCTCGTCGTGCACCAGGGCGGACATCTCGGCGGTGGCCGAGGCGACCAGCTGGCCGAGTGTGCGCTCGGCTCCCTGCGCCTCTTGGTCCACTGCGCTCATCGCTCTCTCCCTCTGTCGTCCGCCACCTGGCGGCGCGTGTGTCCCTGCGTCGTCACTCAGATCATGCCGGACGGTCGGCCTCGGTGGTGGACCCGGCCGCGCTTTGGAGCGCGGCGGCGGCCGCCTTCTGCGCCCTGCGGCGGTGTTCCGCGGCCCGGTCCTCGTAGATCTTCGCCATCCGCAGGTGGTACTCGGGGTTGCCCTCCTCGTAGATGTCCGGGATGCCGTCGCGGTCCTCGTCGCGCTCCTCGGCCTCGGTGAGCGCCCGGTAGCGGCGGTCGCGGAGCTTGAGCAGGACGCACGCGATCACGGCGGCGATGAGGGAGCCGAACAGCACCGCGGCCTTGACCTCGTCGGCGAGGGTCGCGTCGCCGGCGAAGGCGAGCTCGCCGATGAGGAGGGAGACGGTGAAGCCTATGCCGGCGAGCGTGGCGACGGCGAGGACATCGGGCCAGGCGAGGTCCTCGTTCAGCTCGGCCTTGGTGAAGCGGGCGGCCAGCCAGGTCCCGCCGAAGATGCCCACGGCCTTGCCGACCACGAGGCCGAGGACCACACCGAGGGTCTCGGGGCGGGTGAAGACCTGCGCGATGGCCTCGTCGGAGAGCGAGACGCCGGCGGAGAAGAGCGCGAACAGGGGCACGGCGAGACCGGCCGAAACGGGTCGGACGAGGTGCTCGATGTGCTCTCCGGGGGAGGTCCGCTCGCCTTCCCTGCGCGTGCAGCGGAGCATCAGGCCCATGGCGACGCCGGCGATGGTGGCGTGGACGCCGCTGTTGTACATCAGGCCCCACACGGCCAGGGCGAGCGGGACGTAGATGTACCAGCCCCGGACACCGCGGCGGAGCAGGAACCAGAAGAGGGCCAGTCCCACCAGTGCGCCGCCGAGCGCCAGGAAGTCGATCTCGCTGGTGAAGAACACGGCGATGATCAGGATGGCGAACAGGTCGTCGACGACGGCGAGGGTCAGCAGGAAGGCGCGCAGGGCCGAGGGCAGGGAGGTGCCGATGACGGCGAGGACGGCGAGTGCGAAGGCGATGTCGGTGGCCGTCGGGACCGCCCAGCCGTCCATCGAGCCGTCGCCCGCGACGTTGACCAGTGCGTAGACCAGCGCGGGTGCGGCCATGCCGCAGAGGGCGGCGATCACCGGGAGCGCGGCGGCCCTGGGGTCGCGCAGATCGCCCGCGACGAGCTCGCGCTTGAGCTCGATGCCGGCGACGAAGAAGAAGACGGCGAGGAGCCCGTCTGCCGCCCAGTGCTGGAGCGAGAGGTCCAGGCCGAGGGAGGCGGGGCCGATGTGGAAGGACCGGACGCTCGCGTAGCTGTCCGAGATGGCCGGGATGTTGGCCCACAGCAGGGCGGCGATCGCGGCCACGAGCAGCAGGACGCCGCCCACCGTCTCGGCGCGCAGGGCATCGGCGATGAAGCGGCTCTCGGGGAGCGAGAGGCGGCCGAGCAGCTTGCGGTTCTTGTGGTCGGTGGGGCTGGGCGCGGCCACGGGGGGCACCTCCGGGGGCTGTTGGACGGCATGGTGGAACTCGTTGCCGACCAGACTTCCCGGCGCACCCTGTGGTCTTTCTTTACGCTTTGAATACTTTACAGGGCGTGCGCAAGGGCATATCCGGCGATCATCACTTTATGTGCGAAAGGGGCACTCGGCGCGTCGCGCCGAGTGCCCCTCCCGTGTGGAATGCCGGGGTTGCCGTGTCAGTCCTCGCTGCCGGCGGCCGGGAGCTTGCTCTGGATGAGGTCCATGACCGAGGAGTCGGCGAGCGTGGTGACATCGCCGACCGCGCGGTTCTCCGCCACGTCGCGCAGCAGGCGGCGCATGATCTTGCCCGAGCGGGTCTTCGGCAGCTCCTGGACCGGCAGGATCCGCTTCGGCTTGGCGATCGGTCCGAGGGTGCTGCCCACGTGGTTGCGCAGGTCCGCGACCAGGTGCTCGGTCTCGGAGGCGCTGCCGCGCAGGATGACGAAGGCCACGATGGCCTGGCCCGTGGTCTCGTCGGCCGCGCCGACCACGGCCGCCTCGGCGACCGCGGGGTGCGAGACGAGCGCCGACTCGACCTCGGTGGTCGAGATGTTGTGCCCGGAGACCAGCATCACGTCGTCCACCCGGCCCAGCAGCCAGATGTCGCCGTCGTCGTCCTTCTTGGCGCCGTCGCCCGCGAAGTACTTGCCCTCGAAGCGCGACCAGTAGGTGTCGATGAAGCGCTGGTCGTCGCCCCAGATGGTGCGCAGCATCGACGGCCACGGCTCGGTGAGGACCAGGTAGCCGCCACCGCCGTCCGGGACCTCGTGCGCCTCGTCGTCCACGACGGTGGCGGAGATCCCGGGCAGGGCGCGCTGGGCGGAGCCCGGCTTGGTGTGCGTGACGCCCGGCAGCGGGGAGATCATCATCGCGCCGGTCTCGGTCTGCCACCAGGTGTCCACGATCGGGCAGCGGTCGCCGCCGATGTGCTTGCGGTACCAGACCCAGGCCTCGGGGTTGATCGGCTCGCCGACCGAGCCCAGCACGCGCAGGCTCGACAGGTCGAACTTCGCGGGGATGTCGTCCCCCCACTTCATGAAGGTGCGGATGGCCGTGGGCGCCGTGTAGAGGATCGTGACGCCGTACTTCTGCACGACCTCCCAGAAGCGGCCCTGGTGCGGGGTGTCCGGCGTGCCCTCGTACATGACCTGCGTGGCGCCGTTCGCGAGCGGCCCGTAGACGATGTAGGAGTGCCCGGTCACCCAGCCGATGTCGGCCGTGCACCAGTAGACGTCGCTCTCCGGCTTCAGGTCGAAGACCGCGTGGTGGGTGTACGCCGCCTGCGTGAGGTAGCCGCCGGAGGTGTGCAGGATGCCCTTCGGCTTACCCGTGGTCCCCGAGGTGTAGAGGATGAAGAGCGGGTGCTCGGCGTCGAAGGCCTGCGCGGTGTGCTCCGCGGACTGGCGGGCGACCACGTCGTGCCACCAGACGTCGCGGCCCTCGGTGAAGGCGGTGTCCTGGCCGGTGCGGCGTACGACGAGCACGTGCTCGACCTGCGGGCACTTGGCGACGGCCTCGTCGATGGCGGGCTTCAGGGCGCTGGGCTTGCCGCGGCGGTAGCCGCCGTCGGCGGTGATGACCAGCTTGGCGTCGGCGTCCTGGATGCGGGAGGCCACGGCGTCGGCGGAGAAGCCGCCGAAGACCACGGAGTGCGCGGCGCCGATCCGGGCGCACGCGAGCATGGCGACGACCGCCTCGGGGATCATCGGGAGGTACACGGCGACGCGGTCGCCGGCCGCGACGCCCAGCTCCGTCAGGGCGTTGGCGGCCCTGGACACCTCGTCCTTGAGGTCGGCGTAGGTGATCGCGCGGCTGTCGCCGGGCTCGCCCTCGAAGTGGATGGCGACGCGGTCGCCGTTGCCGGCCTCGACGTGGCGGTCCACGCAGTTGTACGCGACGTTCAGCTTTCCGTCGGCGAACCACTTCGCGAAGGGCGGGTTCGTCCAGTCGAGCGTCTCGGTCGGCTCTGTGGCCCAGGTCAGCCGCCGGGCCTGCTCGGCCCAGAAGCCCAGCCGGTCCGCGTCGGCCTGTGCGTACGCAGCCTCTTTCACATTGGCGGCGGCGGCCAGATCGGCGGGCGGTGCGAACCGCCGCTCCTCCTTGAGCAGATTGGCCAGGCTCTCATTGCTCACGACATCTCCCTTTCCCAGGGTGTCCGTTGTGTCCCCGGGCATAGCTCATCAGTCTGCGGCCCGGGTGACAAGGGTTAGCCTGAAATTGGTTTAGACCTATATCACGGAGGCGGCCCGTACGAGAACGGCGTGCGAAGGGCCCCTTCCCGCTGCAGGGTGCGGGAAGGGGCCAATCGATGGCACGGATTTCGGAGAGTATCGGTTCAGACGGGCTGGCCGACGGTGTCGAAGACCCTGCAGTCGAAGAAGTCCTCGCCCTCGGACAGCAGGTACGCCTGGGCCTCACCCACGTGGAAGTACATCCCGTGCAGCTCCAGGGTGCCGTCCGCCAGCCGCCGGGCCACCGATTCGTGGGCCTTCAGGTGCTCCAGCTGCTGGACCACGTTGGTCAGGCACAGCTGCTCCACCGCGTCCGCCGGGAGCCGCCCCGCGATCCGGGCCCAGGCGTGGTGGCGGCTGGCCATCCGCTCCAGGCTGGGCAGTCCGTGCCGCAGCCACCGGCGCAGCGGGGACATCGCGACCCCGGGCGCGGAGCTGAGCAGGGCCTGCATCGCCCCGCAGCCCGAGTGCCCGCAGACCGTGATGCTCTCCACCTGGAGCACGTCCACCGCGTACTCGATGGCCGCCGCGACGGAGTCGTCCGTGGACTCCGCGCCGGGCAGCGGCACCAGATTGCCGACGTTGCGGACGGTGAACAGGTCTCCCGGGCCGCTCGCCGTGATCATGCTGGTCACCAGGCGGGAGTCGGCGCAGGTGATGAAGAGCTGTGAGGGCCGCTGCCCCTCGCGGGCCAGCCGGGCCAGCTCGTCGCGCACATGGGGTGCGGTGTCGCGCTGGAAGGCGCTGATCCCGCTGGCCAGTTGGCCCGCCCCGCGCCGCCGGGGCGCCGTCGTGCGGCCCTGCGCCCCGTCGTCCTCCACGTTCCCGTCCGCGTTCGCGGCCACCGCTGCCGCGGCCGTTGCGGCCGTGGCCGTGGCCGTACGGGTGGAAGGGGCGCGGTGGTCGCAGTGGTTCTGCCAAGGGGTCCAGGGGCGGCAGCACTGGTGCGTCCCGCGCTGGCCGCGCCGGGACCGCTCGCCCTGGTGGCCTCCCTCGGCGTGGCGTGCGTCGTGGCCGCGGCCTGCCCCGTGGGTCCCGTCGGAGGAGTCCGCCGTGCCGGCCGCGTCCGGGTCGGCCCCGGTGATCCGGGCCGCCTGCCCCGAGCGGCCGGTGACCTCCAGGGATCCTCCGTGCGCCAGATGGGACTGCTGCCAGTCCTGGATCGTCTCGTAGGCCGCGTGGTCCATGAAGGAGCCGTCGAGCTCGACCACGGTGTGGGCGTCGTGCGGGATCTGGTTGAGCACCCGGCTCAGCCGCGGCACCGCGAGGAAGGTCAACTGCCCGCGCGCCCGCACGCGGTGGACTCCGCTGTCCAGCCGCTCCAGGGTGATCCGGGTGCGCGCGAGCCGGTGCAGGGCCAGGGCGACGGCCACAGCGATGCCCACGGCAACGCCCTCCAGCACTCCACCGAGCACGACGGCCACGATGGTCGTCCCGTAGACGAGGGCCTCCCGGTGCCGGGTGACACTGCGCAGGTGCGTGATGCTGACCATCTGCACGCCCACCGCCATCACCAGGGCGGCCAGCGTGGCCAGGGGGATCAGGTCGAGGAGCGGGACCAGCAGGAAGGCCGCGAGCAGCACCCAGAAGCCGTGCATCATGGACGACTTCCGGCTGGCCGCGCCGGACTTGACGTTCGCCACGCTGCGGACGGCCACACCCGTGATGGGCAGTCCGCCCAGGGCCCCGGAGACGATGTTCGCCGCACCCTGCCCGCGCAGTTCCCGGTCGAGGTCGGCGCGCGGCGGGCGGTTGTCCGTACCCCGCTCGGAGGCGATCAGCTTGTCGGTCGCGACGGCGGAGAGCAGGGACTCCACGCTTCCGACCAGGGTGATGGTCAGCACGGCGGCGATGAGCCCGAGGACCGGCCCTTCGGGCATCTCGGGAAGGGCGTGGCTGCGCCAGGACGGCAGGTCCACCCGCGGCAGGCTGAGCCCGGCCAGTGCGGCGAAGGCGGTGGCCGTGGCGACGGCGGCAAGGGGTGCCGGCACCTTGCGCAGGGCGCGGCCCGCCCGGCCGGGAAGCCGCGGCCAGCCGAGCAGGACGAGCAGCGTCAGGGCGCTGACTCCGAGCGCCACCGGGTGCAGGTCCGCCAACTGGCCGGGCAGGCCGAGGACATTCGCCACGGCCGAGCTCTGCGGGGTGCCGCCGAGCACGATGTGCAGCTGGGCGAGGGCGATGGTCACGCCGATGCCCGCGAGCATGCCGTGCACGATGGCCGGGCTGACCATGAGCGCGGACCGGGCGGTGCGCAGGGCGGCGAGGCCGAGCTGGCAGACGCCGGCGAGCACGGTGATGGCGCACGTGGTGCGCCATCCGTACCGCTGGATCAACTCGGCGGTGACCACGGTGAGTCCGGCGGCGGGTCCGCTGACCTGGAGGGGTGCGCCGCCCAGGCGCCCGGCGACGATCCCGCCCACCGCGGCCGCCACCAGGCCGGCCTGGAGCGGGGCTCCGGTGGCCAGCGCGATGCCGAGGGAGAGCGGGATGGCGATCAGGAAGACGGTGATGGAGGCGGAGAGGTCCGCGGGCAGGTCTTTGCGAACCCCTCGGGGTGTGCGTGTGGGGGAAGTGGCTGTCATGGGGTCCCGTCTCCTCGGGGATGAGGGGTGAACGGCGGGAGTCTCAACACTCAGTAAATGGATGGTAATGGAGAGTAAAGATGAGTGGTGGATAATTCGGGCAAATGGCCTACGAATTAGCACTCAAGGGTGATTAAGCATTTTGTCCGGCTTGTCATACCTTCCTCGCGAAGGGCGGCGTGGGACGTTGCGGCGCGGAAGACCTGCGTTGCAACAGCGAGGGAGAGGTGGGCGGATGATCGCCGCCACGAAGAAGATCGCCGGCGGCCTGGCCGCCACGGCGCTGGTCCTGGGTGTCGCCGGGTGCACCGCCTCGGAACCCGCGAAGTCCCCGGCCGCCGGAGGCCCGAACGCGCGCAAGGGCGCAGCCGAGGCCCCCGGCAGTGTCCACCGCCCCATCGGTGACGGCTCGACCGCGTACACCGGGCCGCAGCCGAACGTGCACAAGCCCCGGAAGCTGAAGCCGGGGGAGAAGCCCCCGCAGTTCGTGGTGTTCTCGTGGGACGGGGCCGGCGAGGACAGCCAGAAGCTCTTCTCCCACTTCCGCGAGGTCGGCAAGAAGTACAACGCCCGGATGACGTACTTCCTCAGCGGCGTGTACATGCTCCCCGAGGAGAAGCGTTTCCTCTACACGGCTCCGCAGCACTCGCCCGGCCGCTCCGACATCGGGTTCGGCGACCTCCAGGGCATCAAGGACACCGCCACCCAGGTCCGCGCCGCCTGGCTGGAGGGCAACGAGATCGGCACCCACTTCAACGGGCACTTCTGCGGGCCCGACGGCGGCGTCGGCACCTGGTCCGTGGAGGAGTGGAAGAGCGAGATCGACCAGGCCAAGTCCTTCGTCAAGAACTGGAAGACCAACGCGGGCCTGAAGCAGGAGGAGGCGCTCCCCTTCGACTACGACAAGGAGCTCATCGGCGCCCGCACCCCCTGTCTTGAAGGACAGAAGAACTTCATGCTGGCGGCGAAGGACATGGGCTTCCGCTACGACTCCAGCGGGATCAGCAAGCAGATCTGGCCCAAGAAGACGGACGGGCTCTGGGACATCCCGCTCCAGCTGGTGCCGATGCCTGGCCGCGCCTTCGACACGCTGAGCATGGACTACAACTACATGGTCAACCAGTCCGGGACGACCTCGCAGGGCGACCCCTCGCAGCACACCTACTGGGGCGACCAGATGCGCGACGGCCTGCGGCAGGCCTTCGACCGCGTCTACCAGGGCAACCGCGCGCCGCTGATCATCGGCAACCACTTCGAGTCCTGGAACGGCGGCACCTACATGCGCGCCGTCGAGGAGTCGATCAAGGGCATGTGCACCCAGAAGGAGGTCCGCTGCGTGCCGTTCCGGGAGCTGGTGGACTGGCTGGACGCCCAGGACCCGAAGGTTCTGGAGTGGATGCGCACCCTCGACGTCGGCGAGGCGCCGAAGGAGGGCTGGACGAAGTTCCTGACCGCGGGGCCGCCGGCGCCGCCGGCCGCCCCGGTCGGCGTCAAGCCGGCTGCGGAGCCGGCCGAGGAGACTGGGGACGAGGGCTGACGATCTCCTCGCCGCCCGCGCCGCCGTCGAACGTGCCGGGGGCGTCCAGACCCTCGCGCAGGACGAAGCCGGGGTCCACCTGCTCCGCCAGGTCGGCCCCGGTCTTGGCGTTGCCCCAGCTCTCCGCGTTCTTGAGGTGGAAGCTCACCATCTGCTCGGTGTACCGGTCCCAGTCGCGGTGCGCGTAGGAGTCGTCGGCGGCGTCCTGGAGCGCCTGGAGGGCGAACCGGTTGGTCGCCTCCAGCAGTTCGAAGGAGGCCGGGCGGCCCTTCTCCATCGCCCGTACCCAGTCGGAGTGCCCGACGGTGACCAGCAGGTCCTCGCCGACCTCGTCCTGGAGGAACTCGATGTCCTCCGGTCCCTGGACCTTGTTGCCGACGACCTTGAGCGCGACCCCGAAGTCCCGTGCGTACTCCTTGTACTGGCGGTAGACGGAGACGCCCTTGCGGGTCGGCTCGGCGACCAGGAAGGTCACGTCGAAGCGGGTGAACATGCCCGAGGCGAAGGAGTCGGAGCCCGCGGTCATGTCGACGACCACGTACTCGTCCGGTCCGTCCACGAGGTGGTTGAGACAGAGCTCGACCGCGCCGACCTTGGAGTGGTAGCAGGCCACGCCCAGGTCGGCCTCGGTGAACGGCCCGGTGGCCATGAGCCGTACGGGCTCCCCGTCGAGCAGGACGGTGCGCGCGCAGGCCTCGTACACCGGGTTGTCCTCGGTGACGCGCAGCAGGCGCGAGCCGCGGCCGGGCGGAGTGGTCTTGATCATCGTCTCGGCGGAGGCGATGCGCGGGTTGGAGCCCCGCAGGTACTCCTTGATCAGGGGCAGGTGCGCGCCCAGGGCGGGCAGCGCGGCGGCCTCGTCCTCGGCGAGCCCGAGCGCGGCGCCCAGGTGCTGGTTGATGTCGGCGTCCACCGCGACGACGGGGGCTTCGTTGGCGGCGAGGTGGCGGATGAAGAGGGAGGACAGGGTCGTCTTGCCGCTGCCGCCCTTCCCTACGAAAGCGATCTTCATGTTCACCAAGCGTAGTGGGTAAGTAGCACTGAGTTGTCAAGGTGAGTGAAGAAGACCACTCCAAGGAGGGGTCGGTGCCATGCCCGGACAGTGCGTAGGCTCCCTACTTATGAGTAGCGCTTCTGACCCGCTGGCCGGCCTCGCCGGACTCCCGGGTGTCGCCGATTCCGTGGATTCCGTACGCAAGGCCGTGGACCGGGTCTACGGGCACCGGGTCATGCGCCGCCGCAGCGGTGAGATCACCTCGGAGGCCGCCCTGCGCGGCGCCCGCGGCAGCGCCGCGCTGTCCGGCGCGGACTGGGCGCTGGAGGAGGTGCGGCGGCGCACCGACTTCGGCGCGGAGCCGGAGGCGCTGACCGTCGGCGCCGCGCTGCGGCTCACGGCGGAGGCCGGCCAGCTGCTGAGCATCTGGCGCCAGTCGCCGCTGCGGGTCCTGGCGCGCCTGCACCTGGTGGCGGTCGGCTCGACGGCCGAGGGCGACGTGGTCGGCCGCCCGCGCCTGGCGGGCGAACCGGTGGTGGAGCCGCTGGTGGAAGCGCCCCTGCCGGGTGCCGATGAGGTCGCCGGCCGACTGGACGGCCTGTCCCGGATCGTCATCGCGGGGGGTTCGGCCCCCGCCCTGGTCACAGCGGCGGTGGTGCACGGCGAGCTGCTGGCCCTGCGGCCGTTCGGCTCGTACAACGGTCTGGTCGCGCGGGCGGCCGAGCGGATCGTCCTGATCAACAGCGGGCTGGACCCCAAGGCCATCTGCCCGGCGGAGGTCGGCCACGCCGAGCAGGGTGCCGGGGCCTACCTGGAGGCCTTTGAGGGCTACCTCTCCGGGACTCCCGAGGGCATGGCCGCCTGGATCGGACACTGCGGCCGTGCGATCGAGCTCGGGGTGCGGGAGTCGACGGCGGTCTGCGAGGCCCTGCAGCGCGGCGCGGCCTGAGCCCTTCGCGGGCTTCGGCGTCCGGACATGGGTTGCGGCGACACCGTACTGCTCTGGTGTCGCCGCTGGCATTCACGCCCAGGTACCAAGCGTCCTCGAAATGTGCCCATCAGGTCGGGTACTTTGCCCGTCACCTGGTGCGGCTGGCCCGTAATCGACGGGTCGACGTCGCGTGGGTGCTCGGCGTTCATGCTTCGGTCCGTGGGCCTTACTGCGTTTTAAAGATGATCCTCTCGGATGTTCTTTGGTCTCGCGGGCCGTTGCTTTATTTGTACTCCGCTTCGCTGCTAAGCGAAACCCCTGGCTCCAATTTTTACTTTCCGGGACGAGCGGGGCTGAACCGGACAGGCCGAATTGGTGCAGGTGGGGCAATCAGGCAGAGCGGACGGCCGACAGCGCGTGGGCCCGGCGCCGGCTCGCGTACCAGACCAGCCCGGCCGTGGCGGCTGCCGCGCCCACCGCGGCCGCGGCGATCAGTGCCGGGCGTGCGGGCATCGACAGTCCGGGGAGTCGCTGCTTCAGCCGTACGGGCCGGTTGAAGACCAGCACCGGCCATTCGCGGGCCGTCGCCTCCCGGCGCAGCGCGCGGTCGGGGTTGACGGCGTGCGGGTGTCCGACCGCCTCCAGCATCGGGATGTCGGTCGCCGAGTCGCTGTAGGCGTAGCACCGGGCGAGGTCGTAGCCCTCGGACTCGGCGAGCTCCCGTACGGCTTCCGCCTTGGTGGGCCCGTAGGCGTAGTAGTCGATCTCGCCCGTGAAGCAGCCGTCCTCGCCCACGACCATGCGGGTGGCGACGACCCGGTCCGCGCCGAGCATCTCTCCGATGGGCTCGACCACCTCCGCGCCGGAGGTCGACACGATCACCACGTCTCGGCCCGCCGTGTGGTGGGCCTCGATCAGGGAGGCGGCCTCGTCGTAGATGATCGGGTCGATGAGGTCGTGCAGGGTCTCCGCGACGATCTCCCGCACCTGCTGCACGTTCCACCCCTTGCAGAGGGCGGACAGGTACTCCCGCATCCGCTCCATCTGATCGTGGTCGGCGCCGCCGGCCAGGAAGATGAACTGGATGTAGGCGGTGCGCAACACGGCTCGCCGGTTGATCAGGCCGCCTTGGTAGAAGGACTTGCTGAACGTCAAGGTGCTCGACTTCGCAATGACCGTCTTGTCCAGATCGAAGAAGGCGGCGGTGCGAGGCGAGGAGTGCGGCAAGGGCTGATTTTCCACGCCCCGAGCATATGCGCCCACCATTCGGCGTAAGGTGTGGCGCGTGGGTTTGCCTGAGAGGGCTCTCGGGTACACCATGGAAGTCACGGATCGTTCGCGACCGTGCTAACCCGGTCTGGCTCCTCCCCCCCCGAGTCGGACCGTGGGGACGACCCCCGCTCTCCCCCCCGGCGGGGGTCGTCGCATGTCCGGACGCGGTTCGCGTCCCCTGCCTCGGCCTCGATCGACCATCTCCTCGGCCCCCCTCTTGTGCGGGGCCCGCCTGTGGCAGGCCCTCACCCCCTCAAACTCGTGACGCTGCGTAGTGGTTCCCGTGCGCTCCGGAACTCACCTGTGTGAGTGACCGGGTTATTCACAATCGAGGGGTTGTCCACAGTTATTGGGCAAGATCCACTTCTTTTTCCCGATCGCTGCACGGTGATTCCAGCCGCGAAGTCCGCGGTGCTGGGATTTGCAGTGAGAAGGGGGCGGAGATCGTGGCTCGATCGAAGTCGTGCGAAACACCGAAGTCCGTGATGACCGGAAGGGCGGCGGGGGCCGGGGCGGCCGATGCGCCGGCGCCGGCGGCCGGGTCCGCCGGAGGCCGACCGCTGATCATCACCGAAGACCCCCTGCTGCTCGACGACTTGCTGAGGCTGTGCGCGGCGGCGGGGGCCGACCCGCACCTGCCCCGCGCGGTGCCGGGGCGCAGCGGGCCGCCCGCGGAAGCGGAGGGCGGGCCCGCCGGGACCGCCGCCGATCCGGTGGACGGGCCAAGTGGCTGCAATCACACGGGAGTTGGCTGGGAGTCGGCCCCGCTCGTCCTGGTCGGGCACGATGCCGCGGGGCGCGTGCGGGGCATGCCCCGCCGGACCGGCGTGTTCCTCGTGGGACGGGACCTGGACGACCCCCTCGTGTGGCAGCGGGCCGTGGAGATCGGCGCCGAGGAGGTGCTGTGCCTTCCCGATGCCGAGAGCCGGCTCGTGGACCGGATCGCCGATGTCGTCGAAGGGGCCGGACGGCCCGCCCTCGCCGTCGGTGTGATCGGGGGCAGCGGCGGGGCGGGCGCCTCCACCCTCGCCTGCGCCCTCGCGGTCCGGGCCGCCCGGGCCGGCGAGCGGACCATGCTCATCGACGGCGACCCGCTGGGCGGCGGCATGGACGTACTCCTCGGAGGCGAGGGCGCCCAAGGGCTGCGCTGGCCGGACTTCGCGGCCTCCCGGGGCCGGGTGGCCGCCGGAGCCCTGGAGGAGTCCCTGCCCGAACTGCACGACCTGCGGGTGCTCAGCTGGGACCGCGGCGACCGGGTGGTCGTACCGCCGGCCGCCGTCCGATCGGTGGTGGCCGCCGCGCGCCGCCGGGGCGGCGTCGTCGTGGTCGACCTCCCCCGTCGGGTGGACGAAGCCGTGGCCGAGGTGCTGGCCCAGCTCGACCTGGTGCTGATGGTGGTCCCGGGCGAGCTGCGCTCCGTGGCCGCGGCGGGCCGGGTGGCCGCCGGAGTGCGGATGGTGGCCCGGGACGTCCGCGTCGTCGTCCGGGGCCGCTGCCCCGGGGGCCTCGACCCGGAGTCCGTCGCAGGGCTGTTGGGGGCGCCGCTGGCCGGCGAGGTGCCCGTCGAGGTGGGCCTCCCCGGACGGGTGGCCGAGGGGGAGGCGCCGGGCGCCGCGGGACGCAGCGCCCTGGCCCGCTTCTGCGACGGCTTCTGGCAGCGGGCCCTCGGCGCCGGTCAGGGGGTGCCGGCATGAGCGCCGTACTGCTGGACGCGGTGCGCCGGCGGCTCGCCGAGAGCGGGGCGGAGCCGACCCCGGCGCGGGTGGCGGCCGCTCTGCGCGCCCAGGGCCGGCTCCTGGGCGATGAGGAAGTGCTGGGCGCGGCCGCCGAACTGCGCTCCGAACTGGTCGGCGCGGGCCCTCTGGAGCCGCTCCTGGCCGACTCGGAGGTGACCGACGTGCTGGTGGCCGCCCCGGACCGGGTGTGGGTGGACCGCGGTGGCGGGCTGGAGCTGACCGGAGTGACCTTCGCCGATGCGGGGGCCGTCCGGCGCCTCGCCCAGCGGCTGGCCGCCGTGGCCGGGCGGCGTCTCGACGACGCCCGGCCCTGGGTGGACGCCCGGATGCCCGACGGCACCCGGCTCCACGCGGTGCTGCCGCCTGTCTCGGTCGGCTCGGCCTGTCTGTCGCTGCGGGTGGTGCGGCCGCGGGCGTTCACGCTGGAGGAACTCGTCGCGGCGGGCACGCTGCCGCCGGGCGGGCAGCGGCTGCTGCGGGACATGATCGAGGCCCGGTTGTCGTTCCTCGTCTCCGGGGGGACGGGGACCGGCAAGACAACCCTGCTCAGCGCCCTGTTGGGGCTGGTCGGGCCGGGTGAGCGGATCGTGCTGGCAGAGGATTCGGCAGAGCTGCGCCCCGACCATCCGCACGTCGTGCGGCTGGAGACCCGACCGGCCAATCAGGAGGGTGCGGGGTTGGTCACGCTGGCCGACCTGGTCCGGCAGGCGCTGCGGATGCGGCCCGACCGGCTGGTGGTCGGCGAGGTGCGGGGCGCCGAGGTGGCGGACCTGCTCGCCGCCCTGAACACAGGCCATGAAGGGGGATGCGGCACGGTGCACGCCAACGCCGCCGCGCATGTACCGGCCCGGCTGGAGGCGCTGGGTACGGCCGCCGGGCTCGACCGGGGCGCTCTGCACAGCCAGTTGGCCGCCGCGCTGACCCTCGTGCTGCACCTGGTGCGGGACCGGGAGGGGCGGCGCCGCGTGGCCGAGGTGCACGTGCTGGAGCGGGACGCCGCCGGACTGGTGGTGACCGTGCCCGCGCTGAGGTGGGGCGCCCGGGGCTTCGTTCGGGAGCAGGGCTGGGAGCGGCTGCGTCCGCTGCTGCGAGGTGTCAGGTGAGCGCGGGGGCGGGGCTGCCGCTGCCGCTGTTCGCCGGGGTGCTGTGCGCGGGCGCGGCCGCGTGGGGGATCGCCGGGTGCGACCGGGTGTCCCGGCGGGCCCGGGTGGTGCTCGCCGGAGGGGGGAAGCCGCTCGTGTGCGGGCCGCCGCGTCTTGAGCTGCTGCTGGGCGCCCTGCGGGTACGGGCCGCACGGTGGTGGGAGTGGGCCTGCCTCGGGGGCGGGCTGCTGATCGCCGTCCTGGGCGGGTCGGTGCTCCCGCTGCTGGCCGGAGCGGCCGCGGTGCCCCTGGTGCGGCAGTGGCTGCGGGCGCGGGCACGTGAGCGGGCCCGTACTGCGCGGGCCGCCGAGGTGGTGGCCCTGTGTGGGGCGGCGGTGGGTGAGCTGCGGGCCGGGGCCCAGCCCGGGCAGGCGCTGATGGCGGCGATGCGGCGGACGGCCGCGGGCCCCGGCCGGCCGGGTGCGGCGGAAGCGGGAGTGCTGGCCGCCGCGGCGTTCGGCGGGGACGTGCCAGGAGCGCTGCGCCAGGCAGCGCGGGAGCCCGGCGCGGAAGGGCTGGCCGGGATGGCGGCCTGCTGGCGGGTGTCGGTGGACGGCGGCGCGGGGCTGGCTGCCGGGCTGGACCGCCTGGAGGGAGCCCTGCGGGCCGAGCGGGACCGGGAGGAGTCGCTGCGGGCCCAGCTGGCGGGCGCGCGGTCGACGGTGCTGGTGCTCGCCCTGCTGCCCCTGGTGGGCCTGTTGATCGGCACCGGGCTGGGCGCGGATCCGCTGCGGGTCCTGCTGCACACCCCGATGGGATGGGGCTGCCTGCTGACGGGCGGGGTCCTGGAGGTGCTGGGGCTGCTCTGGTGCCGGCGGATCGTGCGGGCGGGGGAGCGGTGATGGCCGGCTTCTCCATCCACAGGCTGGGGATCGTCCTGGGGGCGGCGGCGGCCCTGTGGATGGTGTCGGCGGTGGCGGCGCGGGTCAAGGCGCGCGCCGTGCGGCGCAGGACCGCGGTGCTGCTGGGGGCGCCGTCGGGGCCGCGCGGGCCGGTGTTCGGCCCCGCGCTGCGGGGCGCGGCGGTGGCTTGGGCGGCTCCGGCAGGGGCACTCCTGGCGGGCCTGCTACTCGTAGGTGGGATGGCCGGTGCGGTCGTCGGCTTCCTGGCCGCGGTGGTGGTGCGGCGCCTGCGGGCCCGGCCGCGGCCGCCGGCCGGGCTGGATCCGCGGGAGGCCGAGCGGCAACTGCCGTTCGCCGCCGATCTGCTGGCCGCGTGCCTGGCGGCCGGGGCCGGGCCGGTGGAGGCCGCGGAGGTGGTGGGCGAATCGCTGGGCGGGCCGGTGGGCGAGCGGCTCGCGAGCGCCGGGGCGGAGCTGCGGCTCGGCGGCGAACCGGGCTCCGGGTGGGGGAGGTTGGCGCAGATACCGAATGCCCGGGCGCTCGCCGAATGCCTGGAGCGGGCCGCGCGGAGCGGGGCGCCCGCGGCGGAGCCGATGTCCCGGCTCGCCTCCGGGCTCCGGGAGGACCGGGCCCGCCGGGCCGGGGCCAGGGCGCAGCGGGCGGCGGTCCTCGTCACCGCACCGGTGGGGCTGTGTTTCCTCCCCGCATTTCTTTCGATCGGGGTCGCGCCGGTGGTGATCGGCATGGCCTCGGGACTTCTCTCGAACCCCTGAAGTCGCATTGACCACACATCACCAACGGAAATCCACAGGAGGTTGCCATGAGGATCATCTGGTTTCGTGTTCGGGCGGCGCTCGCCGGTCGCGGGAGCGACGCGGGGATGTCCACTTCGGAATACGCCATGGGCACGATCGCGGCCTGCGCATTCGCGGCCGTTCTCTACAAGGTGGTGACGAGCGAAGTCGTCGCCACGGCCCTTCAGTCGACCATCGGGAAGGCGCTCGATGTGCCCTTCTGAGAAGAAGTCGGGGGGAGGCCGAGGCCGGGAAAAGCGGGACCGGGGATATGTGACGGCGGAGGCCGCCCTGGTGATTCCGGCGCTGGTGCTCTTCGCGGCGTCGCTGGTGTGGGCCCTGATGGCGGCGGCCGGGCAGATCCGGTGCGTCGACGCGGCCCGGGTCGGTGCCCGCGCGGCGGCCAGGTCGGAGCCGGCGGAGGTGGCGGTGGCGGCGGCACGCCAGGCCGCGCCGTCGGGGGCGCGGGTGGAGCTGGAGCGGGCGGGCGACCTCTGGCGGGTCCGGGTGGCGGCGCCCGTTCCGGGGCCGGCCGGGATCCCGCTGCGGCTGGGGGCGCAGGCGGTGGCCCTCGCCGAGGACAGCGTGGGGCCTCCGCCGTGAGCCGGGACCGGGACCGGGATCGTGATCGGGGCTCGGCCACGGTGTGGGCGGCTCTGGTGGCGACGGTGCTGGGCGCGGTGTTCGCGGGGGTGCTGATGCTCGGCCAGGCCGTCGTGGCCCGTCACCGGGCGGCTGCGGCTGCGGACCTGGCGGCGCTCGCGGCGGCGGCCACCTGGGCGCACGGGCCGGACACCGCCTGCGCCGCGGCGCTCCGGGTGGCCCGGGCCCAAGGGGCGGAGCTCGTCGGGTGCCGCCTCGGGGGCGAGGTGGCCGAGGTGGCCGCCCGGGTCGCAGCTGGCCCGTTCCGGCCCGAGATCCGAGCCCGCGCGGGCCCGCCCCGGGAGCCGCCGGCTGAGGACATGCCGGACTGAGAGCCGGTCCGGCCGGCCCAGGCGCCCGCCAGCCCTGCGGAAGCCGCCCGGACAGGGCCCCGCCGGACACCCGCGCGGCCGTGCGAAGCCGCCGGGCCCGCCCCAGGGGCCGCCCAGGCGCGGCAGGGTCTACGGCCCTTTGGGGCCCGGCCCAGCGCCGTAGACCCTGCCGGCCCGCCGTCCGGCCGGTTCCGCGGGGCACGCCTCCGGGGCTGCCGGGCACGGTCGTCCGGGCCTGGCGGGGGTCTGGGGCCGGCCCTTGCGGGCCCCGCCCAGGGCCGCGGCCTGGTGCGTCAGGGCGCCAGGCCCGTGCGCCGAGTGGGCGCGGGCGGGTCAGGGGGAGGGGGGTTGCGGGGATTCGGAGAGGAGGCGGGTGAGGAGGCGGATGGCGCCGCGCTTGTGGAGAGGGTCGTTGCCGTTGCCGCACTTGGGGGACTGGATGCAGGAGGGGCAGCCTGCCTCGCACTCGCAGGCGGCGATGGCGTCGCGGGTGGCCGTCAGCCAGGCGCGGGCCGTGTGGAAGGCCCGCTCCGCGAAGCCGGCGCCGCCGGGGTGGCCGTCGTAGACGAAGACCGTGGGAAGGAGGGTGTCGGGATGGAGCGGCACGGACACGCCGCCGATGTCCCAGCGGTCGCAGGTGGCGAACAGCGGCAGCATGCCGATGGAGGCGTGCTCGGCGGCGTGCAGGGCGCCGCCGAGGATCTCCGGGTTGATCCGGGCCTCGTCGAGCTGGTCCTCGGTCACGGTCCACCAGACGGCCCTGGTGCGCAGGGTGCGGGGCGGCAGGTCCAGCTTGGCCTCGCCGAGGACCTCGCCGGTGATCAGTTTGCGGCGCAGGTAGGAGACGACCTGGTTGGTCACCTCCACGGAGCCGAAGCAGAGCCGGGCCGGGCCCCAGGGGACCTCGGTCTCGGTTTCCAGGATGGAGATGGAGGTGGTGTCACGGGCCGTGGTGGAGAAGGGCGGGTCGGCCGCCTCCACGAGGGCCGCCGAGCCCTCCAGGTCCAGGTGCTGCACCAGATACGTACGGCCCTGGTGGAGGTGGACGGCACCCTCGTGGACGGCGGTGTGGGCCGCCGACTCGTCGACCGTGCCCAGCAGCCGGCCGGTGGCGGCCTCGACGATCTGCACCGGACGCCCGCCGCCGCCCCGGATGTCGGTCAGGTCCGAGGCCCGCTCCCGGCGGGTCCAGTGCCAGCCCGCCGCCCGCCGGCGCAGCAGCTTCGCCGCTTCGAGCTGGGGGAGGAGTTCCGCGGTGGCTGGCCCGAAGAGGTCCAGGTCCGCCTCGGTCAGCGGGAGCTCCTCCGCAGCCGCACACAGGTGGGGGGCGAGGACGTACGGGTTGTCGGGGTCCAGGACGGTGGCTTCCACCGGTTGGCGGAACAGCGCTTCCGGATGGTGGACCAGGTAGGTGTCGAGCGGATCGTCCCGGGCGATCAGCACGGCCAGCGCGCCCTGGCCCGAGCGCCCGGCCCGGCCCGCCTGCTGCCACAGGGAGGCCCGCGTACCCGGATATCCGGTGATCAGCACGGCGTCCAGGCCGGAGACGTCCACGCCCAGCTCCAGGGCGGTCGTGGCGGCCAGCCCCAGCAGCTCGCCGGAGTGCAGGGCCCGCTCCAGGGCCCGGCGCTCCTCGGGCAGGTAGCCGCCCCGGTAGGCCGCGACCCGCCGGGGCAGGGACCGGTCGACCTCCGCGAGGCGCTCCTGGGTGATCACGGAGATCAGTTCCGCGCCGCGCCGGGAGCGCACGAAGGCCACCGTACGGACGCCCTGGACCACCAGGTCGGTCAGCAGGTCTGCGGTCTCCGCGGTGGCCGTACGGCGTACGGGGGCGCCCCTCTCGCCCCGCAGCTCGGTGAGCAGCGGCGGCTCCCAGAGGGCGAAGACCACCTCGCCGCGCGGTGAGGCGTCGTCGGTGATCTCGGTCACCGGTACCCCGGTCAGCCGGGACGCCGCCGCCGCCGGGTCGCTGGCGGTGGCGGAGGCCAGCAGGAACACCGGCTCGGAGCCGTAGCGGGCGCACAGCCGCCGCAGCCGGCGCAGGACCTGTGCCACGTGGGAGCCGAAGACCCCGCGGTAGGTGTGGCACTCGTCGATCACCACGTAGCGCAGGGCGCGCAGGAAGGAGGACCAGCGGGGGTGGGCCGGGAGGATCCCGCGGTGCAGCATGTCGGGGTTGGTCAGGACGTAGTTCGCGTACTGGCGCACCCATTCGCGCTCCTCGACGGGCGTGTCCCCGTCGTAGACCGCGGGGCGGACGGCGTTGCCCAGCGGGGCGGCCAGGTCCCGTACGGCGCGCCGCTGGTCGGCCGCCAGGGCCTTGGTGGGGGCCAGGTACAGGGCGGTCGCGCCCCTGCCGTTCGGCGCCTGTGCGCCGTCCGCGAGGGCCGAGAGCACGGGGGCGAGGTAGGCCAGGGACTTGCCCGAGGCGGTTCCGGTGGCGACGACCACGGATTCGCCGTCCAGGGCGTGTTCGGCGGCCGCGGCCTGGTGTTCCCACGGATGGCCGATCCCGGCGGCCTGGATGGCGGCTACTACGTCCGTTCGGATGCGGTCGGGCCAGACTGCATGACGGCCCTCCCGAGGGGGCAAGTGCTCCGTATGGGTGATGCGCGCAGACCGGAAAGGCCCCCGTGACAGGCGGTTCAGGACCGTGTCGGGGGTGGGTCGGGAGTCCGCGTCTGCCGTGGGCCGTCCGGGACCGTGAGTGTGGGCCATCGGAACCGAGTGTGTCACCGGCGTGCGGGACAATGGTCGGAAGGCGTCGTGCGCGCCTGCCGGTAAGTGATTGAATGCCATTGCGGCAGCCAATCCCTCACCTACCTTCGGGTGGGGAGGCCCCTGGGGGGCGCCGCTCGATAGCAAGGTGCTGGAGGATCCGTGGACCTGTCCCTGTCGACTCGCACTGTCGGCGACCGTACGGTCGTGGAGGTCGGTGGCGAGATTGATGTGTATACCGCGCCCAAGCTGCGCGAGCAGTTGGTCGAGTTGGTGAACGACGGCAGCTACCACCTGGTCGTCGACATGGAGCGAGTGGACTTCCTCGACTCCACCGGACTTGGTGTGCTCGTGGGAGGTCTCAAGCGCGTCCGCGCGCACGAGGGTTCGCTCCGCCTGGTGTGCAACCAGGAGCGCATCCTGAAGATCTTCCGTATTACCGGTCTGACCAAGGTGTTCCCGATCCACACCACGGTGGACGACGCCGTCAACGCCACCGACTGACGGCTCCGGACGGCCCCCGGCAGTTTCCGGACAGTCGGGGGCCGGCAAGGAGAGCGGGGGTGCCGGACCATGGATGGTCCGGACCCCTGTCAAGGCACGCCCGTAGTCCGAGGGGGACGCCCATGGCCACCGTTGAACTGCGCTTCAGCGCCCAGCCCGAACACGTCCGGACGGCCCGCCTGGTCGCGGCCGCCGTGGCGCGCAGGGCCGGCGTGGAGGAAGCCGTCCTCGACGAGGTCCGCCTCGCCGTGGGCGAGGCGTGCTCGCGTGCCGTCGGACTCCACCGGAGCAACGGGCTGACCGCGCCCGTCCGGGTGGTGCTGACCGAAGAGGACAAGTCGTTCTCCATCGAGGTCGGCGACGAGGTTCCCGGCCCGGAGGGGATCCCGGCCGACACCGTGTCCGGCATCGCCGCGGTCCAGGACTCCGACGGGGACACCGAGGACGAGATGGGGCTCGCGGTGATCAGCGGGCTCGTCGACGACGTCGAGGTGACCAGTGGGGAATCGGGCGGGACCATCAGGATGAGCTGGCCCGTCTCGGGGTCTTCCGATCTTCCGTGAGATCCACGGCGCGCGCATTCCCTCCTATCTTCTGATCTTTATCAAGGCCCTGCTGAGCAGGGCCTTTTTCATTTCCCTAGATCAATGAGCATCCGTCAATGCCTTTGCCCCATTACCACTTTCGAGGGTAATGGAGTGACGCGATCTATTGCTGAGGAGCAGGAGCACGCCAATTGCGTTTCCTGCGCACTGTTTTGATCGGGATGCGCTCCCTACAATCCGTCCACATCTTGAGCTCATCACGTCAAGGAGGACGAATGACGGGGCTCTTCACCCCTCTCGCGCCGGATGGCACCGCTGATCTGGCATCCGCAGTACTCACCGATGACAATCGGCTCATCGTGATCGTCATTGCGGCCGTGGCACTCGCCGCACTCGTCGTCGCGCAGTTCCTGGTCCGCCAGGTCCTCGCCGCCGACGAGGGAACCGACAGCATGAAGAAGATCGCCGCAGCCGTCCAGGAAGGCGCCAACGCCTACCTCGGCCGGCAGCTGCGCACCCTCGGCATCTTCGCCGTCGTGGTCTTCTTCCTGCTCTTCCTGCTCCCCGCCGACGACTGGAACCAGCGGGCGGGACGCTCCGCCTTCTTCCTCGTCGGCGCCATCTTCTCGGCGGCCACCGGCTACATCGGCATGCGCCTCGCGGTCCGCGCCAACGTGCGTGTCGCCGCCGCCGCACGCCAGGCCACCCCGGCCGAGGGGGAGCCAGCCAAGGACCTGACCGAGGTCTCCCACCAGGCGATGAAGATCGCCTTCCGCACGGGCGGCGTGGTCGGCATGTTCACCGTCGGCCTCGGCCTCTTCGGCGCCTCCTGCGTCGTCCTGGTCTACGCCGCGGACGCCCCCAAGGTCCTGGAGGGCTTCGGTCTCGGCGCCGCCCTGATCGCGATGTTCATGCGCGTGGGCGGCGGAATCTTCACCAAGGCCGCCGACGTCGGCGCCGACCTGGTCGGCAAGGTCGAACAGGGCATTCCGGAGGACGACCCGCGCAATGCCGCGACCATCGCCGACAACGTGGGCGACAACGTCGGAGACTGCGCCGGAATGGCGGCCGACCTCTTCGAGTCCTACGCCGTCACCCTCGTGGCAGCGCTCATCCTCGGCAAGGCCGCCTTCGGCGACCTGGGCCTGGCCTTCCCGCTGATCGTCCCCGCCATCGGCGTCATCACCGCGATGATCGGCATCTTCGCGGTCTCCCCGCGCCGCAGCGACCGCAGCGGCATGACCGCCATCAACCGCGGCTTCTTCATCTCGGCCGTGATCTCCCTGGTGCTGGTCGCGATCGCCGTCTACGCCTACCTGCCGTCCACCTACAAGGAGCTCGTCGGCGTCGAGAACGAGGCGATCACCAACCACTCCGGCGACCCGCGCGTCCTGGCCGTCGTCGCCGTCGCCATCGGCATCGTGCTGGCGGCCCTGATCCAGCAGCTGACCGGCTACTTCACCGAGACCAACCGCCGCCCCGTCCGGGACATCGGCAAGTCCTCCCTGACGGGAGCCGCCACGGTCGTCCTCGCCGGCATCTCCGTCGGCCTGGAGTCCGCCGTCTACACGGCGCTCCTGATCGGCCTCGGCGTCTACGGGGCGTTCCTGCTCGGCGGCACCTCGATCCTGCTGGCGCTCTTCGCGGTGGCCCTGGCCGGCACCGGCCTGCTCACCACCGTCGGCGTCATCGTCGCCATGGACACCTTCGGGCCCGTCTCCGACAACGCCCAGGGCATCGCCGAGATGTCCGGCGACGTCGAGGGCGCCGGCGCGCAGGTCCTGACCGACCTCGACGCCGTCGGCAACACCACCAAGGCCATCACCAAGGGCATCGCCATCGCGACGGCCGTGCTCGCCGCCGCCGCGCTCTTCGGCTCGTACAACGACGCGATCGCCGTCGCGGTCAAGGAAGTCGGCGCCAAGGCCGGGGAGCTGAACCTCAGCCTGGACATCGCGCAGCCCAACAACCTCGTCGGGCTGATCCTGGGCGCGGCCGTGGTCTTCCTGTTCTCCGGCCTCGCCATCAACGCGGTCTCCCGCTCCGCGGGCTCGGTGGTCTACGAGGTGCGCCGCCAGTTCCGCGAGCACCCCGGGATCATGGACTACAGCGAGAAGCCCGAGTACGGGCGCGTCGTCGACATCTGCACCAAGGACGCGCTGCGCGAGCTCGCCACGCCCGGCCTGCTCGCCGTCCTGACACCGATCGCGGTCGGCTTCAGCCTCGGTGTGGGCGCCCTCGGGGCCTTCCTCGCCGGCGCCATCGGCACGGGCACGCTGATGGCGGTCTTCCTCGCCAACTCCGGCGGCGCCTGGGACAACGCCAAGAAGCTGGTCGAGGACGGCCACCACGGCGGCAAGGGCAGCGAGGCCCACGAGGCGGTCGTGATCGGCGACACGGTCGGCGACCCGTTCAAGGACACCGCCGGTCCCGCGATCAACCCGCTGCTGAAGGTCATGAACCTGGTGGCGCTGCTGATCGCCCCCGCCGTCGTGCAGTTCAGCTACGGCGCGGACACCAGCCCGACCGTACGGGCGATCGTCGCGGTCCTCGCGATCGGCGTCATCGTCGGCGCGGTGTACGTCTCCAAGCGCCGCGGCATCGCCGTGGGGGACGAGACGGACGGGACGGCCGAGCGGGTGGCCCAGTCGGCCGATCCGGCGACGGTCTCCTGACCGAGGCGCCGGCCGAAGGACGGGCCGGGCCGGGCAGGGCCGGCCGTGCGCCCGAACGGCGGACAGGCGACGCGGACTGACGCGTCGTCTGTCCGCCTTTGTGCGTCCCCCGACGGCAGGCGTGTATCTTCCGGGCCGAGAGCCTTCGAAGGGACCAATCCGGTGAACAAGAAGCTTGCGGCCGCGTTGTCGGGCAGTGCGGTGCTGATGCTCGTCCTGTCCGGCTGCGGCGGGGACGACGGCGACGAGAAGGCCAACGCCTGGGCCAAGAAGGTCTGCGACCAGTGGCAGCCCGAACTCAAGAAGATCGAGACCGCCAACGCCGACATCAAGCGCGTGGCCACGGAGAGCAGCAAGCCCGACGAGGTCAAGCAGACCGACGCGGCGGCTTTCGCGGCCATGTCGGAGTCGTACAAGACGATGGGCAGCGCCCTGCAGCAGGCGGGTGTGCCGCCGGTCAAGAACGGCGCCAAGACCCAGGAGGCGGCGGTCAAGGGCTTCGAGGCGACCTCCAAGGGGTACGCCGACCTGAAGGCCAAGATGGACGCCCTCGACCCCGCGGACCAGACGAAGTTCGCCGACGGCCTCAAGGAGGTCGCGGGCGGCCTGCAGGAGGCGACGAAGGGCGGCCAGGACGCCCTCGCCACGCTCAACGCGGGCGGTCTCGACAAGGCCATCAACAACCAGAAGGGCTGCCAGGTCGCGGCGACCTCGGCAGCGCCCAAGTAGGCGCCCTCCAGGGCGCGTACCGCGCCGCACGAGGACCCGGGCGGCCGGGCTCCCGCGAGGGAGCCCGGCCGCCCTTTCGCACATCCGGGCCCGTGGTGACCGGCGGGACGGGCCCCAGCGGACACAATGGACGGGTGAGTACCACCAGCCTCCCCACCCCCGACCACGCCGCCGAGCTCCGCAGCGCGATGCTGGCCGCCGGCTTCACCGCCGACGGGCTGCTCGACCTGCTCGGCGCCCCCGCCTACGCCGCGCTGGCCCGCAGCGAGACGGTCCCCGCCCTGCGCGCCACCCGGGGCGGCGGAGACGGCCCGCTCGCCACCCTGGTCCGGCTGTTCCTGCTCCAGCAGCCCGTGCCGTACGTGCACGCCGCGACGGCGATGCCGGTCGAGGCCGCCCTGGCCGACGGGTGGCTGCGGCGCGAGGGCGACGAGGTGCACGCCACCGTCGACGTGCGCCCGTACGGGGGCCCCGACGGCGAGGACTGGTTCATCGTCTCGGACCTCGGCTGCGCCGTCGGCGGGGCCGGCGGGATCGGCAGCCGGGAGGAGGGCGTCGTACTCGGCGTCGGCGGAGCCTCCACGACCCTGGCCGGGATTACCGTGCGCACGCCGGTCGGCTCCGCCCTCGACGTGGGTACCGGATCGGGCATCCAGGCGCTGCACGCCACCCGGCACGCGACCCGGGTCACCGCCACCGACGTCAACCCCAGAGCCCTCGGATTCACCCGTTTGACGCTGGCCCTCTCCGGGGCGCCGGAGGCCGAGCTGCTCACCGGCTCGCTCTTCGAGCCGGTCGGCGAGGCGACGTACGACCTGATCGTGTCGAACCCGCCGTTCGTGATCTCCCCGGGCGCCCGGCTGACGTACCGCGACGGCGGAATGGGCGGCGACGACCTGTGCCGGACGTTGGTCCAGGAGGCGGGCGCACGGCTCAATCCCGGCGGGTACGCGCAGTTCCTCGGCAACTGGCAGCACGTGGAGGGCGAGGACTGGCGCGACCGGCTCCGCTCCTGGGTGCCGCGCGGCTGTGATGCCTGGATCGTCCAGCGCGACGTGCAGGACGTCACGCAGTACGCGGAGCTGTGGCTGCGCGACGCGGGCGACCACCGCACCGACCCCGAGGAGTACGCGCGGCGTTACGAGGACTGGCTGGACGAGTTCGAGGCCCGCAAGACCAGGAGCGTCGGCTTCGGATGGATCACCTTGCGCCGGACGGACGCGGCGGAGCCCTCGATCGTGGTCGAGGAGTGGCCGCACACGGTGGAGCAGCCGCTCGGCGAGGCCGTCCTCGCCCACTTCGCCCGCCAGGACTACCTGCGCGAGCACGACGACGCGGCCCTGCTGGAGGCCCGCTTCGTGCTGGTCGAGGAAGTCGTCCAGGAGCAGGTCGGCTCGCCCGGAGCGGAGGACCCCGAACATGTCGTGCTCCGGCAGAACCGCGGAATGCGGCGCGCCACGAAGGTCGACACGGTCGGCGCGGGCTTCGCGGGAGTGTGTGACGGCTCACTGAGCGCCGGACGGATCCTGGACGCGATCGCACAGCTGATGCAGGAGGACCCCGTCGTGCTGCGCGACCGGACTCCGGAGGCCATCCGGATGCTGGTTGAGCAGGGTTTCCTGGAGCCCGTGGCGACCCCCGGTCAGAAGCCGGCACCGTGATGTAACCCTGGGTTCGCCCGGCGTATCCCCGGGGCTGGCAGCGTGCTGCGCAGCGGGGTCCGGGGGGGGCCCGGGAGTGGCCCGGGGGTGAGGGGAACGGCGCGGAAACCGGTCCGGCGATCTTCGCCGAGGCCGTGTTCACGCTGTTCGGGGCCGCTCTGCAGGCCTGGACGGGAGCGCGCGCCGGCCGCCGTGCGCCGGTGGTCGAGGCTGCGCGCCCCGTCACGGTCGAACCATCGCCTCCGCTTCTTCGGCGGGGCTGCGCGGGCCAGGGGCGGCCCGGCGGCGCAGGCCGGTCCGGCGCCGCCGCGAGGGGTGCGCCGGCGGCCGCGGCACCGGCTCCGGAAGCCCACGCGGGACGGGGCGCGGACGCGGGGCCAGACGGCCCCGCGGCCACTCGGCCCGGTGATCGGGAAGGGTCCGGCGCGGCATCCGGGCGGCAGAAACCGCACTTGTCGGGTTACCGTTCGAGTGGCCGTTGCGGGCTTGTGCCGTTTGACACGGGGGCGGGTTGTACCGTCACACTCCGCAGCGTCGCCGTACTGCGACCGAGTGCCGACCGGAGAGAAGAGCCAAGTTGTCCCCGACTAGCGAGACCGCAAAGGGCGGCCGCCGACTCGTCATCGTCGAGTCCCCTGCCAAGGCGAAGACGATCAAGGGCTACCTCGGCCCGGGATACGTCGTCGAGGCGAGCGTCGGGCACATCCGCGACCTCCCCAACGGCGCGGCCGAGGTTCCCGACAAGTACACCGGTGAGGTCCGCCGCCTCGGCGTGGACGTCGAGCACGACTTCCAGCCGATCTACGTCGTCAACGCCGACAAGAAGGCCCAGGTCCGCAAGCTCAAGGAGCTGCTGGCCGAGTCCGACGAACTCTTCCTCGCCACCGATGAGGACCGCGAGGGCGAAGCCATCGCGTGGCACCTTCAGGAAGTCCTCAAGCCCAAGGTCCCCGTCCACCGGATGGTCTTCCACGAGATCACCAAGGACGCGATCCGCGACGCCGTCGCCAACCCGCGCGAGCTGAACCAGCGCATGGTCGACGCCCAGGAGACCCGCCGCATCCTCGACCGCCTCTACGGCTACGAGGTCTCGCCGGTCCTGTGGAAGAAGGTCATGCCGCGCCTGTCGGCCGGCCGCGTCCAGTCGGTGGCCACCCGCCTCGTCGTCGAGCGGGAGCGCGAGCGCATCGCGTTCCGCTCCGCCGAGTACTGGGACCTGACCGGAACCTTCTCCACCGGCCGCGCCGGCGACCCGTCCGACCCGTCGTCGCTGGTCGCCCGCCTGAACACGGTCGACGGCAAGCGCGTCGCGCAGGGCCGCGACTTCGGCGCGAACGGGCAGCTCAAGAGCGAGGTGCTGCACCTCGACGAGGCAGGCGCGCGGGCGCTGGCCGCCGCGCTCGCCGACACCGCGTTCGCCGTCCGGTCGGTCGAGTCCAAGCCCTACCGCCGTTCCCCCTACGCCCCCTTCCGCACGACGACGCTCCAGCAGGAGGCCTCGCGCAAGCTGGGCTTCGGTGCGAAGGCGACGATGCAGGTGGCGCAGAAGCTGTACGAGAACGGCTTCATCACCTACATGCGTACGGACTCCACCACGCTCTCCGACACCGCCGTGGCGGCCGCCCGGGCGCAGGTCACCCAGCTGTACGGGGCCGACTACCTGCCGGAGAAGCCGCGCGTCTACGCGGGCAAGGTCAAGAACGCGCAGGAGGCGCACGAGGCGATCCGCCCCTCGGGTGATCGTTTCCGCACCCCGGCCGAGACGGGCCTGACCGGCGACCAGTTCCGGCTGTACGAGCTCATCTGGAAGCGCACCGTCGCCTCCCAGATGAAGGACGCGACCGGCAACAGCGTCACCGTGAAGATCGGCGGACGCGCCTCGGACGGCCGTGACGCCGAGTTCAGCGCGTCCGGCAAGACGATCACCTTCCACGGCTTCATGAAGGCGTACGTCGAGGGCGCGGACGACCCGAACGCCGAGCTCGACGACCGCGAGCGGCGCCTGCCGCAGGTCGCGGAGGGCGACGCGCTGGCCGCCGAGGAGATCACGGCGGACGGCCACGCGACCAAGCCGCCGGCCCGCTACACCGAGGCCTCGCTGGTCAAGGAGCTCGAGGAGCGCGAGATCGGCCGGCCGTCGACGTACGCGTCGATCATCGGCACGATCCTCGACCGCGGCTACGTCTTCAAGAAGGGCACGGCCCTCGTGCCGTCCTTCCTGTCGTTCGCCGTGGTCAACCTGCTGGAGAAGCACTTCGGCCGGCTCGTCGACTACGACTTCACCGCGAAGATGGAGGACGACCTCGACCGCATCGCGCGGGGCGAGGCCCAGTCCGTGCCGTGGCTGAAGCGGTTCTACTTCGGCTCCGAGAACGCCACCGAGGTCGTGCCCTCGGGCGGCGATCACCTGGGCGGCCTCAAGGAGCTGGTCACGGACCTGGGCGCGATCGACGCCCGGGAGATCTCCTCCTTCCCCGTCGGCGAGGGCATCGTGCTGCGCGTCGGCCGCTACGGGCCGTACGTGGAGCGGGGCGAGAAGGACTCCGAGGGCCACCAGCGCGCCGACATCCCCGACGACATGGCTCCGGACGAGCTGACGGTCGCCTACGCGGAGGAGCTGTTCGCGAAGCCGAGCGGAGAGTTCCAGCTCGGCAAGGACCCGGTCAGCGGGAACGAGATCGTCGCCAAGGACGGCCGCTACGGGCCGTACGTGACGGAGATCCTGCCCGAGGGCACGCCGAAGACCGGCAAGAACGCAGTCAAGGCGCGCACGGCCTCGCTCTTCAAGACGATGAGCCTGGACACGGTCACCCTCGACGACGCCCTCAAGCTGATGTCGCTGCCGCGCGTCGTCGGCGCGGACGCCGAAGGCGTGGAGATCACGGCCCAGAACGGCCGCTACGGCCCGTACCTGAAGAAGGGCACGGACTCGCGGTCCCTGGAGACCGAGGACCAGCTCTTCTCGATCACGCTGGACGAAGCCCTCGCGATCTACGCGCAGCCCAAGCAGCGCGGCCGGGCCGCGGCCAAGCCGCCGCTGAAGGAGCTGGGCGCCGACCCGGTCAGCGGGAAGCCGGTGGTCGTCAAGGACGGCCGCTTCGGACCGTACGTGACGGACGGCGAGACGAACGCGACGCTGCGGCGGGACGACGACGTCGAGACGATCACGCCCGAGCGGGGTTACGAGCTGCTCGCGGAGAAGCGGGCGAAGGGACCGGCCAAGAAGACGGCGAAGAAGACCGCCGCCAAGAAGGCCCCGGCGAAGAAGGCGACCGCGACGAAGACCGCGGCGGCCAAGAAGACGGCGGCCAAGAAGACGACGACCGCCAAGACGGCCACCGCCAAGAAGACGGTCGCGAAGAAGACCGTCGCCAAGAAGGCCGCGGCCCAGAAGACGGCCGCCGCCCCGGCGGACGAGTAGGCGCGACGGAGCCCCACGCCAAGCGTGGGGCTCCGTGCTTGCGGAAGGTGGGTCCGGGGTCACACCCGGGCTTGTCCACAGGCCTCCGCAGCCGCCAAGCGCAGCGGATAGGCTGGGCGGATGACGCGAGCCGAGCAGCCGGCGGTCGTGACCGCCCCGGCGAACCCCACCTACGACGAAGCCCTAGCCGCGGATTCCCGCGAGCGTGCGGTGCGCGCACTGCTGCGCACCCCCCGGCTGCGCCGGCTGTGGAGCGCCCAGCTGGTGAGCGGCATCGGTGATGCCCTCGCCCTGCTGGTGCTGGTTCTGCTGGCGCTTCAGGCAGCCGCCACCGAGGGCGCCTTCGGCGGCGGAGACCGCGGTGCGGCCCTCGCCGTCGCCGCCGTCTTCGGCGTCCGGATCCTCGCCACCCTGCTCTTCGGCGCCGTCCTGCTCGGCCCGCTCGCCGGGCTCCTCGGCGCCGGCGGCAAGCTGGACCGCCGCTGGACGATGATCGCAGCCGACGGGGTCCGCCTCGGCCTCTTCGTCGTCGCCCCGCTGTGGCTCGACTGGATCCCGGCCCACGCGCTCACCGCGCTGCTGGCCACCGTCTTCGTGTCCGGCGCCGCCGAACGGCTGTGGACGCTGGCCAAGGAGAGCGCCGCCCCCGCCCTGCTGCCGGAGCCGCCGCCGGAGGGCGCCACCGTACGGCCGCTTCCGGACCACATGGACGCCCTGCGGCGCCTGACCCTGCGTACGGCGTTCGCGGCGCTCCCCGTCGCGGCGGCCGCGCTGCTCGCCGCGACCCTCGTCGGCAAGGCCCTCGGCCTCGGCGTGGCCTGGTTCGCCGCGAACCAGGCCGCGCTCGGCTCGTACGTCGCCGCCGGCCTCTTCGCCGCGTCGGTCTCACTGCTGCTCCCGCTGGTGCTGCCCACCGCGGCGACCCCGCGGCCGCGTTCACCGCTGGAGGGCCTGCGCGCCCCCAAGACCGGCGACCGGCCGGACAAGGGCCGTACGGGCGCCGTCCCGCTGCTGGTCCTGAGCTGCGCCGCGGTCGCCGGAGCGGTGTCCTGCGCCGTCGCCGTGGCCGTCCTGCACGCCTTCGACCTGGGCGGCGGCCCTGCCGCGTTCGCGCTGTTCGTCCTCGCTCTCGTCGCAGGCACCGCCGCCGGCATCCGCGCCACCCAGGCCGGCAAGGTGCTGCCCGGCCTGTCCCGGCGCCGGCTGCTGGCCCTCGCCATAGCGGTGGCCGGCCTCGCGCTGCTGCTGAGCGGCCTCGTCCCGGACACGGCGACGGTGCTGTTCCTCTCGCTGCTCGCCGGCACCGCGGCGGGCGTCGCGGCCAACACCGGCCACACCCTGCTGGACCAGGAGACCGAGGAGTTCCGCCGGGCGCGGGTCACCGAGCACCTCCAGGCCGTCGTACGGGTCGCCGTGGCCGTAGGCG
Organism: Streptomyces amritsarensis; assembly: GCF_001953875.1. Classification (GTDB taxonomy): domain Bacteria; phylum Actinomycetota; class Actinomycetes; order Streptomycetales; family Streptomycetaceae; genus Streptomyces; species Streptomyces amritsarensis. The sequence goes on from NZ_MQUR01000028.1 coordinate 66,024, forward strand.
CCGTCGCCGCGCCCGTCCTGGCCGCGGTGATCGGCCCGCACCAGCTCACCGGGGTCGAGGTCGTCTTCTCGCACGGCGGCGCCGCCTTCACCCTGATGCTCGTCGGTGCGCTGCTGCTGCCCGTCGCCGTGGTCGTGCTCACCAAGGCGGACGACCGCCGCGGCGTGCCGCTGCGCCGCGACCTGCGCGACGCGCTGCGCGGCGGGGAGCCCGTCCAGGCCCCGGCCGCCACCGGATTCTTCATCGCGCTGGAGGGCGGCGACGGAGCGGGCAAGTCCACCCAGGTCCAGGCGCTGGCCGAGTGGATACGGGGCAAGGGCCACGAGGTCGTCGTGACCCGGGAACCGGGTGCCACCCCCGTCGGCAAGCGGCTCCGCTCGATCCTGCTCGACGTGTCCTCGGCCGGGCTGTCGAACCGCGCCGAGGCCCTGCTGTATGCGGCCGACCGCGCCGAACACGTGGACACGGTGGTGCGCCCGGCCCTGGAGCGCGGCGCGATCGTCATCTCGGACCGCTACATCGACTCCTCGGTGGCCTATCAGGGCGCCGGCCGCGACCTCTCCCCGACGGAGATCGCCCGGATCTCGCGCTGGGCGACCAGCGGGCTCGTACCGAACCTGACGGTGCTGCTCGACGTGTCGCCCGAGGCGGCGCGGGAGCGGTTCACGGAGGCACCGGACCGGCTGGAGTCGGAGCCGGCGGAGTTCCACCAGCGGGTGCGGTCGGGCTTCCTGACCCTCGCCGCGGCCGACCCCGGCCGCTACCTGGTGGTCGACGCCGGGCAGGACCCGGACTCGGTGACCACCGTCGTACGCCACCGGCTGGACCGGATGCTGCCGCTGTCCGAGGCGGAGGTGGCCGCGCAGGCGGAGGCCCGGCGCCTCGCCGAGGAGGAGGCGCGGCGCAAGGCCGAGGAAGAGGCGGCGCGCAAGGCGGAGGAGGCGCGGCTGCGGGCCGAGGAGGAGGCGCGCAAGGCCCGCGAGGCCGAGGAGGCCCGGATCAGGGCCGAGGCCGAGGCCGCCCGCAAGGCGGAGGAGGAGCGGCTGCGGGCCGAGGAGGAGGCCCGGGCGCGGGCCGAGGCCGAGCGGCTGCGCGCGGAGGCCGAGGCGAAGGCGCGCGCGGCGGAGGCGGAGCGGCTGCGCAAGCAGGCCGAGGAGGAGGCCCGGCTGCGGGCCGAGGCCGAGGAGCGGCGGCTGGAGAAGCAGCGGCGGGCCGAGGAGGCCCTGCTGAAGGCCGAGGAGGCGCGCCGGCTGGTGGAGGCCTCGGCGGCCGAGGCCGCGGCGAAGGCGGCGGCCGCCGCGGCCGCCGCGGAGGCCCGGGCGGCCGCGGAGGCCCAGGCTGCTGCCGCGGCTGCGGCTCCGGCAGCTCCGGCTCCGGCAGCTCCGGCGTCCGGTCCCGCCGCTTCGGGACCCAGGATCGACATGGTGAAGGAGCCGCACCCCGACGACGCGGTGACGATCGAGACCCCGGCGGTCAAGCGGGTCGTCCGGCCCGACGACGTGACCCAGACCGTTCCGGTGCCGAAGGTCGACCCGTCCTCCGCGGCGTCCGCCGTGGAGGAGACGGCCGTGCTGCCGCCGGTGCGTCCGGCCGACGAGACGGCGGTGCTGCCGCCCGTACGCCCGGACGCCCCGCAGGGCTCCGGCAGCGGGGGCCCCGCCCGGTCCGCGACACGGCCGACGGCCCGGCGCCCCGAGGAGGACCCGGCCGATCGGGTGCCGTCGGGCATCTTCCGGGACTCCAGCAACGACCGGACGCGGGAACTCCCCGTCGTCGACGACGACGGCCGACCGCGCCGTCCCCGGCCGGACTGGGCGGAGGAGACCCCGCTCGACGACCTGCCGACGCTGGCGGACGAGCTGCTGGGCCGCCACCGCGACGAGGACGACGACGAGGGCGAAGGCACAGCGCGCCGCACCCGCCGCTGAGGCGGCCGTAACGGATTGTCGGTGGCGCCCGACACAATGGGTGCACGGAGAGTGAGAGGTGGTGGGCGGGATGCCCGTATGGGACGACCTGGTGGGCCAGGAGCGGATCCACACGCAGCTGGCCGCCGCCGCTCGCGACGCCGATGCGCTGGTCACGGCCGCCACGAACGGGACCGCGCCGCCCGCCGCGTCGAGGATGACCCACGCCTGGCTCTTCACGGGACCGCCGGGAGCCGGGCGGGTCACCGCCGCCCGGGCCTTCGCGGCGGCCCTGCAGTGCACCAGCCCGGACCGTGCTCTCGGCGGTGAGCCGGGCTGCGGGTTCTGCGACGGCTGCCACACCACGATGGTCGGCACCCACGCGGACGTCTCCACCGTCGCCGCGGTCGGCAGCCAGATCCTCGTCGACGACATGCGCGACACCGTCCGCAAGTCCTACACCTCCCCCGCGACGGGCCGCTGGCAGATCATCCTGGTCGAGGACGCCGAGCGGCTGAACGAGAAGTCCGCCAACGCCGTCCTCAAGGCGGTGGAGGAGCCCGCGCCCCGCACCGTGTGGCTGCTGTGCTCGCCGTCCCTGGAGGACGTGCTGCCCACCATCCGCTCCCGCTGCCGCCACCTCGCCCTCAGCACCCCGTCGGTCACGGCCGTCGCCGACATGCTGGTGCGGCGGGACGGCGTCGAGCCGGCGGCGGCCCTGGCCGCCGCCAGGGCCACGCAGGGGCACGTCGACCGCGCCCGTCGGCTGGCCACCGACGAGGGGGCCAGGGAGCGCAGGGCGACGGTCCTGAAGCTCCCGCTGCGGGTGGACGATGTCGGAGCCTGCCTCAAGGCCGCCCAGGAGCTGGTGGACGCCGCCGCCGAGGACGCCAAGCAGATGGCCGAGGAGGTCGACACCAAGGAGACCGAAGAGCTCCGCGCCGCCCTCGGCGCCGCCGCCGGTACGGGCGGGCGGATGCCGCGCGGCACGGCGGGCGTCATGAAGGAGCTGGAGGACAAGCAGAAGCGGCGCCGGACCCGGACCCAGCGCGACAGCCTCGACCTGGCACTCACCGACCTGACCGGCTTCTACCGCGACGTCCTGGCCCTCCAGCTCGGCTCGGCCCTCGCCATCGCCAACGAGGACATACGGCAGGACCTGGAGCGCATCGCGAAGGCCTCCGGGCCGGAGCGGACCCTGCGCCGGATCGAGGCGATCATCGCCTGCCGCGACGCCCTCGACCGCAACGTCGCGCCGCTCCTCGCGGTGGAGGCGATGACGATGTCGCTGCGCGCGGGCTGACCCCCTCCGGGCCGGGGGACTCACCCGTAAGGGCGAACCGGCCTCCGGGCCGGAGCAGGCCGGGCCCCTGCGCTGCCCGGCGGGCGCCACGGAAGGGCCGGGTCCGTCCGGAGCAGAGGGCCCGTCTGCGCCCGCCGGCAGGACGTAGGCTCCGAGGATGGACACCAGTCGCGCGCTGCGTACCACCGGGACCGTGATCGCAGTGGCCGGGCTGCTGCTCTCCGGATGCACCTCCGGAGGGTCGGAGACGCTCCAAACCGCCGCGTCCGCGAGAGGGGAGGCCGGCGCCACGGCGTCGGTGCCGCCGTCCCCCGACGCCGCCGCGATGCGTCCGTACTACGCCCAGAAGCTGACCTGGCGCGACTGCGGTGTCCCCGGATTCCAGTGCTCCACGATGAAGGCGCCGCTGGACTACGCGAACCCCGGCGCGGGCGGGGACGTGGACATCGCGGTGGCCCGCCGGGTGGCGACGGGCCCCGGCAAGCGGCTCGGCTCGCTCGTGGTCAATCCGGGCGGCCCCGGCGGCTCCGGCATCGGCTACCTCCAGGCGTACGCGGGCATCGGCTATCCCGCCCCGGTGCGCGCCCGGTACGACATGGTGTCCTTCGATCCGCGCGGCGTGGAGCGCAGCAGCCCCGTCGAGTGCCTCACCGGCCCGGAGATGGACAAGTACACCCAGGTGGACCAGACGCCGGACGACGCGGCCGAGCGGGCCCGCCTGGTGGCCGCCTTCAAGGAGTTCGCGGCCGGCTGCGAGGCCCGCTCGAAGAGGGTGCTGCCGCACGTCTCGACTGTCGATGCCGCCCGCGACATGGACCTGCTACGCGCCGTCCTCGGCGACGGGAAGCTGAACTACGTCGGGGCCTCGTACGGCACGCTGCTGGGCGCGACGTACGCGAACCTCTTCCCCGACCGGGTCGGCCGGCTGGTCCTGGACGGCGCGATGGACCCCACGCGCCAGGCGCTCGACCTCAACCGGGACCAGACCGAGGGCTTCGAGACGGCCTTCACCTCCTTCGCCAAGGACTGCGCGAAGCAACCCGACTGCCCGCTGGGCCAGGGCAGCCCCGAGGAGGTCGCCGCCCGTCTGCAGGACTTCTTCCGCAAGCTCGACGCGCAGCCCGTGCCCAGCGGCGACGACAAGCGCCCGCTCGGCGAGGCCCTCGCGACGACCGGGGTGATCGCGGCGCTCTACGACGAGAACGCCTGGCCCCAGCTGCGCGAAGCGCTGACCTCGGCGATGAACGGCGACGGGTCGGGCCTGCTGGGCCTGGCCGACAGCTACTACGAGCGCGGGGCGGACGGGAAGTACGCCAACCTGATGTTCGCGAACGCCGCCGTCAACTGCCTCGACCAGCCCGCGGCCTTCACCGGCCCGGACGCGGTCGACGCGGCCCTGCCCTCCTTCCGGAAGGCCTCGCCGGTCTTCGGCGCGGGCCTGGCCTGGGCCGCGCTGAACTGCGGGTACTGGCCGGTGAAGGCCACGGGCAAGGCGGGCCCGCTGACCGCGAAGGGCGCCGCGCCGATCGTGGTGGTCGGCACCCTCCGCGACCCGGCGACCCCGTACAAGTGGGCGCAGGCCCTGGCCGGCCAGCTGGAGTCGGGCACCCTTCTCACCTACGACGGCGACGGCCACACGGCGTACGGGCGCGGCAGCGACTGCATCGACACCGCGATCAACCGCTACCTGCTGGAGGGCAAGCCCCCGCAGGACGGCAAGAAGTGCTGAGCCCCCGCCCCCGGCCCCACCAGGCCCCGCCCGGTGGCCGGTACGGGTGGATCAGGCCCGTTGCGCGAGCTGCGTCCCGCCCCGGCGAAACCTGGTTCGGGGCACCCGCCGAGACCCTGTAGACTTGGCGCCGCTGCTGATGAGAGCACCTCTTCGAGGGAATACTTGTCTGACCAGCGGTGCCGCCTTAGCTCAGTTGGCCAGAGCAACGCACTCGTAATGCGTAGGTCTCGGGTTCGAATCCCGAAGGCGGCTCTGTAGAAGCCCCAGGACTCACTCGCCGTGACCTGGGGCTTTTGCTATTTCCGGGGCCGGTCGGCACATGCGGCGGCTGGGGCTCGGAACCCCGTGCGTGAGCGATGCGTGAGCGGAGGGGCTGTCAGCCCTTCTTCGCGGCCTTCTTGGCCTTGACCCTCTTCTTCCCCTGGGCCTTCGCCTTCGCGGCTTGCTTGGCCTTCTTGGCGGCCTTGCGGGCCTGCTCTTCCTGCTCGGCCTTGCGCTGGAGAGGGACCAGCTTGGCGGTGGCCTCGGCGGCGCTCTTGCCGACGTGGGGGAGCACGCTCAGATGTCGCGCGTGATCCGGGTGTTGCTGTGGCCGAGCGTGTCGGACACGATCTTGATGTCGATGTCGGCCGCCAGCATGAGCGTCGCCGCCCCGTGCCGGAGATCGTGCAGCCGGATCGGCGGCAGCCCGGAGGCGGCCACCAGCCGCTCGGCGCGCCCGCCTGCGGCCGGCGGCACGGCTCCGCGCGGTCCTTCAAGAAGGCCCAGGTCAACGACCTGGGCCTGGGTCGTTTGCGCGGTCCGAAGTGGGTGCAGGAAGCTGAACCGTGCATACAGGAAGCTGAACGCTCTTTTCCCTCTCAGGGGCTCTCCGGCGCGGCAGAGTTGTCCTCGTCGAGAAGTCAACGACACCACGAGGGGAAACGAAATGCCGAAGTCTGCCGCTGCCAGGAACGTGCGAAGAAGCGCTCGGTCTACGTATTCACCGCGCTGGGGTTGGTCGCCGGAATCGCCGTCGCAACCCTGACCAATGCGGGTGACTCGGAGGACCGTTCCGCCGCGCCGGCCGGCATCCACCACGTCGTCGCGACCGCCGTCACGGTGGCGGACGAGAGGCCCCGCGAGCCGACGGAGCCGCAGGTCACGGCTGCTTCGATCCCGGGCTGGCAGACCCCCAACCCGCAGATCCCCGGCTGGCAGAACCCGAGCCGGCGGGGCCCGAGCCCGTCGGCGGCCACCGTCCCGCGACGCAGAGCATCTGAGGTCGGCCACCCGATGTCGACCACATTCGCTCCCGTCGATCTCGACGGAGTTCCCGCGGTGGAATCCTTTCTCGACCGCATGGGATTCGGCCACTTCGACAGAATTCGGTCTCCGCGCCGATAGGCCGCAACGAAATATGGGCCGGCAGCACGGAAAGCGGCCGCCAGGTCTTCGTCAAACGGCTCGTCGGAACCGGAGATGACGTCCGCGACCGGATGCGGCGGCTGCTCGCCTTCGAGCGGTTCGCCGTCACCCTCCCGCCCCACGCACTGCGCGGCCCGGTCTTCCTGGGCAACGACCCCGCCGAACGGCTGGTCGCCTTCACCTACCTCGACGGCGCCCGCAGCGGTGCCGAGCTGATGGTGGACGAGAGCTTCGACGACGAGCTGGCCGGCGAACGCCCGCGGCGGGTGCCCGACTCCGGGCACCCG